>JBCCWC010000228.1:0-24421 GCA_039194325.1 Myxococcota bacterium
CGAGGTCGTGCAACGCCGACCGATGGGTCGAAATCGATGCCTCGCAGGAACGGATCACTTGTAAACGTTAGCCGACAGCTCGTGGATGCGAGCCAGACGAGTGTGCCATCCAACGCCGCGAACCGGCGGGTTGCGGCTCATATAGCGCCCAACCTGCGCGAATAGTGAGCGGATCGGCGGACGGGTTATACCTTCGATTTCGGATAGTCTCGGCATTGTCTATTCCTTTCGTCTGGCTCGCATCCACGAGCTGTCGGCTAACGTTTACAAGTGATCCGTTCCTGCGAGGCATCGATTTCGACCCATCGGTCGGCGTTGCACGACCTCGAGCGCAGATACTCGGTGCCTGAGCTGACGTCGGGCAACGCCGAGTACAATCCGTTGACGTTCGGGGTGATGAATCTCGGAATCGTCGCCGCCTGACCTTGCGTGGCCCCAAGTTAATGCACTCACATGCAACTCCTCTCATCGTCGGTTACTCCACAACTCCGTGAAGTTGTCCGTAGCTTGCGAGTCCCCCCCGACTCCCCTTGGGGTCGGTCGTTGACCGGCACCCCGGTGGGCTCCCGAGCGCTGAGGAACGACGACGACGACGGTGGCCTCATGGGGCTGTCCGTCGAGCGAGACGGTTTGATTGCGTCTTTTTTGCGATTATGGCGCGCGGAGCGCAAGTCTGACGGACAGTGTGTAGCTGGGCCTCGGGTGAGCTCCGGCCGAGTGATTCGTCGCGCGCCGGACGGAGCGACGACCCTCGCTCCGGACGCGTTGTGCCGCCGGACGAACCAGATCGAGATCTGGTTCCTGCCAGTCGGGCGTCTTACGCATGTGGCGGAAGGTGAGGGGATCGAACCCCCGCTGACCTCTCGGCCAGATCGCCGTGTTCGAAACGGGTGCCTTACCACTCGGCCAACCTTCCCGTGATTACAGTAAGTCAAGTTTGCATAGACGCTGCTCGTTGTTCGTGGTCCGTGGGGCAGGATTCGAACCTGCACGCGCCAAAGCGCCACGGATTTACAGTCCGCTGCCCTACCGGATTGGGCGTCCCACGGATGAGCGGAGGGTGAGGGAGTCGAACCCCCAGATCCCCGAAGGGATCCACCGCGTTCAAAGCGGCTTGGCGTGCCCATGCCGAACCCTCCCGACGGAAGGTGAGGGGATCGAACCCCCGCTGACCTCTCGGCCAGACCGTCGCGTTCCAAGCGAGTGCCTTCCCACTCGGCCAACCTTCCATGAGGATCGAAGCAAGCGGAGGGAGCGGGGATCGAACCCGCGCTGGAATACCAGACCACGGCGTAGCAAACCGGTGCCTTCCCACTCGGCCATCCCTCCATGATGTCGTCGCACGATGTCGACGGACGATGTCGACGCACGATGCCGACGGACGATGTCGTCGCACGATGTCGACGGGGCCCGAAGAACCGGGTCACCGTGCGGTGGCTCGCCGGTCGCCTTCGGTGAGCGAGTGTGCGGTGGCTCGCCGGTCACCTTCGGTGAGCGACCGCGCAATGGCTCGCAGCCATCTCATCCCGCGATCGCGGGAGCGAGCGCGAGACGGCCAGGACTCGGTTGATGCACGGACAGATCGCGGCATCGACCGGCTTCGATCCGCACGCGCACAAGGAGCGCAGCGGTGGCCTACGGTGCTGGAGCCAACGTGCTCGGCTGGCTATCAATACGATGAGCTACGACTGCCGAGCACATACGCATACGACGACGAGCCCTCGTACGTAGAGACGTACCGGGACTGGCGGGCGCGGGCGCTTTGCTGGGCAGGAGCGTTCATCGTTCTTTCCGTTGAAGGACCTTACGACGAAGCCAGGGCTTGTCAACGGGAAAAACACGAGTTTTGGGGCACCGGTCGCGGTCGTCCCGACCACCGCCGACCAGCAGCGGAGCGCGTGCGAGGCCGGCTGGGCGACCGACCGCGCTGCGAGGCCCGAGGTCGTCGGGGTGCATGCGATAGGGTGGCCCCGTCGAGCCGCGCTCGACCACAGGTCGACCCATGAGCACCATCTCCGCCGATTTTCCGTACGAGTCCCGCTTCGTCGAGGTCCACGGATCGAAGATCCACTACGTCGAGCAAGGCGAGGGCTCTCCCATCTTGTTCCTCCACGGCAGCCCGGCCTCCTCCTACGTGTGGCGCAACATCATCCCTCACGTCAGCGAGCAAGGACGCGCCATCGCCATGGATCTCATCGGCATGGGGCAATCGGACAAGCCCGACATCGACTATCGCTTCGTCGAGCACTACCAGTACGTCACGGGCTTCATCGAGGCGCTAGGGTTGCACAACATCACGCTCGTCGTTCACGACTGGGGCTCGGCGCTGGGCTTTCACTACGCGGTCAGCCACGAGGACAACGTGCGGGGGATCGCGTTCATGGAGGCGCTGCTCGCCCCCCTGCCCGGCATGGAGGCGCTCGACGAGGAAGCGCGCGAGCTCTACGCCAGCTTTCGTACCGAGGACGAGGGCTGGGAGCTCATCGTCGACCAGAACTTGTACATCGAGTCGGTGCTGCCCGGGACCGTGCTGCGCGAGCTGACCCATCGTGAGATGGAGGTCTACCGGGCCCCCTATGTCGATCCGCCGTCACGCAAGCCGCTGTGGCGCTGGCCCAACGAGACCCCAATCGCGGGCCAGCCTGCCGATGTGGCCAAGATCGTCGGTCACTACAACATCAAGCTGCGCGAGTCTCCGCTGCCGAAGCTACTGCTGCACGCTACCCCGGGATCGAGCATCACCCCCGACAAGGTGGAGTGGGTCAAGGAGAACTTTCCGAACCTCACCGACAAGCACGTGGGCGACGGGATCCTCTTCATCCAGGAGGACGAGCCCGAGCAGATCGGCAAGGCGCTCTCGGAGTGGCTGCGCGAGATCGAGTGAGCCATACCCTGCGGAGCATGGCTCGCTGCTCATGGGCGGGGCAGGGCGGGGCGGGGGCGCTCAGCGGAGGTACGCGAGGGGGTGTTCGAGGCGAGGGGTGAGCGCTCGGGCCCCGTCGGATTGCGAGCGACGAGCTCGCAACCAGGCGGTGAGTCCTGCGCTGAGCAGCGGGAGCGCGATCGCGACGCTGGCGGCCGAGGTGTTGGCCAGGGTCTGCGTGGTGCTCAGCGCTCGATCGTCGGATGGAGACAGCGGCGCATACCACTGCGCGGCGGCAATCGCCCCGGTGATCACCCCAAGCGCCGCCGCCGTACTTCCCAGGGCGAGTGTGGTGGCGCTCGTGGCCCGGCGCACTCGGGGTCGGTCGAGGCCAGGGGCGTCGAGGACCCCGAGGACCACGGAGGTGGTGCTCAGGGCGGTGAGCACGGCCGCGGGGGCGAGCAGCGGAGCCTGAGCCCGCCAGCGGATCTGGCACGACGGGCCCGTCTGCTCCGTTTGGGCGCACGCCTGTTCGATGCGGAGGCTGGCGGCGGCCAGCCCGGCCGCGCCAGCACCCATGATCGCGCCGCTGCTCAGCAGGGCTCGGCTGCGGCGGCGGTGGTCCGTGTCGCGCGGTTGCGGGTCCCGAGCCGAGGTGGTCGCGGAGGTGGTCGCGGAGGTCGCAGCGGGACTCGGCGTGGTGGTCGGGCGAACGGGCTCGGGCTCGGGCTCGGGCTCGGGAAACGGAGCCGCCGGCGTTGGCGTCGGCGGATCGAGAGCGTCGGCCTCGCGGCGAATGGCCTGTCGCCGAGCTTGAAACCAAGTCTCACTCTCGGCGGTGAGCTCGGCGTAGCGTAGGTAGGAGTCCACATCGTCCGCCGCGAGGCGGAGCAAGCCCGCTCGTGCGCGATGGGCCCACCGCGCGTCGTCTTGGATCTGGTCGGCCATGACCAAGCGGAGCTGGGCCCGCTCGAGGTAGGCGGCGGCGTCGTGGGGTTGCAGGGAGATCGCGACCGACGCCTCGGCCTCGGCCAGGCTGAGCGCCCCGGTGGCGGCGAGCTCCTGGGCTCGGGCCAGGTGCTCCATCGCGGCCAGGGCCGACTCGGTCGCCGTGTCACCGGCCGCGTCCGATGTGGAGGCGTGACCGGCAGGATCGTTGTTCTGGCGGCCCTCGACGGTCTTCGGTGGCTCCGAGGCGGATGCTGGCGCCGAGCCGGAAGCCGGAGCGCTCGCTTCGCGCGGCGTTGTCGTCGTGACTCGCTCGTGGTCGACGACGGTAGTCGACCAAGAGGCGGATAGCGCCCCAAACAGCGACAGCAGCAAGGGAGAGTTCATGGCACCTCCAGGGGGAGACGAGGACCGCGAGGTCGTCGCGAAGCGAGACCGGGTGCTGGTACCATCGGCGGCCGACGGCGATGGGGGAGACCACGGTGGCACCGCGACCGGAACACGATCCGCAGGGGATCGGGCCCGGTACCGTGATCGGCGAGCGTTATCGGGTGATCCGCCTGTTGGGTGAAGGCGGGATGGGCCGCGTGTTCCTGGCCGATGACCAGGCACAGGGCGGCCAGGTGGCGCTCAAGGTGCTGGCGGACGATCGCCCGATCCCGCGGGCAGCCGAGCGCTTTACCCGGGAGGCGCGAAGCATCGCTCGGATCGATCACGACAACGTGGTGCGGATCCTCGACGTGGGCCACTCGCCGCAGGTGGGCCTCTACTACGCGATGGAATTCCTCGAGGGCGAGGAGCTGGCCGACACGTTGGTGCGTGAGGGCCCCATGCCGTGGCCACGGGCGGTGGCGATCGCCCTGCAGGTATGTAGCGCACTGCAGGCGGCCCACGAGAAGGCCGTGGTGCACCGCGACCTCAAGCTCGAGAACTGCTTTTTGGTGGAGCGCGACGGCGAGACCGACTTCATCAAGATCCTCGACTTCGGCGTGGCCAAGTTGCTCGCTCCCGATGGGGAGCACGGCGGGCGGCTGACCAACACCGGAGCCACCCTGGGGACGCCGGCCTACATGGCGCCCGAGCTGTGTCGGGGCAAGGGCGTGGACCACCGCGTCGACGTGTATGCGCTGGGGGTGATGCTCTACGAGCTGCTCACCGGCACGGTGCCCTTCGACGGTGAGTCCTTCCTCGACGTGGCCCTCCAGCACATGAACGATCCCCCACCGCCGCTCACCGAGCACCTCCCCGGGCAAGCGTTGCCGCCGGGGCTGGAGGCCGCGGTCATGCGCGCGCTGGCCAAGGTGCGAGAAGATCGCTTCCCCACCATGGCTTCGTTCGCGCGAGCCCTCCGCAAGGTGACGGAGGACGTCGCGTACGACGTCGACTCGTCCTCCCGCGTGGGCGAGCCCACCGGGGAGGCTGCGGGCACGCGGCCGGGTTGGACGGCGCCCTACGGGGGCGCGCCCAGCCGTCGTGTGTCCCCCGGTCGAGCGCCCGACGAGCTCTCGGGGCGCACGGTTCGGGTGCCGGAGTCGGCCTCCGACTCGAGTGCGATGGGGTCGGAGATCCCGAGCACCTCGGCGAGCGGCGAGACCCCCGGTCGCACGATCCACGCGCCCGCGACCGTGTCCTCCGACGAGCCGTCGGGCGGGACGGTGCCCTCGCTGCCGGCGTGGCCCTCCGAGGAAGGAACGCCGTCCACCGGCACCATGCCCCTGTTGGCGAGCGCCGATGACGAGCTGTGCGAGCTGGGGCCACCGCGGCGCAGGTTGAGCTGGGTAGTCGTCGGGCTCGGCGTCAGCGTGGCGCTGGCGCTGATGGGGTGGTGGCTGACCCAACCAGACGATCTCGAGCCCCAGCCCGAGCAGGTCGAGGCGACGCAGGCCGAGGTGCTCGTTGTGGCTCCACGGAGCGGTCTTCGGCCCGAGTCGCCCGTCGAGTCGCCCGTCGAGTCGCCCGCCGAGACCTCGCCGGGGGAGTCGGCGGGGAGCGGGTCTACGGGGTCCGAGCCGGCGTCTGCCGGTCGACCGCGTCGGTCGCGGCGGCTGAGCCGGGCTCAGCTCGATCGCGGCTTTGCCGGGGTCGCGCCGCGGGTCAAGGCCTGCGGAGGTCCGCTGATGGGTAGCAAGCCGGGCGACCGGGTCTTGGTGCAGCTGCGGATCGATCGAAGCACCGGGCGGGTGACCTCGGTGCGCGTCCGAACCGACGACGAGGGCTCGGCGGTCAGATCCTGTGTGAAGGACGCCGTGAAAAAGGCCACCTTCGCGCCGGCCGGCACGGGGGTGCAGGTCGTCTCCCGGTGGTTCACGCTGTAGCGTGCTCATGAGGGGCGAGACCGCACCATATCAGTCCTGACCGGGGCTTGATCCCGCGACCGAGCATTGGAGGTCGCGCACGTGCGGATCACCAGCGAGGCCCGCGCGGAACAACGTGTACCGCCGGTCGATCCTCGGCCGGCGTGGCGCTGAGCACCGCGCGTTGGGGATCCCCAGTCGCGATCCCCAGTCGCGATCCCCAGTCGCGGTCCTCAGTAGCGGATCCCCACGCGTCGGTACACGAAGCCCAGAAGCCAAAGGGGCCCGATCATCAAGAACTGCACGTCCTCGAGGAACGAAGGCTTCTTGCCCTCGATGTGATGTCCGATGAATTGCGCCACCCAGGCGAGCACGAACACCAGGGTCGAGGACAGCCACAGCGGCAGGGGCAGCGCCTCCAGCGACAGCGCCCCCAGGTAGAGCGCGCTGGCCACGACCAGCATCCCCACCGCCAGGCGCATGGAGATGAGGGCATAAAAGCCCAGGCTAAAGGCGATCAGCACGACGGCCGGGTCGAGCCAATCGGGCCCGAAGGGCATGGGGATGCTGATCAGGATCCCCATCAGGCTCATCACGATGAGCGGGATGCAAAACCAGTGGATCAGCTTGTTGGTGGGGTTTTGGTGGGACTGGCCGTATTGATCGAGCCATTCGTCGGCGGTCTTCATGATGTTCATCCCGAGGGTTCATGGTTGGGGACAGCAGGGGCCGACGAGGAAGCCGACCAGCAATCGATGGAGGGTCTGGACGCGGGCATCGCCGCTGAGCGCTCGCTGGGTGGACCACAGCTCGCCAAAGACGATCGACTCGCGCAGGTAGCCCACGGCCATCAGCGTGGCCTGCTCCACGGCGGCCACGGGATCGGGGTGGGCGATGACGTCGCGGTGCACCAGCCACGAGTCGGCCACCAGCCGTAGCACGGCGGCGTTGAACTCTCGGGTGGGCCCGGCGAAGGCGGTCTGTCGGCGTGCCTGGACGATGACCGCTCGCAGCACGCCGCGGCGCTGGTCGTGAAGGTCGACGAGGGTCTGCAGCTGCTCCTTGATGAGCTGCGACAACGAGCGCTGCTGGGCCTGCTCGGGGCTAAAGAGCTCCGCGAGGGTAGAGCGCATCTGTTCGAAGACGCGCTGCCGAAGGTGCTCGAGCAGCATGTCCTTGGATTCCACGCGGCCGTAGAAGGTGCCCACCGAGCAGCCGGCCCGCTGACAAAGCGCGCCCACGGTGATCTCCTCGAAGGTCTGGGCGTCGAGGGCCTGCTCGAACGCATCGACGATCCGCTGGAGCGTGCGGCGGCTGCGCTGTTGGCGTGGCTCGACGAAGGGGGAGGGAGTACTCAAAATAGAACCCGAATCCGTATTCGGTTTTTACCCTAACTCTTCGCTGGTCGCAAGAAGGTCAATAACCATTGTTCTGAAGCCCTAGGGTGAGACTCGGCGCACCAACCCCGCGGCCAGCGCATCGGCCGCGGGCGGGTGCAGTCGAAACCACAGCTCGGGTTCCACCAGCTCGAGCTCCATCACGGCCAGCGCGCCCTCGTTGTCGCGGATCATGTCCACGCGCCCGTAGAGCGGCACCGGATCGCAGGCGGCCATCGCCCGCTCGGCGAAGGCGATCTCCTCGGGGGTGGGCGTATAGGGATGCACGGTGCCGCCGTGGTCGTCCTGGACCCGGAAGTCGCCCGCCTTGGCCACCTTGCGCAGCGCGTGGGTGAAGCGGCCGTCGATGACCACCAGGGTCATCTCGCCGCGCTCGACGATGTCACGCTGGAAGGGCTGGAGCATCATTGCCTCGTCCTTGAGCAGGCTCGCCAGGCGCTCTTCGTGGGCCGCGGCCCGGCTGGGGTCGACCCGGTACGTGTGGCGGGCGGCCCCGGAGACCACCGGCTTGAGCACCGCCTGCGTCAGGCCATGCGTGGCGAGCAGAGCACCAAGCGAGGTCGTGCTGCCGCGCTCGATGAACACGGTGGGCACGGTATGCACCCCGCGGTCCTCGAGGTCTCGCAGGTAGTGCTTGTCCACGTTCCAGCGCACCAGCGAGGCATGGTTGTAAAGGGGCACGTGCGACGTCACGCGATCGAGCCAGGTCTCGAACTGTGCGAAGCGAGCGAAGTAGTCCCAGGTGGTTCGAAACAACGCGAGGCCAAAGCGCGACCAGTCCACGTCGGGCCGGGCCCAGTCTACGCGCTCGGTGGCCAGGCCGCGCGCGGCGAGTGCCTCGGCGACCAATCCGTCTTCTTCGAAGATGTTCTCGATGTACCAATCTCCGGGGACGAGCTCGACATAGCGCGACTCGGTGAGCAGCGCGATCGGAGCGGAGGTCGTCATGACGAGGAGTCCCCTGGCGAGGCAGGGTCGGGTGAGTCGGGGCTCGGCGAGGCGGGTTCGGGCGAGGCAGGTTCGGGCGAGGCGGCTGGCTTCGCGTCGGCCTGCGCCTGCACCCCGAGTCGCTCGAACAGGAACGCATAGGCGTCGACGGTCTGCTCCACGCGGGCGTGGAGCGGGGTGCCGCTGCCGTGCCCGGTAGTGGCGCTGGTGCGCAGCAGGATCGGGCTCGCGTCGGCGCCAGCGTTGGCGGTCGCCGCCTGCAGGCGCGCGGTCATCTTGCGCGACTGCATCGGATCCACCCGCGGATCGTTGGCCCCGGTCATCATGAGCACCGCGGGGTACGCGGTGCCGTCGACCACATTGTGATAGGGCGAGTAGGCTCGCAGCGCCCGAAACTGCTCGGGATCCTTCACCGTGCCGTACTCGACCACATTGAACGCGCCATTGGACGACAGCTCCACCCGCAACATGTCGTAGATCCCCACATGAGAGACCACCGCCCGGACCCGCTCGGGATGCTGGACGAGGGCCGCGCCCATCAGCAGGCCCCCGTTGCTACCGCCCTCGATGGCCAGGCGCTCCGGCCGGGTATACCCGCGATCGATAAGGTGGCGCAGCACGGCGTCGAAATCGTCGAAGACGTTCTGCTTGCGGGTCAGCCGACCCGCCTCGTGCCAGGCATCGCCGAACTCGCTGCCGCCTCGGAGGTTGGCCACCGCGATCACGAAGCCGTGCCGCAGCAGCACCGACCAGGTCGAGCGCATGTACGGGGTGAGGCTGACCCCGAAGCCGCCGTAGCCGGTGACCAGGCCGGGGTGGCTGCCGTCGAGCTCGATCCCGGCGGGCGCGAGGATGTTGACCGGGATCTCGGTGCCGTCCGCCGAACGGGCCATTTCCCGTCGCACCTGCACCCCGGAGAAGTCGGCGGCCGAGCGGGCCGACAGCGGCGTCTTGGTGCTCGTGCCCGCCTTGGCGTCCCAGCGCAGCCACGTGATGGGCTCTGCGTACGAGGTGGTGCTCAGCAGCAGATCGTCGCCGCCTAGCGGGACCATCGAGTGCACCGCGGCCACCTCGCCCACCGGCGGTCCGGGGGCGGGCTTGCCCTTGGTGTCGAAGGCGCGGATCTGCGACGGCCCGCCCGTCTGGTAGAGCACGTAGATCCGCCGCTTGGTCGCGACCACCGTGCCGCCGCCCCAAAAATCGGTCACCAGCGTGTCCTCGCCCTGCGGCACCAGCGGCTTGGCGCCCGCGATGTTGGGCGTACGGGCCGAGGTCACCAGCAGCTGACCGCGCGGCGCATCAGCGCGAGAGACCACGTAGAGCCGGTCGCGAGGGCCGAAGGCCAGGTGCACCACCCGGTCGCCGAACTCGCTGAGCGGCGTCCACGTGCCCTTGGGCTGCCGCAGGTAGTGGGCGAACTGCCCCCCGTCGCCCTTTTGCACGGTGGCCAGCACTCGCCCGCTGGCCTCGTCCACGTCGAGCTGGATCTCGGCCACGCGGGGCAGGTCTTTGCCCAACTCGTAGCGATCCTCCGCCGGTGGGGTGCCCAGCGCGTGGTAGTAGAGCTGCTGGTAGAAGGCCATGTCCTGCGGCGGCCGCTCGCCGTCCCGCGGGTAGCGGGTATAGAAGAAGCCCTTGCCGTCCGCGGCCCAGGCCAGATCACCGCCGGCCGTACCCCCGTTGACCCGCGTGATCGTCTCGAAGACCTCTTGGCCCGTCTGCACCTCGTAGACGTGCACGTCGCCCGTCTCGCTGCCGCCGACCGAGAGCGAGACGGCCAGATAGCGGCCATCGGGGGAGGGGATGAACCAGTCGACGGAGGTCGTGCCCTTTGGATCGAGCACCGCCGGATCGATCAACACGCGCTCGCGGCTGGGGTCGTCGGGATCATCGAGCACGACGACCAGCGGCTGGGGCTTGGGTGGCTGGCGCTTGCTCGCGAAGAGCTTGCCGCCCGCGCGGCGCAGCTCATGATAGGAGACCACCGGCGCGGCCAGGATCGTCTCGACCTGGGGGCGCAGGACCGCGGCCGCCGGCAGGGCGTCAAGGTGCGCGCGCGCGTATTCGTTCTGGGCGTCGCTCCATGCTCGAACCTCTGGCGCTTCGCCGTCCTCGAGCCAGCGGTACGGGTCGGCGACCTCGACCCCGTGGTAGGAATCCACCACCTCCTCGGTGCGTGTGCTCGGGGGGCTGGGGGTGGTTGTCGCCGGGGCAGCGGGCGGGGTCGAGGACGTCGAGGGGTTGCACCTAAAAAGAGCCAGGGCCATGGCCGGGGCGAGGGCGAAGGCGGTACGCCGCATGGGCCCGGCTTATCACGATCGAGCGGCGGCTGGTGTTGCCAGCGCGCGATCGCGTTATGCTCCGCCGGACATGCCCAATTCGGTTCGCGCTTCTCACATTCTGCTGATGTACCAGGGATCCCAGCGCTCCACCGCGACGCGTTCGAAAGAGGAAGCCCAGCAGCAGATCCAACAGCTCCAGAGCCAGATCCAGCAGGGCGCCGACTTTGCCGACCTCGCTCGGCAGCACTCCGACTGCCCCTCCTCGTCCAAGGGGGGGGACCTCGGCTCGTTCGGTCGAGGCCAGATGGTGGGCCCCTTCGAGAACGCCGCGTTCGGCATGGAGGTGGGTCAGACCAGCGGCGTGGTGGAGACGCCGTTCGGCTACCACTTGATCCAGCGCACGGGCTAGTTCGGTGATCTACAAGATCTGCCCGGCCGACGACTGGAGTGCGTGTCAGCGCACCGGCCGATTGCCCTGGGCGCCGGTCGATCATGAGGATGGCTTCGTGCACCTGTCGGCGGCGCATCAGGTTCAGCAGACGCTCGCCCTACACTTTCGGGGTCGGTCGGGGTTGGTGGTGCTCGAGGTCGACCCGGCTCGGCTCCCGCCGGGGGCACTGCGCTGGGAGCCCTCTCGGGGGGGCGACTTGTTTCCGCACCTCTATGCGGATCTGCCGCGGGATTCGGTGGTGCGAGCGGATACGGCGCCACTGGGGGACGACGGTGTTCCGCGGGTTCCCTATGCGCTGCACGATCCGTCCGGTGATGGCGCGCCGGACGATGGAGCGCCCGGTGCTGGAGAGCGAGATCGAGAGCGAGATGGATCCGACATCGGCTAGATCGGCACCGTAGGTCGCCCGTTGGTCCACAGCGATGCGACTTCCCGCGACGCTCCTGGGTCGAGTTCGAGTTGGTATCGGAATTGGTGCTGTCGTCCTGGGCGGCTGTGATCTCGTCGACGAGGCCGAGAGTGCCGTGCAGGAACCCGCGCCCGCGCCAACCGAGACCATCGCGTCGGCATCATCCCCGGCCGAGCCGCCGGCCAAGCCGCTCACGCCGCTGCTGCTCGATCGACCTGGCGTCGCCGGGGTGGTAGAGCAAACCATCGAACGCGCGCGAGCCCAGCCTGCGCCGCAGCCCCCGCCGATCGCCGATCTGGGGCGACCGGTCGAGCCCGAGCCCGACCCGGCCTTCATACCGTACGAGGGCGGGACCCCGGCGGTGAGCGCTCCCCCCGTGTTCACCACCCGCCCTCCGGTGCGCCGCCGGCCGCGCTCGCGTCCAAAGGCTTCGCCCCCGTCCGTCGATCCGGGGTTGGCCGTGACCTCGCCCGATCGCGGCTGGGAGTGCCTGGCCTGCGGGCGGGGCTGAAGTTTCGATCCGGGCCTTTGACGAGCGCCGACCCGCGGATTCGCGCCCCGGGGTCGGCGCCTTTGTTCGTCGCGGATGTCGTCGTAGGGGTCGTTGTGGGGTGGTCGTGCGTGCTGAAGTGCGTTCGGTCGTGCGGGCGAAACGGAGCGTTCCACCCGGCCCGTGCCCTTCGTGGCATGCTCCGTGTCGTTCATGGTCCACGTGGGACTGTCGTTGATGCTCGAGGAGCCGTTTCGGCTCGCGGCGCTGCCTCTGCTCGAGCAAGGGGTGGTCGACGGGCTCGAGCACAGCTTCGAGATCGGCTGGGGTCGGCAGACGCCGCCGGACTGGGCCGAGGCGCTGCTTGAGTACTACGCGGAGGCCGGACGCCTTTGGGGGCACGGGGTCACCATGTCGCCATTCTCGGTGCGGGCGCCCCACCGGGAGGCGTGGTTGCAGCGGGTGGCGGCCGAGTGTCGGCGTCGCCGCTATCGTGGGGTGTCGGAGCACTTCGGGTTCATGGTGGCCGGTCAGGCCAACGGAGGGGCGCCGTTGCCCGTACCGCCCGGTCCGGTCGCGGCGAAGGTGGGGATCGCATCGCTCGGTCGACTGGCCGAGATTACGGGTACGTCGGTGGGCCTGGAGAACCTGGCCTTGGCGCTGAGCGTCGCCGATGTGCGGGGGCAGGGGCCCTTGCTCACCGAGGTGCTGGAGGCGGTGGGGGGCTACTTGTTGCTCGATCTGCACAACCTCTACTGTCAGGCGGTGAACTTTGGGCTCGATGCCCGCGAGTTACTCGGCACCTACCCGCTCGAGCGAGTTCAGGTGATCCACCTGTCCGGGGGGTCGTGGTCCGAGCCCCGCGCCGAGGGGCGGGCGCGTCGCTTTCGCCGTGACACCCACGACGGTGACGTCCCCGACGCCGTCCATGGGCTCTTGCACGAAGTGCTGCCGCGGTGTCCCGCGGTGGAGCTGGTCGTGCTGGAGCGGCTCGGCTTCACCCTCCAGGGTTCCGAGGCCGCGGCGGGCTTTCGAGAGGACTTCATGCGCGTACGCGCGACGGTGCAGGAGCGATGTGGCCATGGATAGGGCACAAGAGGCGGATAGGACGCAAGAGCTGAACAGGGCGCAAGAGTCGGACCGGGCGCACGAGCCCCCGCAGGTCGACGAGGCGGTCTTGCATCGGTATCAGCAGCGGCTGCTCGACCTGCTCATGCGGGGGCACGAGCCGGCGGGCATCGTGTGGGCACTACGCGCTGACCCCCAGCTCGCTCCGCTACGCGAGTACATCGAGGGGCTCGATCCCCACGCCTTGGTGGTGGCCGCGGAGCTGATCGCCCGGTGGGGCACGTGCTCGAGCGAGTGACGGGCGGGCGTGCGCCCGGGCTGACACCGGTCGGGCCGATGGGGCTGCGACCGCTCACCGCTCGAGAAAGGGCGGCCGAGCCTTCGTCCACCCGATCTCGGCCTCCAGCTGGGCCGCCACCCGCAACAGCGTCGCCTCCTCGCCGAAGCGCGCCACCATCTGGACCCCCACCGGCAGGCCCGCGGCGTCCCGCGTCACGGGCATCGAGATCGCTGGCTGTCCCGTGATGTTGAACAGCTGCGTGTTGGGGTAGGCCCGAAGCTGGGTGCGACTGGCGACGAGGGCCTGGCGCAGCAGCGGGCGCAGGGGCAGGTGCCGCAGCACGTGCATGCCCAGCCGCTCGGCGCGGCTGGGCAGCAGCTCGCCGATCCGCGCCGGGGCGTAGGCCATGGTGGAGGTCAGCAGAAGATCGTAGCGCTCGTGGAAGCGCGCCATCACCCCGCGGGTCTCGCTCTCGCGGTTGCGCAGCGCGATCAGGTGGCCGGCGCTCAGCGTGCGGCCCACCTCGCGGAGGATCCACGTGGCTAGCTCGAAGTCGGCGGCCCGCAGGGGGCGGCCCTGCCTGCGCGAGGCCTGGGCTAGATCGCCGTAGATGTTGGCCGCCACCGTGCTCAGGTAGGACTCGACCATCGCCTCTCGGTCGATCTGCGGGTGCGCGGACTCGACGTGGTGGCCCAGGGCGGCCAGGCGCTCGGCGGTGGACTCCACCGCGGCGCGGTACTCGGCCGAAAGCTCCCCCATCAGCAGCGGCTCGGTGGTGAACGCTACCCGCAACCGGCCGGGCTCGCGCTCCACCTCTTCCACGAACGGGCGCTCCGGGGGCGGGGCGTGGTAGGCCGCGTGGGGGTCGGGTCCTCGGGTTGCGTCGAGGACTTGTGCGGTGTCGCGGACGCTGCGGGTCACCGCGTGCTGGCACACATAGCCCAGCCAGCGCTCGGACGCGTCGGGCCCGAAGGGCGTGCGGCCGCGCGTGGGCTTGAGCCCCACCAGCCCGCACGCCGCGGCCGGGATCCGGATCGAGCCGCCCCCGTCGCCGGCGTGGGCCGCCGGCACCATGCGAGACGCCACCGCGGCCGCCGAGCCTCCGCTGCTGCCCCCGGGCGTACGATCGGGATCGTAGGGGTTGCGGGTTGGGCCGTGCAGTTCGGGTTCGGTGACCCCCATGATCCCCAGCTCGGGCGTGTTGGTCTTGCCCAGGATCACCAGCCCCGCCGCCTTGTAGCGGCGGACCAGCTCGCTGTCGGCCGTGGGGATCCGATCGGCGAGGAACCGGCTGCCTGCCGAGGTGGGCACCCCGGCGTAGTCCGCCACCAGGTCCTTGAGCAAGAAGGGCACGCCTCGCAGCGGGCCGTCGGGGAGCCCCGCCTCCACGGCTGCTCGGGCGTGGTCGTACATGCGGTGGATCACCGCGTTGACCCGAGGGTTGTGGGTCTCGATCTGGGCGATCGCTCGCTCGACGAGCTCGTCGGCCGTCACCTCGCCGGCGCGGACGAGGGCGGCCAGGCTGGTGGCATCGTGCTCGATGTACTCGTGAGGCTTCACCGAGGGTGCTTCTATCACGCTGGGCCCGCGCCACTGGCGTCGTGAGGCGTCGTGAGGCGTCGTGAGCCGCCGTGCTTGCCAGGGTTGCACGGGCGCGCCAAAGTCCGGGCCCATGGCCGCCTCCCGGTCCCAGGTCCGCAACGTCGCGATCATTGCGCATGTCGATCACGGCAAGACCACGCTCGTGGACTCGCTATTGGCGATCGCCGGCGCCTTTGCGCGGGGCGAGGGAGACACCGCGCAGGCCCTCGACTCGGGCGACCTCGAGCGTGAGCGGGGGATCACGATCACCTCCAAGCCCACCGCGCTCGAGTACCAGGGGGTGCGGATCAACCTCGTCGACACCCCGGGGCACGCCGACTTCGGCGGCGAGGTGGAGCGGGTGCTCAACATGGTCGACGCGGTGCTGCTCATCGTGGACGCCGTGGAGGGCCCGATGCCGCAGACCCGCTTCGTGACCGAGAAGGCGGTGGCCCGCGGGCTGCGGGTGCTGCTGGTGGTCAACAAGATCGACCGGCAGGCGGCCGAGCCCAGCCGGGCCGTCGACGCCACCTTCGATCTGCTCGCCGCGCTCGACGCTAGCGAAGAGCAGCTGGACTTTCCGGTGATCTATACAAGCGCCGTGCAGCGCTTTGCCATGCATGATCCCGACGAGGAGCGGGTGAGCATGGAGGCGGTGCTCGACATGATCGTCGAGCACGCCCCCGCTCCGCAGGTGGAGGAGGATCGTCCGCCCGCCATGTGGGTGTCGACGCTGCTGCACGACAACTACCTGGGCTACCTGGCGATCGGCCGGATCCGCGACGGGGTGATCGACATGGGGCGGCGGCTCGCGCTGATGCGACCGGCCCCGGCTCACGCTGGTGGTGGGGCTGGTGGTGGGGCTGGTGGTGGGGCCGACAGCAGCGCCGACGGGAGCGAGCCCGATCCGCCCAAGTGCGCGGAGATCTTTCGGGTCAGCAAGATCCTCGGCTTTCAGGGTCTGCGTCGCTTCGAGCTGACGCAGGCCCGCGCCGGTGACATCGTGGCCGTGGCCGGGATGAGCTCGCTCCAGGTGGGCGACACGCTCACGTCCGAGGCGGTCGACGAGCGAACCGTTTTCCCCGCGCTCACTGTCGATCCTCCCACCTTGACCATGCGCTTTCGTGCCAACGACGGCCCCTTCTCCGGGCTCGAGGGGCAGTTCGTCACCTCGCGCAAGCTGCGGGAGCGGCTGATGCGGGAGATCAAGTCCAACGTGGCCCTGCAGGTGGAGGACACCGAGTCGCCCGAGGAGTTCGAGGTGCGGGGGCGGGGCGAGCTGCACCTGTCGGTGCTGATCGAGACCATGCGTCGCGAGGGCTACGAGCTTTGTGTTTCTCGGCCGCGGGTGATCCTGCGCGAGGGCGCGGGCGGCAAGGCCGAGCCCTACGAGCGGGTCGTGGCCCAGTGCGACGCCGAGTACTCCGGCGCGATCATCGAGCGCCTGGGCAAGCACGGCGAGATGCTGGTGATGGAGGAGGACGGCCCCGGGCGCACCCGCATGGAGTTTCGGGTGCCCACCCGCAGCCTCATCGGCTACCGCTCCGAGTTTCTCACCCAGACCCGGGGCACCGGGGTGCTCTCGTCGATCTTCGACGGCTACGGGCCCTACCTCGGCCCGCTCAAGCAGCGCTCGCACGGGGTGATCATCGTGCTCGAGCGCGGCGAGACGGTCACCTACTCGCTGCATCGCCTCCAGGATCGCGGGGTGCTGTTCGTGGGGCCTCAGGTCAAGGTGTTCCCGGGGATGATCATCGGCGCCCATAGCCGCGACACCGACATCATCGTCAACCCTTGCACCACCAAGAAGCTCACCAACGTGCGGGCCGCCAACGCCGACGAGAAGCTCTTCTTGACCCCGCCGCGGGTGCACAGCCTCGAGCAGGCGCTGGCCTTCATCGAAGACGACGAGCTGGTGGAGGTCACCCCCAAGAGCCTGCGGCTGCGCAAGCGCCAGCTCGATCACAACCTGCGCAAGCGCGACGAGAAGCGAGCGGCGGAGCTGGGCGCCCGCTGAGGCCGGACGCGGCCCGCCCGAGCGGGCGAGCCGGAATCCGGAAGGGGCGGCGCTACTTGACGCGGTGCGTGGCCAGCCAGGTCTCGACCTCTCCGAGATCGATGTTGGACTCGCCGGGATCCTCGGTGTTTGCCAAGGTCTCCCGGGTTTGTTCGGCCAGCATGCGGGCTCGCGTCCGCTCGCTTCGCGTGCTCCACAGGGCTCGCGCAAGCACGAAGCGGGCGTTCGCGAGTATTTCGGGGGCCAACGTGGCCGCCTCCAAGATCGAGACGGCACGCTCGGCATGCGCCTGGGCAGACTTTGAATCGCCTATCTCGAGCGCCACCCCGGCTAGCCCGATAAGCGAGTAGGCCACATGGGGATGGTCGAGGCCGAGCGCCTTTTCGTCTATTGCCAACGCTTGCTGATAGTGATCGCGGGCGCTTTGGTAGTCTCCCAAAGACACCAGTATATTGCCCAGGTTGCCCAGGCTCGCGGCCACGCTGGTATGGTCGGGGCCGAGCGCCTTCTCGTATATCGCCAGCGCTCGCTGATTGTAATCCCAGGCGCTCTTGTTGTCTCCCAAATACAACGACGCGCTGCCCAGGTTGTGCAAGCTCATGGCGACATGGGGGTGGTCGGGGCCGAGCACCTTCTCCCGTATCGCCAGCGCTCGTTGATGATGCGCCCGGGCCCGTTCGTAGTCGCCCTGATGAGCGGACACATTACCCAGGCTGGTCAAGATCTGGATTGTATTGGGATGGTTGGGGCCGAGCGCCTTCTCGTGTATCGCCAGCGCTCGTTGATGGTGCTCCCGGGCGCGTTCGTGGTCTCCCTGAGACGAGAACACATTGCCCAGGCTCGTCAGGCTCCCGGCGACATGGGGATGGTCGGGGCCGAGCGCCTTCTCCATGATCGCCAGCGTTCGTTGATAGTGCTCCCGGGCGCGTTCGTAGTCTCCCTGAGACGAGAGCACATGGCCCAGGTTCATCAGGCTCCCGGCGACATAGGGATGTTCGGGGCCGAGCGCCTTCTCGTAGTTCGCCAGCGCTCGCTGATGACAATCCAGGGCGCTTTTGTAGTCTCCAAGAGAATCGAACACACCGCCCAGGTCGTCCAGATTCTTGGCGATATGGGGATGGTCGGGGCCGAGCGCCTTCTCGTATATCGCTAGTGCTCGCTGATGATAATCCCGGGCGCTCTTGTAGTCTCCAAGAGAATCGAACACACCGCCCAGGTTGTTGAGGGCATGCGCCTCCTGCAACGGATCGCCGCTGCGCTGGGCCAGGGGCAAGGCCTTCGTCTCGCCCCAGTGCCGACCTTCGGCATGCCGTGCGAGTCGAGTACCCACGACGAAGGTCAAGTACTGGACCGCATCGAGCGCGACCAGATCGTGCTGGTGATGGACTGCTAGCGTATAAGCCTGTCGAAGGTCCTGTTCCGCTTCGTCGTACTGGCCGGTGCTTTCTCGTAGCTCTCCCCGCCTGTAAAGAACTTCAGCGACAAGCGGCGGGTACCCCAGTCGGTCGGCTTGCTCCATGACCGCCTCTGCGGCCTCGAGCCCCTCGGCGTACCGGCCCGCCTTCTGCATCGCCTTGATCTCCGTCAGGCGTACGCGCAGAGCCTCGACCGCCTCCGCCACGTCGGGGTCGTCGGGCGGAGGTACCCGCTGGCTTTGTTGCTCTAGCCACTCGAGGTCGTCGCAGCGGGTTAGCGCGGGTAGATCCGCGACGATCCTGACCGCCTTGGTGACCACCTCGTCGTCGGCGTCTGCCAGCACATCGACCGTGGCCCGCAGTGCGGCGCGGCGCTCACCCAGGCAGCGCATGCGCAGGTCGAGCACCTTGTGCGGCTGCTCCCCATGCATGCTGGTCGCCTCGCACGCCGCGGTGTGGGTCTTTATCCAGGCGTTCGCATAGGCAGTGAGCTGGGGCTCGATGCGCTCCCACGTACTGGCGGCAAACGAGCGGCCCGTTCCCAGGATGGCCGCCCGTACTCGCTCGCGGCGAGCGTCATCCCAGACCCCGTCCATCTGCGCCTGAGCCCCCGTGCAGCGCTCCTTGACCTGCGCATACTGCCCCAGGGCCAGCCCTCCCCCCAAGGCCACCAACCCCGTCATCACCCCCATCGTCATCCACCGCCGGGTGCGTGGCGCCACCAGCGTGCGTAGCTCGTGCAGCAGCACCTCCATCGACGGCCACCGCTCTTTGGGATCGGTCGCCAAGCCCCGCAGCAGGATGGCGCTCAGCAGAGTCGGCACCAGGCTGCCCGTGGGGATCGGCCGGATGTCACCACGCATGATCGCGTCCATCAGCCCGGTCAGCGTGCGGCCCGCAAACGGGCGCTCACCGTACACGGCCTCATAAAGCGAGACACAAAAGCTGAACTGGTCGCAGCTCGCGTCGACCTCGCCCCCTTGCATTTGCTCGGGTGGCATGTAGGCGGGGGTGCCCATCACGACCCCGGTCTTGGTCAATGCCTGGTCGAGGATGGGCTTGTCATCCTCTGTGTCCAGCGTGGTCCCGCGCGAGGTGCCGGCATACGTGGGGCCGTCCCGGTACGGGGCGTTTTCAACCGGGGTTCCCAGATAGCCAACGTTGTCGCTGCTCATCGCCTCGACATCGCTCCAACGGGCCAGCCCAAAGTCGAGCACCCGGGCGCGACCGTGATCGTCGATGAGCACGTTGCTGGGCTTGAAGTCGCGATGCACCAGCCCCGCGGCGTGGGCGGCGGCCAAGCCCTCGCCGGCCCCGATGAACACCTCGACGCATTGCCGCCAATCGGGGCGCGGGTCTTGGCACATCCATTGCCGTAGCGTCTGGCCTCCGACCAACTCCATGACCACGAAGGTCTGGCCATCCACCGTGTTGGCCTCGAACACCGGCACCACGTTGGGATGCGAGAGCTTGGCCATGGCCTGGGCCTCCCGCAGCAGTCGAGCGGTTTGGTCGCGGCCGAGATCCTCGTGCAGTACCTTGATCGCAACCTTGCGGTCGAGGGTGCGGTCGAAGGCCTCGTACACGATGCCCATGCCGCCTTGGCCCAGGGCGCCAAGCACCACGTAGCGGCCGAGCGTGGTCAGATCGGCCGAGCCCTCCGCGTCGGCTATCCGCCGGCTCGGCTTCACGACTCTGTGCGGAGCTCCCAAGCAGACCGTCTCGCCGACGTCCTTGGTAGCATCGCCGCTGTCCTTGGACGCCTCGTCGTGCATCCCCCTGGGTGTGTCCATCCCGTTCGCTTCCCCCAAGGCAATCATGCCCTGCGGATCCGACCGCTCGCCAACTATGCCAACGCGATATCACCCGATTGACCGGGCATGCGACGGCTCGAGGGCAAATGCCGGGCACCGAGCGCTCCAGTATGCCGCCCGAGCGCGCGATATGGAGCACGCAGGGGGGTACGCGGGGCAGTGCGCGCGCTCTGGGTGCCTCGTAGTGCGCGGGGCGTACGTGTCGTACCCCGTGAAGGGTCAAGTCGTCCCTCGACGGGCTCGTGTGTCTCGTATTTCGTGGGACACTGCGGCCCTTATGGACATTCGATGTTTACGACTTTGGACGTCGACGTGGGGCCTTGGGATCGCCTTCGTGCTGAGCGTCCCGGCACCGGCCCTGGCCACCTCGCCGGCCGAGCGGCGGATCGATCCCCAGCTGCGTCGGTTTGCCCGGGAGGCGCCCGCCCGACCGACCGCCGCGATCCTCGAGCTCTCGTCCGCCGACCCGCGTCTGCTCGCGTCGCTCGAGGCTCGCGGCGTGGTGTTTAGCCGGGGCCGACACGGCACGCCGCGGCACCTGGGGGCGTACTACCCTGTGCAGGCTCCTGCGTCGGTTCTGCGGGCGCTCCCTGGCGAGGGGATCCCCGTGTCGCTGGGGCGGTCCGAGTTCGTCGAGCCCACCGCCTCCACCGGCACGGAGATCGAAGCCTGGGCGGCCCACGCCCGCGGCCCCGTGCCGCTGCAAGGTCCCACCGGCCAGGGGGTGACGATCGTCGACATCGACAATGCGATCGATCTGTTTCATCCGCACTTCTTTCGGGCCGACGGCGGGGCCTACCCTTGGATCGACGTCGACGGTGACGGGCAGCTGACCCCGGGGGTCGATGCGATCGACACCAACCTCGACGGGATGATCGAAGACTTCGAGACCCTGGAACTGCTCGACTACGCCCATCGGTACTCCGACGGCGATGGGCTCCAATACGAAGGGCTCAACGGGACCCTCGATCCATCCGTCGACTATCTCTATGTCGATTTCGACGGCGACGGCCAGCGCGACTACGGGCCCAGCGAGGGCTACGGCGAGGGGGCGCCCGGCTACGGCGAGGCGATGTTCCTGCCCGACGACGCCAACGGCGATGGAATGATCGACACCGACGAGCGCGTGCTGCTGTTGGCGACGTCGAAGCTCTCGGCCTACCGGCGAGGGCCTCTGACCTGGCGCCGCGGCGACGACTTGGTCAATGCGCCCCACGACGACCACGATCTGGCCAGCCACGGGACCGCGGTGGTCGGGATCCTGATCGGCGGTCAGGATCGCCTGTTTCGCCTGCATCGGGGCCTCTTGCCCGACGCGGATCTGATCCTGCTGTCTCGCATCGGCAACTTTAGCGAGGTGGCGCTCATCGACAATCTCGCGTGGGCCACCGAGGAGGAGGGCGCCGACGTCGTGCTGCACGAGTACGCGGTGTGGTACGACATCCACCTGGACGGGTCGCGGGTGCTCGACGCGGCGATCGATGCCTCGGTGGACGACGGCATCGTCCACGTGTGCCCGGCCGGCAACCTGCAGACCTCGGGCAAGCACACCTACGTCGAGACCGCGGCAGAGGCGAGCATGCCCCTGACCGTGCCCGGTGACCAGTATCCGTGGTATCGCCTCGACTTGCACTGGCCGGACACGATCGGGGTGCAGTGCACGCTGGTCGATCCGCAGGGGGGCGAGCTGCCGATCGTTGAAGACAGCGAGCAGTTTCTGGGGGACGTGGCGGTGATCTCGTCACGCTGGGACTCGCCGCGGGGCACGGCGCTATTATCGGTGATTGTCAGCCGCCCCGACGGGCTGGCCGGGAGCTGGTCGATCGATTGCACGCACGACTCGCCCTCGCTTCCGATCCACGCCTACCTCGACGATCCCCTGACCGCGTGGGGGCGGGGGGTGACCTTCGACCAAGAGGTGCCCTCGTCGACGATGTGCTCCCCCTCCACTGCGGATCGGTGCCTGGCGGTGGGCGCGTACCTATGGCAGCACCCGGGATCCCACGGGTTGGCCCCCGGGGAGCTGGCGCCCTATAGCAGCCTCGGGCCGCGGATCGACGGAGGCAAGACGATCGACATCGCCGCGCCGGCCGATCCCTTCGCGCCCTATCCCGCGGTGGAGGATCCGGCGCTGGGCTTCGAGGACCTGTTCTTCCAGAACAACTACCGCGCGTTCTCGGGCACGAGCGGGGCGGGGCCGCACGTGGCGGCAGTGGCGGGCCTGTTGCTCGAAGGGCAGCAGGTGCGCTCGGGCGAGCAGATCAACGAGCAGATCTTCGACGGCGCGCAGGTCGACCCGGAGGTCAGCGCTGCCCCCGATGCCTGGGGTCATGGTCGGGTGCGAGCCCACAGCTCGCTCTACGACGAGCCGGCGCCGGCGCGGCCCGACTACCTCGCGCGGAGTCTGGCGGTGGAGTTCGTGCCCGACGACGGCCGGTGTACCGCGGTGGTGAGCGTCAGCGGCGTCGACTGGCCGTCGCCCTCGTTCCGCTGGGACGAGGACTACGACGGCACCTGGGACACCGAGTTCATCGAGGGCACCACCTACGAGCTGTCGCTAGAGGCTGATGCGCCCACGATCGACGTGCGGGTGGAGTTCGGGCAACAGGGCTGGCGCGTGGGTGGAGGCGCGATCACGGCCGAGGCGCCCGCCAGCTGCTTCGAGCCCTTCGAGGACACCACCGGCGGGGCCGCGGTCGATTCCACGAGCGGGCTGCCGGGGGGAACGGCCGCCGACGAGACCGGCGATGGATCGTCGACCGGCGGCGCACCGGAGCAGGCGGCCGAGGACGGCGGGTGTGGGTGCACCAGCACGCCACGGCGCCCTGCGCTGCCGGTGGGCCTTGCGGTGCTCCTGCTGCTGGGCCTACGTCGTCGAACCACGTGGACTGTGCGGTCGCGCAAGGTTGCTTGACATGGGGCAAGAAGCAGGCCCCAATCTCAGGCGGCCCATGGATCTCGACATCAAGCTTCCAGACACGCAACGCCGCGCGCAACATGCAGATTGGCGGACCGTCGCGGACATCACCGCCGACGCCTTCGCCGAAGATCCGGCCAATCTCTATGTGTTCGGCAATCCGCGAGCGATCCGCTCGATGATGCGGGTAGTCGCGCGCGAGGTCTACGTGCCGGCGGGGTACAGCTTCATCCATGGCGAGCTTGGCGCGACCATGTGGTTCCCGCCTGGCGCGGCCATGAGATTCGGCCCGCTCGCCCTGCTCGCCTTTGTGCTCGGCGTTTGGCGTCATGGCTCAAAGGGTGCGATACGGCGGGCTATGGTCTTGTCCAAACAGATGGCCGAGCATCATCCCAAAGAGCCGCACCTCTATCTGTTCACCATCGGCACCGTGTCATCAGCGCGTGGTCAGGGCATCGGCAAGGCCCTGCTCGCGCCGGTGCTGGCGGCGTGCGATGCGGCGGACGTGCCGGTCTATCTGGAGAACTCGAACCCCAAGAACACGGGCTTCTACCGCGCCCACGGCTTCGACACGATCACCACCTTTTGTATCGGCGGTGATGGTCCAGTCATCGAGCCCATGTGGCGCACGCCCGACCCCGCCTGAAGTAGCCTTGGCGGGTGCCAACCTTCAGATCGTCGACCAATGAGCGGCTTGCTCAACGCACCGCTGCATGAAGCCGCTTGGGCCCGCGTAGCGCGAAGGGGTCCCCGCTCACGCGCAGCCGGCGACGACTCGTAACTCCAAGCACCCACGACCCACAACGCCGGCGAGCATGTGTGGGGTAGGTGTCACGCGTGAAAGAGGGCCAATCGGCCCCCGCGTGACCACAGTCTCCATCACGTCCGAGTTCGCCCCACGCCAACGCCCTGGGTCAACTCCCCCCAATTGTGACATTGTGCTCGAACCGTTCCGCCCACATCCCACCCACGCGATCCCGCGCACAGGTGGCCCACTGGCTGGCACCCTGTCGGCCCACTGGTGGGCCATTGCTAAAATTCGAACGACCAACCCCGCGAGATCACTTTCCCAGGCCATGGCACGCCAGCCGCATTACTTGGGCCCATGCCCTCGATGCTGCACGAAATTCTGGTCGATCTAATTCGCGAAAATCCCGAGATACTGATCCCGCTGCTGCGCGACAAGCTCGGCACCGTAGATCTCCGTGGTGGCGACTTCAAGCCCGTCGAACGCAACTACAGCCAGC
>JBCCWC010000229.1:0-24384 GCA_039194325.1 Myxococcota bacterium
GCGACTCCGTCGCGCATCCCCTGCCGGCCTCGGCATAGATAGTCGCCGGGCGCGACTCCGTCGCGCATCCCCTGCCGACCTCGGCATAGAGGCTCCCTCAGCCGCGCACCAGCGACATCAAGTAGAACATCTCCGCCGCGATCTGCTGGCTCCGCGCGTCGTAACGGGCAGCTTCGCCGGGCGTATCGTCGGCGACCTTGGGATCCTCGTACGGCAACCCGACCCGCAGCGCGGCCCCGGACACGGTGGGACACGACTTATCGGCCGCCGAGCAGGTCATGACCGCCGCAAAGCCCTCCTTGGGGTTGGGCGCGTCACCGAACCGCTTGGAGTGGCACAAGAGCTCGGGCCCCTGCGGCCCCAGCCCTACGCGAACCCGCGGGTTGTCCCCGGGCCCCGACTCGAGCTCGAAGCCGGCTCGCCGCAGCGCAGCCACGGCCCGAGGGTTGAACGCGGTCGCCTCGGTCCCGCCCGAAAAGGATCGCACGGCGTCGACCCCGAACCAGGCCGCGGCCGCGGCCGCCCACACCTGCGCCATCTGGCTGCGGCGCGAGTTGTGGGTACAGATGAAGGTGAGATCGGCGGACTGCTTCGCGAGCCCTCGCTCGCTGACGAAGGTGGCGAGCCGAGCGAGCTCCACTCGGCGCTCGGCCGGAACCTCGGCCACCGCCGGCAGGATCTGCGCCTGCACGTGGGCAACCAACGCGGGATGAAGCGGGGTCGTGGGCTCAGTGGGAAGCTCGGGCACGTCGGGGGGCTGCTCCTCGCCAGGCGAAGGAGACGCTGGCTCGGGCTGACGCTCACATCCCCCAAGGCCAAGCATCATCGTCCATGCCACAGCCAGCACCATCGCCGACCTCGGGCCACGCCACGCACCAACACCGGCCATCATGAACCCGATCCCAACATCGAACCACGGCCGCGTCGACGTCTAGACTTCGATTGTCACCGGCCCGTGACGCGAAACCCCCGCGACCGCTCTGCTAGTCGGTCGGCGTCAATGACTTGCACGCCGCGACCATCGCGTCGATGTCGGCCCGAGTGAAGGCCTGGCCCTTCTTGTCTTCGCAATTGTACTTGGCACCGTCGAGCTCGAGGTTCATCACGAAGTGGAACTCGGGATTGCCCGCCACCTCGGTCTCGTAGACCAGCTCGGTCTCCGACTCGGTCACGAAGCTCTTGAGCTTGTTGACCGTGTTGCCCTCGATCTCCTTCTTGCTCGCGGCCAGATCGGCGGCGCCCGTGTTGACCTGCAGCTGGAAGCTCTCGCCCGCAGTGACCACGAACGCCCCGAGATCCTCGGCCGCCTTGGCCCCCTCGGGTGCCTGGAGCTTGGCATCGAGACCGGTATCCTCCATGGACAGCTCGGCCAGCTTGACCGGCGCGGCCGGCTTGGCCTCCGCCTTGGCATCTCCACCCTCGGCCGCCTTGACCGCGCCCTTGCCGGCCTCGCCCTTGTCGGCGCCGCCCTCTTTGGCCCCGTCCTTTTTGGCAGCCTTCTTGTCGTCCTTTTTGGCTCCCGAGTCACAGGCGGGAGCAACGGAGACCAGCAGCGCGAAGCAAAGCGATCCAGCGAGACGTGTCATGGCGCTCGCATGCTCGACCAAAGCCGCGCTTACCGCAAGCCCACGCCCCATCCGCCCGGGCCGACCCACCCCACCCCCTACGTCACACCACCGCGACGACACTCGCAACTCGGACCTGCGCAGATCGCGACCCCCGACCGCGACCCGGCCGCGACCCCCGACCGCGACCCCCGACCGCGACCCCCCACCCCGACCCCCGACCGCGACCCATGTGAGACAAGGAACCAACCCATTGGTGAAACCCTCAAGGGTCCGTACACCATCCAAGCCATGCCCATGCCACGTCTTCGTCGCTCGTCTGTGCTGCTGTCGGGCCTGTTGCTCACCGCGTGTCCCGACAAGACCGACCCCGGCCCGGTGCCCCCCGAGTCCGGCGCCGCCACGGCCGAGGCTCGTGCCGACGCCTCCCTCATCCCGCGCGAGATCCTGTTCGGCAACCCCGACAAGACCAGCCCCAGCCTCAGCCCCGACGGGAGCCACTTGCTGTTCATGGCCCCCGTCAACGGTGTGCTCAACGCATGGGTCGGCCCAGCCGATGACCCCTCGGCGGCCAAGCCGGTGACCCAGGACGAAAAGCGCGGCATTCGCTTCGCGGGCTGGACCTGGGGAGGCGATCGGATCGTCTACGCCCAGGACCGAGGCGGCGACGAGAACTGGCACCTCTACGCCACCGATCCCGCGACCGGAGAGTCCAAAGATCTAACCCCGCTGCCCGGTGTCCAGGCCACGATGGTCGCCGCCAGCCGCGAGCACCCCGATTCCTTCCTCATCGGCCTCAACGATCGCGACCCCCGCTACCACGACGTGTACCGGGTCGACGTCAAGACCGGCGAGCGCACGCTGGTCTTGAAGAACGAGGGCAGCTTCTCCGGCTTCCACGCCGATGAAGATCTGAAGCTTCGCGTGGCCACCAAGTCGCTCCCCGACGGCGGGTTCGAGCACTTCGTGCGCAAGGGCAAGCGGTGGAAATCGCTGATGGTGGTCGGCAAGGACGACTCACTGTCCACCCGCCTCTATGGCCTCGATCGCGCCGGCACCACGCTCTACATGGGTGACAGCCGAGGTCGCGAGACCGCGGCCCTGGTCGCCTACGAGCTAAAGTCGGGCAAGTCACAGGTGCTGGCCGAAGATCCCAAGGTCGACATGAGCGGCTGGATCTCCGACCCCAACACGGGGCGCCCCCTGGCCGTATCGTTCCACCACCTGCGCCACCGCTGGCAGGTGCTCGACGACTCGGTCGCCCCCGACATCGAGGCCCTGCGCGCGCTGGCCGGAGAGGACTTCGCCGTGGTCAGCCAGACCAAGGACGGCCGCCAGTGGATCGTGCTGCGCTTCGACGACGCCGGACCGGAGCGATACTACCGCTACGATCGTTCCACTCGGCAGGCCACGCTGCTCATCGAGAGCCAAGCCACACTCAAGGGGCTGCCGCTGACCCCGATGCACCCGGTGGTGATCGACTCCCGCGACGGGCTGCCCCTGGTGAGCTACCTGAGCCTGCCGCTCGCCACCGATCCCGACGGCGATGGCCGCCCCGAGCAGCCGGTCCCGATGGTCCTGACGGTGCACGGCGGCCCGTGGGGCCGCAACGCCTGGGGGTTCGACCCCTACCACCAGTGGCTGGCCAACCGCGGCTACGCGGTGCTCAGCGTCAACTTCCGCGGCTCCACCGGCTTCACCAAGAGCTTCGCCAACGCGGGTGACGGCGAGTGGGCCGGCAAGATGCACGACGATCTACTCGACGCGGTGGAGTGGGCGGTAGGCGAAGGGATCGCACAGCGCGACAAGGTGGCCATCATGGGCGCCAGCTACGGCGGCTACGCGACCCTGGTGGGCTTGACCTTCACCCCCGAGGTCTTCGCGTGCGGCGTCGACGTGGTCGGCCCGTCGAGCCTGCTGACCCTGTTGCAGTCGATCCCGCCCTACTGGGCCTCTCTCAAGGCGTCCTTTGCTCAGCGGGTGGGCGACCCCGACACCGAACAAGGCCGCGCGCTGCTACTGGAGCGCTCCCCCCTGACCCGGGTCGACGCGATCACCAAGCCGCTGCTCATCGGGCAAGGGGCCAACGATCCGCGGGTCAAGCAGGCCGAGGCGGACCAGATCGTCGAGGCGATGACCGAGCGCGGGATCCCGGTGACCTATGTGCTCTACCCCGACGAGGGTCACGGCTTTGCGCGCCCGCCCAACGAGACCTCGTTCAACGCGGTCACCGAGGCATTCCTCAGCCAGTGCCTGGGCGGCTCGTACCTGCCGATCGGCGACGACTTCGAAGGGTCGAGCATCACCGTGCCCCAAGGGGCCGAGCACGTCCCGGGGCTGGCCGAGGCGCTGGCCGAGCACGCCTCCCCGCGCTGAGCTCAAAACCAGATCGTGAGCCCGGCCTGCCCCAGGACCTGGCCGGCCAGGCGCACCGATTGCACCGTCTGCGTGGTGTTGTCGTCCTCGAAGGTATACGCGACCCCGAGCTGAGTGTGCACACTCAGTCGCGGCACGAGCAGCAACTCCGGGCGCACCCCCGCCGCCACCGCCAAGCCGTGACGACGCAGGCGCAGCGTCTGCTGCTCGGCGTCCTGACCCCCGAAGACCCCCCGATAGCCCGCCTGCAGCACCAGGCCCATCCGCGCCCGCTCCCACCGAAGGGGCCACCACAGGGCTCGCAGGGAGCCATGTGCCCCCAGCTGCCGAGACGTCGAGCCGATCGGCTCTTCGGTCCGGGTCGCTGCCCATGCCCCGCCCACGAGCAGCTGCAGGCCGAAGGGGCGCACGAATGCCAGGGTCAAGGCCAGCGAGGGAAGGGGCAGGGAAACCGCGCCGACCTCGGTCTGCATCGCGGGCGCGAGCTCCCCTTCCACGCCCACCCCCACCCGGACACGAGCCGACGTAGACGTAGACGATGCGGGATCGGGCTCGTCGCTCGCACCAAGGGCCGGCGCAGAGGACGATGGAGAGGCCGGTACCGTAGAAGACGCGGCCAGGGCCAGCCAAGGCAAGATTGAAGCGGTGATCAACATTGGGCGCGCGTACAGGCAAGAGTTGCGGTTGGCGTATCCGCGAGCTCGGAGAAGACGATGAACTTGAACGGATTGAACTGTTGGTACTTCTGACGCAGGCCGTCCAGAGCCCGCAGCCGCAGAGCCTCGAGCGCGACCGATCCGGGGTGAGCGACCAGCCCCCGCCGGGCAAATCGCCAGGCCAGCGGTAGATCGCCGCGGGACACCAGGCTCGTCACCGCCGCTACCCACTGGGCCTCGTCGTGGCCGGCGAGCAGATCCATCGCAACGGCCCACTCGTCCTCGGTGGCCAGCGTCAGCCCCTCGCCGCCCGGCTGCCAGTAGCCGGTCCGGGCACGGTGAAGCCGCTGGATGAACTGGCGACGCACGACGAACACGGGGATCACCGCATCGGGATGCTCCCGCAGGAGCTCCGGAAACGGAGCATCGCGCACGATCTCGGCCACATCGCGACCATCGATGATCCCGCGCAGGGTGTGATCGCGGATCTCGACCATCGCGTCGCGGAAGGCGGGGAGGATCTCGATCGTCCACGCATCGGTCAGCGGAGGATGGCCATGGACGAGCAGGCTGGGCTCGAGCTCGAGGATCGTATCGATCGTCGCCAGCAGCCCATCGGCCGAGCCCTCGGCCACGAAGGGCGCCCCCAGGTAGGGCATGAATGCGTCACCCACGAACAGCAGGCCCGACGCGGGCAGCTCGATGAGCAAGGCGTCCTCGGTCTCGCCGCCGGCCACCGGGTGCAGCGTGAAATCGACGCCCCCGATGCTGAGCTCGGTCGAGACGTCGATCAGCCGATCGGGGACCACGTCGTAGAGGGGCCCGTAGGGCTGCGCCCGCGCCGTCTGCTCGCCGAAGAACCACGTGTAGTCGAGGCCCGCCTCGTTGACGATCGCCAGCTCGTCGGCGAACTTGGCCTGCGCGATCGTCTGTGTGCCGGGCTCGAGCAGCCCGTCGAGGCCTCCGATGTGATCCCAGTGGGCGTGGGTCAGCAGCACCGTGTGCACGGGCCCGGTCACCCCGAGGCTGCGAACATCGTCGAGCGCGCGCTGGGCGTTGCCGGGGTGGGTGCCCGCGTCGACGACCACCAAGCCCACCTCGGTCTCGATGAACGCGATGTCCCCGAAATCGTAGCCCTGCGCCACGTGGACCCCGGGCTCGGGGCTCCAGATGCTCGGCGGGGCGAAGCGAAAGCCCTCGTCCCCGTCGACCGAGTAGTTGGTGCCGAGGATCGGCTCGCCCGACCGCGCGACGCTGGTGCCCGCGCGGGCCCACGCCCGCTGGGCCAGCTCGGGTCGCTGCGCCGTCTGGGCGGCCAGGGCCATGGCCTGCCAGCCCTGCCGCAGCAGCGCCTGGCGGTTCTGCACGCTGACCGCGTCGCTCCATAAGAAGGAACCCTCGCGAGTCAGCAAGGCGTCGAGCTCGTCGATCGCGAACGGGGCGACCTCGAAGCGCTCGGGCAGACGCGCCAGCGTGACCGCACGGAGGAACCGGGGCAGCGTGTCGTCGAGCGCGACCGCCTCGTCGAGCCGCGCCATGGCCTCTTCCACCCACTCGACCCGGTCGAGCAGCGGCTCTTGCTGGGCGCTGCGCGCCCCGAACACGCCGGTGAACGCCAAGAAGACGGGATCGTCGGGGTGCTCGCGGTGGAGCGACGAGAAGAACTCGTAGCCCCGGCGATCCTGCCCCTTGGCGGTGTAGACATTCTGAAGGCTGATGATCGTCGCGACCGCCGGGTTGGGCCATCGGGCGGCGCGCTCGAGGGCCAACAGCTCGGGGTCGACCTGGATCGAGCCTGGAGCCGGCGCGGTGGCCTGGTCGCACGAGGTGCCGACGAGCACGAGCCAAGCGGTGAACAGGATGCAGGCCCATGAGCCACTCGAGGATCTCCACCCCATTAGTTTCATGATGAAACTTACTGTGATGTATCGCGATTCGCTTTGCAACCATTCCCCTCCATTTCGCCAAAATTCAGGGGCTGTTAGGGATTCATGGACGCTCCGCGCCCCAACCCGCGCCCGGGGACCCCCTCGCGCTCGATGGTCCGTGGGCCCCACGTAGAGACGCGAGCCAGCGGCACGCTACCCTCGGCCCGTATGGAGCGGCGGGACTTCTTGGTCGGCACCTTGGTGGGCGTGGGCAGCGGAGTGGCCGTCGACCGCGTGGCAATCCACCTCGAAGACGAAGCGCGCAAGGCCGACGCACAAGCCGCCCAGGCGACCGCCGCCGCGGCGACACTCGACGAGCCGACACCGCCCGGTACCCCCAGCAAGGCCCCTGCCAACATCCCTGCCAAGGCCAAGATCGGGGACGTCGCGATCGGGCCCCAACCTCCCGATGGTCGCCAGGCCAGCTACGCCCAGCAAGGTGAGGACCTCATCCTCCTCAATCTGCTGCACAGCCTCGGGATCCGAACGCCCACCTACCTGGACATCGGTGCCTTTCATCCCACGATCTCGAGCAATACCTACCTCTTCTATCTACTCGGCTCCCGCGGGGTGCTCGTGGAACCCAACCCAGCGATGGCCACGATGCTCCGGAAGATCCGGCCCGAAGACACGGTGCTCAACGCCGGAGTGGGCCTCGGATCGGCCCGCACCGCCGAGTACTACCTGTTCCCCGACCGGCCCCAGCTCAATACGTTCTCCAAAGAACAAGCCGACGAGCACGCCCGCTCGGGCCTTCGCGTCGAACGCATGGCCGATATGCCGCTACGATCGGTCACCGAGATCATCGACGAACACTTCGAAGGGGCGCCCGATCTGATGAGCATCGACGTGGAAGGGCTCGATCTGTCGATCCTCGAGACGATGGATCTGGAGCGTACCCGACCGGTCACGCTGTGCGTGGAGACCCTGGTGTTCGGAACCCACGGGGTGGTGGGAGAGATCGCCGATCTGCTGCGCAAGCACGACTACGTGATCCGGGGGGGGACCTTCGTCAACACCATCTTCGTGGACGCACGGCGGCTCGCACTCGAGCACGACGCCCGCCGCGAACTATGAAAAGAGGACGACCGCGGGTCATCGCTCGAACTCGAACTGTGCCAGTGTCGTGCACTTTCGAGCTTAGTGACTTTGTTCACGTCCCGTTTTGAAAAAAACCGTCGTCATCTCAGGGAGAAGTGATAAGCCTACATTTGCGGCGTAATCTAACCCACAGTGTATACAGCAACAACCGGAGTGCCGCGCCCACACGCAACCGACCGGATGTCGGTCTGAACCACTTCACCCAAGGACGGAATCGAACATCTTCATAGGACACTCCCGGGGCATGACCCAGTGATCTCGTCGTAGTCGTGCCTCCGCGGGACGGCGACCACCCATGCGAGGAAGACGGATGACCACACCGCCTCGCCGCGGGGGCGCCCCTCACCCCCCGCTGTACTCGCCCGGGTAGCCCTCCTCGTCGACCACGACAAGCCCTTCACCACCCTCACGGCGTGCGGCGTCCAGGAGGCCGAGGTCTCGCTCAACGAGGTTGCGCTAGGCACCTTCACCGTGGCGCAGGGGGACATACAGATCGACGCGACCTTCAGCGCCGATCCCCCGCTGAGCGAACCGCTGTACACGATCCGCTACGAGACGATTGAGACGGTGGCCAACGACTGTGGCTCGGCCGCCTACGGACTGGTGGGCTCCACCGTCACGCTCACACCGTAAGGGACCGCGCCCATCGAGCCAGAGGATCCAACTTGTGCCTAGTCTAGTCTAGTGTCGAGATTCGCTACGCTCACGCACCATGCGCTTGGTCGGTAGACCGAGCGCCGCTGCCACGATGGTGGTGCCTCGTAGGGGAGAACGGGGCATCACCATCTTTTTCGTTTCATCGAGCCGCAAAAGCGGTGCACTGTCGGAGCCTCGACGACAGCCCGCACACCGACTCGCTCATCCGCCCGAGCCCCCCGTCTCGCTCAGAGGCTCGTCCGCCGCGGGCGTCACCTCCGCGTTGACCGATCCGGTGGTCGACGCTCCACCCTCGGGATCGTCGAGGCTCGGGACAGAGGAGCCAGAGGAGCCCGATCCCGAGGAGCGCTCGGGATCCGGCGGTGGCGGCAGCGAGGCGCGTGACGCCGAGCGAGACTTCCGCCCGCGAGCCGGCGGATCGATCGCCTTGGCCGGGGACGACTCGGGCTCGCGGGGCTCGGGCTCGGGCTCGGGCTCAGGCTCGGGCTCAGGCTCAGGCTCAGGCTCGGGCTCGACCACCGGAGTCTCCGGTGGCGGCGGGGCCGACCCGATCCAGATCCCGAGCGCGACCGCGGCAACTAAGGCCGCCGCCGCCACCCCCAAGGCCAGGCGCCCTCGCCCTCCGGTCCCCCGACCGTCCTCGCCCAGCTCGTCCAGCGCCAGGGCCAGCTGCTGCGCCGATGCATACCGCTGCACTCGCTCCTTGTGCAGCGCCCGGAGCACCACCCGCTCTACCGCGGCCGAGATCCCGGGCGACGCCCGGCGCAGCGAGGGGACCGGCTCGGTGATGTGGCGGGTCAGCACCTCCATCACTCCGTCGCCGTCGAAGGGCAGCCGACCCGCGAGCATCTCGTAGAGCATCACCCCCACCGCGTAAAGATCCGTCCGCGCGTCGATCGCCTGGCCCTTGGCCTGCTCGGGAGACATGTACGCGGCCGTCCCCATGATGACCCCGGTCCGCGTCAGCCCCTGGGGCCCGTCGTCGTCGAGGACCTTGGCGATCCCGAAGTCGAGCACCTTGACGAACGACCGATCGCCCCCGCGCTCCACCAAGAGCACGTTGTCGGGCTTCATGTCGCGATGCACCACCCCGCCTTCGTGCGTCGCCTCGAGGGCCGCGCAGATCTGTCGGGTGATGTGTCGGGCCTGCGGCCAGGTCAGCCGCCCCTCGCGACTCAGTCGAGCGGCGAGGCTCTCCCCCTCGAGGTACTCCATCACGTAGTAGGGCAGATCGTCCCGCACATAGCCGAAGTCGGTGATCTCTACGATGTTCTCGTGGCGAACCGCCCCTGCGGCCCGGGCCTCTCGCAAGAAGCGCTTGACCAGCGCGGGCTTGCGCGCGAGCTCCTCGCCCAGCACCTTGATCGCGACCTGCTGATCGAGCTCGATATGACGGGCCCGAAACACGGTGGCCATGCCACCGACACCGATACACGCCTCGATCCGATAGTGACCCCCGAGCACCAGGCCCGAGGCCAGATCGACCCGGGGCGACCAGCGCAGGCCGTCCTCGTCGTCGACGTCGGGACGAAGCTCCGTGGGGGCCGACGACAGCGTCGCTCTATCGAGCTCCTCGCTCACCGACGACACGATACCTCTCCCGCCGGCCGCCGACCGCCCTGGCCGCGACACGACGATCCGCGGCTCTACGCTCCGCCATCGCGAGCCCCGTGGTTTCCACGCTCCACCCTAGCGGCCCGCCAGAGACGACGGGCCCGGACCGCGTCAGCGATGCCGCAGCGCCATGCGCATCCCGAGGTAGGCCCCCAGGAACACGGCCATCACCAGCACCACGAGCACACCGAACACCGCCAGGAAGATCGCCCGGGGGTCGAGCTTGAGCAGCACCAAGAGCTTCTCCATCTCCGTCCCGGTCTCCGCGATCAGCTTCGTGGTCCGATCCACCGCGTCGCCGTTGGCCTGGATCGACTCGGTCGACCCCCGGATCGCCTCTTGGTTGTCCTTGATGTTCTTGGTGGCCTGCTCGACCATCTCGTTGCTGGCCTGGACCGTGTCGATGCTATTGGCGACCATCGCCGTGCTCTGGGCCACCACCTCGGTCGCCTCGCGAACCTCATTGCCGCTCTTCTTGAGCAGCTTGTGGCTCTCGTCGAGCACCACGCTCGTCCCCGAGATCGCACCGTTGGTCTGACGCAGCAAGCCAACGCTCTTGGCGATCGTGTCGTTGGCCTCGCCGACGAATCCGGTGGCCTTGCGCAGCGCGGTCTGGCTGTCCTCGACCGCCACCATGGCCTCGGCGACCTTGCCGGTGCTCTTCTCGATGAGCACCCCGGCCTCCTCGAGGGCCGGCGCGGTGTCTTGGACGACCGCGTTGGTCTTGCCCAGCAAGTCGATGCTGGACCGCATCGAGTCGTTGGCCTCTTGAACCAGCCCGGTGGCCTCACGCAGGTGGGGCGGCGTTTCCTCGATCAGCCGCATCGTCTGGTTGACGCTGCCGATCGTCCCGCAGCCCACCAGCGCCGTTAGCCCCGTCAACGCGAACGCGAGGGGGAAGGTGCAAGCCGAGCGCCAGGGATTCCGTGGGGAAGCCATCGTCGAATCCTTACTCAAGACCGGTACCATCAGTCCATGGAGGACTTCGCGCGTCCGAGCTCCGGCTCGTCGCCGCGCGACGCGAACAACCACCGACGACATCGCGCTGTGGCCGTAGCGTTCCCGAACGTCACAGGACTGCACCACGAAGCTGCCATTATCGAGAATTTGCCAAGATCTACGCCTACGAATCGTTCGGATCTGGTCCTCGCCGCGTCGATCGACCAATCGATCCATTCGTGCGTGGTTGTGCGCCGAGCGTTGTCGATCGCAGTCGATCACCACCGCGTATCGGGCGCTTCGCTCAATTCCCCCCCGCGCCTCGGCCGCTATTGAATCTCGACACCGCGCCTCGGGACAGATCTCCTACGCAATTGACATGAGAACTGCTGAATTTTTACAGGAATTTACGGACGCTCCGCTCTCCCACAATCGACCCGCGGCTCACCGGACCCTCACTCCCCACGGCCTCGACCGCTCCGAGTCGGCGCGCCCACAAGTCCGTGGCCAGCCCGCCGTGCTCATGGCCCGAGCTCCGGCTGGGGCCAGGCTCTGCACCCAAGACTCGCGCAGTAGAATGCCCTGGTGAAGCAGACCGACGCATCTACGACGGGCGTGCTCCTCGCGATCATGAGCCTGACCGGCTCAGCCTGCTTCGATCCCGCGCCCCTCGACGAGGCGTCCACGCAGACCAGCGGGGACGCCTCCGGCCCGAGCACGACGGGGGCACAGAGCACCTCGGTGCCCGAGACGACGACGGGGTCGGCCGACGACAGCACCGATCGTCCGCCAGGCACCTGCGGCGACGGGGCCATCGATAGCGGCGAAGCCTGCGACGACGCCAACACCAACGACGGCGATGGCTGTAGCGCCGACTGCCAAGAAGAGCCCGGCTTCAACTGCACGGGTCAACCAAGCACGTGCACCTCCATGTGTGGCGACGGCGAGATCGCATCCACGGAGACCTGCGACGACGGCAACGCCGAGCCAGGCGATGGGTGCAGCGCTCGCTGCACCCCGGAGCCCGGGTTCGACTGCCAGGGGGAGCCGAGCATGTGTACCTCCACATGCGGCGACGGGCGCCTCGCGCCCGACGAAGACTGTGACGACGGCAACCGGACGGACGGTGACGGCTGCACCCAGTGTGCGATCGATCCGGGCCATGCATGCCAGGGCGAGCCCTCGGCCTGCACGCCCCTGTGCGGCGACGGGATGCTCGTGGCCGACGAGCGCTGTGACGACGGCAACTCGATGGATGGCGACGGCTGCTCGGCCGACTGCACGATCGAGCTCTACTCCCGGTGTGTCGGGGCAGGGCCAGGGTCGTGCGCGCCGATCCGGATCCTCTACGCGCCCGCGCTAGAAGATGACGCCGTGTTCCGCACGGCGACGTCCAGCATCACCGGCGGACCCGTCGACCACCTCGACGCCACTTTCAACACCCCTACGTTGGCCATGCTCGAGGCCGACTACGACTGCGTCATTACCCACTCGGGATTCGACTACGCCGACAGCCCGCTGCTGAGCAGCACCATGGTCGACTTCGTCGATGCCGGCGGCAATGTAGTGCTGGGGTTTGCCGCCAACTACGATCCTCCCCTCGGCTTCGGCGGCACCCCGATCATGACGCCGAACTACTCACCGATCAGCGCAGCCGCAGCTGCCGACTTCGACATCCATACATATGCCAACGATGGCACGACCCTGATCCACCAGGACGTGGTCACCTATGTCTCGCAAATCGCTGACAGCGGGGTGATCTTGCAGGGCATGGGGGTGCAGGCGAGCACCTACCAAGACGGGAGGATCGCCGTCGCCCATCGGCCAGACTTCAAGGTGGTCTATATCAATGGCGCAGGCCACAGCGCGTGGGCCGAAGCCAGCGGCGACTGGCCCCGATTGGTCGCCAACAGCTGCGCGGTCGGCTTCGTCGAATCGCCGTGAGCGGCCAAGCCCTCGCCCGCAGCGGGCCTCCTCGGGGCGCGGTGAAATGCGGGTGCCCGCCCCTACGAATATTGTTCTAAAATCCCGTGATCGAGCCGCCCCGCGTCGTAACTTGCTGAGGCGAGAGACACGATGCTCATGACGAAGTCAGAGTCTCACCGCCGGGTGAGGGCCGCTCGTTGCCCGTGGGGAATCGACATCGCTTGATCGCCGCACCTGCGCCGCGCTTGGTGTCAGGATCGACGTCATTCCTCCTATCTCGCGAGCTCTGCGGCATCACCGACTCTATGGGCAACACAATGCTCGCACCGCAGTGAGAGTCGCGGCGTAGCAACGGGCGACGCCCTGTCCCCCAGACCGTGCGAAATAGCACCAGGAGAACCACATGAGCGTGAAGACCCACGAGCACGAACGACGTGCCAGCGCACTGTCGCTCTTTGTACTCGCGCTTACCGGTTGCTATGTCGGTATCGGGGACCATCCGCCAGGGGGCATCGCCGACTCGGACACAGCCGGGGAAGAGGCCGAGGACGACCCGGCCGAGGGCGACCAGACCGAGGGTGACTCACCGCTGGAGATCGACCCCGGTCCCGCCGAGCTGCCCCGGCTCACGGCCGAGCAATACCACAACAGCCTGGAGCAGATCCTCGGCTCAGGCTTGCCGACGGTCGCGCTCGAGGTAGACACCAACCCTAACCTCTTCTACAGCATCGGGGCCACGACCACCACGCTATCGGAGCGCGGCACCCAGCAGTATGAAGAGGCTGCCGACCAGATCACGCAGATGATCTGGGACGACGAGGACTGGCGCCTGGACCTGGTCGGCTGCGATCCGGTCTCTGCGGGCGATGCGTGCACGCAGGGCTTCCTCGAGGACTTTGGGCGACGAGTCTACCGACGCCCGCTGCTCCCCGACGAGCTGGCGCGTTGGCAGCAAGTCGCCGTGGACATGGGCGGCTCCGACGCCTGGGAGGGCCTGCGTATGTCCATCGCCGGCATGCTGCAATCGCCCCATTTCCTCTATCGGATCGAGCTGGGCGAGCCCGACCCTGAAGACTCTACCCGCCTGCGCTACACCAGCTTCGAGATGGCCAGCCGCCTGTCGTTCCTGCTGTGGAACGTCACCCCCGATGACGAGCTGCTCGACGCGGCGCAGGCCGGCGCGCTGCTCGACGAAACGAGCGTACGGGAGCACGCCGAGCGTATGCTCGCTGACCCGCGCGCGAGCGCGGCGGTTCAGGCGTTCTTCTCCCAGTACCTCGACCTGGTGCGCCTGGACGATATCGACCGCGACGTCGAGCTCTACCCCTTGTTCACCCAGACCTTGCCGCAATCGATGCGCAAAGAGGTCCAGATGCTGGTCGATGACTTCGTGTTCCGCCGAGACACGGACATCCGCGGCATCTTTGGCACCCGCAGCACCTTCGTCAACGATGAGCTGGCCGCGCTCTACGAGGTCGACGCGCCAGGAGCCTCACCCACCGAGTTCGTGCCGGTAGAGCTCCCCGCCGACGGGCCGCGGGCAGGCCTGCTGACCCTGGGGGCCTTCTTGATGATGAACGCCCACCAGACCGAGCCATCCCCGACCCAGCGCGGCATATACCTGCGCCAGCGGCTGTTGTGTCAGTCGCTTCCACCCGCGCCCGACAACATCGACACCACCCTCCCCGAGGATCCGGGGGAGGCCAAAACCCTGCGCGAGCGCCTCGAGCAGCACCTCACCGACAACAGCTGCAAGGGGTGTCACCTGTTATTCGACCCGCCCGGGTTCCTGTTCGAGAACTTCGACTCGATCGGGGCGTTCCGCACCGTGGAGCCAGAGGGCTACCCCATCGACGCCACCGGAGATCTCGATGGGGTGCCGCTGGCCAACGCGACCGAGCTGGGCCCGCTGCTCACCGAGAACACGCTCATCAGCGACTGCCTGGTCGCCCAGCTCTTCCGCCACGCGCAAGGACGGGTCGAGCTCGAGCAAGAGATCGACATCCTCGCCGATCTACGCGAGCGCTTCGCCCAAGACGGCTATCGCTTCCGACAGCTGCTGCTGACCCTCGTCACCCACGAGGGCTTCCGAACTCTGGCCCCTGAGGAGAGAACATGAGACGCCGCCCTGTGTCACGCCGAACTCTGCTCCGCGGACTCGCCGGAGGCGCCACCGTCTCGCTGGCCCTGCCGCCCCTCGAAGCCATGCTGGGCAGCAACCGAGCCCAGGCGAACATCGGCGAGGACGATCCGATCTTCGGCATCTTCTTTTGGGCCAACGGCACCCCCTGGCACGCCGCTCACGGCAACCTCCAAGGCCAAGGCGGGCACCCCGACCTGTGGACCCCGGCCGACACCGGCCCCGGCTATACCCCCAGCGAGCTGCTGATGCCGCTGGCCGACCACCAGGTCAGCGTGGTGACCGGCCTCGAGCCCAAGACCACTGTGCCGTCATCGCCGGGCGGCCAGGGCGACGGACACATGCGCGGGTTCATGGTCGCGATGACCTCCGATCGCCCCCGCAGCGAGGGCTTTGACCACTCCTCGCACACCCTCACCGCGCGACGCCCCACGCTCGACCAGTACGTGGCCCAGCACGACGATTTCTACGGCAGCGACGTGCCGCGCTTTCGTTCGCTGGTGATGGGGGTCTCCAAGGCGCTCTTTCACAACTACGGACACTGGCAGGCGATCTCGTACAACGGGCCCGAGTCGCTCAATCAGCCGTTGATGGAGCCCCAGGCGCTCTACAACCTGCTCTTCGATGTACCCACCGATACGGCGCAGGTAGAGCGCCGGGCCCAGTTGCTCGACGCTGTGCTGGCGGACGCCCAGGATCTGCGCACCCGCCTCGGCGCGGAGGACCGGATCCGCCTCGACGAGCACCTCGCCCACATCGACGAGATCCAGCGACGCCTGGAGCTCTCGGTGGCCGCCTGCGATGACCCGGGCGCCCCCGACGACTCGGAGGACCTGATGGCCAAGACCGAGCTGATGACCCAGCTGCTGGCGCGAGGCCTGGCGTGCGGCCTGACCCGGGTGTTCAGCTTCATGCTGACCTCGCCGGCGAGCAACCACAGGTTCACGAACCTCGGCGTGTCCAACGGGATGCACAAGACCGTTCACGACGGCCTGTGGAACCAGGTCCGTGACATCACCGAGTACCATATGCAGGCTTTCGCGCGCTTCCTCGACGTGATGCAGAACACGGTCGATCTCACCGGGGCCAGCCTGCTCGATCGGATGCTGGTGTTCGGGACCTCCGAGTACGGCGAGGGGTGGAAGCACGGCAACCGCGAGCACCCGGTACTCTTCGCCGGTCGGGCGTGCGGGGCGATCAACCCGGGAGTGCACGAGCGCCACGAGCGCGGCAACCTGAGCGTGGCCCACGTGACCCTGCTGCGGGCGCTGGGGCTCGAGACCGAGAGCTACGGGTTCAACGGCGGCGAGACCAGCGACCAGCTCTCGGAGATCCTGAACTAGCCCGCCCCTACGCCAGCACCAGCAGCACATAGATCGTGGCCAGCAAGATCTGCACCGCCGCATAGGGCAGCGCCTTGGCCACGAACCCGGCGAACGAGACCTTCAGCCCCTGCTTGTGCATGATGGTCACCGCGACCAGGGTCGACGCGGAACCTATCGGGGTGAGGTTGCCGCCGAGGTTGGCCCCGAAGACCACCGACCACCAAAGCGGCGAGTCGGAGGGCTTGCCCAGCGCCCCGAGGATCTTGGCGAGCATGGCCGCCAGCGGGATGTTGTCGGTGACCGAGGAGAACGCGGCCGCCGCCACCAGGATCAGGCCCGTGCCCAGCGTGTCCCCCAGGTTGATGATGACCTCGAGCCCCTTGCCGATGAGCGTGAGCACCTGGGCGTGCTCCATCACGTTGATCACGATGAACAGCCCGGCGAAGAACCCCAGCAGATCCCAGTCGAGCGCCTTGTAGAAGGTGTCGACGGTGGACTTGTAGCGGGCGAGCATGATCACGGCGAAGGTGAGCGCCACGTAGCCCATGCCCAGCTCGGACACGAAGGGCAGCACCGAGGTGGTGGCGATCACCAGGATGAACAGCACCAGCATGACCGCGCCGAAGTAGAAGAACCCCTGGCTCTCGATCCCGTCGTTCTCGTCGAACCCCGAGACCAGCTCGGCCGCCTCCTTGCGCTCCTGCTCGCTGGCGAGCTTCTTGATGCCAAACAGCCGCGCGCCCATCAGGATCGTGACCACCGTGCCCACCACCACGTAGGGCGCGGCCGCCACGAAGAACTGCACGAAGGAGATCCCCGCCGCCGTCCCCACGATGATGTTGGGTACCGAGGAGATGAGCGTCAGCAGCCCGCCGATGTTGGTCAAGAGCCCCTCCACGAGCAAGAAGCCCAGCAGCTGCGACTCCCGCCCCAGCTTGCGCAGCGAGACCCCGGTCAGCGACCCCACGATGATCATCGCGGTCACGTTGTTGAGCACGGCCGAGAACACCACGGTCATCAGGCCGTAGAACCACAGAAGCCGCACCGGATCGCCGCCCGAGGCCTTGGTGAGCTTGATGGCGATCCAGGTGAACAGCCCCGACTTGGAGGTCACGTCGACGAAGATGCTCGAGCCCAGGATGATCGCGATCACCCCCCAGTCGATCGCGGGGATGTAGATAGGGATCGTCAGCGTCTCCTCGAGCACGTGGACCTCGGCGGTCCCCGGCTCGATGTGGAAGATCATGGCCATCATCAGCGACACCATCGCGAAGACGCCGGCGATGAATGATTTCTTGGCGTGGATCTTTTCTTCGAGGGCGAGGCTGAGGATGAGCCCCAGCAGCACGGCGGTGAACACCAGGGTGACCCCGAGGCTGACCTCGTGGCCACCGCCGCTGGCGAGCAGGACATGGGGGGACATGGACGAGACCAAGGGGAAGGGTGCGCTCACGAGTGAACCTGACCAAGGGGCGTTTCAAGGCAGCGTTTCAGAGCAGCGTTTCAAAGCAGCAACAGCGGCAGATCCCGCAGTTCGACCGCGAGCGGATAGGCCAGGCCGTGCATGGCCAGCTGATCGTCGTCGCGGGTATTGAGCACGAGCACGTCGACGTCGTGCTCGGTCACCAGGCGCTTGTAGTCGCCGAGGCGGTGACCCATGGTCACCACCTCGTGCACGGTGACGCGCGCCCCGGCCTGCTCGAGCCGCTCACGACACGAGGTGATGTAGTCGTGGGGCTCCTTGAGCAATTGCGGCTTGATCGTGTCCCGCGCGGTGTCGGTGTCGAGCGCGGGGATCTTTCCGATCACCTCGATCATGCGATCGTAGGCGGCTTGGTCCTCCACGTGGGTCAACATCAGGTGCCCGTCGTCCTCGGTGATCTCCACCGCCCAGCTCACCAGGCGATCGTCACCGGCGAGGTGATCGGTCACCGCCATCACTCGATCGGTACCGCGCTCGGAGAAGTCGTCGGGTGCGTTCTCTTCGGGGTGCGGGCACACCAGCACGGGCGCATCACTGACCTGGGTGAGAACGTCGAGGTACTCCCCCAGGCTGTGAGGCCAGCGCCAACCGTCTGAGTGCAGGTTACGATAGGAGCACACCAGCTGCGGCCCCACTCGCTCGACCTTCTCGAGCAGCTCGCCCTGGCTGGAGAACTCGCTGCCGTCGAAGGTCTCCCACTGCACCTGTTTGCCGCCGGGTTTGCCGTCGGGTTTGCCGCCGGGTTTGCCGCCGGGGCGGCCATCGAGGTTGTGCAAGAACTTCCGCACGGCCCGGGTGAAGCCCTCGGCGGCCTGCGTGGCCAGATCGCTGACCACCAGCACCTTGTCGAGCCTGACCCGCTCGAAGTGGAAGACGGGCTTGTCCGCGGACCGAAAGACACTCTCGAACTGGTCGACGTTGGTCATGAGCGGGCTGACGTCCGCCCGCGAGTATGGCACGGCCCGGACACGGCCCGCAGGTTGGCCGCGCGAAACGGCGCGGGCGTCCCCATCCAGCCGCCCGTGGTGAATCCCGAGGGGTCCCAACGCCCTCAGCACGGCCCGTGACTCGGCCGGGGTCTTCGTCGACGAGTTGGAAGACCCCGAGGATGAGGGCTGGGGATGAGCGATGAGGGGTGAGCCGCCCGAGAAGTCGTTCACCCGCACTTGCGAATGAGGAGCTGACGCGCAGCCCACGCGGTACTCGACCGCACGTGCGCGCGTTGGCCTGAGATTCCCATGATCGATCGAGGGCAAGGGGGCCAGGGGGCGAGGGGGGAATCCTGCGTTTTTTTGGCGGCGACGCAATCAAAACATCGGGAAGCCGTACTGCAGAGTGTTCGGGCCAAGGCGGCGACGCTCTTACTGTCGTACACGAGCAACGCTCCCATAGACTTACCTCGCCTCACCTCCCTCCAGGAGAATCCATAAGGGAACGCAGTACTCACGCAACAGTGGCACGGGCGCTGACCCGACTCGTTCGCGAAGCAGACCATGCGAATGGACCGATCATGTCAAAAAACGGAATCGTGAGAGTCATTGGTTGGCGACGACCCCTCATTGCACTTCATACATTGAAATGGCAAATGGCTATCGTCGAGCAGCAGATGCACTCTCCAGATCGACAAGAGCATATGCATGCGCAAGGTAATTTAGATTTACCGAACGATAAAATTATACAATTGATTAACCTTCACGCGAATGCTAGATATTGATCCATGCTAGATCTGACCACGTTCGTAGGGACAACATCGAAGCCGCCCGGCACCCCACTCAAGTATGAGATCAATGGGGTTATATTGCAGAAGTCGAGCGCCACATTCGAGGAGATCACATCGGCACGACTCCTCCTCCAGGGCCAATTCGACTATGGTCCGCTCAACATCAATGGCAAGCTCGAGATCTTCGGTGCCGATGAAGCCTCGCAGGAGATCACGCTAGGATATTCGCTCGACAACAGCCCCTTCTTGACCCAGCGATACAAGTACGAGATCCCCAACACCTCACGTCCCAGGATCAACTTCGGACCTCCGGTCAACGCTGAGATCCATAGGTCGAAGGTAGAAGGTCCCATGCTCTCGTTATTGACGACCCTCATGTCCATCGAAAGAGCGTCCTTGGGAGTCACCGAGGCCAACAACACGGAGCTGGCGGCGACGTCGACGACGGGATTCAGCCTGTCCGCGACCCTCGTACCCAGCGGCTGACGCCCACGGGTACGAGCTCGGAGTCGGCCGAGCCCCAAGGCGCTGACGGCCTCGGCGTCCAGCGCCCGCATGCTGGGGTCCGACCACCCCCTGGTCGCGGCCTCGCAGAGCCGCCTCGCCGGGGCCCTGCTCGAGCCCGACCGGCCCGACGACGCGCGACCGCAGGCCGAGCACGCTTGGGTCCGAAGACAAGGCAACGACACCCCGCTCGACAGCCGAGCGGAGATAGCGTTCGTGCTCGCGCGCGCCCTGTGGGCGGCGGAGAGCTCCGTGGCCGATCGCACGAGGGCGCGAGCGCTGGCCGAGGATGCCCTGCGATCGTTCGAAGCGGCTGGCGAGGCCCACGGCAACAGCGCCGACAAGGTTCGACAGTGGCTGGACTCCCATCGACTCCCCTGACCCACGAACAAACGCGACGAGGTCGTCCATCACCAGGGCGACCGGTGCTCTACGCGTTGTGAACCCGGCGCCGATCGGCCGATACTGGGGTCGATGGACTCTGCGGACGGGAGCGAGGGCACCGGGGATCCGAGCGCCGATGAGACCGGGACGGTCGTTGTGCTCGGCAGCCACGGGACCCGAGCGCTCGAGCCCGACCGGAGCGCCGATCCAGCGACCGCAGACGACACGCAGGAGCAGATCGGTCAGCGGGTGCGGCAGCGCCTGTTCGAGCAGCCCTTCCCCGTCACGCGGATCGGCCGGTTCACGATGCTCGAGCCGGTCGGTCATGGCGGCATGGGCACGGTCTACGCCGCCTACGATGGGCAGCTCGACCGCAAGATCGCGGTCAAGGTGCTGAGCGATCAGCAGATGCCCGACCCCAAGGCGCGGCTCCGGTTCATGCGCGAGGCCCAAGCGCTGGCTCGGCTGTCCCACCCCAACGTCGTGACCGTGTACGAGGTCGGAGACAGCGACGGCGAGGTGTTCTTGGCGATGGAGTTCATCCGGGGTCAGAGCCTCAAGGCCTGGATAGGCACCCAGCCCGACTGGCGGGAGGTGCTCGAGGTCCTCGTCCAGGCCGGCCGCGGGCTGGCGGCCGCGCATGCGGCCGGCCTGGTCCACCGCGATCTCAAGCCGCACAACATCATGCGGCGCGAAGACGGGGTGGTGAAGGTGCTCGACTTCGGGCTCGCGCGGACGATGAGCGACGAGTCTCGCGAGACGCTCGAGGATCACGAGGTGTCTATATCGGGCTCGGCCCTCGGCTCGTTCACGCGCACGGGCACGCTGGTGGGGACGCCGGCGTACATGTCCCCCGAGCAGTATCGAGGGCAGGCGGCCGATGCACGCAGCGATCAGTTCAGCTTCTGCGTGACGCTCTACGAGGCGCTCTACACCACGCGCCCCTTCGCCGGGAGCACCCTGACCGAGCTGCAGCGGTCGATCTTGCTGGGCGAGGTCGCCACGACCGTGCCGGGCAGCAACGTGCCGCACTGGCTGCATCGAGTGGTCGTGCGGGGTCTGAGCCCCGAGCCGGCCGCGCGCTGGCCCTCGATGGCCGCGCTGCTGGAGGCGCTGTCGCGGGATCCGAGCCGACGCCGCAACCGCTGGCTGTGGGGACTGGCGGGGCTCTGCGCGCTGGGCATGGGGGGCATGGCCCTGCACACCTGGTCCCAGGCACGCGCGCGCCCCTGTAAAGAGGCCGCCGAGCGGCTGGTGGGGGTGTGGGACGCGACGCGACGCGACGAGGTGAAGACCGCGATCTTGGGGATCGGCCGGTCGTACGCACACGAAGTCTGGGATCGAGCACAGCGCGTGCTCGATGCCTATGCGGACGACTGGGTGGACATGCACACCGAGGCATGCGAAGCGACGGCGACCCGGGGGGAGCAATCGCCACAATTGCTGGATCTGCGGATGAGGTGCCTGCACCGGGCCGCGGTGGATCTTCGAGCAACGGTGGACACGCTAGCGGACGCGGACGCCAAGATCGTACACAACGCCCACAAGCTGACGGCGAACCTACGACCGCTGTCGCGGTGTGCGGACATCGAGGCCCTCACGGCCGAGGTGGAACCGCCGCCCATGGACGAGGTGGAGGCGGTCGAAGCCGCACAGGTCCAGCTGGCGCTCGCGAAGAGCCAGGAATCGGCCGGCCTCTACGCGGCCGCAAAGACGGCGCTCGACGCCGCCAAGCAGACGCTCGCCAACGTAGAGTATGGGCCAGTAAAGACGGAGGTCGCGCTGCGAGAGGGCAGCGTACTCGACAAGCTCGGTCAGTTCGAGCTCTCGGAGGCGGCGCTCATCCGAGCGCTCGAGCTGGCCTCGCAGCACGAGCAGAAGGAGTCGATGATCGAGGCGGCGTACCACCTGATGTACGTGGTGGGGACCGAGCAAAAGCGAGCGGAGCACGGGCTGCGATACTGGCCAATGGCCAAGGGGCTGGCCCAGGGCCATCCCGAGCAGCAAGCCCACGTCCAGCTTCATCACGGCAAGCTCCTGAAGGAACAAGGAAAGTACGCGGAGGCGGAGGCCGAGTTCCGAGCCGCCCTCTCCCTGTTCGAGAGGACCCTCGGCCCCGAGCACCCCCAGATCGCGACCACGCACAACAACATCGCGATCGCCCTGGATCTTCAGGGCGATCACGAGCACGCCGAGGCCGAGTTCCGCACCGCCCTGTCCGGGCTCGACCAAGCCCTGGGCTCCGAGCACCCGATCGTCGCGACGACCCGCAACAACGTCGGCATCGCCCTGCGTTCCCAGGGCAAGAACGAGGAGGCGGAGGCGGAGTTCCGCGCGGCCCTCTCCCTGCTCGAACGAGCCCTCGGCTCCGAGCACCCGAGCATCGGCATGGCCCACAACAACATCGGCATGGCCCTGCTCGCACGAGGCGAGCACGAGGAGGCCGAGGTCGAGTTCCGCGCCGCCGTCTCCTTGCGTCAGAAGGTGCTGGGCGCCGACCACCCCGACGTCGCGTTTTCCCGCAGCAACGTCGCCGTCGCGTTGGGACGACAAGGCAAGCTCGAAGAGGCGGAGGTTGAGTATCGAGCAGCCCTCGTTGTGATGAACGAGGCGCTGGGCGCCGAGCATCCCAGCGTCGCCTCCGCGCACAGCAACCTCGGCCGCAACCTGAGCGATCAAGGCAAGCACGAGGAGGCGGAGGTCGAGCTGCGAGCGGCCCTCGGAATCCTCGAGCAGACCCTCGGCCCCGAGCACCCCAACCTCATCTTGACCCACAACAACCTCGGCTATTGCCTTCAAGATCAGGAGAAATACGCAGAGGCGGAGGTCGAGCTCCGAGCCGCCCTCTGGCTGCTAGAGAAGCACAACGACCCCGAGCACCTCGACATCGCGAAGGCGCGCAACAACATCGCCGCCGCGATGCTGAGGCAAGACCGGGCCGCCGAGGCGCTACCGCTGGCCGAGCAGGCGTGGGCCCGATTCCAAGGCGACGACGTCCCCGCCGGGAATCGGGCTACATCGGCGTTCGTGCTCGCGCGGATCCTGTGGACCGTGGAGGGCCGCGATCGCGCTCGGGCACGAACGCTGGCCGAAGAGGCCCTGCGCTCGTATCGCGCGGCGGGCCCGGATCATGGCGAGGACATCGAACAAGTGCGGCAATGGCTGGACAGCCATCGGGCTCGCTGACCCGCTCCCCACGGCGCTGTGCAACAGGACGCAACGTTTCGTCCAGAACTCCCTACCAGTCGCAACGATAACTATCGGGCACCGCGTCGCATATCCCGGACAGGAGCTTTGCCCATGCACTCGACGCCATCGACTCGACTGTCCATCGCCGCGCTGCTTGGCGTGCTGACCCTGGGGGCGGGATGCACTGCCGCCGAGGAGCCGGCTGAGCCGGCCGAGCCGAGCGAGCTGGCCACTCGGGGCGAGCAGATCTTCACCAGCGAGGTCGAGGACGGCAACACCTTCACCTGCTCCACGTGTCACGCGATCTCCGAGCCGGTCGAGGACCGCATTCGCCGGGTGGGCCACCCGCTGTTCGACGCGGTCCGGCGGCCCACCTACAAGAATGGGCAGCTGACCGAGCTACGCGACGCGGTCAACTCTTGCCTGCAGGAGTGGATGAACGCCGAGCCTTGGACGGCAGCCGACGAGCGCTGGCTGGCGCTGGAGGAGTACCTGGAGTCGGTGGCGCCCGACGAGGAGGCCGAGCCGCTGCGCTTTGAGGTGGTCGACCCGCCGCCGGTGAGCGCGCTGGGCGGAGGCGATGCCGAGGCCGGGCGTTCGCTATTCAACCAGAGCTGCTCGGCGTGCCACGGCGAGGATGGGATCGGCAGCCAGCTGGCGATCCCGGTGGGTGGTCGCGGCCTCGATCCGGAGTATGTGGCCCAGCGTGTGCGCACCAGCGGGCGCACGCAGAGCGAGGTCTACAACGGCCTCACCGGGGGCGTGATGCCCTTTTGGGCGGCCGACCGCCTGAGCGACGACGAGCTGCGCGACCTCATCGCCTGGCTGGAGATCGAGCAGGCGCCGGTCGACCCCCCCAACGACCCCCCCAACGACC
>JBCCWC010000230.1:0-24254 GCA_039194325.1 Myxococcota bacterium
CCCGTCCCGAAGCGCCCCTCCCCCGGTCCCGAGCGCTGGCCCGCCTCCCGCGCCAGCCGCACCATCCGCACCAGCCGCACCATCCGCTCCGGCCGCACCAGCCGCACCAGCCGCACCAGCCGCACCAGCCGCTCCGGCCGCGCCCGACGGCTACCAAACGTGCCCCAACTGCGGCTTTAGCAACCCTCCCGGCTTTGCGTTCTGTGGCCGCTGTGGGACCAGCCTGGCCGAGCCCGCCACCCCCCAGAGCACCGAGGGACAGACGGTCTTCGTTGAGGATGCCCCCGAGGTGCTCGAGCAGGCGCGCGAGCAAACCGCGATGCAGGCCTCGGCCTCCACCCCGGTCCGCGCCTCCGAGCAGCCGCCCCCCCCCGAGCCCCCCACCCCGTCTTCGTCGACCTCGGGGAGTACGGCCCAGGCGATCCCCGCCGCGCCTGCCACCCCGCCGGCCACTTCGATCGACTCGAGCCCTTCGACCGGCGCCGGGCCCTCCGCCCGCCTCATCATGCTCGGACCCGACGGCACCCCGATCGGCGAGCGCGTGCTTGCCGGCGGTGAGACCCTCCCGATAGGTCGCGCCGCGGGCCCCCCTTGGGACGAGGACGCCTACCTCGACAACGAGCACGGCTCGCTGACTCCTCTGCCCGAGGGCGTGCGGGCCGAAGATCTGAACTCGCTCAACGGGATCTTCGTCAAGCTCGTGGGCCGCGTGGAGATCCAAAACGGCGACCAGTTCCGCGTGGGCCAGGAGCTGCTACGTTACGACGATCTCCCCGAGCCCACCCCCACCGAAGACGGCACCGAGCGCATGGGCAGCCCCAACCCGGGCTACTGGGGCCGGCTGAGCCTGATGGTCGAGCCCACCGTGGCCTCACAAGCCTATGCGATCGAAGGCGAAGGCCTGACGATCGGGCGCGAGACGGGCGACATCACCTTCCCCAACGACGGCTACGTCTCCGGCTCACACTGTCACATCGTGGGCGACGACACCGGGGTCTACGTGGAGGATCTGGGCAGCTCCAACGGCACGTACATGCGCGTGCGCTCCGGGACGGTGCTGCCCTACGGCAGCCTGGTGCTGATCGGGCAGAAGCTGTTCCAGTTCGAGCGGGTCTAGTCTTTGGACTTAGCCGCCGATCTCCGGCCGAAGCACGATCCCGGGCTGTGCGTTGTAGGTGAACGCCTGCGGGAGCGTAAGCTCGGTGCCGTCCCCGAAGCGAAGCACCAGATCAACCGTCCCCGGCACATCGTGCTGGGGCGTGAGCACAGTAATGAGCCAAGGGCTGTGGATCACCACCGCCTTGGCCGCCCGCACGCCAAAGTAGACCGAGACGGGGCCGTGCTCGGTGAACCCCTCGCCCTCGATCCGCACCGTCTCTCCGCCGACCTGCCCCCCCCGATCGGGGCTGGACGCCAACGGATGCGACGCCGAGCAACCACCGCCTAGCCCCACGGCGCTCACTCCCGCGGCGCCCAGCCCCGCGGCACCCCGACCCATCGGGCCCAGCACCGCGGCGAGCAGGAGACGACGCCATGAGCCCCGGTACGCCACGCCCAGGACGATACTCGCCTCCGACCCCACGGGCCAACTCGACGGAGGACCACCGGGCCAGGCCCACCGGGCCGACTACATCATGTCGCGCCGCCGCAGCTCGCGGCGGATCTTGCCCAGTGCCTGCTCCTGTAGCTGACGGATCCGCTCGCGCGACAGCGAGTACTGCTCGCCGATCTGCTTGAGGGTGAGCTCCTCGTCGTACTCGAGGCCGAAGCGCTTGCGCAGGATGTCGGCCTCGATGGGGCGAAGGCCGGTGATCACCTGGCGCACCTGCTCGTTCAGAGCGAGCGCTTCGAGACTGTCGCCCGGCTGCTCGGTGTCCTCGTCCTCCAAAAAGTCGATCACCTTGCGACCATCACCGTCGGACACCGGACGATCGAGGCTCACCGGCTGCTCGAGCAGCAAGGTCTGCATCTTCTCGATCTTGGCCGCGGCGAGACCGGTGTGGGTGGCCAGCTCCTCGGGGGTGGGCTCGCGACCGTGGATCATCTCGAGCTCGCGCCGGGCCTTGGCGACCTTGTGGTGCGCGTCGATCATGTGCACCGGCAGCCGGACCGCACGCCCCTTGTCGGCGATCGCCCGGCTTATTGCGTGCCGGATCCACCAGCTGCCGTAGGTGGAGAAGCGAAAGCCCTTGCGGTGATCGAAGCGATCCACCGCCTTCATCAGGCCGATGTTGCCCTCCTGGATGAGGTCTTGCAGCGGCATGCGCCCGTGGTTGAAGCGCCGCGCGATGGAGACCACCAGCCGCAGGTTGGACTTGACGAAGCGATGCTTGGCCGTGCGCAGGGCAAAGCGAGCCCGCCGCGCGCTCTGGACGTAGAGCTTGAAGGGCTTGCTCCCCCGCCGGGGCGGCCGCACGGCCAGGCCGATCCCATCACGCTGCCCCCCGTCGAGCCGCTCGAGATCCGCGAGCACCCGATCGCAGACCAGGCCGTCGTTGTCGAGGTGGGCCATGGTCTGGGCCAATGCGCTCCGGCAGTGCTCGAAGCCGTCCTTGTTGACCCGAGTCTCGCGATCCCGCAAGGCCCGAGCGGTCTTGCGGATGGACCGTAGCTCGGCGGTGGGCACGTCCTCGGGATCGAGCATCTCCTCGACGAGAGCCACGATGCCGTCGATGAACGGCGGGTACGCGAGCAACCGGCGCCAATACTCGGTGCGCAGATCGGCAATGCGGGTCGCGGCCGCCAGCTCCTGCTCCGGGCTCATGACATCGAGCTCGGACATCTCCTTGAAATAGGCCCCCAAGGTGCTATCGGACTCATCCTCGGAGGCTTTGCGCGGCTTGGAAGCCGCGGTGCCACCGGTGCCGGCGCGACTACGAGACGGCGCCGACCAGGTGCGAGCTCGGGAGCGAGCGAGACGAGGAGGGGCTCCGCGGGTGACCTTGCGCCGTGCCATGGTGTACTTTCGTGGAATCGAGCAGTCGGGTGAGATAGTGGCGGCGAGAAGACTTCCCCCTAGGGACACCCTTGGGGTCGGTCGATGTTTCCGCTTGGTTGGCAACGCCACGGACTGGCTGTGGGTGACGGCCGGGAGCGTGACATTGCTAGTCCATGCAAGTTGAACACCGACTCGAGGGTGAGCGGTCCCAACCCTCGGTAAGTTGAACGCGATAGAGCCGGCTCTGTTTCATGGTCAAGCACTTACAGAAGCTTCATAGGCACCAGACCGCGGAAGATTGGTGATCCCGAGCGCGTCAATTCGTCGCAAAAAGGCACAGAAAGTGACGATCGGATCGAGAGATGTCGCACTCTGACCCCGGCACGGCCGTCATACCGCGACATCTACGTCACACCTGGCGACCACAGTAGATGCCTGGCGTCAAGGCCTGACGCTCCACCGAGAGCGATTTCTTCCCGATGAGATCTCCATGTGCGCGCGTTTTCACGCGAAGGATCTCCCCGACGTGCGCGTTTCATGCGCGAAGGGTCTCCCTGAGGAAGGGGCGTTCGTGCACCACGGATCGGCCCGGTTGGAGTGCCGTACGTATCGCGAACTGCGCAATTCGTGCAGTCGGTGAATTCATCGACCCGCGACTCGAGTTGCGGGCCGCTCGAGCGGCGGGCCGCTCAAGCGGCGGGCCGCTGGGCGAGCAACCAGATCTCCGAGGAGGTCGCGCCATAGAAGCGACCCCGTGTGTGCCGGCTGCCCGAGAACTCGAGCACTTGCAGCCCAACCTGAGCGCACATGTGGACAAGCTCAGTCAGCCCGTACACCCGCAGCCCGATGTTGTGCTCGAACTGGGTACCCGTCTCGAACACGATCGTACGATGCACGTGCAGTCGGCTGGTGGGCGCGAACATCTGGGCCTCGTCGAGCACCAGACAGCCCTGACCTTGCCACCATGAGCGGGCGGGCAAGCGACCGGCGATGTACTCCCGGTTGAGCACGTGCAGCATCAGCCGACCGCCCGGCTTGAGCCGATCTCGCATGTTCTGTAGGGCGAGGCGATCGTCCTCGTCGCCGAACAGGCCGAGCGTACCGCCCAGGCACACGATGCCGTCGAAGGCGGTGTCGATGGGAGGCTGTCGCATGTCGCCCGCGACGAGGTTGAGGCTCAGCCCCATCGACTGCGCGCTCTGGCTGGCCCGCATCAGCTGGCTGGGAGAGGCATCGAGCCCGGTGACGGCCAGGCCGCGCGAGGCCATCACCACGCCGTGGGCTCCGTCGCCGCACCCCATGTCGAGCACGGTGGCGCCGGGCGAAAGGCCGGCGCAATGGAGGATGAAGTCGACCTCGGCGGTGACGACCGACGCGCGCTGCACGGGCAGCAGGGCGGCGTAGTGCTCGGCGAAGGCGTCCACCTGCCAGCCCTCGTCCATCGCGGGGGCGACCGGCAGCGCGGCCATGGCCGCGTCGAGTGAGCTGGACGAGACCGGGGGCGGGGGCGGACCGACCTCGACCGGGGGCCGGGACGCAGCGGGAGGACGTGCGGGCGCGGGCGGAGGGCCGGACTCCTCCACGGTCGGAGCCACGATCGGGGCCAGGGGCTCGGGCTCGGGGCCGTCGTCCTCCTCGACGAGATCCTCGGCGTCGAGCTCCTGGGGTTCGACCTCGATGACGGTGGGCTCGTCGTCGGGCTCCTCCTCGTCGTAGACCGACCCCATCATGCCGTTGGCGGAGGAGGCGATGACCACCTTGGAGGTCGGCGCGATGAGGGGACCCCGGGCTCCATCACCAGGGATCTCACCCCGCGTGAGGGTCTGCGCCGCCTCGTCGGTGTCGGGTGAGCTCTGGATCAGTCCCGAGGCGGTCGAGCTACCTGGGCTCATCGACTCGGGAGGCGCCGGCGGAGGCCCGATGACGGTATCCCCGGAGATCGCGGGCACCTCAGCCAACGCGGGCTCGGGGGATTGCGCGGACGGGGCGGGCCCCACCGGCACCGACGGAACCACTGGAGGAACGGTCGGCGGAACTGGCCCCCCCGTGGAGGTCGCCGGGGGTGGAGCGAGCGACTCCGGCACGGGGCCAGGCGAGGTCTCGACGACCGTCCGCGTCAGCGTGGGGATGAACAGGCCATCGTCCTCGGACTCGGGGGCGCTGGGCGCTGGGGCCACGACGGTCTGACCGACGGGCTCGGTGGGCGTGGTGGCGATGACCGTGCGCTCGGGCTCGGCAGAGGCGGCCCCCATGGAACCGCCCGCCGGATTCCCGGCCGGGCCCCCGGTCGGGGCCCCCGTGGAGCCCCCAGTCGAGCCCCCAATCGAGCCCCCAGTCGAGCCAGTATCGAAGGCCGCAGCAGCCTCACGAACGGCCGCCGAGGGACCTGAGATGATCGTGGGGAGCTCTTCGGACGGCTCGAGCCCAACCTCGAGCCCGGCCTCGGGTGCCTGCAGGCCAACCTCGAGCTTTTGGGGCTCGGGGCGGACCCGGGTGGCGCCGCCGTCGACCGCACCACCGACCGCGGAGCGGACCATCGTGGTCATGCTGTCGAAGGGCTGTCCCCCGGAGAGCTCGGGGCGGCTAATCGTCTCTTCTTCGCCAACGACGAAGGGGTTGGCCGACAGCCGCTCCAGCAGCTGAGCATCGACAGCGTCCAGCGGTACGCTCGCCGGAGCGCTGGGTCCGGGGCCTTGCTCGATCCACGCCACCCACTGCTCGCGGGTCACGGCCCAGCGATTCACGGACGACGGTCCTCCAGCTCGTGTTCCTCGAGCAGGGTCTGGCCCATCAGGACGGACGTGGGCCACTGGGGCTCGATGCAGCGCAGCCCTGGCCCCACCAAGAGGATGACGGTGCTACCGAGGTGAAAGATCCCCAGCTCGCCGCCCTTGTCCAGCCGGGCCGGTGGCTCGCAACGGCGCACCTGCAGGTCGCGGGGATGGGGGGTGAAGCGCTGGTAGCTACAGGTCATGTGCCCCACCCCGAAGGCGGCCACCATCACCACCACCATCGGACCGTGGCCGGTCTCCAGCACGTGGACCATGCGCTCGTTGAGGGCAAACAGCCGCGGCTCGCGGCGCGCGGAGGCAGAGGTCACCGGCAGCAGCCGCCCTGGGATGTGCACCACGCGCTGAGCGAGCGCGTCGCACGGCGAGTGCACGCGGTGGTAGTCGCGGGGATGCAGATAGATCGTCAGGGCGGTGCCCCCGGCCAGCGACTGAGCCAACTCCGTGTCGGCGACCAGCTCGGCCACCGAGAAGGCATGGCCCTTGGCCACCACCTCGGCATCGTCGCTGAGCGGCGCCACGTCGCGCAGCTCGCCGTCGCAGGGCGAGACCACGGTGGTGGCTCGCGGATCGATCGAGCGTGCACCGGAGCGCAGCGGCCGGGTGAAGAACTCGTCGAAGCTGTCAAAGCCGTCCTCGAGACGCAGCGGATCGACGTCGCGAAGGTTGACGTCGAAGACCCGGGCGTAGGCTTCGACGGCCGCCCGCCCCACCTGTGGCGGCAGGCGCATACGCGCCGCGGCTCCCATCAGGCGGCTGGCGATCGTCGCGGACCAGTCGGGGGTCGCGTGAACGAGCGCGGCGGCAAAACGAGCGCGCAGGGGAGGTCCGCGATCCCTCATCGGCGGGCGTAGCCTATCCGAGCGCAGCCCCCGCGCGCAAGAACCACCGCCGGGGGCTCGAGGGCCAAATACCGGAGCCCAATACCGGAGCCCAATACCGGAGCCCAATACCGGAGTAGGGCCGCGACGGAGGGGCACCGGTCCAAAAACGATGCTCGGCCGCGCCGTCGCGGGGCCGAGCATCGGAGCCGAGATCGGGGCCCCAAGTGGAGCCCCAAGTGGAACTAGATGTCGAAGTAGAGCGCAAACTCGTGGGGGTGCGGTCGCATGCGGACCTCCCCCACCTCGTTGTCTCGCTTCCACCCGATCCACGACTCGATGATGTCGGAGCTGAACACGTCGCCCTTGAGCAGGAAGTCGTGGTCCTTCTCCAGGGCATCGAGCGCGCCCTCGAGGCTGCCGGGCACCGAGGGGACGTCGGCCAGCTCCTCGGGCGAGAGGCTGTAGATGTCCTTGTCCAGCGGCTCGCCGGGGGACAGCTTGCGCTCGATCCCGTCGAGGCCGGCCATCATCAGGGCGCTGAAGGCCAGGTAGGGGTTGGCGCTGGGGTCGGGGGTACGGAACTCGATCCGCGCCGCCTTGGGCTGCCGGGCCGCGGCCGGGATCCGGATCGAGGCCGAGCGGTTGCTGCCGCTGTAGGCCAGGTTCACCGGGGCCTCGAAGCCGGGCACCAGCCGCTTGTAGCTGTTGGTGCTGGCGTTGGCGAAGGCACACAGCGCCGGGGCGTGGGTGAGGACGCCGGCGATGAAGTGCATCGCCAGCTCGCTCATGCCCGCATACTCCTCGCCGGCGAACAGGGGCTCGCCGTCCTTCCACAGGCTGATGTGGGTGTGCATGCCGTTGCCGTTGTCGGCGTAGAGCGGCTTGGGCATGAAGGTGACGGTGCGCCCAGCCCGACGGGCGACATTCTTGATGACGTACTTGAACCAGCACACCTTGTCGGACTGGGCCAACAGCGAGTCGTAGCGGATGTCGATCTCGGCCTGGCCCCCGGTGGCGACCTCGTGGTGCTGGCGCTCGACGGTGATCCCCACGTCCTCGAGGGCCAACACCATTTCGGTGCGCAGGTCGTGCAGGGCGTCGGTGGGCGGCACGGGCACGTAGCCCGACTTGGCCGCCACCTTGTAGCCGAGGTTGGGGAACTCCTCGCGCCCGCTGTTCCAGTGGCCCTCGACCGAGTCGACCGCGTAGTGGGCGGCGTTCTTGCTGCCGCCGAAGCGCACGTCGTCGAAGATGAAGAACTCGGCCTCGGGGCCCACGTAGCAGGTGTCGGCGATGCCGGTGGAGCGCAGGTAGGTCTCGGCGCGCTTGGCCAGGGTCCGGGGATCCCGCTCGTAGTCCTGGCCGGTGATCGGATCGCGGATGTCGCCACACACCACCAGCGTGGGCACCTCCATGAAGGGATCGATCCGAGCAGTGTTCGCCTCGGGGATCACCTGCATGTCGGAGTTGTTGATCGCCCGCCAGCCACGAATGGAGGAACCGTCGAAGGCAAAGCCCTCCTCGAAGGCACTCTGGGTGAGCTGGTGAGCAGGCACCGTAAAGTGCTGCCAGGCGCCCAGCAGATCGATGAAGCGAATATCGACCATGCGGACGTCTGCGTCGGTCATCAGCTGCAGGGCCTCGGCGGGGTTTTGGGGAAAGTTGGTGTTGCTCACGGTGGATTTGCCCTCCTCGGTGGAGACGTAGTCACTCGGGGTGATCGCGTACGGTGATCGCGTTGACGTTGCAAAGAGTGGTCGCGTAGAACTGGTCGCGTAGAACTGGTCGCGTAGGATCCGGCCCCAGACTCAGGGGCGTCACAAAGCCGACTCGCCGCGCTCGCCGGTCCGCACGCGGATCGTATCGAGCACGGGGAGGACGAAGATCTTGCCGTCGCCGATCCGGTCCGACGCCGCGACCTCGCGAACCGCCTGGACCACCTCCTCGACCAGTCGGGCGGGCACGACCACCTCGATCTTGATCTTGGGTACGAAATCGATGACGTAGGCCGAGCCTCGATGGACCTCGCGCTTGCCCCCGGTCCGCCCGAAGCCGCGGACCTCGGAGACGGTCATACCGCCGATCCCCAGCTCGGTCAGCCGCTCCTTGACGTCGTCGAGGGCGAAGGGGCGGACGATCGCCTCGACCTTGAGCATCTCGGTAGACACGTTCATGGGGCTAGTTCGGCGGAAGACGAGCGGGCCGCACCACAAGCGGGCAAAGCGGTCCGTCAGGGTGGGTTCTCACGAGGAGCAGGTCGGCGAAGGCAAGATGAACGGGGGGGCAGATCCGTCGGGGGGCGCCGGATGGAGGCCAGTGGAAGGCCAGTGGAAGGCCAGTGGAAGGCCAGTGAGAGACGGAGACCAGACAGAGGCTAGTTGGAAGAGGGCGGCTCATCGGCCCACGGAGGCTCGGGGGAAACGGGCTCGATACAGCCGATCACGTCGGCGGGGCGAGCGAGCAGCACCGAGAACCGCCCATCGGCGTCGGCATCGAGGACTGAGAAGGCGCGGGGGTTGATGAGGTCGCGCCCCCACTCGCCCCGCAGCATCACGAACTGCCCGGGGACAACCGCCTCCAGGGGGGCCGGGTCGACAGGGCCTTGGAGCGAGAGCATGACGTAGCCACCTCGCAGGGCGCGGTTGTTCACCACATGGGCCCGAAACTGCGACGGTGGTGTGACCACGGCCGGGTGATAGGACAGCCAGCTCCGGCCGTCCACCGTTTGAGACGAGAGGAGACAAAAAATGCCGACCTGCGATCGACCTGCGAAGACCCCGCGAGTTGTCGATCTGCGGCGAAGATCCGGTGAATTCTTCACGGATCTCGCCCACCGGATCTCGCCCACCGGATCTCGCCCACCGGATCTCGCCCACCGGATCTCGCAGTAGACGGTGGGATCGGTCGGGTGGACGAGATGAACGGAAGGAACGGGGATCGACGGGAACGAAACCGGGATCGGCGGAATGACGGGGTCGGAGGGATCGGGCCGTCACGACCATCCCGCAAAGCCCGACGCGTGCCCTTCCCCCGGGACGAACGTGCGCTCCATGACCAGCGCATCGTCGGGAGGGGCGGCGTAGTAGCGCTCGCGTCGCCCGATCTGCACGAAACCCGCGGCCTCGTAGAGGTGTACCGCGGGGGCGTTGCCCGCCGCGACCTCGAGCAGGATCCGGCGGCAGCCGGTCGCGCTCGCGTGCGCGAGGATCCGCCCGAGCATGGCGCGTCCGAGCCCCCGGCGCCGACGCTGGGCATCGGTGGCGATCCGCAGCAGGTGCGCCTCGTCACCGAGGATCCAGATGCACGACGAGCCTTCCAGCCGGCCGTCGGCCTCGGCCACCCAAAGCCGCGCGAAGGGCCGAACCAACTCTTGCCGATAGACCTCGAGCGACCAGGGATTGCCGAAGCTATCGGCATCCAGCGCGGCGATGGCGGGTAGATCGGCCACGGTCGCCGCCCGATGGATCCATGACGGACTCATGGCGGACTCATCGATGCACTCCGCCGATGCCCCCGATTCACCCCGCGGCGGCCGGAGGCTCCGGCTCGCACAGGGCGGCCAGATCGGCGACCAACCCATCCGGTCCGGTCAGCCCCGCGCCGGTACGGGCCGAGGTGAGCACGACGTCGCGGGGGCGAGCCCCCACCGAGGTGGCGAGGCGACGGCGCAACAGCCCGCGTGCCGAGGCACCGAGCTTGTCGATCTTGGTGACGACCAGCAGGGTCGGCCGCTGCTGCGCCGAGACGAACTCGAGCAATTGGCGGTCGAGCTCGGACAGCGCGCCCCGGCGAGCATCGACCAGTAGCACCAACGCCCGCAGAGCCTCGCGCCGCGACAGGTACCCCTCGATCATGGGGGCAAAGCCCTCCCGCACCCGGCGATGGGTGGCGGCGAAGCCATAGCCCGGTAGATCGACGCAGCGCAGGGCTCGGTTTGCGCCTCCGGGGCCGACCAGGGTCAGGTCGAAGACGTTGAGCAGCTGGGTTCGGCCCGGCGTACGGCTGACCCGGGCCAGGCCGCGACGACCGGTGAGCGCGTTGAGCAGGCTCGACTTGCCGACATTGGAACGCCCCGCGATTGCGATCTCGGGGCGGTCGCCGGGGGGACAGGCCTCGACCGCGGGAGCGCTTTGCAGGAATTGGGCGTGCGTCACCCGCCACGCGGACCGCGACGAGCCGGCCCGGGTGCCCTTGGCCGCGGCGCGTTCGGCCGCGGCGCCCTCCGACGGCGAGGTCATACAAGCGATCCGTACCACAGACCCTCGGCCCCCTCGCGAGGAGGGATCGCAGAAACTGCTACCCTGCACGCCATGGATGTGTACGGCCTCACCGGCGGGATCGGCAGCGGCAAGTCCACCGTGGCCACGCTGCTGGAGGAATACGGCGTCCCGGTGGTCTCGGCTGACGAGCTGTCCCGCGTGGTGGTCGCACGGGGTAGCGAGGGGCTGGAGGCGGTCGTAGAAGCGTTCGGTCCCGAGGTCGTGGACGAGGCCGGCGAGCTGGACCGCCGGCGCATGGCGAGCATCGTGTTTCGCAACGCCGAGCGCCGACGCGAGCTCGAGGCGATCTTGCACCCCCGGATCCGCGATCGCTTCGAGCAGGTCCTCGACGCGCTGGAGAAGGCGGGCCACCAAGTGGCGGTGTACGAGGTCCCGCTGCTGTTCGAGCGCAACCTCCAAGGAGAGATGAAGGCGGTGGTGCTGGTGACCGCTCCGCTCGCCGATCGGGTGGCGCGCGTACGGGCCCGCGACGACGTGACCGAGACGGAGGTCCGGGCCCGGATCGCCGCCCAGATGGACGAGGACCAGAAGCGACGACGCGCCAACTACATCATCGAGAACAGCGGCACCCTCGACGATCTGCGGCGCGAGGTCGAGTTCCTGATGGCTCGGTTCTTGCGCATTCCGGTCGAGACCCCGCGGGCCGATCCGACGCACTCGGGTGCGATCATCACCGGGGCGACGATCCCACCCCCGCCCACCCTGGCGCAGGGCGCCCAATCGCCGCTCGAGAGTCGTCGACCCACCGTCGTACCGACCGGAGCGCCGCCGTCGATCGCCGCGCCGGTGGAGACCGTCGGCGCCGGCCCGCGGTTCGACGCGGAGGCGGCGACCCGCACGACCCTGGTCGACGGCGGAGCCCCGCCGCCACCACCGGCCTCGGGGATGAGCCCTCCGGCGGCGCCTCGAACGACCCCAGGCGACGAGGTGGACGACCTGCCCGCCGCCGAACGGATCACGCGGATCGACACCGGACCGCCGGGCAAGGGCTGAAACGGCGAAGTCGCGCGCGAGGCATGTCGTGGGCGAGCCGCCCCGACCAGGCACGAGATCGTCGGTTTAGAGATCCTGCTGCACGAGGCTGATAAGCTCTCGTGGCCCGATGGCTCCACCTCCCTCACGGCCGGTTCCCCCACCGCCGAGGATCGGCGCGAACCCCAGCACGCCCCGCCCGCCCCAAGGGGCGCAAGGTGCCAGTTCGGCGGATCCCGCAGGATCGACCCCGGAGGCTGCGGGCACGGAGGCTTCCTCGTCACCGTCCACAGTCCCGCCCAACGACACCGTCGAGCGCCGAGGCAACGGAGGGGCTCCCCGGCCCCCCTCACTGGCGTCGTCGGGCTCGTCGCCGGCCGGATGGCCCAAAGACGACGAGTGGGACGTCGACACTGAGGAACACACAAAGGGTTCACCAAGCGACACGGCCACCGCGACCCCCTCCGCGCCGGCAACCGCCGAACCCGAGCCCGCGCCCAAGCCCACGCCCTTCCGCGCCCCTCCTCTGCCCAATACGCGATCCTCGTCGACCGGCACCAAGCCGTGGCTCCCGCCGCCCGCGCTGAGCACGCCTCGCTCGACGGCGACCCCTCGTTCGAAGGACGCCACCAAGGACCAACCCGCGACGACCGCGGCCGAGGGCGATCGCTCCGGGCCCGGATCCGCGGCCGCGCCCTCCCCCGCTTCGTCGGCAACGGCGTCGGTAGACGAGGAGGCCTCGAGCTCCACCGCAGCGGGATCGGATCCCCCATCGAGCGCTCCCCCGGAGTCGGCCGCCACCGAGTCCTCCCCCGACGATCCCACCGCAGAGGCCACCGAGGCGGACGAAGCGGACGATCCTGCGCTCATGCCCGAGCCCGCGATGCCTCGGCTGCCGCTGCCCGGCATGCTCCGCGACGGGCCCGCCCCGCGCTCCGCGGACTTTCGAGAGGCACCGCGAGCGCGATCGGGCCCGAGCACCGTGGCCGCGATGGCACCACCCAAGGGGGTGATCGCTCCACCGCGGCGGGGAACGCCGGAGGAGGACGAGCAATCCCGGCTCAAGCCCGGCGACACCGCGGCCTTCATGGCCGAGGTCGCCGCCGAGCTGATGCAGGAAGACGCACAAGGCTCGACGATCCACGGGGTCGCGGTCGAGATCATGGACGACGAGGAGGCGGGCGCTCAGATGAGCGCGGCTGGCCTCTCGCTGCCGCCCAACGCCCCGGCGGCCACGTCCCTCAAGGCCACGGGCCCTACCAAGCTCGCGACACCGGCCACGGTTCCCGCCGACGCCCCGAGCAAACGACGCGGCGTGCTGCTCGGGCTGGGGATCACCACTGGCGTGGGATTGCTGCTGTTGCTGTGGTTCGGGCTGCGGGAGTCACCGAAAGAGCCGACGCCACTCGAAAAGAACGCGGCGGCGGACGAGCCTCGGACTCCGGGCGACCGCACCTCCGACGCCGCACCGACGGGACTGCTGGCCGACGGCGCGACCCCGGCAGACGCGTCCACGGGCCCCGAAGTCGGCGCCGCAGCCATCCACGATGCCCACCCGACCACCGGAGCCTTTGCCGGATCTGCTGGCCAGAGCGGGAGTGCAAGCACGACCGGCGGCGAGACCGATGACGCCACCGGCAGCGACACCACCGGCGGCGACACCACCACCGGCGACCCCACCGGCACCACCGCAGCACCGACCGATGACGGAGCCGAGCCGGTCGCAAGCGCATCAAACCCGCGTAGTTCGTCGCGTCCGCGCAGCCGCGGCAAGAAGGATCGGCCCAAGCCCACGCCGACCTCCAAGCCCAAGCCCACACCCAAGCCCAAGCCCGAGGCGCCGCCCGACGCCAGCGCACTGCTCACCCAGGCGCGCGCCGCCTACAACGGCGGTCGGCACTCGAGCGCCTTTGCGCTGGCATCGCGCAGCCACCGAGCCCGCAAGACCAGCGAGGCCGCCGAGCTGATGACGCTGGCCGCGTGCGGGATGAGCAACAGCGGCAAGGCCAAGGCAGCGCTCAAGAAGGTCGCCCTGCTTCGCCGAGGTTCGGTCCGCAGCAAGTGCAAGTCCAAGCATGGCGTCAAGCTGGGGATCTAGACCGCTCCACGCCGCGCCCCCGAAGTGGCCCGGCTGCTACCGTCGAAGACCCCAAAGGCCCAGCACCACGAAGGGCACGAGCACGGTGGCATGACCGAGCAGCAGGTGCTCGGGCGCAACGATCGGGCAGTGCATGAAGATCGCGAGCACTCCGGTGATCCCGGCTCCGACTGCGGCCAGCAACGTCGGCTGGGACCACCCCTCCCCTTGGCGCCGCAAGGCGGTCAGCCACGGGACCAGCGGCAGACCCATCGCCGTGCCGAGCCCCAGGCAGACCGCCGCCGCCCGCCAAAGGTCGGGCCCGGTCCCGCCGAGCGAGGCGGGATGATCCTGGTGCGCAACGACCAACATGGGCCCCACGAGCACGGCGAGCACACCAAGGCCGACGGCGACCGGCTCGACCCAGCGCGGCCACGCCGGTCGATGCACAGGCCGCAGCACCACGACCAACGCCAGCGCCAGCGGGGCGATCAACACGAACAGGTCCACTACCCATCGGTTGGTGGGATACACACCCAGATCCACCCGGCCCCAGGTGAGCATGATCGCCACCGGCACGATCGCCGCGCCCAACACAGCCAGCAGCATGCGCCAAGGCGTCGGCTGACTGTGCAGCCACGCACGCGCCCCTTGGTCTCGCTCGATCGCCGCGTCGACCTCGGCGAGCAGCTCGTCGAAGGCAAAGGGCTCGTCCGGAGCTCTGAGCGCGCCAGCCAGGGGCTCTTGGGCCGCGACCAACGCCTCGCAGACCGGACAGTCCTCCACATGCTCGGTGAGCGCATCCGGCTCCGGCATCTCACCGCGACGTAGCGCGGCCTGCACATCCTGGCATTCGATGCTCACGGTTCGTGAAGAGGTAGTCCCGGGCTTGCTCATCGGTTACACCGACGTCCCCATGGCCTTGCGCAAAGAGTTGTAGCCGCGGTGCGCCCGCACCTTCACCGCGGGCTGGCTGGCGCCGACGGTCTGCGCGATCTCGCGGAACGTCAGACCCTCGAACCAGTGCAACACGATGACCTCCCGCTGGGCCTCGGGTAGGCGCTCAAGCGCAGCCCGCAGCTGTACATCGCCCACCCGCGACTCCGGGTTTCCCCGAGAGGCCACCGGCTCCATTCCACCTTCGAACGACAGCGAGGTCTCCGGCCGACGACCCAGCCGACGAAAGTGCTGTCGCTTGAGGTTGAGGGCGATCGTGAACAACCACGGACGCAGCTTGGCTCCAGCCCGAAAGTCTCGCCGTGCGCGATGCAGCTGCAAGAAGGTCTGCTGCACCAGATCGTGAGCTTCCTCGGCGCCGCCCAGATCACGCTGCATCAAGCGCTGGATCCGGGGAGCGTACCGCCGGAACAGCTCGGCGAATGCCGGTCGATCGCCGCCCACATAGGCAGCCATCAGCTCTTCGTCGCTCGGGGCGGCGGTCACGAGGGGCTAACCATACCCGAGCGCAGCCGCGAGCGCGTCGAGCGTGGGGGCAGCCCGAGCCGGTAGCCGCAGATCGACCCGATCCGAGAGACGACTCTTCCCCGGGTTGATCTCCACCGATCGCGCTCCCATATCCGCGGCCCCCAGCACCGGGGCCGCGATGTACGGGAACCCCGCGGTCGTCCCCACCGCGATCACCAAAGAGAATCCCCGACGGATCTCCGCATCGAGGCGACTCATCGCGGCCAGCGGCAGCATCTCGTCAAAGAGCACCACGCGAGGCCGAGACACCGCCCCGCACTCGGGGCAGCGAGGCAGCGGGGGCAAGGCCGCATAGTCGGGTACGCGCTGGGCCCAGGCGCAGCGCGTGCAGTGGATCTCGTGGATGTTGCCGTGGATCTCGATGACGTCTTCACTCCCCGCCGCGCGGTGCAGACCATCGACATTCTGGGTGAGCACCACGACCCCAGGCCGTCGCTGCCCGAGCTCGGCGATGACCTCGTGACCGCGATTGGGGGCCGCGCCCCGACAGGCCGCCTCGACTTGATGGATGTACTTCCAGCACACCTGCGGACGCTCGTGCATCATGCCGCCCGAGAGCACCGTCTCGATGGCCATGCCCTCCTCGGTGTCGGCATGCTCGTAAAGCCCCCCCACCCCACGGTAGGTGGGCAGCCCCGAGTCGGCGGACAGGCCCGCGCCCGTGATGAACAAGATCCGGGAGGCCTCGCGCACCCAGTGGGCGAGTCGCTGTGCAGGATCTAGATGGGTCGCCGCATCGAGCTCGTACGAAGGTCCAGCGGGCACGAGGGGGAGCATCGCCGACGATGGCGACGGCAACAAGCCGGTCGGGATCGAATGCCGGCGCCGAGCTCGGCAGCCCGGGCGGGCAAGCGCCGACCCTCCGGAATGGACCCCGGGCTAGCCCACCGCAAGCTCGAGATCGACCACCAGGGGGAGGTGATCCGAGGCGCGCCGAGCCACCCCGATCTGCCCTCGGGCCGCTCGCCGGATCTGCACCTCGCCACGCACGAACATGGCGTCGAGTGGTCGCAGAGGAGCATAGGCAGGGAACGTCCGCGGCGCCGAAGGCATGGCTCGAAAGCCGGCCGGCACCAAGAGCTGGGCGCCGAGGGTGCCGTATACATCGTTGAGGTCACCACCCACGATGACGGGGGTGCGCGCGTGCATGTGCGCGAAGGGGTGGCTGTCGAGGAAGCGCCGTAGCTGACGCCGGCGCTCGTCTTGCCGCAGGCCCAGGTGCATGTTGAACACGTGGACGGTACGGGTGCGTCGGCCTACTCGCACCCGCACCACGACATGCAACGCGCTGCGGGGCTTGCGGCCGGCCAGGCTGAGATCGAGGTTGGCGTGCTGGCGACAAGGGAAGCGGCTGAGCACCGCGTTGCCGTAGGCACCCCCGCTGCGCAGGTTGAGGTTGGGATACCAGCAGCGATGGCGTAGACCGAGCGCCTCGGCCAGCAGCTCGGACTGCTGATCGCCACGCGATCGCCGGGCGCCAGCATCGACCTCTTGGAGCATCACGATGTCGGGGTTGTAGTGGGCGATCGTCGAGATGACGCGCTCGGGGCGGTATCGACGATCGATTCCGCCGATGCACTTGTGGATGTTGTAGCTGATGACCCGTAGGCGCACGGAGGTTTGTGGCTCATGGTACTTCGTGGCGGAGATTCCGGCGGGGGGTTAGGGAGCTTGGTGCGGTGCGCGGAGCTTCCGGCGGGGGGCGCCTGCTCGCAGAGTCGTTATTTCCACCCGTGCTCAAACAGTGGTTACGCGCCCGCTACAGCACAGCTCGAGACGCAAGGGCCGGTGGATCGACAGCCGTCGTGGGCCGCGCTCCCAAAACTGCGCGCGGGCGGAAACAACGACTCTACGAGGCGGCGCTGCTTGGATCGAAATGACCTGACCGCGACGAACAGCAGGTACATCATCGGTCGCACAACCGTCGTAAGAAACACCCAACAACCACTTGCACGGACAAGCTACGCGAAGCGCTTAACGTGATGCCCCACCCTACCCGCGGGCGGCAACGGAATATCCCCCCGCTTGCGGGGGGAAGCTGCGCGAAGCGCTTAACGTGACGCCCCACCCTGCCTGCAGGCTGCAAGGACTATCCCCCCGCTTGCGGGGGGAAGCTGCGCGAAGCGCTTAACGTGATGCCCGACCCTGCCTGCAGGCTGCAAGGACTATCCCCCCGCTTGCGGGGGGAAGCTGCGCGAAGCGCTTAACGTGACGCCCCACCCTGCCTGCAGGCTGCAAAGACTATCCCCCCGCTTGCGGGGGGAAGCTGCGCGAAGCGCTTAACGTGACGCCCTACCCTGGCCGCGGGGGGTCAAGATAGTCCGGTCTTGCTGACGACGCCGCGGAACATGTTCAGCGTGCGCTCAAGGCTCTCGATGACCTCTTCGAGGCTGCGGGCGTCCTGGTTGCGGATCTCGCCCTCGGCCCGCTCGAGTACGCCCTCGGCCTTGGCGATCGCGTCGCGACCAAAGCTGGTGCCGCTCATGATCCCCTGCACCTGAGGGAACAGCTCGCGGACCTCAGCAATGAGCCGCTCGGCTTGCTGGCGCTGGCGCTCGAACTCCTCGGAGGCCCGCACCTCGACCATGTAGTTCTGGCTGCTCTCGACCAGCTTTTGCAGCTCGTCCTCGGTAAGGCCCGAGGTCGCGGTGACCGTGATGCTCTGCTCGCGACCCGTCTCCAGATCCTTGGCCGCCACGCTGACCAGGCCATCGGCCGAGATCGAAAACGTGACCTCCACCTCCACCTCGCCCTTGGGGGCCTTGCGCAAGCCGCTCAGGATGAACTCGCCCAAGAGCTCGTTGTCGGTGGCCTTGTCGCTCTCGCCCTGAAGCACCAGGATCTTCACCGAGGTCTGGTTGTCCCTCACGGTGGTGAAGATGTGCGAGGCCGAGGTGGGCACCGTGGTGTTCTGCTCGATGAGGGTGTGGAAGTAACCCCCGACGATCATGATGCCCAGGCTATGAGGCGTAACATCGAGCAGCAGGACGTCGATCGCCTCGTCGACCAGCGCCGCCGCCTGGATCGAGGCGCCCAGGGCGACCACCTCGTCGGGGTGCACCCCCTTGCACGGCTCGAGGCCGAAGAACTCGGCCACCCGCAGCTGAATGAGCGGCATGCGAGTCATGCCCCCCACCAGGATCACGTCGTCGAGATCGCCCTTGTCGATGTTGGCGTCGCGCAAGGTCTTGTCGCAAATGTTGATCGTGCGCTCGACCAGGTCGCGCGTGAGCTCCTCGAGCGTGTCGCGGCTGAGGGTCTCCTGCATGTGGAAGGTCTGGCCGCTGGGGGTGGTGTAGAGGAAGGGCAGATCCACCAAAGCCTCGCGGGCCACCGAGAGCTCACAGCGGGCCTTCTCGGCCGCGTCCTTGATCCGCTGGAGGGCCATGCGGTCGTCGGCCACGTCGACCCCGGTCTTCTCGCCGAAGGACTGGATGAGGGCGTCCATCACCCGCACGTCGAAGTCCTCGCCGCCCAAGAAGGTGTCACCCGCGGTGGAGATCACCTCGAACACCCCACGCCCAATGTCGAGGATCGAGATGTCGAAGGTGCCCCCGCCCAAGTCGTAGACGGCGACCTTTCGCTCGAGATCCTTGCCGAAACCGTAGGCCAGCGCGGCCGCGGTGGGCTCGTTGATGATGCGGATCACGTCCAGACCGGCGATCCGCCCCGCGTCCTTGGTGGCCTGACGCTGGTTGTCGTTGAAGTAGGCGGGCACGGTGATCACGGCCCGCTCGGTACCTCCGCCCAAGTACTGCTCGGCGACGAGCTTCATCTCCTGGAGAATGAAGGCGCTGATCTCCGGGATGCTGTAGACCGTCTCGCGCAGCTTGATCCGCACGTCGCCGTGGGGACCCTCCACCACGGTATACGGGCACGATTGCTGCACGGCGTGGGCGGCCGGCGACTCCCAGCGGCGACCGATCAGACGCTTGGCCGCGTACACCGTGTTTTGCGCGTTGGTGACCGCCTGACGCTTGGCGATGTGCCCGACCAGCCGCTTGCTGCTCTCGGAGATCGCCACCATCGAGGGCGTGGTCTTGTAGCCGCCCTTGTTCGGAATGACCGTAGGCACCCCATCTTCGACGATTGCGACGCAGGTGTTGGTGGTACCGAGGTCGATGCCGACGACGTTGTCCATGCTCTGCTCGTTGGGATCGGGCCCCAGGAGGGGAACAGCCCGGAACGCGAGGCTAGGTCACTTTGGCCAAATTGAGAAGAGCGCGCGCTCCCGGGTCGCCGGGACGCAGCTTTTGGACCAGCTTGGCCTGCTCACGCGCCGACTGAGCCTGACCGGCGGCCAAGAAGGCTCGGCCGATCATCAGCCGCAGATCGGCCACCACCGTCCGCCGCATCGCGGTGTGGCGCTCACCCTCGGTCAGCCGCCGCAAGGCGTTGATCGCCAGATCACGGGCCCGTCCGGGATCTCGCTCCCGGACCGCATCGGCGGCGTGGGCCAGGTGCTCCACGGTGGGATCGGCCTCGGCTGCCTCCAAGAACAAGGGCACCGCATCGCTCGGGTGCCCTACCTCCACGTACGAGCAAGCCTGAGCGAACGCGTCCTTGGCGCGGCGCTGACGCGCCACCGTGCGCACCTCCTGCCACCTGGTGCGGATCTGTTCGTCGTGGGGATCGAGCTGCAGAGCCAGCCGATAGTTGTTGGCCGCGCGAGCGTAATTGTCCACGCCCTCCGCATCGCGAGCCGCCTGAACGTACTCGGCAATTCGAGCCTGCACCGCCTCGGCCAGCCGGGCTCGCTGTCGCTCGGCATGCTGCTGGCTTCGGGCGACCCGACGCTCGGCCGCCGCTTCTTCTTCGCGGCGCTGCCGAAGCTCCGTCGCCGCCTTGCGGGCCGCGTCGCGCTGCGCCTGCCGCCGCTGCCGCTCTTCCTCCGCGGCCCGCTCCGCATCGACCAGTGGGATCCGGATCTCGTCCCGCTGCAGCGCAGCCACGGCATGCTTGGCCCGCACAAACAGGGCGGACAAGAGCTCTCGATATCGACCCAACGCCCGACCGTGGTACGCGTCGGGGTGCAGCGTACGGCTCGACTCCCGAAAGGCGCTGCGGATCGCCTTGAGATCGTGGGTGGGCGCCAGCCCCAACAACTCGAAGGGCGTGAGCGCATCCAGGCGATCCTCGAGCGCCAACAGATGCCGCTGCTGATCCCGGCTTAGGCCCAAAGAATCGTCGAGACGAGGATCGTCGGACGCAACCGGGGCAACGATCGGACCCGACCGCTCGGGCTCGGGCGCGGGTGCCGGGGTGGGTACCGGTGCCCGCGCCGAGTCGCCCGGCTCGGCACCGTCCGACGAGACCGTCGGATACGAACCGGAACCGGATCGGGCCGAGCCGAGCTGCTGGGCGAGCATACGGCGGCGCCGCTGCGCCGCCTGGGCCCGCAACTCCTGGGTGGACTTGCGAACCCGAGGACCCTGGGCTGGAACCGGACCCTCCTCGCCCTTGATCGCCCCCAACTCCAGCAGTCGTTTCAGGATCGCCTCGGTGGGACCAGCCCCGAGCCCACTGGCCCCGATCACCTCGGCCACCGAGGGACGACCCTCGATCCGGCTGAGCACGAAATACTCCTGCGGCCCCAGCGGCAGCGACTCGGGCCGAACTTGGGGGTCCACGACCAGACGCAAGGTTCGGGACAGCCCCACGGACCTCACTCTAGCCGGTTCGAGCCCGCGGATCTCACCGCACCGGGTGGGCCCGTCGTGGGCCGCCTGCCCTATGTCGTCCCGACCGCCGCGGCACCGAATTGCGAAAAATGCGCAATCCGTATGCTCCGGGGCTCACCAGGCGCATACCGTGCCATCCCGCATCAACACCCCCGACGGACCGTCGTCCGGCAGGGTGGCCGCGCGTATGATTCCCGCGGCCCCCTCGGCGAGGGAGCGGGTCGCCCCAGGTCCGCCCATGTCCGTACGTACCCAGCCGGGGCAGACCGCATTGACCTTGACCCCCGGACGGGCCTCGGCGTGGAACACCCGGGTGACCGCGTGCAAGGCTGTCTTGGAGATCCGATAGGCCGGCCAGCCGCCATGCATATCGGTCAGCGCGCCCATGCCCGAGGTGACGTTGACCACCCGACCGTAGCCAGCCTCGTTCATCCGCGGCAGTACCCGCACAAGCAGCCGGTAGGCCCCCAAGGTGTTGGTGGAGACAGCAGCGAGCACCGTGTCGGCGGACACCACCCACACCGAGGCCGCCCCTTGCGACTCACGGTCGTGGGTCGATTCGAAGATAGCCCCCGCAGTGTTGACCAGCACGTCCACCCGCGGTAGGCCGGCCAGGATCTGCTCGGCGAAGGCCGCCACGCTCGGATCCGAGGCGACGTCGAGCTCGGCGGGCTCCACCGAGCCCGGCCCCACCGTGGCCAAAGACGCGACCGCGGCCTCCGCGTTGTCGCGGGTGCGAGCGGTCAGCACCACCCGATAGCCTCGCTCGGCGAGCTCGCGACTGGTCTGCAACCCCAACCCCCGGTTGGCCCCGGTGACGATCGCAATCCGCTCGGTCATCGCTCATCCCTCCGCCCCGGTCCCGGCCCGAGCCACATGAAGGTTGAAGTCGGCGTGCCCCAGTGCGGCATAAAGCCGCGTCCACAACAAAAGCCACGCCTCCGTCCCACGACACGTGGTGATGTCGCCCAGATCGATCACCCCGCGCCAGCCGAACTGCTCTTGCAAAAATCGGGTAACCGCGGCCTTGGCCTCGGGATCGTTGCCGCTGACGAACGCCTCGTGCTCCCCCGGGATCTGGCTTGGGTCGACCATGATCGAGTTGGACATGGTGTTGAGGGTCTTGACCACCCGTACCTTGGGAAACGCGCGCTGGATCGCCTCGCCCAGCGAGTCGTCGTTGACGATCGACAAGGTGGGCGGAAACCCCTGGGAAAGATCGAGCGGATTGCTCAGATCGACGAGGATCTTCGTCCCGAGCTTGTCGGCCCCCGCGGCCTCCAACGCCGCCAAGGAGGCGACCCCCGCCGTACAGTTGAACACCCACTCGCCGAACGCAGCCGCATCGGCAAACGTTCCGGACGAGGCCCTCGCGCCCGCTCGCCGTACGAACTCGGCCGCCCTTTCGTTGTCGGCCGTGCGCGAGCCCATCCGCACCTCGTGCTCCTTCGCGACCAGCGCGTCCGCGATCCGCTGGCCCACCATGCCCGTGCCCAAAACTCCGATCTTCATGATTTTCGCTCCTCCTCTTCGGTAGGTAGGGGGCCCGGGTCAAGCCCCGGGCTCGGGGTTTACCCTGACTCGTGCTTTCAAAGATACAATGAGCCTCGATTCGCTTTTCAATCAACGCTAGGTTGATAATCAACCCATGCTCGACCTGTTCGACGGCATCGTGCCCTTCGTCCACGCCGCCCGAGCGCGTAGCTTTCGGGCGGCGGCCGACCAGTTGGGCGTCACCCCGGCCGCGGTGAGCAAGGCCGTCAAGCGGCTCGAAGCCCGACTGGGGGTGCAGCTGTTGCACCGCACCACCCGTCGGGTGAGCCTGAGCGAAGAGGGGGCGCAGTTCCTGGCCCGCTGCGAGGATGCGATCGCCCACATGCAAGCGGGCCGCGACGGGGTGGCCGCCGCCCAGCGAGCGCCCCGCGGAGAGCTGACGGTGTCGCTGTCATACGTGCTGGGCGGGATCCTGGTGACCGCCCTGCCCCGCTTCTTGGCCCGCTACCCGGCACTGCGCGTGGATCTACGCCTGACCGATCGCCGCAGCCGGCTGGTCGACGACCGGGTCGACGTGGCCTTGCGGGTGGGACCGCTGTCGGACTCGACGCTCGTGGCCCGCCGCGTGCTTCAGCCCCGCTGGGTCACGGTGGCCGCCCCCGATTATCTCGCACGCCACGGCACCCCGACCGCACCCGAGCAGCTGGTCGATCACGCCTGCCTTCGATTTCGCTCCCCGCGCGGCAAGACCGTGGACTGGACCTTCTTGGAGGCCCCGGCGGGGCGACCGCGCGCGTTCTCGGTCCCCGGCCGTGTCGATCTGGACCAGGGGGCGCTGATCGTCACCGCGGCCGCCGCGGGCGCGGGCATCGCCCAGGTCTTCGAGTTCATGGCGGCGCCGCTATTGCGGGACGGCCGGCTCGTGGAGGTGCTCGCGGACCGGGCCGCCGCCGCCCCGGCCGTCTTTGCACTGGTACTGCCCGGGCGACGTCGCGCCCCCAAGATCCGCGCGTTCGTCGACTTCGTATCCGACGCGCTGGGGCCTGGGTGAGCCAGGTCGCTGGAGCCACCGCGTGGACCGATTCGAACGCGTTTGTTGGGCGCAAAACGGCCCGGAGTGCGGCACACTCCTTGTCACCGGCACGGTTCCCCGCCGGTGATGAACAACGCCATGATCCGGTCGATCCTCGCCATTGCAACTCTACCTGTCCTCCTGACCTTGTGCCTACCCAGCTGCATCATCGTGGCCGACGACGACGACGACGACGGCGACGAGACCGACGGCGGGGAGGACGGCAACGACGACGCCTTCCAGCCGGGTGCCGACGAGACCGGCGCGCAGTGTGAGATCGGCTCGGAGGGCTGCGCCTGCACCACCGGGGGCATGTGCAACGACCCCTTCATATGCATCGAGAACCTCAACATCTGCGCGGCCGACGTCTGCCCCGTGGGCACCGAGATGTGCGCCTGCACACCGATGGGCTCGTGTGACGAGGGCCTCGAGTGCCTGTCGGGCTTTTGTGTCAACGCCTCGTGCAGCCCAGGCACCGAGGCCTGCGTGTGCACCGAGGGCGGAGGCTGCGATCCCGGGCTCGAGTGCCTGTCGGGCTTTTGCGTCGATCCCGACAGCGGCAGCTCGAGCGACTCGGGCAGCTCCTCGACCGGCTGAGCGGGTATTGGTGCCGAGGCCGGCTCGGGATGCGCGACTTCGTCG
>JBCCWC010000231.1:0-23681 GCA_039194325.1 Myxococcota bacterium
CTTCAGGATGCAGTGGCTCGCCCACGTGTGGCGGAGCATGTGGGTGTGGACGTGCTTGTTCAGGCCAGATGAACAAGCACTACGCCATCATCAGGCGCGATCGATACCATCGGTGAGTCGCTTGCCGTCTTCCTGGTGCTCGGACGACTTCTTGATCGTGTTGATCTCTGGCACCTCGTTGAGGTGGCCCCAGCGCTTGGCGACATTGAGCATCCGCCGGAGCAGCCCGAGGATGTTGGCGACCGAGTTGTGGCTGAGCGGCGGTCGGCTGACCTCACCGGCGTGGAGCCGCGTTGTGAGCTGGTCCACGGGACCCGAAGCGGGTCAGACGGTCTGCTATGATTTTCACGCGTTCTGCCCAGAGGCGATGCCGAACGCAGCGGGGTAGGAGCCACGCTCGATCTCTTCGATCAACCCGGCGCGATGCGGGCGCCAGCCTAAGATCCGGCGTGCCCGTGCCGCAGAAATCCGTTTGTTGGACGCCAGCCCGTCCGCGAGGGGCCCGAGCGGGCCCCGTGCTTCCTCAACCGGCCAGGCGGTTGGGGAGCCGGGGAGGTGTAGCGTGTGGGCGATGGATGACACGATCTCGCGCATTGTTACCTCCTCCTCCGTGGCCGCGTTGAACAAGGTTCCAGCAGGGCCGCGTTCCAAGCCGCTCAGGTAGAGGTCGGCCAGGTCGTCGACATGGACGGCCGACCAGACGTTGTGGCCGTCCCCCACAGTGCGCCCGCCGCCGGCCTGACGGGCCAATTCGGCCAGCATGTGCATGACGCCGCTGCCACCCTGGCCATAGACCAGGCCAGGTCGGATGACGATGGTGCGGACGCCATGCTTCCCGGCTTGAAGGACGGTCTGTTCCAGCGCCGCCCGCAGAGCGACTGCGCCCGCGCCATTGGCCGGAACGGTCTCATCGGCGATTGCCGCGCCGGTGTCGGTCAGCACGCCCGAGCCGCTGGTGTAAAGTAACGGCTGCCCAGTGCCAGCGAGAGTGGAAAGCATAGCCTCCACTGCTGCCTGCTCTTGCGCAAACGCGGAGTCGAGTTGGCTCCAATCGCCGACGCTGAAGCCGGCATGCACCACGCCTTCGGCCGCCGCCGCGCCTCGCGTGAGGCTGTCTAGGTCGCCTAAATCGCCTCGGTGCACTTCGGCCCCCATAGCTTTGAGCCGGTCGGCCGACTGGTTGGATCGGGCCAAGCCAATGACCTGGTGTCCGGCTGTGAGCAGCCTCTGCGCGACAGCCCCGCCGATGTACCCCGTGGCACCAGTGATGAAAATACGCATTGTTTTGTCTCCCTACGCGATTACATGGCGTCCGATTGACGCATACCATTTCGACAAGGCTGCTCCGATTTCATGCGGGCAATCCTCTTGAATGAAATGGAGTCCGTCGCCCACATGCACAACTTCGGTATTGGCAAAGGTCTCACGTATTGTTGCCACTTGTTTCGCCATGATGGCTGACCCTGGCGTTGCATAAAGACAAAGCTTTGGGATGCTGGAGGTTGGTAGCCAATCTCTCCAGGATTCGAAGGCTTTCCTGACGGGTGTCCTCTCGCTCGGGTCCACAGGGGCGTCTTGTGGCCATGTCCATAATGGGCGTCGGCTCTTTCTTGTCTTGTAGGGAGCCGCATAGGCAGCCTTTTCCTCTTGCGTCAAGTCCCTGATGATCAGGTCTGGCAGGATTTTCTTGATAAAGAGATTGAGAGTCCCAGCCATAAATTTGCCAAAGTGAGGATTTCGGACAAGTGCAGATGAGATCCTGATTGGTGCGGGGAGTTCGCTGAGTGCCGGCATGTCATGCAGCGACTCCATAAAGGCTATCGCTTTGACATTCGTCTGGTTTAGATTTGCGTAGTGAAAGCCTAGGCCAGATCCCCAGTCATGCACGACCAAGGTGACGTTCTTGAGTTTCATCTGCTCAATAAACGCGGCAAGATAGCGGTAGGAGTCCAAAAAACCGTAGGTGATGTCAGGCTTGTCCGACCTCCCCATGCCAATCAGGTCGGGCGCAATGCATCTCGCCTGGTCTGACAGGTACGGGATAATGTTTCGCCATAGATAGTTGCACGTGGGGTTGCCATGAAGAAACAAGACCGGGTCGCCTTCGCCTTCGTCGACGTAGTGAATCTTGCTCCCAAATACTTCGAAGAATCTGGATTCGTACGGGAATTCTGAGGGGATGGTTCGTTTGGACATTCTGGAGGACCTCTTCGACTTGGAGTTGTTTGTACAGGTCGCCCAACTCGTCGGGCCGTAATCGTGTTGGTTGACGAGTTGGAGTCTGCTTGGGGGGCCGTTGGTTCGAACCTGGCCAGCGCCGTTTATCGGTCCGGAGGAGCCAGTTCTTCCGCCCCCAGAAGCACTGACAGAAACCGTGCCGTGCGCGCATCTAGCTCGGATTGCGTGGCGCCGAGGCGCGCTCGCGCCGCAAGACTTTGCCCGAATGAGACCACGATTTCCGCCAAGGTGTTCTCGTTGACAGGAGAATCTCCTAGCTCCTTGAACCGTTGTGTCAGAAACACTTCAGTTGAAGCCAAAAGGTTGGCAACCTTCGCCCGAATCTCTTCATCTCGCCCGGCCAAGTCTGTTGCTACTGAACCTATCATGCACCCCGGAGGACTGTCTGCTGACGTCAATGCAGCATTGATAGCTGAAAAATACCCCGCAACTGTTTCGCGAACGGTTTTGCCATCAAGCAGCTGTTTGAGGTTTCGTGCTCCGATCGTTGCGTTGTAGTGCTCAATCGCGGCAAGAAAGAGGGTTCGCTTATCACCAAAGCGCGCATACAAGCTTGGCTTATTGATACCCATCGCTTCGGTGAGCTCACTCAGTGATGCGCCCTCGTAACCTTTCAACCAAAAAACACGCATTGCTGCGCCCAAGGCTTGATTGGGGTCAAAAGCCAGTGGGCGACCACGACCTCGATTGGCTGACTTATTGACTTTCATACCGAACGGTACAATTAATGTCTGAGGCCGGCAAGCATTTTTTTACCGAACGGTATTTCGGCTGGGCCGAAGCGTCATCCGCGTCGGGTGTCGAAACGGTCCGCGGACGCCGTCTGGACCTGGGGCGCGAACCCGTCGAGCCAACGGTCGAGCCCACGCGGCGGACCGGGTGGTGCGATGCGATCGACCCAGTGCTCGATCTCACGCGTTTGCAGGTGGACGTTGCAGGTGGGCGTAGCGAGCGAGCATCGCCTCGCTCCTCCAACCGCCCCATGCCATGAGCACCCGCGTGGGATGCCATCCGCGACGCAGTGCGACGCGTAGGTGTGGCGGCTCATATGCGGGTGGACGTGCTCGAGAATCTCGGCCTCGGCAAACGAGCTTTTGCTGCGCGCCCTCCAGGCCTGGCATGCGAACCGGGCGCTTTGGTCGCCCGTGAAACCTGCGTTATCCGTCTCGTCCGGGTTCGTCTGGATCGTTGGAGAACAATGCGATCTTGTTACCTTGAGGGTCGCGAAGGTAGCCAACATAAAAATGAGGTCCATACGAGTCACGGAAGCCCGGCGGGCCCTCGTCAAAACCGCCTGCGTCAAGCGCGGCGGAGTGAAGGTCACGAACCTGCATTTGACTGCGAACCTCGAATGCAATCATAGTACCGTTCCCGGCCGAGGCCGGACGTCCATCGAAGGGCGGTTTAACGTAGAAATCTGGCAGAACGGCAGACTGACGAGGTTGCTTATGCAGCGTGTAACTCAGGCCCCCATGAATCTCGTCTAGCCCGTAGCCAAGGGCTGGCAAGAACGCAGAGTAAAAACGTTTCGCGCGAGCGATGTCGTCAGCACCAACGGTGACGTAGGCAATCATCCTGCGTGTTCCTTTCGGAAGCTTGAGTATTGGCTTGAGTTTACCAGATTTTTGGCACGCCAACACACAGCTCGGATCAATAACCAGCCGCAACACGAAACGCCGCATGCTCGATCTTTTGGATGATATAGTGCGACGAGGGGCTTGATCTCGTTATTCATACACCGGCATAGTCACCGCGAAAATGACCGCATGTTGAATCCCGCCTCGCTCGAAACGCCCACAGATCCCGATCCCACCGACGGCCTCGTCGGGGACGATCCGCTGTCGCTTCCACTGCCGTTTCGCGGTGAAGATCTACGCGACGATGAGGTCTTGGCCACGAGGATCCACGCCGGTGGCGGGCTGGCCCACGACTTCAGCGGCTGGCGCTGGTACCCGGGGACCACCGCCTGGTTCAATCGCCCGGTGAACCACCTGGGCTCGACCGATCCCAACCACTTTATCGCCCAGGGACTGCCGGTCTACGCGGCCGCCGACGGCGAGATCGTGGCGTGCTGGCGCATGTTCCCCGACAACCCGGACACCGACGTCGACCAACTGGACGACAACCTCCATCGAATGGTCGGCGGCGGCAACCAAGTCTACATTCGGACCGCCGACGACCAGTTCATCTTCTACGGGCACCTCAAGAGCATGTCGATCCCGCAGAGCCTGTGCCCGCTGTCCAGCCCCGATGGGTGGCTACAACACACGCCCTTGCACATCTCGCTCCAGTTCGAAGACGAGATGCTGGTCGAGCCTCCGATCCCGGTGCACGAGGGCCAGCTCATCGGTCGAGTCGGCAACACGGGCACCGCCCAGCCTCACCTGCACATCCACGCCGGGCCGCTGGCCGAGGACGAGTTCGGCAACATCGCGAGGGTCCGCGCATCGCCCATCGAATTCACGGGCGGGGTCACCGGAGACTGGTCACCAGCACAGCACCAGGTGGACATCGCGTCGATCGAGTGGCAGAGCCTCGACGACGACCGGATCAACCCTCGGATCGATGCGGCCGGGGGAGACATGCTCGCGATCCTCCCCGACTGACTAATAATGCCCAGGGCCGGACGTTCGTGTCGTGCCCACGCGGTCGCAGGCAATGACGCGGAGCGTGTTCGACGCTCCTTTCGCGGGCTGCGAGGGGAGACGGGCGCGTCTCGATCTGTGCAGAGCCTGGACTACGGGTGCCTCGGCCGCGAAGATAGACGTCACCGGCGGTCTTGCGCTCCCCTGCGTGGACGACGACCGCCGGGCAGAAGGCAGACGAGCGCGGGAACGAGTTGGTGGCGAAGGGGAGCCTTGCAACGATCCGAGCCGCGCATGCGGGGCACCTCGCGCGCTTGCTCGACGAGGAGTATGGGATCGCCCCCTCGGAGCTCTTGGAGCCGCTTGGATGGACGATCGACGAGCTCGCAAAGCCACAGGCGCGGCTCACCGCCGTCGAAGCCGGACATTTGCTCGCGCGCGCGGCCGAGCTGACCGAGGACCCCGCGCTCGGTATTCGGATGGGCGCCCGTGCTCCGGTCCCCCTGCTCGGCCTGCTGGGCTTTGCGCTGATGACATCCCCGACGTTGCGCGATGCGCTCGAGACCATGGTCGAGCTGCTTCCCGCCCAAAGCGACGCGTTCGGTCTGGGCTTGGTCCCCGACGAGGCCTCGGCCGCGCTACACCTCTCGGTTCGCGGCGACTTTGGACCGCGCCAGGATCTCGCGCTCGTCGCGATCGCCGTCGGACTGCGCGAGATCGCGTCGCATCTCACCGGTTGTGTCATCCCGCTGGTCGCCGAGCTGGCGGTCGCGCTCCCCGACGGCTGGCGGAGCAGCGCGCTCCCCGACGGCATGCGATGTGTGTTCGACGCTCCCCACCACCGGATCGTCTTTCGGTCCGAGGACCTGGATCGATCCGTCGTCTCCGCCGAGCCCGTGGCCAACCGCCTGGTGATCACGCAGGTTCGAGAGCAGCTGTTGCGCCTCCCCAAGAGCGAGTCGCTGGTCGAGCGTGCGCGGCGGTTGCTCGCCGCCGAACCCGATCTGCATAGCTCAGCACAGCTGGCGAGGACGCTCGGCGTCTCCGAACGGGCCCTGCGGCGGCACCTCGCCGAGGCGGGCACCTCCTTTCGCGAGCAGCGAGACGACGCGCTCTTGCGCCGAGCGATCGCCCTGCTAGAGCAACCGGAGCTCAGCCTCACACAGATCGCCGAACGTCTCGGCTTCGCGGACAACGCCTCGTTCTCCCGGGCCTTTACGCGGTGGGTCGGCGAGCCCCCCGGGCGCTTCCGAAAGCGCCGAATTCCATGACGGTCAATCCGGTCAATTACTTGGCCGGCGGTCACAATGCCACCCACCGAGGAGGTTCCTACTCTCCTGTCAGCGCCCCCAAACGCGCGAAAGGAAGAGAGACGATGCTCATCGACATCAGCGGAACGTTCTCGAAGCGCCTTTGCCTGCTCGCCAGCCTCGGTCTGACCGCGTGTGACACCGGCCCATCGGACACCGGTCAGTCCTCGCCGGACGGCTCGGAATGCGACGACGAGGACTCCCTCGTTCGAACCCGCGCCCAAGCCCGACTCATCGCCGCTCAGGCCTACGTGTACGGCTTCCCGATCGTGCTCATGGAACGAACACGCGAGGTCTTCACCACGGTGTCCGAAGCCGGTCCGGACAGCGCGCCGATGAATCAGCTCTCGCACGCCGACACGCTCCCCGACGCGAGCTTTCGCACCGTAGTGCGACCGAACCGCGACACGGTCTACTCGTCGGCCTACCTCGACCTGTCGGCCGAGCCCCTGGTGTTGACCCTGCCGGACGTCGACGGCGACCGCTTCACGATGTTCGCGCTGCTCGATGCGTGGACCAACTCGTTTGCCGCCCCAGGGACCCGCACGAACAAAAACCGCGCGACCACCTACGCGATCGTCGGACCGCTCTACGACGGTCCGCTCCCCGAAGGGCTCATCGAGATCCGCTCCCCGACGGATCTGGTGTGGATGATAGGCCGGATCGAAGTCTTGTCGGAGTCGGATCTGGACAACGTGGCGGCGATCCAGTCTCAGATCGACCTGCGACCGCTCAGCGCCTACGGACAGACGTACACGCCGCCCCAAGGGCTATCGGTCGACCCTGTGGATCGGACGACGCCGCCCCTTGAGTATGTGCTGGAGATGGGCCCGGAGGAGTTCTTCGGCATGCTCGCTCGGCTCCTCGACACGCAATCGGGGCCGATGGACGACGCACAGATGCTGGAACAATTGCGGATGATCGGCATCGAGCCCGGCGCCTTTGACTACCTCGCGCTCCCCGAGCACATCCGCGAAGGCCTCGAAGACGGCATATCGGACGGCCAAGGCATCATCGATTTCGGCAAAGCCAGCTCCTCGTCGCCTCGCGACCCCTGGGGCCCGTCGGCGGACGTTTCGCTCGGCGACTACGGGACCGACTACATGACCCGTGCCGTGGTCGCGCAAGTCGGCTTGGGGGCCAACCGTCGCGAGGATGCGGTCTATTTCAACGCATCGCGGGACCACTTTGGCCGAGGCCTCGACGCCTCGGAGCGCGGGTACGTGCTCCACTTCGAGCCAGGACAGATTCCGCCGGTCGACGCATTTTGGTCGATCTCGATGTACGACTCCGACGGGTATTTCGTGGACAACTCGATCGACCGCTATGTCCTGGGCTCGCACGACGACCTCGAGCTCAACCCGGACGGCTCGCTGGAGCTCCGCATTCAGGCGACGGCGCCGACCGACACGCCCACATCCCACTGGCTGCCAGCGCCCGATGGGCCGTTCGAGCTCACGCTGCGCGCCTACTGGCCGTCCGAAGCCATCGTCGACGGGTCGTGGACCCCACCCACGCTCACGTCGATCCGGCGGTAGCGCGGGCGTAACTCCGACGTTGCTGCTGGCAGCGGGTGCTCGACGGCCTGGGCTGCGAGCACCCGCCATTGTCCCCCGGCGGTGGCGTTCAGTGAGTCATTGTGATCGACGATGATCCAAATCGAGACACCTTCCTATACCCGCAGATCCCGGCTGCGATCCCACCCTATCGCGTGCTAGAGTTGCAGTGTCGGCATGCAGAGGCTTGTTCGAGCCATGAATCCTTCGGACCATGGTTCTTTTGATCCACTATGGCCTTTGCTGATCTTCCGGCCCCTTCACTACCCTACAAAGAGACTGTTCGAACGATGGAATCTACGCTCGATAACCTACTCAACCTGGTGACCTTGACCTCCGATCGTCGCATTCACGCCCTGGAGGGCGCCCATGAGGCCGCGGTGCAGCTTGGCGAGCTCGACGCGCTCGTGGCCCGCATCGACGCGGCGCTCGAGCAAGAACGAGAAATTGGCGAGCTCGACCGCCGCTGGAACCGCAGCACGGGCACACCCGCCGATCCTTCGGTGGCGTCCCCGATGTCCCTGCTCGACAACGAGACCGATCAATTGCTGACGAGCATCCGCGACACCCTCGATGCCTACCAGCATGGCGCCCAACAGGGCACGACCCAGCAGGTCGACGCGGCGCACTTCGTGTCGGTCGTCTTTCCCAAGGGGGTCGGCGCCATCACGTCCCTCCCCTACGTGCAAAAGGTGGCCGCGGTCGAGCGCGTGCTGCAGACGGTCAATCACGAGCTGTCGCATCTCAGCACGGCCTTCGGCCTCGTTCCGCTCAACGATCGCCTCCGTACGCTCGTCGGTGAACAAAAAGAAGCGATCGACCACGAGCCGGAGGTCCTAGAGTTCGCCACCGTCGAGGCGGCACGCCTTCGTGGTCAGCACAACCTGCTCGAGGTGGTCGCCATCATCCTCGGCACATTTCATCGCCATGCAGATCCCGACCACGCCCGGGCCCGCGAGGCACTGCTGCGACCGATCCTCGCGCAAGACCAGGAGCTCCGCGCGCAAGACCAGGAGCTCCGCGCGCAAGACCAGGAGCTCCGCGCGCAAGACCAGGAGCTCCGCGCGCAAGACCAGGAGCTCCGCGCGAGCCACAGCACGCGCCGCTCACCTCTTGGAATCGACCCGGACATCCTGGACGTAGCCCAAGCCGGTCACTCGACCGATGCTCCCGCCCACACCGGCTGCCTACGAGCACCACAATAGCCGCTCACGCGAGGATCGGGGCTCCGGGGAGCGTTCGTCTACCGGTCGCGCGTGTCCACTCGGTCGCGTGAGGGCGACGACCACGTCGCTCCCGCCTGCGCGCGCAGCGGCGCCAGCACCCGCTCGGCCTGCGCAAGCTCGGGGGCGAATCCCTCCCCGAGCGCCGCGAAGGCATCGCGCGCCTGCTGGGCCACCATTAGAGCCTCGGGGCGAGAGCCGAGCGCCCGCGCATGGGCCAGCCGGCACTCGGCGAGCGGAGGGGCATGGGGCTCGCTGGTCCGAGCAAGCCCGGCACACGCCGCCGCGTAGGCGTCCGCTGCCTCTGCGCGCTGATCCTGGGCCAGCGCCAGAGCGCCGCGATGCTGGCTGAGCTTCCGCCGGTAGTCGCTGTCGGGTGGGAGGCCAACCGCATCTTGGGCCCGGGCGATCTGTTCCATGAGCGCCTCGGCGCGCGGCATGAAGCCCAGCTCGATGTAGAGCTCGACCAGGGTAAACGACTTTCGAGCGATCGACGCCGCTGCGCCGGTTTCGAGCTCTACAAGGCTCCCGTGGGCCTGCTCGAGCTGCTGCTGGGCCTGCTCGAGCCGTCCGGCCCGGCGGAGTCCCTGGCCCGCCCAAAGGCGCGCGGTGACCACCGACCGGCTCGAGTCCCCCGCCCTCGCGCGTGTGTGCTCCACGGCCTGGCGAAGCTCCTCGATCCCCTCCTCCACGCGGCCGAGCCCGACCAGAGCGTGCCCGCGCTGCAACCGCGAGAACGCGTGCACGAAGTCGTCGCCGAACTCACGCTCGGCCCGGTGCAGTGCCTCGCTGGCGACCTCAAGGGCCAAGTCATGGCGTCGTTGATCGCGGTGCAGGGTGGCCAGCTCGTTGAGCAGCACGATCTGGCCGTAGGGATCGATCCTCGGGATGAGCGCTCGGGCCGCTTCGAATTCGACCAGGGCCTCATGCGGCCGACCAGCATCGGCGAGGTTCTCGGCCAGCATCGAGGTGATCTCTACGACCCGGGGGTGCTGCGGACCGACCAATGCGCTCGCCTCGATCCGTGCCGACCGCAGCTGCTGGACGGCCACGTCGGGCCGGCCCAGGCTCGTCGACTCGAGCATCGCGAGGTTGATCCGCGTGGACACGAGCTCGACCGGGTAGGTGTCCGCGGGGCTCGACGTGAGCACCTCGAGGGCTTGCTCGTAGGTCCGCTTGGCCTCGAGGGCCAAGCCCCCACGAAAAAACGCCACCGCGCGGTTATTGAGCAGGAGCCAGTGAAGCCGGGGGGGGCGACCCAGGGCATCGAGCATCGCCGCCGCGATCTGTTCGCTGGCCAACGCGTCGTTGGGCTGCCCCATCGGATCGGCGACGATCCACATGCGTCGGGCCAGCGCCTCGGTCGCGGCCTCGTAGTGCCGTGAGCGCAAGCCCGCCACCATGCCGCGCGACAGCGCTTCGTAGGCCGGCTGATCCTGGCTGGACTCCATCAGCGCGACGCCCAGCCCCAGCTCGGCCTCGGCGACCAGGGGCTCGTAGCCGATCTGCTCGGCGGTACGCCGGATCGCTCGCGACCGCTCGATCGCCTCGTCGTACGAGCCGGCGCTGACCTGCGCCGATACGCTGGCCAGCGCCTCGCGTTGCTGCTTGACCTGCCCGGCGACGTCGGCGTCTTCGGGGGGAGCCACGGCCGCGGTCAAGGCGTCTACGTCGGCGCACCGGTGCAACTTGGGCAGGCGCGCCACCGCCCAGGCGGCCCGCTCGACCACCGCGGCGTCGGGGTGCTCGAAGCGGGTCAGCAGCTCGTCGAAGCCGGCCCGACGCTCGTCGAGACACGCGGTGCGCAGGTCGAACACCCGCTGAGACTGCTGGCCTCGACGAAGGGCCTGGCAGGCCTCGGCCCGCGATTGCCCCATGACGTCGACGTACTCGCCGATCGCCGCACCAGCGCGCTCCAGGGTCGAGGTGGCCAGCTCGCTGCCGGTGGCGGCGAAGGCCGTCGCGATCCGCTCGCGACGATCTTCGGACCACAGCATCCGCCGCTCGTCCCCCGCTTCGGGGCAGGCGTCGGCGACCGGGTGACGGGTCTCGGACAGCAAGAACCCACCCACGCCGGCCGCCAAGCCCAAGCTCAACAGGGTGAGCCTACGACGACGGGTCCGGGCTGGATTACGGCCGAGCGCGTGCAGCAGCGCCTGCATCGACGGCCACCGCTGCTGCCGATCGCAGCTCAACCCACGGACGACGACGCGGTGAACCCACGCGGGCACGGGCGTGTCCGCGGGCGGCGGCCGAAGGCGACCGGCGATGATCCGCTCCACGAGCTCGGGCAGGGTCGTCGCGTCGAAGGGCAGCTGGCGATAGAGCGCCTGATAGAGCGCCACGCAAAAGCCATACTGATCGGTGTGCGCGTCGGCGACCTCGCCCCGGTGCTGCTCGGGCGCCATATAGGCCGGTGTCCCCAGCACGGCTCCCGTCCGGGTCAGATCCACCCGCAGCGCCGAGCGGTTCTCGCCCGATACGGAGCTGCTGGAGGTCAGCGTGGTTGGCTCGTAGCGGTCATCGGACGAGTCCTCGGGATCTCCGGCCCGCGCCAGCCCGAAATCCAGCACCTTCACGACCCCGTCCTCGGTGCGCATGATGTTGTGCGGCTTGAGATCGCGATGCACCAGACCCGCCTCGTGAGCCGCGATGATCCCCCGCCCGGCCTGGATGAACGCCCCGACGATCTCGCGCCACGGCGGATCGGTCCGCACCCACCCGTCGATGCTCTGGCCGCGGATGAACTCCATGGCCACGAAGACCTTGCCGTCGGCCTCCCCGACCTCGTGCACGGTGACCACGTTCGGGTGCGAGAGGCGAGCCATGGCCTGAGCCTCGCGCTTGAGACGAAGCGATGCATGGGCATCACTTCGGTATACCGAGCGGATGACCTTGATCGCGACCTTGCGATCGAGCTCGTTGTCGTAGGCGGCGAAGACGGTGCCCATGCCCCCCTGCCCCAGTCGATCGAGCACCGAATAACGACCGATCGTCGTCGTCACCGGCTCGCCACCAAAGAGCCGTTGCATGACCAGGCCACCGATGCGCTCGTGGGTGTAGCCAGCGAGTGCGTCCGATAAGGGATCCTCAGAAATCGCGCCGCGCGTGCTCGAACAGATGCCCAGGTTCATGGCGTCGAGCCCGGGCCTCGGCTCCGGCTCGGCTTGGACATCGCGGGCCGAGTCAGCGATCAACGTGTCGTCTTGCGCGAGATCGGCCGTCGGCATCGCCCATCACTGCTCTTCAAAGTCTACGCCAAGTCTACGCCGCGCAAACCGGCACGACGAGGGCCTTCTCCGGCGTCGAGCATCGGCAACTGCCGTGGCCGGGCTACCACCCTAGCCACGGAGCTTGGTCACGTACGAGCCCGAAAAACCTTCGGCTCGATGAAGAATAGCGGGTCCCCATCAGGACCTAAGGGGCGCGACCGACCTCAGTCGCAGAAGGCGAGAGACGACGATGGCGACCATCAATAGCGGCGAGCAACTCATCCTGATCGTGGGCATGGCCCTTGGCCTCGGCGCCTGCGACCTGGCCAATGCGGTCGACCCGATCGAGCGGTCGGACTCGATGCGCTCCGGCGACCCTCCCAGCGACATCCGCCGCACCAAGAATACCAGCCGGGCGATAAGCTCCCCCGCCCGCGATGTCGCGGAGTTCCGGGACAACGGCGCACCGCACATCAACAGTCACGGCTTCTCCACCGTGCTGACCTCGGTGTCCATCCCCGATCCGGCCGACCCCACCCAGACGATCACCACCGCGGTGGGCCAGGCGCCTACCCCCGGGCAGCCCTCCGTAAGGATCGACTCGGCCCAGGACGACTTCGCCGTGGAGGTGGTCGATCCCCAGGGCGCGATGACCCGGCTGTCGGGCATCTCGTTGCTCGGGCTGACGCTGTCCATGGACGTCACCACCCGCAGCGGGGAGCAGTACCCTTCGGCGCTCAAGATCGTCGCGCACACGCAGGACACCGGCGGCGACCTTTACGAGGTTGAGCGGCTCGACCCCAACAAGAACAACAAGCAGCTCGCGCCGCTGTGCGAAAAACACGAGATCGGCGAGCGTTACGCCCGATTCATCGCCGGCGTGGGCGTGCAGCAAGACACGGGCACGCTGGTCGACTTCGGACCCGGCATGTGGCACATCGGCTGCTACTCCGCCGCCCCGGCCAAGGCCATAGAGCTCGGCTACGGCCACCTCGATACGGATCTGGCCACCTTCGCCACCGCCACCCGGGTCGTCCGCGCCGACTACTGCGGCGACGGCTATCCCTACACCTTCTTCGGTAACGCGATCCGCGTCGAGGACAACGTCGACGATCTCGCCACGAGCGTAGCGAGCGTCAAGGCCAGCATGACCGCGGACGAGACGTTCGAGGCGGTGTGGGACGAGTACGGCGTGCGATGCCTGGGCAAGCCCCGCGCAGCCGACGTCAAGACCATCGACATCGTCTGCCCCACCAAGCGCCTGAGCGCCACCGAGATCGTCCACAACTGGAAGCCCCCTCGCTGCAACAATGAGTTCGTCGACGCCAACCCCAACGACGATGTTCGCATCTACTCGGTAATCTCCCCCGAGCCGGCCCAGTAGGTGTGTCTCCCGAGAAACCCCGTGTTCGTCCCTCCTGGTCGCCACATCCGCAAGATCGAGGCCGGGCGCGACAGCCGTCGCGCATCCCGAGCCGGCCTCGGCATAGAACTCTTCGCTGCTAGCTGCGGTCGAGCTCCTTGCGTACGTTGAGCGCCCAGGTCTCAAGGCCCATGATCGTGGATTGGGCCAGCTCGGGGGTGTCGGCCAGCTCGCCCATGATCGCCTTGATCCGCTCTTTGCCTCGGCGCAGCCGCGTGTAGATCGTCTGGCGCGGCACCCCCAGCAGCTCGGCGATCTCCGTGCCGCCCAGGCCCTCGAAGTACTCGAGCTCGAGCACGATCTGGGCGTCGAGCGACAGCCTCCGCAGCGCTCTGACCAACAGCCGGGTCTCCTCCTTGAGCGAGGCCATGGAGTTCAGCGAGCGCGGATGATCGGAATCGCCGACGCAGATCTCCTCGAAGTCGTCGAGCTCTCGCTTGCGCTTGGCCTGCTTGCGAAAGTGCTGGCGCAGAATGTTCATCGCCGCCGCAAAGAGGAACGAGCGGAAGGCCTCGGGGTTGTCGACGTTGTGCCGGTTCTTGGTGCAGGCGGTCAGCGTCTCGGAGATCAGCTCCGCCGCGTCGTCGGGGTTGCGCACCTTGTTGCGAAAGAATCGGGTGAGGATGCCCAGATAGCGCTGCACCAGCTGCTGTCCGGCGGCATTGTCGCCGTTGCACCACGCCTCGAAGAGCTCCCAGTCCTCCATTCCCATGCATCGTAGCGCGTCGTTTGGGCTTCGGTGGCGCGCATACTCCGCTGTCCCGCGTACACGATCCCCATCGTTGGACAGCCCGGTCGACCCTCACGGCGGTCACGACTCCGACCCGGGAGCGCTCACGGAGCTGGCGAAGGGAATCGCCTACGCCCAGTGCCTCGCCACGTCGTCGCCGACGCAGTGAGAACCCGACCACTGCACGACCTTCATCGTGGTGCTGACCATCGTCCGCCGCACCACGAGCGGCCGCATGCCGTCGAGGTCGATCTTCACCGGAAGTTCCGGATCGCCTCCTTGATCTTGACCCCGCCCAGGTACAAGAAGAACTCCCGGGACGTCTCGTCCTTCATCAGTTCCTTGAAGCTCGGATCGGTGAGCAGCTCCTTGGGCGACGGCAGGTTGGCACCGGCCAGCCCGGTGAGCTTGAACTCCTTCATGACCTCCAGCGCGCGGTCGGTCTCGAAGCTCATGCCCAGCTCGCTCTGGCCTCCTTGGATCATCGCGCCCAACCCATCGGCTCGGCTGTCGACGAAGCGCTCGAACCCGTCTTGGGTCGAGGTCTCCACGTAGCGAGCCGTCGTGGTCCCGAGGTTCCAAAAACCATGGGAGATCCCCCGGGGCTTGAGCACATGGCTGCCCGGCCCGGCGGTGAAGCGCAGGCCATCGGCGCCGCCGACCTCGAAGTGCAGCTGCCCCTCGATGATGTACATGTGCTGGTCCTCGTGGGCGTGGGTATGGAACGACAGCAGCTCCATGGAGCGCACCTCCCCTTCCATGACCGAGAAGTGACCGGCCAGCTTGGTATTGCGCAGCATGATCACCATGTCGGCCGAGGTCTTCTCCCCCTGGCCCGGAGGCACGACTAGATCCTTGACATCGTACTGACTCATCGTTTGGCTCCCTGATGACACCCCGTGGGTGTCGTGATCCGCCGTGGAGCCGGTCGTCGCCGGCGGGGCAACCGATCGGTCGAGCGGCCCCGCAGCGAGCCCGGCCGCCCCATGAGCGCTGATTCGCTCGCTTGGGGGCTTGCACACGGCGTCGTTGTTGGTTTCACCTTGATCCCCAGGGCGCGCCCGAACCAGGACGATGAGCGACCAAGAGCGGACACTTCACGACGGGCCAAAGCCGCACGGCATGCGCGCGAGCTTGGTGGGGGCCACCGCCATGTTCGCGACCACCAAGGGGATCTCGCTGGAGCAGATCGAGCAGGCCACGGGGCTGCAGCCGGCCGATCTCGCCGACCCGGACGGGTGGCTCCCCGAGACGATCGTACCGGCGATCTGGCGGCTGGTTGCGCAGGCGTGCCCCGACGAGGCGATTGCGCTGCAGATGGCGGCGGTCACGCCGTTTACGGTGTTCGGACCGCTGATGTACGTGTGTCACCACGCCCAAGACATGCGCACGCAGCTGCAGGCGTTCATCCGCTACCAGTTCGTGATGTCCGATCGGCTCCACATCGAGCTGCTCGAGGGCGACGACGAGGTCACGGTGCGAGTCCACCATCCGATGGACGCGCACGACGGAGGCCTGGGGGCCGAGGTTGGCCTGGGGCTGGGCGCACGGGTCGGCCGCGAGCTGATGGAGCCGCACCGGGGGCTCATGCGGGTCGAGCTCGACCACCCGCCCTTTGGGCCGATCGCGGAGTACGAGGCGTTCTTCGGGGTCCCGGCGCGCTTTGGATGTCCGACCAACCGCCTGGTGTTCCATCCCGAGGCCCTCGATGCCCCGCCCAAGCAGCCCGATCCTTCGCTGTTTCGCTTCATCCAGGGCCACCTGGACCAGGCACGGGCGCGCGTGCGGGTGGCGGGCGAGGGGGAGGTGCTCGCCCGGATCCGTCAGGCGGTCGCCGACAACGCCGAGCACGCCGAGTACGGAGCCGAAGCCCTGGCCCGCCGGGTCGGGATGAGCCTGCGCAAGCTGCAGCGGGTGATGGCCGAGCACGGCTCGACGGTCCGGGGAGTGCTCGAGGAGGCTCGCGAGGCCAACGCACGTCAGCTCCTGAGCGACCACCGGCTGAGCATCCCGGAGGTCTCGTTTCTGCTCGGGTACTCCGAGGACCGCGCGTTCCGACGGGCGTTCAAGCGCTGGACGGGGGTCACCCCGGCCCAGCTGCGACGCTCGACCCGGTCGGCGACGCGACCCGGTTGACGATCCGGCTGGTCAAAGGCCCTGGACGTCGTCGTGCACGACCAGGGCCCACAGCACCGAGAGCTCCTGGCGACCCAGGCCCGGCAGACGGATCTCCCACCGCAGGATCCCATCATCATCGGGAACCACGCGGGGCTCGGTGGCCCGCAGCTCCACCTTGACCTTGTCGATCTCCGAGACGGCGATCCGCTCGTGCACGTGGATCGTGCGCGGGCTGGCGTCGAGGTTAGAGAGCTTGATCCGCACCTTGCGGGGCTTGGTGGTCCACGAGCCGAGCGTCTTGCGCTCGACCTCGAGATGCTCGACCTGCCGGGTGACCCGCAGGGCGTTGTCCGGCCCCCACCCCAGCTCGAAGCGCTCGCCGGGCGCCACGTAGAGCACCGAGGTGCGCCCGACCAGCCCGCTATGGCGCACCAGATCGACCGGGCCCGCCAACAGGGGAGCGGTGGCGGTGTTGGTCTGCTCGGAACGCACGAGCACCGCTGGGGCCAGCTCGGGCATACAGCGCAGCTCCACCTGCGCCGGGCTGTCGACCTCGAATAGCGGCACCCGATAGGGGCGGCCGTCCCCGGGGATCGTGGTGCGCGTAAGGCCTCGCAGACGCTGCACTTGCCCACCGTCGTCGATCCCCGGCAGCTCGTCACCCGCCGCCGCGGGCGGCTCCTGCTCGCCCATGCCGAGCCCTGCGGTGTGGATCTGCTGCTGACGGGTCTGCACCTGCACGGCCGACCCCTTCTTGCGCACCGCGAGCCTGTCGGTATGCAGCACGGGCGGCTCGAGGCCCAACGACGGCCGCTCGGTGGACAGCCACAGCTGGACATCGCGCCAGTCCTCGCCGGTGGCCTGCCATACGCACCCTTCGGCGCGCAGCCGAACGCGGGCTCCCTGCGGAGCTCCCTGCGGAGCTTCGAGCAGCTGCGCGCGATGCCAGGGACGCCACAGAGCCCCGGGCACCAGGTAGTCCACCCGCAGCCGCATGGCCTCGGCCTGCGCGCCCGGGTGCTCGACCTCGAGCTCGAGGGCGGCGGCCGCCCGAGCCTGCACCGTCTTGGACACCGCCTCGAGTCGCTGTAGATCGGCCAGCACCCGCTCCAGATGCTTGCACTGGGCCGCAAGCTCGCTACGCACCTGGCCCAGCGCCAAAAAGCGCGCCTGAAGGTCGTCGAGGGCGGCCTGGCCCGTGGGGGCGTCTAGCCGCCCCCAGCCGGCGTCCTCCGATAGTTCCTTGACCGTGGTCTGCACGAGATCGGCCAGCATGACGCGCTCGGCCGAGATCTCGCCATGCTGCGCGGTCAGGGCGGTCAGCTCCGCCTGCTGCTCGCGTCGCTGCTGCTCGAGGGCCGCGAGCGCCTCGGGACCCTGGGAGGGTTCGGTGACCCGCCAGCGCTGCGCCGTGATCGCGTGGACACTACATGCCGAGGCCGGCTGGGAATGCGCGACTGCGTCGCGCCCGGCTATCGATGCCGAGGCCGGCTGGGAATGCGCGACGGAGTCGCGCCCGGCCTCGGTCTTGATCTGTGGGCTGGTCGGTGCGGTGAGGAGCACCGCGGTCAGTGACTTGTCGACCAACACCGGCGCCACGCCCTCGATCCGCAGTCGCGAGCGACCCGGAGGCAGCGTCACCACCCCCTCGCGGCGAACCAGGGCCCGGTCCTCCTGCACGGTGACCTCCACGACGGGGATCTCGACCGTCTGCATCGATGGTGTCCCCCTACCCTTCGCGGCGATTGCCGCCGACTAGCTCGTGATTGTTGGGAATACGGATCGACCACTGCGCCTGCAGGGTTCGCTGGGCGCCGGCCGGGATCTCCACCGTCCACACGCGGCCGCCCTCGAGCGGAGGCTCGTGCTGCGTCAGCTCGTCCCAGGCGGGCTCGACTCGATGCTCGGTCACCTCGATGTCGTCCTCGCCTTGTTGGGTGACCGGCAGGCGCTCGCGGATCTCCACCCGGGCGGCCTGGCCGAGCGTGTTACGGATCTCCACGCGCACGTGATGCTCGAGCTTGCGGTGGCGCTTGAGCATGCCCCCCGCTTCGTCGCCAAAGTGGACGTTGCGGGCGACCTTGATCCCCAGCTCGACCCCGAGCCCCAGCTCGACCCGACCGCCGGGGGGCGTAAGCTCGAGGGTCGAGGCCAGCACGAAGCGTCCACCCCGGTAGATGTCGACCGGCCCGGGCAGCAGCGGCGCGTCGATCGGGTTGCGCAGCACGAGCACGCGAAACACGTCGGTCGACTCCCGGGGCACGCCGATGTAGCGAGGCCGGGTCTGCACCGCGGGCGCACGCAGAGGCAGGCCGTGGAACCGACCGTCGCTGTCGAGGCTCGCGCGTGCCTGGGCCACATAGGCATAGTCGAAGCCGTCGGAGGTCTCGGCCCAGCCATGACCGCCAGGCGGGGCGCGATCCTCCAACACCCGAGCGACCTTGCGAGCCCGCTCGGCTCGGGACAGGGCCGTGGCGATCTGGGCGGCGGGCAGATCGGCCCACCGACCGTAGCGCTGAGCTCGATCCGCCCGTGCAAGGGTGCCCCGCCGCGGATCATCGGCCGCCGGTACGAACAATCCGCCATACTCCAGCAGGTCACGGTGGGCCGTCCAGGCCGGCGACCCCTCGGGCTCGTGCGCGGGGGCCTCGATGCCCAGGCCCACCGCGGCGCCGAACCCGTCGAGGGCCGCAGATGAACGTCGTGCACGCGCTGGAGCGGCGGCCATCATCGGGGCGGCCATCATCGGGGCGGGCGGGGCCATCGGGGTTGGCGGGGGCATCGGGGCGCCGCCGGGCGGGGGGGGTGCCGACGGATAGGGCTTGGGGGGCCGGGACTGAGGAGCCACGGGGGCCGCACCTCCGACCATCCCGTCGAATGCATCCAGATCGATGTTCGCTTCCCCCAACGGCAGCAGTCCGTCGAGTTCGTCATCCTCGAAGTCGGCCCCCCTTCCTGTGTTGGACAAGGGCGCCGCCGCAGGCAACGGAGGCGGACGTGCGACGACCCCATCGTTCGAGGCGACCGATGTAGACACGGGGGCCGACGCCGGCCCCAGCTGGTCGTAGTCGGCGTAGAGCAACGCGGTCCCCGAGGGAGGCGGGCGCCAGCCCGTCTTGGGGGGCGGAGGCTGAGCCCGGCCGATCCGTAGCGAGTGCAGCTCGGGCAGCTCGGTCCACTGCTGGGGATGCGCGGTGGACAAGGTCAGGGCGACCTCGGACCAGCGCTCGCCGGTGGCCTGACCCACCAGCGCGCGCAGCTCCAGCGTGCCGCGGGTCAGCGAGGGATCGAGCCGCAGCACATAGCTAGGCGCCCACCGCGCTCCGGCCACGAAGTAGCGCAGGCGTAGCTCGAGGCGCTCGACCGGGTGCCCGGCCGCCGGCAGCAGGCTCACCACCACCGCCTTGCGGGCCTCGAACGCGCGGGGGTTCTTGGCCTGCGAGGCCTGGCGCTCGCGCTCTTGGAGCGTCTTGAGTCGTTGTTCGGCCAGCCGCACCCGCTCCTGCGCCGCGAGCTGCTGGGGTCGCAGCGCCTCCAGCCGCTCGCGCCGCAGGTCGAGCAAGGCCAGGCGGGTGGCCGTGGGCGAGGCCATGGGTGCCGACCCCTCCTCAGGCGCCCCACGGACGGCGGGCGTCATCGCGGCGGTGCGCTCGTAGATCGCCTTCAGATCGGCCCGGGCCTGGCGAGCGATCGCCACCTCCAGATCGGCCGCTTCGAGCTCGTCGTTGGTGGGGGGGCGCAGCGTGGGATCGGGCTTTGGCACCGCCAGGGTCACGCGCAGATCCCCGGCCAGCGGGGCGCTCCCCTCCCCCGTGGGTTGCACTTCCACCTGCAGCGAGTCGTCGTCGAGCAACAGCGGCAGGCCTTCGAGGCGCACCGCCGGCGGGAAGCCGCCGTCACCGCGGTCGAGCTGCGCGGTGCGGGTGACCATGGCGCCACGACGAAACACGGTCACCGCGGCGACGGAGGACGGCAAGACGAGGGCCGACATAGCAGGCACGCACGGTAGCATCGCGCCGGACCTTCACGCCCGGCTCGCGAGCCTGTGGCGGCCGGGCGGGCTCACGAACGCTCGGGCAGCGGGGCCAGGGTCGCCACGTTGTCTTCCCAGTGCTGGCCATCGAAGGGCACGACGTCCATGCCGGTGACCGTGCCCGGCTCGAGGCACCGCGCGTTGACGCTATAGCCATCGGGGTGGGAGCGTGGCACGTAGAACGACTGGATCCCGCAGATCCGGCAAAATAGGTGCTTGGCGGTGCCGGTGTTGAACGTATAGGTCGTCAGGAGATCGGCGCCGCACAGCAGGCGAAAACGCTCTTTGGGCACGATGAGGTGCAAAAATCCCATGCGACGGCACATCGAGCAGTTGCAGGCGTCCACCCGCAGGCGAGCGGGCGCCTCCACCCAAAAGCGGACCGCGCGACAGTGACAGCCGCCCTCGTGGCGAACGAGCGGAGGATCGGACATCGGCGCGGCCGAGGGTAGCGTAGACCGAGCACGACCGGTTCGCTCCTCAAGCGGATCGGATCCGGGCCATCGGATCTGGGCCATCGGAGCCGGGCCAAAGGGCGCCGTATCGCGAGCCGCCGTGGGTTTTGACCCCCGGTCGGGGAGATCCTTGGAAATATGCTACGTCCGGGCGCAGCCATGCGCATTTTGGTCGTTGCCACGGAGATCCGGCTGCCCGACCGCCACGGGGGGTCGACCCATGTGGCCGAGCTGGTGCGGCATCTGGGCGAACACGGACCCACGCGGCTGCTGGCGCGTCGAGGCTCCACGGGCGAGGGGATCGTGGCGATCGGTCGCCCCATGCCCAAGCTGGCCGCGCTGCGCCAGGCCAGCTCGCTGGCCGATGCTCCGGCCGCGCTGCGCGAGGCTCGGGCGTTCGCGCCCGATGTGATCTACGAGCGCTGCACCTCGTATGGCCTGGGGGCGATCCTGAGCCGATCGCTTTCGGTTCCCCTGCTCACCATGATCCTCGACCAGCGCTTTAGCTGGCTGTCGCTCTTGCAGGCCAGCCGGCTGGTGGCCACTCGCCTCGATCTGGTGCCCCGACCGGTCCGCGACAAGGCGGTCAAGGTCAGCTGGGGGGCCAACGCGGAGCTGTTCGATGCCACCTTGCCCCGCGCGCCCGCCCGGCAGCGCCACGGGTTGGGCGAGGACTTCGTGGTGGGGTATAGCGGCTCGTTCAAGCCCTGGCACGGGGTCGACGTGCTGATCGATGCTGCGTCGCGGCTGCGCGAGCGACCCGTACGCTTCTTGCTGGTGGGTGACGGGCCCCAGCGGGCGGCGCTCGAGCAGCAGGTCGCCACCCAGGGCCTGCGCGAGCGCTTTGTCTTCACCGGCTCGGTCCCCTACGATCGCGTGCCCCATGAGCTGGCGGCCGCCGACCTGTGCGTGGCGCCCTTCGTGCCCGCACGCCACGGGCCTTCGCGCCGCCGGGGGTTCGTGCTCGACCCGCTCAAGGTGTTCGAGTATCTCGCCCAGCAAAAGCCCACGGTGACGATCGACGCGGCCAACATCCGCGCCCTGTTCGACGACGGACGTCACCTCCAGCTGGTGCCGCCCGGCGATCCGGCCGCGCTGGCAGCAGCGATCGCCGCGGCCATGGACGACCCCGAGGCCAGCCGAGCCCGGGCCGAGGCCGGGCACGCCCGGGTGCTCGAGCGTCACACCTGGCGGGCCCACGCGCGGCACCTGGTGCGCTTGTTCGAGCAAATGCAGCGCGAGCACCGACGCTCGTAACCTTGGCCGGACCCGCCGCGCCCCACGGGCTGGTGTCGGGCCTGCTCGAGCTTCCCCTGTCCGGCATCCCCAACATCACGGGGTGCGGCACTCGTGGCTCGATGACTCCGAGTAATTGCCGTAGCGCATGGCACAGTGATCGACTCGACCTCGCCGTTGCGGAAGCTCGCCCCCCCCCGCGCCGCATGAGCAACCGGATGAATGCTCGTCGGCGGAGTCTAACGGGGCGGCGGTGCCGACCGCCGACCACTCCCACCGATCGTCAACCTTTGAAGTCTCGCGATGACATGTGGCGGTGAATACTATTCACGCTACCTCGGCACAGTAAGCACACCGATGTCGAGAGCAAACATGATGACCAAGAATGGACGCTTACGCCATGCAATGGCGGCTGCCATCGTATGGGGCAGCCTGGGAACCCTAGGGTGCGCACTCGAGTCCTATGGAGATGACGAGCTCGAGGACGACAGAGCCGACCCCAGCGCCGTTGCGGCCTATTCCACCGGGGACGAGCCGCTCAGGATCGTCACGTTCAATGTCGGCGGCGCGGGGGACAGCAAGAGCGAATACGAAGCGCTCCGCGGTGAACTCCTCGACACGGATCGAATCCTGGTACTGCAAGAAGTCCAAGACATTTCGGGAATGCGGAGCGCCTTGTCAGAGGACTTTCCTTATGAGTACATCACCGAGAACTATACGGATAAGAAGTGGGACACGGGCTGTCTATGCCGAAAGAGGAAGAGAAACAATGTCGTAGTGCTTTCCAGGCTTCCCATTGTTCATCAGGAGTCCAGCCTGATCCAGACGGATCCGGGCGGCGACAAGTGGCGGCGCCATGCCCAGCATGTGCGCATCAAAGTCAGGGACGACATGAACATCAGCCTGTTCCACTACCATAACACCTATAATTGGCACGAAAATTCATCACAATCTGAAAGATCGGGAATGGAGAGCTTCAAGGACTGGGTGGAGTCGAGAGTCGGATCCCTGAGCAGCAGCAGCGACAAGGTCTTCATGGCGGGCGACTTCAACCTCGAAGAGGACGCAGCCAAAGCCATCCTGGGAGCGAGCCTGACCTATCAGAGCGAATGGGTCGATCATGTCGTAAGCACGAATATCTCCAAGGCCGACGGAGGCGTCATCGATGGCTCGAGCATCTCCGACCATGACGTCGTCTGGGCGCAGTTCGACCTCACGAGCAATGTCATCACCGCGGAGAACAACGTAGTGCGCCTCTATGAGCACTCGGATTTCAACGGCCAGGTGACCGCGTTCGAGCAGGGCGACGACCCCAACATCGGCACTTCACGTGGCGAGTGGTGGAACGATCGCATTTCATCGATCATCTCGGGAAGCCGCGTAAAGCTCCATGCATGGGAGCACTCGAACTACGGCGGCACGAAGTGGTGCCTTCCTGCGCAGGACGACTGCGGCACCTCCAACTTCAACGACAAGATCACGGCCCTCAAGGTATTGCCTCGCTAAGATCGAGCGACACCATCATCATCCGCGTGCGGAGCTCCCCAGCCCTTGGAGTAGAC
>JBCCWC010000232.1:0-23564 GCA_039194325.1 Myxococcota bacterium
CGCTCGGGTTCTGGGCACGACGAAACAGGGGCACGTAGTGGTCGAGTTCAAGGGGGTGACCGGGTACAACAACAACCCCGGCGCCGGGTTCGTGGACCAACCCACGAACGTTTTCATGATCAAGGGAACAAAAAGTCCAAGCGTCGTGCCAACATCGCCGACGTGGAAGCCGCCGACATCACCATGAGTCTCTCAGAAGAAAACATCCAAGTTCTGAACCTTGTCCAGGCGATGATCGGGGCCGTGTCACCCAATCTGCGCCGGGTGACCCTCGAGGTGCCAAGGCCTAGTGCTGTGCACCTGAGATTCGTCCTCGAACGCGATGACGCCGACGATCGCGAAGAGATCGAGGACATCGGCTTTAAGTTCGAGGCGCTCCAGACAACGGGAATCGAGCTTGAGATAGACACAATCGTAGACGGGACATCGATTGGTGAATTCAGGGTTCCCGGGCGGGCGGTATTCGGCCGGAAGGAATAGCCCGCAGCAACCGATATCAGCCTTCGGCGCGCCTGCGCTGAGCCGAGATCACCGTCGCCCGGAGCGCGGCGAGAAGCGCGAGGAGCACGTCGTGAAGCTCGGCCTCGGTGTCGCCGAGGAGGTCTGCGAGCCTAGCTACGAGGGCCGTGGCCGCCAGGCCCGACATGTCTTCGGCCTGAGCCTCCACAAGCGCCGACATCCGCCCGTGATCGAAGCCGAGCTCGAGTCCGATCTCGATGCCGGTCACGACCTCGCGGGCTGACCCCCACTCGAAGTCCACGATCAGCCCCCAAGTCTTGTCGTCCACGCGCTCGCGGATCCTGTCGAGGAGATTGAGCCTCGGTGCCACGGCATCTTGCTGGCGATTCGCCTCGTCGAGCCGAGCCGCGACCACATCCCACAGCGGAGGCGAGCCCCGTTCCTCACGGGCCTGTTCGATGAGCCTGAGTAACGTCTGGTGGCGTCGGAGGAGGCCGGGGTGGTCGGTTCCCTCGTGCTCCTCCTCGCCAATCTCGGAAGCGCACAGGCCCTCCTGGTCGCCCCCCGCATCGGCCTGACCTCCGTTGTCGTCGGAGGCGACTTCGTCCTCGACCTCATCACGCGTCATAGTCGCTCACCCCCTGTTCCGTGATCGTGCGGCACCACTCGACCTCGACCAGCAAGTCAATGAAGGCTTGTTGCGCGGGCTCGAGGTCGACGAACTCGGTGCGAGCTTCGGCTGCTCGAGACGTGGAGCGCACGAGCTCGGGGTCGACGAGACCGTACTCAACGAGGCACGCCGCGAAGTCCCCGAGGGGGCACTCGCGCCCCTCGATATCGAAGACGAGGGGGTCGTGCTCGTCCCCAGCGTGGTGGATGCTGATCAGATTGCCTTGTCGCTCGATGAGGACTTCCATGCCCTATACAGGCGCGGGGTGAGGAATTTACACAGTTTCGGCCCACGCCACCCAGAACCGCATCATTAACTTCGGCGAACCTCCCGCACCCGCCGCAGCGGCCACATCGAACTCACGTCTCAATCGTGGCATCGATTTTCAATTGGGTTTCGCATCCACCTTTGCAACACCGCCCAGGGGAGGTTTTTCGCCCCGAAACCTCCTATGCGGACTCGAAACCAGTTTGTAGGGAGGAAAAAACTCCCCAGAACCTACTTTCAACTCGCCTTCGCGGGTTTCGGGGGTAGACTCGAAGCACAACCAACACGCCACCCCGCCGGCCGTCACCACCCGTGGCGGCCGATGGGGTTTGACTTTGGCGGGCAGCGGGCTACGGTCGAGATGGCGTGTTGGAAGACGGGGAGATCTACTCTCACGGCTTCGTGGTCCGCTTGCGCGTGACCGACGAGGCTCGAGTGACGGCGCTTTCGAGACTCCGAGAGCATCTCCACTACGGTGACGGTCGCCGCTGGAAGCGCTGTAGGGAGGGCCTTTGCATGGGAGGGTCGGGCTGGCTCACCGGCAAACGACCAGGCGACAAGACGGTGATCAGCAAGCTCAACCGCAGAGAGAAGCTCTTGCTCCACAACCTGGCCATCGTGGAGCGCGACGACGGGCTGTTCCTCGACCTCGAGGGTGTGCGCCGCAAGGACTGCAAGAAGCTCATGGAGGCGGTCTTGGGCCTCGACAGCGAGGATTGGTTGGTCGCCTACTTTCGGAGGCTGGAGCGCTACATCGTTCTCTCCCAGCCCGAAGCCGAACGCCTCGCCGCAGCCCTCGGTGGTGTGCTCCATCGTGAAAAGGGGCGTCGTGCTCGAATCGTCTGGCGGCTGCACGACCTCATCTTCCCGGTAACGATTCGGACCCGGGCGAAGTCGGTCGCCCACCTGAAGATCTACCGCGTCCAACCCGAGCGCGGTGCGACCGCAGCCTACCGCGTGGAGGCGTGGCTCGAAGGCGATCGCAACGGGCGCACCGAGTTCTTCGAGAAGGACGAAGCCGTGCTCGACGCTCTACTCGCCCGGCTCGTCGATGAGCATGATCTTCACCCCATCGAGCGCCCTGCAATCTGGGAGGGCGAGGGGGCGAGGACCCCAGAGTTCGAGCCCCGAGATGCCGAGCTCCGCAAGCTCCCGATGCGGGTGTACCGCGGTTGGCGCCCCCATTCCGCGAAGTGTCACCCCCCTCGAGGTGGAGATCGTGGTCCGAGGCTGGTCCTGGGGGGGCCTGGGCCGCGAATAAGCGCCGGCCAACGTATTAGCTGTCCGAATCCCCTCTCGACTCCATCGACACCAACCCCGACCTCGTTCTCCCCTGGTCCGTGCACCCCTGGGGAACGCTCCCTCGCTCACCGGATCACTCGCGACCAGGTGGGCCTCCTCTCCGAAATCGTGATCGATGGAGATCACGACCCTACCCCATTGCTCCGTCACCTCGTCCATGAGCTTGGTGGACCTGGGAACGTGGCGGTCGGCTACGTGGGCATCGAGGACTCGTGGCACGGCATCCATCGGCTCATGGAGGAACTGCCCGAGGTCACGGACGATGAGATGTGCATGGTGGTGTTCGTCGAGCCCGATGTCATCTCGGCAGCCATCGAGGACACTTGGACCCGGCCCGATGGCTCTGTCGATGTGGATGTGCTCCTCACCGACTTGGCCGCGCATGCACGCTATCGGAGGTACCCGACGTTTTCCGGGATTCTCGCGGAAGCGCTCAGGGACCTTCGGGCGCTGTGCGAGCGCACGGGCCTTCGAGCTGTGTTCGTGACCACGGACTACCGAAGCGACTACGCGGAGGGTGGACGGGCATCGTGGTATCGGGGCGAGGGGGCCATCGTCCGCTCCACCATCGGCAACGCCGGACGCTACTGGATGCACACCCGGTACCGCATCGAGAACGACCGCATCGTCATGCTCAAAGACGAGCGCCACGGACGCCCCGGTACGATCGTGTGGCAGCGGGAGGCTCCGGCGCCTACGTGGATGGGCGATGAGCAGTTGGACCCGCTCGAGGCCGAAGACGACGTGGCGCCGGTCGAGTTCGAAACGGGGTTGGGGGTCGAGACCGCCGAGATCGTGGTCCACGAGGCCAACGGTGCCCACGACCCTGCGAAGAACGGGGGGTTAGGGCTCCGGGTGCGCACTACCGACGGCGAAGGCGGAGGAGCCGCCGGATCTGCTCCGGGTGCCAGGGCGACCCGGACCGCGTTCGGTGCCCAGCCTCATCCAGCCGCTCGGCGACTGCTCGAAGAGAGAGGCCCTCCTCCCGCAGCCTGCGAGCCAGGCCAGTAGCCCGGCGCTCCTTGATGTCGACCACGAGTTGGCCGGCCTCGTCGCAAGTGAACCCGAGCGGCACGGACCCCGTACGAAGTCCCCGAGCTCGACGGACGTCAAGAGCCGCCCGAGTGCGCGCCCGGATCAGATCGCGCTCGTGCTCTGCGACGGCATCGAGTACACGGCGCATAAACCTCGCGCTGGGAGCATCATCGTTCGAGGTGTCGGCGGCCATCACTCGGGCCCCGAGGCGTCGGATCTCCCTCTCGACGAGCACGAGCACCTCCACGCTGCGTCCGAGACGGTCCCGCTTGGCCACTACCACGACACCGGCATCGAGATCCTGGAGGCTCTGGAGCGCCTTCATGAGGCCGGGACGCTCGGCCAGTTCGGTAGCCCCGGAGACCCCATGATCGAGGAACTCGGCCACGACCTCGATGCCCTTCGCACGGGCCCACTCGGCAACCATCTCGCGCTGGGCCGAGGGGCTGAGCTCCTGCCGTCGGGTGGAGGCGCGCAGGTAGAGCACCGCGCGCTTGGGGTCGAGGTTCGGGGGCGAGGTTCGGCTGCTCGATGGGCTCATGATCGGGTCCGCGCAGCGCTCCGATTCGTCACATTTCGTGGAGTTCGTGACGCCGGATTTCATGCTGCTCACCCCATACAGACAGCAGGTGCCGTATTTTCACGAAACGGTCGGACACGAACATCTCCCAAAACGGCCACCTACGTGCCTCTCCTCGTCACTTCCGGCATCTTCGTGAAAGTCGACTCGGGGCACACCTTCGCGTTGGTGCCTGGAGCCGAGGGGTATCACTCGCGAGGGCCCAGGACTTTGCCGAAACGCGGACAGAAGAAGCCTCGCCCCCTGATGGGCAACCGGACCCGAGCCTGTACGCTCGGAGACTTGGCCGAAGCACACCTCCACCGCCTGCGGGTGCGCAACTACTCACCTCGCACCATCGAGAACCACGCGAGCTACCTTCGCCTCTTCGTCGAGTGGGCCGCGGAGCAGAAGATCACGAAGCCAGCGGACGTGACCATCTTCGTGCTGGAGGACTACCAGAGCCACCTGTACGAGGTGGTCAAGTCCGATGGCAACCGGCTCAGTCCGAATGCCCAACAAGCTCGCCTCATCCCCTTGCGGGCGTACTTCTCCTTCATGACCAAGCGCCGCTACATCGATGCCAACCCAGCCGCCGACCTCGAGCTACCCAAGCTCTGACGCACGCTCCCCAAAGGCGTGATGAACCAGGACGAGGTCGACAAGGTGTTCGAGCAGGTCGACCTCTCCAAGCCCACGGGCGTGCGCGACCTGGCCATCATGCACGTCGCCTATGCCACCGGACTACGGCGCTCAGAGCTCTGCAACCTCGGTCTGCACTCCATCGACCGATACCGCGGCGTGATCACCGTGCGGAAGGGCAAGGGCAGCAAGGACCGCATCGTTCCCATCCTCGACGAGGCCATCGCCATCGTGGACGAGTACGTCGAGAATCACCGCCCTGACCCCGCACCCGGCCACGAGGATACCCTCTTCCTCACCATCCACGGCTGCCGCATCACCGAGAATCGCATGACCCAGCTCGTGCGCGACTACATCCGGGCCGCCGATATCGGCGACCGCGGGAGCTGCCACGCCTTCCGCCACTCGATCGCCACCGCGATGCTGGACAATGGGGCCGATCTTCGGCACGTTCAAGAGCAACTCGGGCACGCGGACATCTCGACTACGCAGATCTACACGCAGGTGTCCGTCGCCAAGCTCAAGGAGGTCCACACCGCCACCCACCCCATCGCCCGTCGCCGTCGGCGACCCGCCGACGACCGCCCCACAGCTCGCACGAGGAGCCCACGCAAGCACTGACGAACCACCGACTCCCCCTAAGCCGCAAAGGAGGGAGTGCCGTAGTTCGGGTCATCGTCGAATTCGCAGCTTATATCCCGCACACACCACGCACTGGCACTCGCCGCGGTGATCCCCTCGGTCCGACCCCACGCCTACGCGGTGAGCTCTGGCAGCGGACCGTCGCTCGTCTCTTCTCGGCCGAAGGTCTCGACGTCGACGCCCATCGCGTGACACAGGCTCACGAGCCACTTGCCATGGGGTTGGCCGTCGTATTGAACGTACTGACCCGTCTGGAAGTACCAGTCCCCGCCGATCATGACGATCGGGAGGTTCGTCTTGCGGTGCGCGGAGCCGCTCTCCAATGGGTTCGTGTACACGATGAGCGTGTTGTCGAGCATGCTTCCCTCGCCCTCCGGGGAATCTGCCAACATCTGGCACAGCGCGGCCGCCTGCTGGGCATGCCAGTGACCGATCGTCACCATCTTCTCCTCGGAGTCCGGCACCGCGTTATGCGAAATATCGTGGTACCCGTCGTCGATCCCCAAGAAGGTCAGCTGATAATTCCCGACCGGCCTCAACGTGGGCATGCAGCCGACTCGGGTCAGTCCGCACCGCATGGCAGACACGATGAGCTGGTTGTTGATCGCAGAAACGGCGGGCATGTGGTGCGTGTCCCCATAGTCCACGCCTTCCTCTATCTCGGGGGTCATACAGACCAGATCACTGTCGAGCTGTTTCTCAATCTCACGCAGCGAGTCCAAGTGCAGCTCCATGAGCTGCTTGTCCTCGGTGGGCAACCCCGCCTGAAACGAGGTGAGGTCGTCGATGACGGAGTCGATGGTGCTCCCGCGTCGTGCCCTCAACGCCGCCGCTTCTTCGTCGCCGGTAAAGTCGCCGAAGATCCGCTCAAAGGACACGTACGGGTTGTTCTCCGCCGGAATAGGATCCGCCGGGCCGCGGAGGAAGACCTCGCCGTTGGCGTGCGACGTGTTGCCCAGCAACAGTGACCGGAATGGCGTGTCCCCCCCGATCTCACCGGCGATGAATTGGTCGACGCTGATACCCATCCCCAACCGATCATCGTTGGGTATGGTGTTCGACAGCAACATCCCTTGGCCCGTGTGTGCGCCCCCGGGGGCCGGGTCCATGTTGACATTGCCCAGAATGGTCATGCGGTCGCGAAAGTCCTCGAGCGGCTCCAACACCCTCTTGAGGGCGAAATTCGGGCCGGGGCTGTCCGGGAAGAACTCGTCCACGGCGACGCCGTTGTGCGACACCATGAAGATGATCCGCTTGGGGGCCTCCACGACCTGCGCGTCGGACCGGAGCAACGGGATGAACGGAGACAGACCCACCACGGCAGCGGCGCCACCAAACTTGAACAGCGAACGGCGTGAGATCGCGACTGGGCGACGGACTGAGTTTTCTTTGCTCACTGTTGCACTCCTGCAGGAACGGCCGTGGGATCTGTGTAGCGGAAGGCGTCGGAGGCGACGATCTGCAGCACCAAGGCGCCGAAGTCTTTCCCAGAGTCCGCGAAGGCGGCGTGTGCCTGGTCGATCGAGCACACGTCCCCGTCGGTGTGAAGCCTGCGCTGGGCGAACCGCATCCACTGCGTCACGGCGCACCGGCTCGCGACCTCGGATGCGGCGATCCGCTCCATGAGACCTTGAACTCCGTCGAACTCTCCGTCTTGGTCGGTCCCCCTCAAGAAGCCCGAGGCGTCAATGGGATGGCCGAGCTCGTCCTCGGTCCGCAGCAATCCATCAGGGCCATAGCTCTCGAGCCCGTAGCCGAGAGGATCGATGAAGTCGTGGCAGCCCGCGCACGCCGGATCCTCGCGGTGCTGAGCGAGGCGCTCTCGCTGTGGCAGGCTCGGGTCGACCGCCTCGATGTCGTCCTCCACGTCGGCCGGAGGCGGCGGGAACTCGACGCACAAGAGCGTGTCGAGGAGGAAGGCGCCGCGGCCCACAACCGCCGTCTGGTCGAACTTTGCGTGGCCAGCGGTAAAGCTGGGGTGGGTAAACAGCCCGACGCGGCCCAGATAGTCTATCGCAACACCGTTGGCCTCCGGCTCGACCCCGTAGTAGTCGGCCAGCGCCTCACCGGGAAACGCCTTGGAGGACAGGAGAAGCTCGGTGTACGTGAAGTTGCCGGACTCGATCATCCACCGCACAAACGCGTGCGTTTCTTCGTGCATTGCCGCCATCACATCCGCGGTGAAGTGAGGGAATAGCTCGGGATCCCTCTGGGCATCACGAATGCGGGCCACGTCGAACCACTGGTCGAAGAAATCGACGAAGGTGTCGACGGACCTTGGGTCTTGCAGCATTCGCAGTGCGTGCTCTTGAACCCCTTCGGCGGTGTCGAGCTCGCCGTTTTCTGCGGCGAGCAGGAGCGCCTCGTCCGGGATCGAGTTCCATAGAAACGAGGCAAGCTTCTCGGCGGTGCTATAGCCGGTGAGTCGCTCCAAAGAGCCGGGGCCGGTGCCGGGCGTGGAGCGCTCCGCGTGATAGAGAAACTGCGGTGATTGCAGCACGCGCTCGATGACCAAGCGCACACCATCTCGCGGGTCTTCGCCGGTGTGCAGCAAGGACAGGAGCGAAGCGCTCTGTTGGTCGGTCAGCGCTCGACGATAGGCCCTCCGCCCGAACGAAGCGACGAAGGACTCGGCACACTCGAACGACAATTCGGGGTCGTCGCAGCTGATGAGAGTGTCGAAGCTCGACGCCGCACGCTCAGAGGCAATCTCGGCGTGCTCCATATAGGCAGTCACCGAGACGATCGAAGCCGGCTGCCCGCGGTTGGTCGCAAACGGACCGCTGTTAGAATCCGCCGCGAGGTCGATGTCGGTCATCGATACCTGCAAGAGCTCCTCGACGGCGTTGTCGTACTCGGTCTCCGAGAGCCGCCGCACCAGCGCCCTGGACGCAGTGGGAACATCGCACTCCCCAACCTCGGCTGGCTCTCCCGTCTCAGCGGCCCCGGACTCGTCGCCAGCGGACGGCTCGGCCGAAGTTGCTTCTGCGGCGCCTTCGTGAAGAGGAATCCCCTGATAGCACCCAAAGATGAGCAGTGAACTCGCGAGCCCCCCGAAGACTGACTTGGCTGAATTCATGGTGTTGTGCCTGCCTGATGTGCGTGCCTTCTACGGTTCGATAGTATGTGATGCCGATTATCCGACAGTACCAACAGTTGAGCAGAATGGTATCAGGCAAGCTACTCTCTGCAAAATGGTTAATCCGTGGGTAAGGGTACTATGCCTGCCGCGTATTCGGGTGCGAACGTGTATGGTGTGATCTATAGGTCCTGGTCCGGCGAGCCAGGTACTTAGAGTCATCGTCAAACTCGCGGTACATGTCACCGACCTTCATGAACCAAGTGCTGTCGGCGGAAATGGCAGAGTCACCACTTTCGTCGGCATCCATGGTGGTGTTGCCCGGTGGCCCCATGCTGGCAGTGGCGGTGGCGGTGGCGGTGGCGGAACAAGTCGTTCCGCTGGTCGTGTCGACCCTCGTGTCGACCCTCGTGTCAACAGGATCGGCACGATCTGCCCACCCGAAGCAGCCGTCCGCGGGCAATGGCAGGAACCAAGGGGCGCTCAGCCGGCGTGGAAGGATCGAAGGAGTAGCCGTGGCAAGCCAACCGCCCGCAACCAGCGAGGGACGGCGTATCTCGCGAATGGACGGCTCCATAGCCTTCTAGTGCCCCGACCGGATGGCTTGTCCCTCATGAAAGTCCTATAAAACCAGTGAGTCGACTAACAATCAAAACACGCGCAGTCCGCGGGGTTCGGGTGCTGGGTGAGCAAGCCTTCAGGCATTTTGTTGCGCTTGATGCAGGCCTAGCTCCACATGCACAGCAGGTTGCCGAAGCAGATCATGCCCGGTGGGCAGCTGCCTCCGAATTGGCAGTTGAGGATGCACTCGGGGTCGCCTTCCCCGGTGATGTCCTCGCAGCTGACGAACGCGGTGCCCCCCGGCGACGGGGGGCAGCTCGCCGCGTTGACGCAGTCGTTGGTGCACACCCCGGCCGTCATGGCGTCGTCGCCCAAGCAGCTGCCCTCGAGGCCGCACACGGAGATGTCCCCGTTGTTGCAGTCGCCGTAGGGGGTGCCGTCGGCCAGGTCGCTGGGCCAGATGCACGCCTGCTCGGCGAAGCAGATCATGCCATCGGGACAGGTCTGCCCCGCCGAGCAATCGAGATAGCATAGGTCGCCGCCGCCCGTGAGAGGACCACAGGTGATCGGGGCGTTGCCCGTGGGTGGGGCGAAGGGGCAATCGCACTCGTCCATGCAGGGGTCGACCGCGCAGGCCCCCGCGAGCGCCGGCATGCCCACGGTGACGCAGTTGGCGCCCGGGTCGTCGCAGCCGGAGATGTCCACCATCCCGCCGGGCCCCAGACAGCTCTCGTAGTTGCCGGGCACGTCGTGGCACGCGGGAGGTCCGGTGGTGCTGTCGTCGATGGGCTCGCAGACCCCGAGCATGCAGATCTCCTCCATGGCGCACGGCGGATCGCAGTCCTCGGCCGCGGTGGTGGTCCCCGTGTCGGTACCGGTGCTGGCGGTGCCCCCGGGTCCACCGGTGGTGCCGTCGGCCGAGCCTGCCCCGGTGCCCGGGCGACTGGTGCCCGCCGTGTCCGGACCCTCGCTGTCCTCGAAGGTGGTGATCCCCACCGGGCTGCTGTTGGCCCCGGGACCCGTGAAGGATCCGAAGCCGTCGTCGACTTCGGTCGTGCAGGACACGGCCGCGACGAGCAGCCATGAAGCGACCGCCCCGGACGACCTACGATACGAACGATGATCCATCGAGCCCACCTTCCTACGAGGATCCTACGATAGGTCGACGACACGCCATGGCGAAAGGGGCTCGCGACTTGATCTCGCTGTCGGGTCGCGTCCCGTGCGCGAGCGCAGAGGCGGAGACCGCGGCGCAGTCGCTATGCTGTGGGTCGTGGATCGCCAGCCGCCCCGCAGCACGTCCAACGCCATCGATCTGTACATCCGGACCTACTACTCCCTGCTGCGTAGCTCGGGGCAGGTGCGGGTGCGGGCGTTCGAGGAGGCCCACGCGTTCTCCGACTCCAGCCTCCACACCGGAGCCCGTGACGAGCGACCCGACGTGGCCGCCTTTGGCTACTGTGCGGCGCGCTTGCCCGCGTGCATGACCCAGGTGCAGCGACTGGTCGCCGGTCAGTCCGTCGAGCAGTTCGAGCTCGCGGGGCTCTCGGTGCGAGACTGGTCGGCGGTGGCCACCCGGGGGCGTCGCCGTCCCCATCGCTGGGACGGGGGGCCTTCGCTGGCCGTGTTCGTCACCAGCGCGTCCGACATCGACGATCTGGTGCCGATCGTGACCGCCTATCAGATCGAGTGGAACAAGATGCACGCTCGGCTGGCCCCCAGCGCGCTGGGGCGCGCCCTCTTGCAGGGGCAGGGGCAGGGACAGGGACAGGGGCCAGAGCCGGCGGACGACCAGTCGCTCGACGTGGCGCTGGAGGCGGCGCTGGGGATCTCGACCAGCGACGTGGGCTCGCTGCGCCGAGCGCTGGGAGACGAAGTGCGGGAGGGTCTGGCGGCGATCGCCCGAGAGCCACGAGATCTACGACTGCGACTCTTGTCGGGCACCTTGCTCGAGTATCGCCGGGCCACCGGGCGCTGGTGGCATGGGATCGAGCCCGCCTATCGGGGGGTGTCGGGGGATCGGCGTCCGGTGTACTTCGTATCGTCCAACACGCATGCGCTGTGCAATCTGTTGGGAGGCTACGCGCGGGCGCACCTGGATCGGATCCTGTCACTGACCCGTGAGCGCGACATCGAGGGGCTCGCCGCGCGGGTCGAACAGGCGCAGGCGGAGGGAGACGAGGTCGAACTGCACAACCTTGGCTACTACCTACTGCGCCAGTTCATCACCGCCGATCCCGCGAAGGAAGTGGCGCGCATGGCCGAGGTCCAGCACTTCGATGCCGGCAGTGGGATCTCCACGCTCAGCTCGCCCGGGCATCTCGACGTCAATGCGCAATTGTTCGAGCTGTGCAAGCTCCAGCCCGAGCGTCTCGATCCCCGGGTTCGGGTCGAGGGGCTCGAGGCCCTCGCGCACAGCGACGCGGTGATCATCAACATCGACTATCCGCTGGGCATGGCCGCCTATCATCACCTCAGCCAGCTGGCTCAGGGCGTGGGGGAGATCCGGGGGATCTACGTGATCGGCAAGGCCGCCACCCTCAACGGGCGGGTGGGCGACATCATGCTCTCGACGGTCGCGTACGACGAGCACTCGCAAAACACGTACCTGTTCCGCAATTGCTTCGTGGCCGAAGATCTGGCGCCGCTATTGCGCTACGGGACCGTGCTCGACAACCAAAAGGCGCTCACCGTCCGAGGCTCGTTCCTCCAAAACCGCGAGATCATGCACGTGTTCTATCGGGAGGGGTACACCGTAGTGGAGATGGAGGCGGGGCCCTACCTGTCGGCGATCTACGAGATGGTCTACCCCAAGCGGCATCCCACCGACGAGATCGTGCACCTGTCCAACCTGCTGCCCTTCGAGCTGGGGATCGTGCACTACGCCTCGGACACGCCCTACTCGCGGCGGCAGAGCCTGCTGTCCAAGAGCCTGAGCTACTTCGGGGTCGACGCGACCTATGCCTGCGCGGTGGCCACCCTGCGGCGGATCCTTCAGCAAGAGATCGCCCGGGTGAGCGCCACGACGAAGGGCAACGACCTCGCCCCGTAGGCCACCGAGCACGGCCGTGGGTCCGGTGATGCCTCAGGACTGGGCCGGCTCGGCGGGCGGCGCGATACGACTCGGCGCTCGCCGAGCCCGCGGGATCACTCGCTGGCGTCTTCGAGCGTACGCCCGCGCATCACCCGGCGACGACGCGAGCGCTTGGTCCGGCTGTCGCGTCGGACCATCAATCGGGCGTGGTGACCGTGGCGAACCTCGTACTGCTCGCCACGCATCGACACGGTCAAGGGGCCGCCTTGGGGATCGCGTCGGGTGCGAAGATGATAGACATCGGTGTCGACCGCTCCGTTCGCGTCATCGAGCCCGAACACGATCGCGCTGTCGGCCTCGAAGCTCACCGCGACCCAGTCGTCGCCCCAGTCCACGGCCACGCCGGGGGTCTTGCGTGGGATCACGACCTGCTCGACGAAGCGGCCGCGCCGGACCTTGATGCGACCCTGCGCCACGGCGCCGTCCCGCGAGGTCACCGCCCGCTGGAGCACCAGACGCTCGGAGACGAAATACTGCAGCTGGTCGGGCGAGCGCGCCGGCTGCTCTTGGGGGGCGATCGAGGCCGGTGCAGGTTCGTCCGCGGCAGGGAGCGGGTCGACCCCGTCGGTGGGGGTGGCTCCGGCCAGGCTATCGGTCGGGCTGTCGCCCGGGCTATCGGTTGGGTCTTGGGCGGGGTCCTCGGTCGCTTCGAGCTCGGCGCTGGCCAGGGCGTCACCCCCCATGGGCGAGGAGACCACCCCGATCTCGTAGGCCTCGCGCATGGGCTGGGTGAACCATACGCTGCGTACGCAGCCGGTGGTGCTCATCAGTAACGCTCCGTAGAGCAGCATCGTCCAACGTCGAGCTCGCGATCGATCCATCGTGGCTCAACCTAGGGGGCAGCCAAGGGGCCCTCAAGTGGCGTGGCGCACGGCTCAACGGGTGAGTGACCAGTCGCACGATCCGATCGGCGATCAGGGGGAATCCCTCGGGGGATCGAACCGTAGAGGAAGTCGTACGCTAGGGTCGATTCACCCTCGGCACGCCTGCACGATCCGCTCGGCCGGGATCGCGAGCTGCTGCAGCAGGTACGCCTTGAAATCCTCGGCGTAGGATTGCTCGGCCACCGCACGCTGCATGCACCAAAGCCATGCGTCACGCTCGGCCTCGCCGATCGCGAAGCGAGCGTGGACGGCGGGGATCCGGATCGGCCCATAGCGCGCCTGGTAGCGCCGGGGCCCCCCCAGCCACCCGCACAAAAACCGCGCCAGCTTGTCCCGCGATCGGCCCAGATCCTCGGGGTGCATGTCCCGGATCGTTCGGGCCCGGGGCTGCGTGTCCATGATCGCGTAGAACCTGTCGACCAGCGCGGCGATCCCCTCGATTCCGCCCGCCGCCCGAAACGATGCGTCCCCGACCCCGTAGGTCACCGTGGCGATTCCTCGTCCGCCGGCGCCTCCTCGATCTCCCAGCGGTCGAACACCGGCGGCATGGTGTCGACCTCGCGCAGGAACCGGCTGGGTCGCAGCAGCTTCATCGGGCCGTCGCGCGATTCCTCGAGGGTGGGGTAGCACAGGTAAAGCTCATCCGCCGCGCGGGTCGCCGCCACATAGAACAGCCGCCGCTCCTCCTCGAGGTCGTCGTCGCTGCGCAGCGCCTGGGCGGAGGGGAAGCGGCCGTCGGCCAGCCACAGCAACAAGCACACCGGCCACTCCAAGCCCTTGGCCTGGTGGATCGTCGAGAGGATCAGCTGGTCGTCGGGCTCGGCGCCCGCCACCACGTTCTCGGCCGCGACTCCCTGCACCAGGGCGACCTCGTCGAGGAAAGCCTGGGCGTCGGGGTAGCGATCGGCGTGGCCGGCGAGGTGCTCCAGATCCTCGCGCCGGGTGGGGGCGTTGCTGAAGGTGCGATCGACGTACTCGCCATAGTGGGCCTCGACGATCCGACGCAATGCCTCGCCGGGCCCCTGGTGGCGCTCGTCGTCGAGCCGCTGGAGCAGTCGCCCCAGCGTTGTGAGCGAGGCCCGCCCGCGTCCTCGCGCCGCTTGGCTTGCCTCGTCGAGCACCTGCGTGGGCGTGGGGATCACCAGGGGATCGGTGGCGCCCGGTCCGGGGTCGACCCCCGCCAGTCGAGCCGCGATCCGCTCGGCCGTCTGTGCGCCCACGCCGGGCCACTGCCGCAGCATTCGCACCCAGCTGAGCCCGTCACGGGGATTTTGCTGGGCGCGCAGGTACGCCACCACGTCCTTGACGTGGGCCTGCTCGAAGAACCGCACCCCCGAGCGCACCCGAAACGGGATCTGCCGCCGCGACAGCTCCACTTGCAGCTCCAGGCTGTGGCTATGGTTGCGGTAGAGCACCGCGACCTTGCGCAGCGGCAGGCTCTGCTCGTGGTGCAGCTCGAGCACCCGCTGGGCCACCAGCTCCGCCTGCTGGTACACGTCGCGCAGGGGGATCAAGGCGGGCACCATGCCCGGCTTTTTAATCGCCGACAGCTCCTTGGGGTGCTGCCGGCGGTTGTGCGCGATCGAGCGGTTGGCCAGGGCCAGGATCTGCGGAGTCGAGCGATAGTTGATCGTCAGCTTGCGGATCTGGGCCTTAGGGTGGCGCCGAGTAAACCCGGCGATCTGCTCGAAGTCGGCCCCGCGGAAGGCATAGATCGACTGCGCGTCGTCGCCCACCGCGGTCAGGCTGCCGCTGCGGGCGGCCATGCGATCGCATAGCGAGCCCTGCAGCGCGTTGATGTCCTGGTACTCGTCGACCAGCACGTGGTCGAACGATAGCTGCAGCGCCTGGGCCACCTCGGCATGCTCGGGCCGGGTGAGCAGCTCGTGCCACCGCACGAGCAGATCATCGAAGTCGCACAGGTTCATGTCGCGCTTCTTGGCGTGGTAGCGCGTAAGCACGTCCGCGATGGTGGGGGTCTGGTCCATCATGCGCGGCAGTCGAGTCGCGACCACCTCGGCCACCGGGGTCTGGGTGCCCCGGGCCAGGCTGCCCACCCGCATCAGCTGCTTGACGGGAGGAAAGCGCTTGGCGCTCAGCTTCTTGAGGCCCAGATCTGCCACCACGCTGCCCAGCAGGGTGCGGGCGTCCTCGGGGTCGAGGATCCCGAAGTCCGGCGCCATGCCCAGCGCGTCGGCGTGTTGCCGCAGCAGGCGGTTGCCGATGTGATGGAACGTGCCCGCAAAGCAGCGCCGCATGTCCACCGTGAGCAGGGCCTCGACCCGCTCCACCATCTCGCGGGCGGCCCGGTTGGTGAAGGTGCACAGCAAGACGCGCTCGGGAGGGCACCCCGCCGCCACCAGCCGCGCGACTCGGTAGGTCAGGGTGCGCGTCTTGCCGGTACCCGCGCCGGCGATGACCAGCAGCGGGACCGCCGGCGCCTCGACCACCGCCCGTTGTTGGGGGTTGAGATCGACGGTGGGATCGAAGGGCGCCCGCGCGGGGGTCGAGGTCTTGAGGACGTACTTCACCGGGATTCGGAGGGGGCGGGATCAGGGGGCCGAGGCCTGCGCGCCTAGGTGCTGCTCGAAGAAATCGCGCAGCCGCTCCTCCATGTATACGCGGTCCGCTTCGGATCGCGGCATGTGTCGCTCGTCGGGGAACAGCAGCAGCTCGTGTCGTTTGCGGGCCTTGACCAGGGCGTTGATCAATCGGGCGGCATGACGAAAGTGGACGTTCTCGTCGATGAGGCCGTGCACGATGAGCAGGGCCCCCTCGATGTGGTCCACGTGGGTGAGCACGCTGCTGCTGCGGTACCCCTCGGGGTTTTGCTGCGGGGTGCCCATGTAGCGCTCGGTGTAGTGGGTGTCGTAGCCGTCCCAGCTGGCCACCGGGGCGCCGGCCACGGCCGCCTTGAAGGTCTGCGGCGCGCGGGCCAGGGCCATGGCCGACATGTAGCCGCCGTAGCTCCAGCCGTAGATCCCCACCCGCTGCGGATCGGTCAGGCCCTGCTCGACCAGCCAGTGCACCCCGTCGACCTGATCCTCGACTTCGAGGTGACCCATGTCGTGCTTGATCGCGCCCTCGAACGCCAGCCCCCGGCGGGCGGAGCCGCGGTTGTCGAGCTTGAAGACCAAGAAACCTCGGCTGGCCAGGTACTGGGCGCGAAGGTCGACGGTCATGCCCCAGCTACGGGTGACTCGCTGGGCGTGAGGTCCGCCGTAGACGCTCACCAAGGTGGGGAAGGGCCCAGAGCCGGCCTGCGGGGGCGGTCGGTAGATCGCCCCGTGGAACTCCACGCCGTCGCGCGAGCGCAGCGTGACCAGCTCGGGGGGGGGCAGCGACAGCGCGGCCACCCGGGGATCGGCGTGCACGGGCAGCTCGCGGACCACGGTGCCGTCGGCGACCCGGCGTAGGGTCAGGCGCGGCGGAGCCTCGAGGCTGCTGTGGCTGTCGACGAAGTGCCGGCAATCTCGGGCCATGGTCACCGCGTGGGTGCCGGGCTCGGGGGTGAGGCGATCGATCGTGCCCCCGGCCAGCGGCACCCGGTAGAGGTGTCGCTCGGTCGGACCGTCCTTGGTGCCCGTGAAGTAGACGTGACCGCCGTCTTCGTCGAGGCCGACCACCGCGTCCACCATCCACTCGCCCTCGGTCAGGGCGCGTACCCGCGTGCCCTGCCGGTCGTGGAGGTAGAGGTGCAAGAAGCCCGTGTGCTCCGAGGCCCACAAAAAGCCCCCGGCAAGCGGTCCGGTGCCCTGCTCGAGCGGGCGGAACATCGAGTGGAGGTTGATCCACACCTCGCTGCGCTCCGACAGCAGCGTGGTGCGGGCGCCGGTCTGGGGGTCGAGGCGCACCAGGTCCAGGCGAGTCTGCGCACGATCTTCGATCTGGGCGGTCAACGAGCCATCGGGCAGCCAGTCGACGCGGGCCAGATAGAAGTCGTCGCCCACGTCGTGCCCCTCCAGGCCCAGATCCATCCATACGGTGGGCCCGCCCGTGCGGCGGACCACGCCCAGCCGTACCTTGGCGTTGGCCTCGCCGGCGAAGGGGTAGCCGTGGTCTTCGTGCGAGTGGGGATCGTCGCGACCCTGGTGGCTGATCCGGTAGATCGGGATGTGGGTCTCGTCGACCTCGACGTAGGCCAGGGACTCGGCGTCGTACGACCACCAAAACCCCCGGTAGCGGCTCATCTCCTCCTGGGCGATGTACTCGGCCAGGCCGTGGGTCTTGCCCGTGCCGCGGGCTCCGGAGGTCAGGCTGCGGGGCGATCCGCCCTCGACGGGCGCCGTGTAGAGCTCGGCGTCCTGCACCCACGCCAGGTGTTGGCCGTCGCGGGACAGCATCGGGTCGAGCGCGGGCGAGCCCTCGGTGTCGATCACCTTGCGCGGCGTGCCCTCGGGGCCGTCTTGGACCCATAGATCGCCGCGCAAGGGCACCAAGACGCGCGATCCCTTCCGGGCCCACGCGTAGCGGGTCACCCCCAGCGCTCGCTCGCGTCGGCGCTCGCGCTGAAGCTTCTCTTCGGGGGAGAGATTGTCCTCGGTAGCGCCGCCCTCGGGGGGGCTGAACATCACCCGGGCGGGCGTGCTGCCGTCGACCGGCTCGACGTAGAGCTGGCGGGTGAGGCTTTGGTCCGGGCTGGCCAGGTAGGTCAGCCAGCGGCCGTCGGCCGAGAACTGGGTAGCACCGGGGATCGAGGTGCCGGGGAGTGGATACTTGGCGACCTCCTCGATGGGGATCGCCCCGTCGGGGGAGCGCGTGGGTGCAGTCATGGTGTCGTCGTGGGCAGGCGCGGGGGCGAGCTCGACCGGGGCGTCGTCGCGCGCGGGGTCGGCTCGCTGCTGGGTACACCCGCCGGCTAGCGCTATGAGCGCACAACCGAGGACCTGCGCTCCGAGCCGGCGGACGGTCGGGCGAGGGTCAAGGCGGGCCGGGGAGCACACAGGCGGCATGCGTCGGATGATCGCAGGCCAGACCTGCGGGTGTCCACGACAGGTCGGGCGATGGTGGGCGAGGTCGGCCGGGGCGATCAATGCTTGCCTTCTGGGGGGCAAATGGTCGAAAACCGCGTCTGCTCAGCGCGTACCATGGCCACTCTCGTCGAAAAGATCACTGCCCCGGACGTCCACCCCAAGGTCATCGAGGACTGCTTGCAGCTCATCGAGTCGGAGGTCGCCTCCAAGCGGGGGATCTCGGGTACGGCCGTCAAGGCCGGCTACAAGGTCGTCAAGGCGCTCAAGCCGGGCATGATCCGCAGCGCGGTGACCAAGCTGCTGCCCGACTTCGCGAGCGCTCTGCAGCCCATGTATGAGAGCAGCGGGGCCAGCAGCGCGGGCGATGGCTCGGGCCAGAAGTTCTCCAACTACCTGATGGCGAATCAGGACCAGGCGGCCGACGCTCTTTTGAGCGTGACCGATGCCAAGGCGCAAGGGGCCAGCAACAAAACCCTCAAGAAGACCTACGATCGGCTCCGCGGCGGGGCCAAGGCCCACGTGGCGGCTGCGGTGCCCGGCCTGGCTCGTACGCTGGGACGCTACGCGTAAAGACGGGACGGTGCCTCGTCGGTGGGGTTGAGCTGAGCCTGCGACGGATCGCGGCCACCTGGTGGCCGCTGGCGTTGTCGTGGGGGATGATGGGGATCGAGCAGCCGCTGACGGGCGCGGTGGTGGCCCGGCTGCCCGATGCGCCGGTGCAGCTGGCCGCCTATGGCAGCGTGGTCTTTCCGGTGGCGCTGGTGATCGAGGCCCCGGTCATCATGCTGCTGGCCGCGTCGACCGAGCTCTCGCGGGATCGGGCGGCGTATCGGTCGCTGCGACGGGTGGCCCACGGGTTGGGCCTGGGCCTGACTTTGCTGCACCTTTTGCTGGTGGCGACCCCGGCGTTCGATTGGTTGGCCGGGCAGGTGCTCGAGGTGCCGCCGGTGGTGCGTGGTCCGGCCCGGCTGGGCCTTTGGATCATGTTGCCGTGGACCTGGGCGATAGCGTCGCGGCGCCTGGCCCAAGGGGTGCTGATCCGCCACGGCCACGCGCGCGCGGTGGGGTGGGGGACGGGGCTGCGGCTCGTGCTGAGCGTGAGCGTGCTGGCTGTGGGAAGTACGCTGGGGAACGTCTCGGGCGTGGTGGTGGCGACCACGGCGCTGTCGGTCGGGGTGGTCGCCGAGGCGATCTACGCGTCCCTGCGCGTGCAGGCGGTGGTGCGCACCATGGCCGGATCATCACCCGATCGCCCGGTGCTGCGTGGCCTGGTGTTTTGGCGCTTCTACGTACCGCTGGCCGTCACCCCCCTCATCACCCTGGTGATCTTGCCGGTGGGGACCGCGGCGGTGTCCCGTATGCCCGACGCGTTGGCGTCGCTGGCGGTCTGGCCGACGCTCAACGCGGTGGTCTTCGTCCTGCAGGCGTTCGGCTTGGCGTTCAACGAGGTGGTGGTCGCGTTGCTCGACGAGCCCGGGGCCCGGCGCGCGCTACGACGCTTTGCCGGCGGGCTGGTGCTCGTGACCACCGCCGTGCTGGCGTTGCTGTCGCTTCGGCCGCTGGCCGACGTGTGGTTTCGCGACGTTGTAGGGCTTTCTCCGACGTTGTCGGACATGGGCGCAGCCACGCTGTGGCTGGCGCTGCCGATCCCGGGGGCCCGGGTCCTCCAGAGTTGGTTTCAGGGTCTTTTGGTCCACGCTCGGCGCACGCGGGGGATCACCGAGGCGGTGGTCGTCTTCGCGCTATCGTGTAGCGCGGTGCTGGTTTGGGGCGTCCATCGGCCGTGGGCGACCGGCCTGACCGTGATGGTCGTGGCCTATTCGGTCGGTCGGATCTTTCAGACGGTATGGTTGGCCATTCGGGCCCGCGGGCTGTGAGGTGGCGGCGGATCAGTATTATTGACCATGAATCAATAGCGTGTAGACTGCGGGGCGATGGCTCGTGTGCGCCTTGCAACCGACGAACGACGGGCCCAGCTGCTCGAGCTGGGGGTCCAACTGTTCGCTCGGCACGCCTACGACGAGCTGACCACCGATGTGATCGCGACCCAGGGGTCGATCTCCAAGGGTCTGTTGTTCCACTACTTCGGGAGCAAGCGCGGGTTCTACCTGGCGACCATCGAGCACGTGGCCCAGCAGTTGTTGACCCGGGTGGTGCTCGATCGCGCCAAGACTCCGTTCGAGGCGGTGACCGACGCCCTCGATCGCTTCTTGGACTTCGTGGGCGATCACGCCTCGATCTATCGTGCGCTCTTGCGCGGTGGCTTGGGTTTCGATCCGCAGTCGCAGGCGATCGTCGAGCGGGTGCGGTGGACTATCGTGCATCGGATCCTCTTGCTGCTCGATCCGTCGGGGACCCCCGAGGAGGTCGCCCCGGTGACCGATGCGGCGGGGCTGCGTCTTTACGGCTGGGTGGGCAATACCGAGTCCCTGAGCCTGGCGTGGATCGATCATCGCGTGGAGCGGGATCGGATCCGCACGTTGATGATCGAGGCGTTTGGCCCGGTGCTCATGGCCTGGCCGCGAGATCGAGGCACGGCGGCGCAGGCCGGTTAGGCCGGGCGGAGCCACGCGCGAGGAGAACACCGATGGCGGAGCAGCGGATGGAGTGGAAGCGCTTCTGTGGCGCCGTGGCCTGGCCCACGGTGGTGCTTTGGGGCGTGAGCCTGGGCGGGGTGGCCATGAGCAGTGCGCTGACGGTGGCGGGGATCTGGCCGCTGTGGCTGGGGGCGGTGATCAACACCGTGCTGGCCTACGTGCTGTTTACGCCCATGCACGAGGCGGCTCACGGCAACGTCCGGGGACGTCGTGCCTCCATGCGGTGGCTGGAGGCGGTCGTGGGCTGGACCTCGGGGTTCGTGCTGCTGGCGCCCTTTCCGGCGTTCGTGGCCCTGCACCTGCGGCACCACTCCAACACCAACGACCCGAAGCGCGATCCGGACATGTGGGTCGCCGGTCAGGGGGTGGCCTCGGTGGCGGCCCGCTGCATGACGATCGTGCCCCACTACTATTGGGAGTTCTTGATGGGGCCCACCGCACGTAGCCCCGCGGGGGCTCGGGCACGACGGGCCACGGTGGGCATGGTCGTCGGGATCGTGCTGGTGATGGGCGTGGGGGCGTGGCTGGGCGTGGCTGCGTGGCTCGGGTGGCTATGGGTGGGACCGGCGGTGCTCGCCTCGGGCGTGCTCGCGTTTGCGTTCGATTGGTTGCCGCATCATCCCCACGTGGAGCGGGCGCGCCACGGCAACACCCGGCCGCTGGGCGCCTGGCTCGGCATTCCGATGCTCGGGCAGAACTACCACCACGTCCATCATCTGTACCCGCGGGTGCCGTTCTACTCGTATGGCCGGTGCCTGCGTTCGGGTCGGTCGCCCACCGGGGCTCGGGCGCACGCCCGAGTGCACGGGCGTAACGCGACGTAGCGCGACGCGCTCCGGTCTTGGCTAGGCTCGGGTCGCGTCCTTGGGCTGATTGGTCTCGGCCAGCAGTGACTCGAGCATGGGCTCGATCACCTCCTCCCATGCATCGCGGGCGGTCAGGGCGTGGGCTCGAGCGTCGAGGCGCCCGTGACGGGCCAACCGCGGCGCATCGGGATCCACGGGAGGCAGTGGTGCCTGGTGGTCAGCGCGCAACGAGGCCGCAGCGTCTCGAAGTGCGTCGGCGACCGAGGATCCGTCTGCATGGAGGGCCCAGTGCAGGGTCGACCAGGCCAGGGCGGCGTGACGGGCCTCGTCGTCGGCGATCTGGCGCAGGGTGGCCGCGGCCACCGGGTCGGCACAGTGCCGCAGCGATCGCTGGGCCGTCAGTGCCGCGATCGTCTCGCCCACGCAGCCCTCGGCGAAGGTATCGGCGGCCAGCCGGGCCAGATCGGCGGGGCGCGGGGCCAGGGCGGGCAGCGGCCCCGGCTGCATGGCTCCGGCCCCGTAGCGGGCGGCCAGGCCAAAGCAACGGCGGGCGTGGGTGATCTCGTCCAGGCCCGCCTGCTGGGCCAGGGCGATGAGCTCAGGCGGCGCCCCCAGGGCCATCAGCTCCAGGGTGGCTCGGGCGAAGGCGGCGATCGAGGCGTGCTCGGCCCGTGCATCGTCGAGCCAGGCGCCGGCGACGAGCCCCCGCAGCGCCTCGGGGAGGGGGGCCGGGGCCTCGGGCGCGACCGGAGTCACGGGCGTCGTCGGAGCGTCGGGCCAGGCATCGCCCTGCTCGGGGGCTGGTTCGGTGGTTGATTCGGGGGCTGGTTTGGAGGTTGGTTTGGGGGTGGCCGGGACCTCGAGCCAGGTGTCGCCCGGCTCTACCGGGGCCAGCACCGGGCCGTCGTCGCCCAGGTGCGGGCGGCCGCTACAGTACTCGAACCAGTGGTAGCAGCACGTGGTGTCGTTGCCCGGCTTGGCCCGCGCAAGCTCGGTCCCGTGCTGGTTGAGCGCACCTTGCATGTTGGGGGCGGGCGAGAGCCCCTCGTAGGTCTTGGGGTCGGCCTTGATCGTCTCGCTCGCCTTGCCCCCGGCGATCCGTGTGGGGCAGTCGATCTGCTCGGGGACCGCGTCGACGGCGACGGCCCGGACGGCATCGATCGCGCCGCACCAGTTGCCGGAGATGCAGCTCTCTTCTTCGGGGTTGTAGCCGTCGATGTAGGGTGGATCGCCGGCCACCGCGGTCGATACGGTGTTGGGCCCCGCGGCGGCGGTGGAGCCGGGCGAAGCGGAGCCACTCGTCTTGGTCTGGGTGCGGCGCTCGGCCGCTTGGCGCTGGCGCTCGGTCAGGGCGTTGGCGCGCTCGGCCCGGCGCTGGGCCGGCGGGGTGACCTCGTCCACCGTCTTGCCTGCTTGGCGGGCCTTGGCCTCGTAGTAGCGCTTGCGTCGCTCGTCGACCGGCAGCGGCTTCTTGTCCTTGCTTGGGTCGTCTTGGCCGCTCCGGTTGCGCTTGGCGGTCGTGCGGTCGCGGCGGTTGGTCTGCTCGTCCTGGTCCACCGGCTGCGGCTTGGGAGGCGGGGAGCAGGCGAGAAGGCCCGGCACGCAGGCGAGCAGGGCGATCCGGGTTCGCAGACCCTGGGTGTCGCGCATGCGGGCACGGTAGCACCAACGACCGCCGGGCGGCGATGCCCGACGATGAGCGGAGCGTGCGAGCGGCAGGTGTGGGGCAGGTGGCCCGGTGCCCAAGAAAACGTCGGTTTTCGTCCCTGGGTGCTGCGTGGGCAAGACCGAGGCCGGGCGCGACAGCCGTCGCGCATCCCGAGCCGGTTTTGGTCCCTCCTGGGTGCCGCTTGGGCAAGACCGAGGCCGGGCGCGACGCAGTCGCGCATCCCGAGCCGGCCTCGGCATAGATAGATAGATACCTCAGGCGACGACCGGCAGGCGGGCGCGCGGCGCGGGGGCGAGCTCGGGTCGCGATGGGTGAGCGGTGCCAC
>JBCCWC010000233.1:0-23415 GCA_039194325.1 Myxococcota bacterium
CCGGCGCCGACTTGGCCCCCCCGGGGTGCGCGGGCCGCTCGGTCATGTGGATCCCCGGCGCCGACTTGGCCACACCGCCGCGCTCGAGCAGCCTGGTCTCGTCGAACACTTTCCCGACCTGTCCCGGGACCTCGAGCTCCACGTCGCGCCCGAACAACGCGCTGGGCGCGACGCTGACCAGCTCGCCGCTCGCTCCGATGCGCTCGATGCTGACGATCGCGCCGGTCTCGGTGTCAGTCGTCACGATGAACTTGTTGTGCTGCGTGCTCATGGTGCTCGCTCAAAACGTATCAGAGTCTCGGGAGTCAGCGCCAACGCCTGCAGGCGCGCCGCAGGCGGAAGCAGGGCGAGGCACACGAAGGACCCGCCGAGCTCGACGATCACGTGCTCGCGCGCGAGCCTTTCGATGGTCGCGTCGACCACCCCCTCGCCTACGCCGATGCCCGCGGCGTGCTTACGCAGGTGCTCGCGCTTGCGCGGACGATCGCAGCCCAGCAGCGCCGCGAGCTCGACGAGCTCGAGGCGCCGGCGCGAGGGCGGATGATCGAGGCGCGTGTCGACGAGCTCGGCCCCCTCCTCCCCGAGCTCCACAGCTAGGCGTAGCTCGGCGCCCCCCGCTCTCGCCTCCTGCCAGCGCCGCAAGAAGGCGATGAACTCGCGCCCGCCCTTCACTGCGGTCTCGAGGCCCGGGTGGTCATAGCAAAAGAAGTAGGCGAGCTCCCGCAGCGTCGCGTTCTCGAAGGGGAACACGTGGCGGTAGGCCTCGAGGACGTCGATGCGGGAGAAGCCGCGCGCGCGCCACTCGTTGAAGTTGGGGCTGAAGCGATCGAGGCGGATCAGCGAGCAGCCCACCGGCGGCTGCAGGTGCGTGAGCTTGGGCAGCAGCTCGAGCTGCCGCGCGTAGCTCGAGCTCGGCTCGTGGGGGAAGCCGTACAAGATGCTCCAAAACACGTCGACATCCAGCTCCGCGCACCAGCGCAACAACGCGATGTTCTGCGCCGCGGACACGCCCTTGGCCATCTCGGTCAAGGTCGCGTCGTCGAGGCTCTCGATGCCCGGCTGGATGCCCCGCACACCGGCGCGCGCGAGCAGCTCGACCTGCGCGCGGCGCAGGTTGGCCTTGACCTCGAAGAACTTGTGGACGGGCTCGTCCTCCTCGGCCCAGCGCGGGATCAGATCGGCGAAGAAGTCGTGGGAAAGGATGTTGTCGGTGAATTGGATGCTCCGCCGACCGTGGCGCTGCTCGAGCTGCGCGAGCTCATCGAGCACGCGCGACGCCGACTTGCGCCGGAAGCTCATCGCCTCACCGTTGAGCCCGCAGAAGGTGCAGTGATGCTTGCGGCCCCACCAGCACCCTCGCGCGGTCTCGGCGCTGAGCCAGGGCTCGGTCGGCCCGCCGAGCGTTCGCGGCAGGCCGTGGGTGATGTTCGCGGCGACCTCGAAGTACTCGTCGAAATTGGGCACCGGCAGCTCGTCGAGGGCTTCGATCAGCTCGGGCGCAGGATCCTGACCGCGCACGCGCAGGCTCGCCCCCGCGCGAGGCTGGCGCGCGAGGATCCCCGCGGGAATCTCGATGCTCGCGTCGTCCTCGCCCGCCGCCCGCGCCGCAGACAGGCGCTGGCACAGCAGCGGGAAGCTGCGATCAGCCTCGGCCGTGGCCACGTAGTCGACGAACTCGAAGCGCTCGAGGTAGGGCCGCCCCATGGGGCCCTCGAAGTTGGCCCCGCCCAGGGCGATGCGCACCTGTGGATGCGCGGCGCGGATCATGCGGGCCAGACACAGCGAGGCCATGGTCTGCTCGAAGGTGCTCGTGAACCCGACGAGGTCGTAGCGGCTCCAGTCGTTGGACTCGAATGCGATGCGCAGGAACATCGGCGCGAGCTCGAGGGTCTCGCGCACGACCGGGCGCAGCGCGCTCGACAGGCCCCACAGGGGATCGTCGAGCACCTCGGCCTCGTAGCGCTCCCAGTTCGAGACCTCCTCGCCCCAGAAGATCTGCGAGAACACCCACTCGCCGGCCATCACCGTGGTCGCGACCTTGCTGGCCATCTGCGCGTAGCGCCGGGGGCCGAGCAGCTTCCACGCTGTCAGGTTGAAGTACTTGGCCTCGCAGTCGATGCCCACGCGCTGTAGCCCGGCCTTGAGCAAGCCGAGGGCAAGGCTGGGACGCGCAGCGCCGCCGAAGGGCATGGTGACGAGCGCGACACGCATGGCCCGATGATCGGACCACGCGTGCGCGCTTGCAAGGGCGCGCGGGTCAACGTGGAGCTGAGTTTGCTGGCTCGTCAGAGTGCTGGCGATCGCGCAAGACCGAGGGCGAGCGCCTCGGCGGGATGATCGATCGATCCGAGCCCGACCGTTGATCTATCCCTCATTGGCGGATCCAGGGAACCTTTTTGCATCTGGGGCGTACATACGCTCGGCCGTCGTTCGTGGGCATCGTCGGCCGGAGGGGCTCATGGTTCGATCGATCGTCGTGCTCGTGGGAGCGCTATTGCTTGTTGCATCTCCATCCATCAGTGGAGCCACCGGGGCCGCCAGTAGGACGACAGGGGCCGAGCCGAGCCCGGCCGTCAGCACGGGTCGGATCACCGGGGTGGTGCGCAATCGGCAAGGCGAGCCGGTCTCGGGCGCCACGGTGAGCGTGCTGTGCAGCTGCCTGGATAGGTCGCGCACGGTCAAGACAGGTAAGGACGGGACCTACCGCTTCGACGGGCTGCCGCCGGGCGTCTACTCGGTCCGCGTCACGATGGGCAAGGCCGACGTGGTGCGCCACCTCGAAGTGCGCGAGGGGGAGCAGGTCGAGGCCGTCGTCGAGGTCAGAACCCACGACAAGCAAAGAGCAAAGAAGGCGAAGCCGTCGAAGAAGAAGCGGAAGGCCAAGTCCCGCAAGGCGGAGAGCCGACCCTCGGTCTCACCGCCCGTTCGTCGTAAGCTGGAGACCAAGTTCAAGAATTCGGACGTCGACGCGATCCTCAACCCCTCCTCGGCGGGCCGCTACAGCCGCCGCCGCGCCTCGAGAGGGCACGCGAGCCGGATCTCGGCCGCCCCCATGCGGGCAGCCCGCGAGCCCGCCAACCGAGAGGCTTACGCCCACATCGACGAGAACGGCTTTCGCCGGGTCACCGAGGCGCCGCTGTCGACCTTCTCGGCAGACGTAGACACCGCGTCCTACAGCAACATGCGGCGCTTCTTGGGAGAGGGGCGCCGGCCGCCCGCGGATGCGATCCGCATCGAGGAGCTCATCAACTACTTCGAGTACGACTACAAGCCGCCCACCGGCGAGCGGCCGGTGGCGGTGAACTGGGAGCTGGGGCCGTGCCCGTGGAACGCGGACAACCTGCTGGTGCACATCGGGCTCAAGAGCAAGCCGATCGCCTCGGCCAAGGTCCCGCCGCGCAACCTCGTGTTCTTGCTCGACGTCTCGGGCTCGATGCACAGCCCCGACAAGCTCCCGCTGCTCAAGCGCTCGATGGGGCTGTTGGTCGATCAGCTGCGCGAGCAGGACCGGGTGAGCATCGTGGTCTACGCCGGGGCCTCGGGCCTGGTGCTGCCCCCCACCTCGGGCGCGCAGCGCAGCAAGATCCGCGAGGCGATCTTCGCCCTTCAGCCCGGGGGCTCCACCAACGGCGCCGCGGGCATTCGCCTGGCCTACCAGATGGCGCAAGATGCCTTCATCGACGACGGCATCAACCGGGTGATCTTGGCCACCGACGGCGACTTCAACGTGGGCACCACCAGCGACGGCGACCTGACCCGGCTCATCGAGGACAAGCGCAAGACGGGCGTATTCCTGTCGGTGCTCGGCTTTGGCACCGGCAACATCCAGGACACCAAGATGGAGCTGCTGGCCGACAAGGGCAACGGCAACTACGCCTACATCGACGACCTCCACGAGGGGCGCAAGGTGCTGGTGCAGCAGGCGGGGGCCACCCTGGTCACCGTGGCCAAGGACGTCAAGCTGCAGGTCGAGTTCAACCCCGTCAAGGTGGCCGAGTACCGCCTGGTGGGCTACGAGAACCGGCGCCTGCGCGACGAGGACTTCAATGATGACACCAAGGATGCCGGCGAGATGGGGGCCGGTCACACCGTCACCGTGCTGTACGAGATCGTTCCCGCGGGCAGCAAGGGCGGCAAGGGCGGCACGGGCAAGCCGCCGGTCGATCCGCTCAAGTATCAAGCGCAGCGAGTCGTCACCGGGGCCGCGAAGGGTGACGAGCTGATGACCGTCAAGGTCCGCTTCAAGCGACCCAAGAGCCAAAAGAGCCGGCTGCTCGCGGTGCCCGTCAAGGGACCCGCCAAGCCGGCGCTCGATCGAACCTCTAACAACTTTCGCTTTGCGGCTGCGGTTACCGAGCTGGGGATGCTGCTACGCAACTCGCCTCACAAGGGGACGGCCAGCTTCGAGGACGCCAAGTCGCTGGCGCGCGGGGCCAAGGGGGCCGACCCTCACGGGTATCGCCAGCAGTTCATCGATCTGGTCGAGCAGGCGCGAGGGCTACGATGAGGGGGGCCTGGCGCATGTGGCGAGCCGACGAGTCCATGTGCGGGGTCGTCTGTGGCCGCTTCGGGCCGCTCCCGGGGGGCCGGCGACCGCCTCCGCATGCGACCCCGCGTCAATTCGACCGGTCGCTGCCGCGCAACCGCTGGCCGTTGCCGCAGCGGGTGTCGAGCAAGCGCTCCGCCTGAGATCGCTATCCATGCCGAGGACGGCTGGGGATGCGTGACCGCCGCTCTTGCGCTGTGGCACAACGTTGGGGGCAGTGGCGAAGACGCGCAGCAAGTCGGCCTCGGGCAAGCGTCGCGGGCGTACATCCAAAGGCGCGGGCAAGGCCGACGGCGCGAGCGTGGCCTCCACCCGCCGCCCCGCTCGCAAGCCGGTGGTGCCCGAGGGCTGGGCGCCGCGGATCACCCAGGCAGACCAGATCGACGAGGTCCTCGGGCGGCTGCCCGACCAGCCGGGCGTGTACCTCATGCGCGATCGTCAGGGGCACGTGATCTACGTGGGCAAGGCCCGGCGCCTGCGAGCTCGTGTGCGCCAGTACTTCAACGGCCACGACACCCGCGCCTTCGTGCCGCTGCTGGCCAAGATCGTCGGCGACATCGAGACGGTGGTGACCGCCAATAACAAAGAGGCGCTGCTGCTCGAGAACAACCTCATCAAGGAGCACCGGCCGCGCTTCAACGTCAAGCTGCGCGACGATTCCAACTACCTGGTGATCCGCCTCGACCCTCAGCAGACGTGGCCGCGGCTCGAGCTGATCCGCAAGATCCGCAACGACGGGGCGCAGCACTTCGGCCCCTACCACTCGGCGAGCTCGGCTCGCGCGACCCTGCGGGTGGTCAACCGCCACTTCCAGCTGCGGACCTGCACCGACTATGTGCTGGAGCGTCGCACCCGGCCGTGCTTGCAGTATCAGATCGGCCGCTGCCCTGCGCCTTGTGTGTACGAGGTGGACCCGGACAACTACGGGGCCCAGGTGCGGGACGTGGGGCTGTTCTTGTCGGGCCGGCACCGCGAGCTCACCGACGGATTGGCGAACCGCATGAAGACCGCGGCCGACGAGCTGCAGTTCGAGGTGGCCGCTCGCCTGCGCGATCAGCTGCGGGCCATCGAGACCACCCTCACCGCCCAGCAGGTCGTGGGCACCGCCGCCCTCGACCAGGATGCGATCGGCATGTACCGCGAGGGTGGCCAGGTGGAGTTCACGGTGCTGCACGTGCGCCAGGGCAAGCTGCTGGGCAGCCAGGCCTACTCGGCCAAGGGCCTGGAGCACCCCGACTCCGAGGTGCTGGCCGACTTCGTGTCCAGCTACTACGCCAAGGCGCCGCTTCTGCCCGACGAGGTGCTGCTGCCGGCGCCGATCGCCGAGGACGACGCGGCCCCCCTGGTCGCGTGGCTGCGCGAGCGCAAGGGCAAGAGGGTTGCCCTGCTCACCCCCGAGCGGGGCGATCGTCGCAAGCTCACCCGGCTGGCCGATCGCAACGCCGCCTCCAACTTCGTGACCCGCCGCAACCGAGCCGAGGATCGCGAGGCCGCGCTCGAGCGGCTCCGGCAGCGCCTGCAGCTGTCCAAGCTGCCGCGGGTGATCGAGTGCTTCGACGTCAGCCACATCCAGGGGAGCGACACGGTGGCCTCGATGGTGGTGTTTGCCGACGGCGTGCCCGACAAGTCCCGCTACCGCTCGTTCCGCGTCAAGGGCCTGGGGGCGGGCGACGACGAGGCCCACCTGCGCCAGGGCGCGTTCCAAAACGACGACTTCGCCAGCATGTACGAGGTGCTCGGGCGTCGCTTCCGTCGGGCCATGCAAGACGCCGAGGGGGCGTGGGCGCTGCCCGATCTGGTGGTGATCGACGGCGGTAAGGGGCAGCTTTCACGGGTGGTCGCCGCGATGCAGGATCTGGGGATCCCGGCGGGCGCCGAGGGGGTCGACGTGGTGGCCCTGGCCAAGGAGCGCAAGCACGCACTAGGGCACGGGCGGGCCGCGCTACGCGAGCTTCGGGCGCGGCGTGAGGCCGGGGACGATCGCCGCTACGAAGACCACGTGATCGCCGACGGGGGCGCAGGAGCCCGCGTCGGGGCCGGTGGTGGAACTGGCGGCAAGGACGGCGGCGACGCGGTCGAGATCCGTCCCGAGCGAGTGTTCGTGCCCGGGGTCAAGGATCCGATCCGCCTGCGCCCCGGCAGCTCCGAGCGTTACCTGATGGAGCGGGTGCGGGACGAGGCCCATCGCTTTGCGATCACCCACCATCGCAAGCGCCGCGGCAAGCGAGCGCTCCGCTCCAGCCTCGACGAGATCCCCGGCGTGGGCCCGGCCCTCAAGAAGGCGCTGGTCAAGCACTTCGGATCGATCGCCGCGATCCGCTCTGCCGACGCCGAGCGGCTGGCCGAGGTCAAGGGGATAGGTCCCGCCCTCGCCAAGCGCATCGCCGAGTCGCTTGGGGTGCAATGACCCCAGCGAGCGGCCGTCTTTAGAGGTGAATGATCTGTTCCGCCCGCCGGTCGAGCTGTCTTTTGTCGACCTCATCACGGCCGGCGTGCTGGGTCGGTCGGCCCCCAGCTTCACGGTCGATCGCGAGCTGGTGAGTCTGGCCGTGGATCATCATGTTGGATGAGATACCAACGGGTCGGCGAGCGATCGAAATGCTCGGATGTCTCGGTGTTCGTCGACTTCGCGCGTCGGCGACCTCGTTGACGGTGGTCGAAGGGCTCCCCTACGGTACGTGCATGGGTTCGAGGGTTGATGGGGGGCCGGTGGCCCTCGTCATGACGTTGTTGCTCGGCGGCTGCTATGCAGGCGTCGATGGCTTCGACTCGGTCGGAGCGGGCAACGACGCGGGCGAGGACGCGGGTGATGATGGGCAAGCGCCTCGGTGCGCCGAAGTGCAAGCGGGTCCCACTGCGCTGCGGCGCCTGACCCGAAGCCAGTACGAGCGAACCGTTCGCGATCTGCTGGGTGTGCAGACCGAAGCGGCCGCGGGCTTTGCCCCCGACGAGCGGGTCGGGGCGTTCAAGAGCAACGCGGTCGCCCCGGTGGGCGACCTTCAGGTCGAGCAGTACATGGACGCGGCCGAGGTGGTCGCGACCGAGGCGTCGTCGGATCTGACCGCGCTGCTGCCCTGCGATCCGGCGTCGGCGGGGGAGGATGCCTGCGCCGAGCAGTGGATCCGCGAGCTGGCGCCGCGAGCCTACCGCCGGGAGCTGAGCGAGGCCGACATCTCGCGGCTGGTGGCGGTCTACGCCACCGCGCGATCCGAAGGCACCTTCGAGGACGGGATCCGGGTCACCCTGCAGGGGATCTTGCAGTCGCCCTGGTTCCTCTATCACGTGGAGCTGGGCGATCTAGACGCGGAGGTGGTCGCGGGCGAGCCGGTGCCGCTCTCCGGGCACGAGCTGGCGTCGCGGCTGTCGTACTTCCTGTGGGACTCGATGCCCGACCAGGCGCTATTCGACGCGGCGCAGGCGGGGGAGCTGAGCACCACCGAGGGGCTCGAGGCCCAGGTCGAGCGCATGCTGGCCGACCCCAAGGCCCAGGAGGCCATCGCCAACTTCCACACCCAGTGGCTCGAGATCGACGAGATCGAGTCGCTCGAGAAGGATCCGGCCTCCTTCCCCGACTTCGACGCGGATCTGGCCCGCGCCATGAAGGAGGACATGGCCAGCTTTGCCACGTGGGTGCTCTCGGAGGGCGACGGCCGGCTCGAGACGCTGCTGACCGGCGCCTTCACCCTCTCCGAGGATCCGGCGCTCTTGGCCCTCTACGGGGTGTCGCGGCCCGAGGGGCACGTGTCGGGTGAGCCGATCCCGCTGCCGGCTGGCGAGCGGGCGGGCCTGCTGACGCAGCCGGGGGTCATGGCCCGGCACGCCCACGCCGATCAGACCTCGCCGATCCACCGGGGGCAGCTGGTGCGCGAGAACTTCATGTGCCAGGTCCTTCCGGCGCCGCCCCCCGATGTGGACAACGTGCCGCCGGATCCCGATCCCAACGCGACCACTCGGGAGCGCTTCGAGCAGCACGTGGCCGACCCGACCTGCGCCGGCTGCCACTCCCTCATCGACGGGCTGGGCTTCGGGTTCGAGCACTACGACGCCATCGGCACCTACCGCGCGGTGGAGGGCGACCTGCCGGTCGACGCAGCCGGCGAGGTGGTGGGCACCCGGGACAACAACGGCCCCTTCGAGGGCGCGGTCGAGCTGGCCAACATGCTGGTGGAGACTCCCGAGGTCCGTGACTGCATGGCTCGACAATGGTTCCGCTACTCGCTGGGTCGCATGGAGGACCCCGAGCGGGACTCCTGCACGATGGAGAGCCTCTCGGAGGTCTTCGAAGAGTCGGACCACGACGTCCGCAGCATCATCCACGAGATCGTGCTGAGTAACGCATTCCGCTATCGCATGGCCGTGGAGGAGTAGCGAGAGATGAGCAAGCGCAACAATCCCTTCTTCTCTCGTCGTGCGTTCCTGGGCACCCTGGGGGCGGCCGGCGTGCTGTCTCCCTTCATCCCGCTGCTCGACCGCGAGAGCGAGGCGGCCCCGGGTGATTTCCCGCTGCGCCTCATCTTGCTGTTCTCGGCCAACGGCACGCTGCACGAGAACTGGGCGCCCTCGGGCAGCGAGAGCGACTTCCAGCTCAGCCCGATCTTGTCGCCGCTCGAGCAGTACCGTGATCGGATGATCGTGCTCGACGGGCTCGAGAGATCTCGCAACGGCCCCGGCGATGACCACCAAAAGGGTATGGGGCAGCTGTGGACGGGCTCGCGCCTGCTCGAGGGCAACGAGTTCGAAGGCGGCGGTAACTCGGGGTCGGTTGGCTGGGGCGGGGGGATCTCCGTCGATCAATACGTGGCCAACGCGATCGGCAACGACACGCCGTACAAGTCGCTGGAGTTCGGGGTGCAGACCCAAGGGGCGACGGTATGGTCACGGATGAGCTACGCCGGCTCCAACCAGCCGATCGCGCCCGAGGACAGCCCCGACGCGATGTTCGACCGGCTCTTCGCCGATCTGAACGTCGACTCCAGCCAGCTGGACAAGATCAAGGCCGAGCGGCAGAGCGTGATCGACCTGGTCAAGGGTGACCTCGACAGCCTGATGGCCCGGCACGGCTCGTCGGCCGACCGCTTGAAGATGGAGGCCCACCTCGACTCCATTCGCGCGGTCGAGCAGCGCAACCAGGCTGAGGTGCCGACATGCGAGATCCCGGGGGCGCCCGGCGGGGTGGATGCGGGCGCCAACGATAACTTCCCCATGATCTCGCAGATGCAGTCCGACTTGATGGCCATGGCGCTTGCGTGCAACCTGACGCGGGTGGCCAGCTTGCAGTGGTCGCGCGCGGTCTCCAACACCCGCTTTAGCTGGCTGGGGATCCCCGAGGGGCATCACGACCTGTCCCACCTCGGCGACGGGGATCAGTCGATGGTCGACAAGATCACCCAGATCAACACCTGGTACGCCGAGCAGGTGAAGTACCTGCTGGACGGCCTGGCCGCGATCCCCGAAGGGGACGGCTCGGTGCTCGACAACACGCTGGTCGTGTGGGGCAACGAGCTTTCGCGGGGCAACTCCCACGGCAGCCGGCCGATCCCCTTCGTGCTGCTGGGCGGTGCGGGCGGGCGGCTGCAGATGGGTCGCTACCTGAGCTACAACGACGTCGAGCACAACCGCCTGCTCGTGTCGCTGTGTCATGTGATGGGGCTGGAGGACGATAGCTTCGGCGATACCGACGGCGGGTCCGGTGGCCTGCCCGGGCTGACCTGAGGCGCCCGGGCTCGATCCAGGGCCCCGACCCAAGGCCCCGACCAACAAGAACACAAGGGCCGCGCGACGGCCCGAGCTCTACGGGGGACGCCGCGCGCGTCCCCTTTGTCATGTTGGGCGCGCTACCATGCCGCCGCCGTGGAGCTCGACCTCGAATTCGTACGGGCCTCGTTTCCCGCCCTCGACCCCGACTGGGCCCTGATGGACAACGCGGGGGGCAGCGTGACCGCCCGGGCGGTGATCACGGGGATCGTGGAGTACCTCGAGCGCTACCAGGTGCAGCTGGGGGCCAGCTATGCCCGGTCGCAGGAGGCGCAGGCGCGGGTTCGCCAGGGGGAGGCGACCGCGGCGGAGCTTTTGGGGGCCACGCCGGCCGAGACGGTGGTGGGGCCGTCGACCACCGTCAACCTGGCCACGCTGGCTCGCGGCTTGGCGCCACGGCTCTCGCCGGGCGATGAGGTGGTGGTCAGCGATCTCGATCATGAAGCCAACATCGGCCCCTGGCGAGGGCTCGCGCAGCACGGTGCGGTGATCAAGACCTGGGCCGTCGATCCCGAGCGAGCCACCCTCGACCCGGCCGCGCTCGATCGACTGCTCGGCCCCCGCACGCGCTTGGTCGCGTTCACCCACTGCGCCAACGTGGTGGGCGAGCTGCTCGATGTATCGGCCATCGTGGCCCGGATCCGCGCCAACCGGGCCGACACGTGGGTCGTGGTCGACGGCGTGGCCCATGCGCCGCACCGGCTGGTGGATGTGCGGGCGCTCGACGTCGACGTCTATGCGGTGAGCCTCTACAAGATCTACGGGCCGCACCTGGGGGCGATGTACGTGCGGCGCGAGCTACTCGAGCACGCGCGGGGGCAAAACCACTTCTTCGTGCCCGAGGACGCGCTGCCCTACAAGCTCCAGCCGGGCAGCGTCACCCACGAGCTGGCCGCGGGGTTGCCGGGGATCGGAGCCTACCTCGACGGGGTGGCCGAGCACCACGGGGTCACCGGCGGGACCCGACGGGAGCGCTGGGCGGGAGTCTTCGAACGGTTCGCGGCCCACGAGCAGCGGCTGGTCGAGCCACTGCTGGCGTTCTTGGGCGAGCACCCTCGCTGTCGGATCATCGGGCCGGCGGTGGCCGATCGCGGGGTGCGGGTGCCCACCGTCGCCTTCGTGGTGCCGGGGCGTCTCGCGTCGTCGATCGTCGAGCCGCTCGACGAGCGGCGGATCGCGGTGCGCTGGGGTCACTTTTACGCCAAGCGAGCGATCGATGCGCTGGGGCTGGCGTCGGGCGAAGGCGTGGTGCGGGTCAGCATGGTCCACTACAACACGCGGGCGGAGGTCGAGCGATTGATCGCGGCGCTGGCCGAGATCTTGTCGACTGCAAGCCCGTAGTAGCCCGTAGTGGCCCTTAGACGAGCGTCAGGCTGACGGATGCCGATCGCACTCACCATACTCGCTTGTGTCTACGCGGGCGTGCAGCTGCTGGGTGGGCCGGGCCAAGACGACGACGTTGGGGCTCGCGACGACGAGGACGTCGATGCGAGCCCCGAGGACGGGCTGGTCCCGCGTAAGCGCCCCCGCTCGATCGCCTTGAGCACGGCGTCGTTGGCATTGGCCATCGTGAGCCGAAACTCTCGGATCTTGCAGCTCATCAGCGCGGGAGTCATCAGCTATACGCTCATGCCGATCATCGACCGGGCCGAGCAGAAGTGGCGCATAAAGCCGCGAGTCAGCAACGACATGCTCTTCTCCGCGTTCGGTGCGTTGGCGGTGGTGACCGGTCACAACTGGGCGATCGCATTTAGCATCTGGGCGTACGAAGTGGGGACCGAGCTGCTCCACAGGACCGATGCACGGGCTCGGAAGCTCGCGCTCGACAGCTTCGGGCAGCTTCCGCGGACCGCCTGGCTACGGCGTGATGGCGCGGAGATCGAGGTGCCGCTGGCCGAGCTCGAGCAGGGTGACGTCGTCGTGGTCGATGCTGGCGAGATCGTGCCCGTCGATGGCCGGGTCATCGACGGGTATGCCTCGATCGATCAGCAACTGCTCACGGGCGAGGCCCAGCCCGCCGACAAGCAGCCGGGCTCACGGGTGATGGCATCCACGCGAGTGGCCAGCGGGCGGATCTCGGTGCGGGTCGAGAAGATCGGGCTGTCCACCCATGTGGCTCAGATCGGCCAGATGCTGACAGAGGCCGCGAACTACAAGACATCGGTCCAGTCGAAGGGGGAGCGCTGGGCCGATGAGGCCGCGGCGCCTACGCTCCTCGTTGCCGGGTTGACCGTGCCCGTCCTGGGGCTGACGGCCGCCATGGTGGTGCTCAACAGCAGCTTCGGCAACCGGGTTCGCGTGCTGACCCCGCTGGGCACTTTGAACTATCTCAACATTGCGTCGCGACGGGGGGTCTTGGTCAAGGGGGGAAGCGCGCTCGAGCAGGCCAATCGCGTCGACACGGTGCTCTTCGACAAGACGGGAACGCTCACTCATCTACAGAGCTCGCCCATCTCGCGGTAGAAGTCGGCCAGGCCGCTCTGGGGTCGCTGCAGATATCCGACGGTGACATCGCGTTGACGCTCGAGGCGAGCAAACAAAAGGCGTAGGGTGGTGCTCTTGCCGCTTCCATGGGGGCCAGTGACCATCCCAAAGCCACCCTCGGTCGCGATGCCGTGCTCGAGTCTCCAGCCGAAGTCGTCGACCCGGGGCGTGGTCAGTAGTGCCTCGTCGGGCACATCCTGGGAGAAAGGGTTGAATTTGAGGCCGTAGAGGGTCTTGAGGGTCGTGGTCATTGTTCGTCGTCCTCGGGCAGATCGTGGGTGCGGGGCAGGTAGGCGGGAGGAAGCCCGGTCGCCGCGTAGTCCTTCATCAGCTGAGCGAGCAGCGGAGCGACCTGGTTAGTGCGCTCTACGGGCTCGGCCGGGGGCACCGGCTCGAGCTGTCGCCGTCGGCCGTCGGCGTTACGGGCCTTGTCCAGCGGAAAGATCCGTGCGACAGGCTGACCACTTTGGGGATCGACGATATGGACCCGACTCAGATCCCAGACGGCGTAACGCACCTGGAGTTGCTTGATCTGCCGGAAGCGAGAGGGGATCTCGAAGCGGATCCCCTCGATGCTGACGGTCCCATCGCTGCGTCGCTGGGTCCGCTCGACTTGGCGGCGAAAGGCCAGGCGTAGGGCCTCGGGGTCGGGGCATGGGCGCAAGACACTGGGGCCCTCAAGGAAGCGCTGCAAAGGGGTACAGCCGATCTCCTCGTGGATCTTCTTGTTGTACTCCATGTGCAGCCAGGCATGGGTCGCCTCGTTGAGCATCTCGAGGGTCAGCTGTTCGACATCCTCGAGCATGGGCAGCAGGCGTCCTTCGATCTGAGTCCAAAAAGACTCCTGCTTGCCGTTCTGGTACGGACTCTCGACCAGGGTTCGCTCGTGGATGATGCCCAGATCCAGCAGGCCATGGAGCGTCTCGGCTGCCTTCATCGCCGAGCCGTTGTCGCTCATCAGCGCGCGGGGTAGATCGTATTTGAGGTAGCCCTGGAGCATGCCGTGCACGAAGGCTTCGGTCGTGTCGTCGAGGTACCACTGAGCATGGCAGCCCAGCCGTGAGCGATCGTCGAGCATCCCGAACAGCTGGGGCGTATGCCAGCGCCCCTCGGGTAGCAGCACCTGGAGTGATCCGGAGTGGAAGTCGGTGTGCCATAGCCCACCCACGTGGGTCGCCTCGTAGCTACGGACCTCGAATCGCTCGAGGCGACGGGCGGCGCGTTCGGTGCCCTCGGTCTTTCGGCCCGACCGAGGAGGCCGTCGGCGCACCAGACCATGCATGTTCATGTAGCGCCGCACCGTGGTGTACGACGGCACTTCGCCCAGCGACCGATCGTTCTTCGCCAGCGCGACCAGATTGTCGTAGTGCAGTTGCACCGTCCACCCTGGATATTGGCGATACTGGGCCTTGAGCGCCCGTCGTAGCGTTGGGCCCATACTCGGCTGCTCGCCCGCGTCCTTGCGGACCTTGCGGTCCAAGGCGCCCACGGGATCGCGCGGAGCATTCTTGGCCGCGTAGTACCAGCGCTCCAGGGTCGACGCGGCAAACTCCACGGGCTCGCCCGTCGTCGGGTGCGTCCATGTCTTGTTTGCCAGCTCGCGCAGCGCGGTCTGGAGCTCGCCGCGAGCCGGGGGCGCCGCGAGCAGCGGACCCACAACGCAAAAGCGCAGGTGAGCCCACCGGCGGGTCGCGGTGTCCTTATTGGTGTTGGCCATGATGATGATGATTTCGTTTGCTCGGTTCTGCTCGACCTTAGGGACCTCCTCGTTTGAGTGCGACGTGCATCTTGTGAGGGTCGCCGATCACCCGCTCCAAGCGGGCTCAGAGCTCGTCAGCGGGGATAGCCATCGGAGCATCGCGACCAGTTGCTGCATCGGCTCTCCGATGAAGCGCCGCAGCAACGAGCCAGGCAACGCTGCTTCCTGGACCGGGGGCATCACTCGGGCTCGCTCGATGCGCCATAGCGGGGTCCGGACGAAATCCTCGGTCCACCAGCGGTGCCATCGAGCCGCGGTCCGACGGCTTACCCCCAGCAAACGACGTAATCGCTCGATCACTCTAGCAGCTGGAACATCTCGGTCCACCCACGCCAGGACCATCACCACACCCAGGTACACCCGCCGCCCGAGGAATCGCACCGAGGGGGGCGTCAATCGCCGGCGACATCCGTCGCGCCCGCAGCACAGGCTCAATCGTCGGTCATAGCCCTCAGGCAGAGATTTTGGCCCTCCACGGGGCTTTCGAGGGTAGTGAGCGGCATGCAGCGGTCCGCCACAGTGCGGACACCCACCGGCCCGGGCCTGCTCGTACAGGTCGTGGTCGATCCGTAGAAGAAGCTCGTACAGCTTCTCTTTGTGTATCAGCCCGTGCCACACTGTTTGCCTCCTTTGTCCGCCAAGACAAGGAGACGGGACCTCCTACGGGCACTTCAAGCAAGCTCCCTGCGGGGGTCTCGGTTTTTCCATCGCTTTTCTTGCCCGGGATCCGGGGGACCAGCATCGATCTACGCGCTCACACTCACCACACCAGTCGGTGAGGTCTCGACGCCAAACCAGCTAGAAGACCGTGCGAGGAGCCCTCGCACGGCCTTAGCGGTACCGCCTGTCAGCAGCGAGTCCTGGGTCGAGCACTCAAGACTCAGCGCTCGACTCAGACCTCGGCGCGCTCGGCTAGAGCAACGACGCCAGACCGCAATCTCCTACACCATCGCACCCAGCGCAGTCCCACCGAAAGTTGTCGATGAGCACCGCTGTGGTGAGCCAGGCATCCGCCGCATCTGCGAGGAAGAAGCTGACGCGCAAGGTCTCTCCTGGCACGGCCGGGGCCAAGACGGAGCGCCAGCCCGTCGCACCGTGCCCCTCGAAGCCCGTGTCCGCGAGGGCCGGATCGTTGTCGACGATCACCATTTCACCAGAGTTGCTGAGCTCGGTGATCGTAAACGGAGTACCATCCGGGGTCACGGCAACATTACCAGTGAACGCGGCACTCTCGACCCATACGATGAATACATCGTTGTAGATCGTATCGACATATTGCGGGTACTCGCTCGAGAAGTAGGCAAAGTCGAAACGGAATCCATCCACACCGTCCGGCACGACGAATTCCACATCGAAGTACACCTTGTCGTTCAGGCCGATCCCGTTCAGGCCGAGGCTGGCCAGAGTGTCAGAGCAATCGTTGGTGCCGTCGCAGTCTTCGAAGGGAGTTCCGCCCGCACCACTGTTGCTGCCCAAGGCTTCCACGATGGAGCCGGAGTAGCCTCCCCCATCGGGGTTACCCGTGCCCGCACCGTTGACCTGGCTACCCGGGGCCTCCATCAGCACCCCGCTGGCATCGGGCACTGAGACCGGCCCCGTGCTCAGCAGCAGCATGTTGTTCCCGGCGTTGTGCTGCGCGTCGGGGTCGCCGGCGTCGGGACGAGGTGACCACAGGCCCACTGTGGGATCCGACATATCAGGGGCGGAACCGAATTGATGGATCACCGCCCAGGTCCCCGCATCGGTGACCGCGAAGTTGCTGTTGGAGACCACCATAGACTCGTTCAAGTTGGCCGTACAGCCGATCCCAATTGCGTGGTAGGCATCGGCGGTCGGAGCACCGGGCGTGCCGTCGCAGGTCTGGTAGTTCAGCGGAGACATGCAGGTGCAATCGGCAAAGCCCGAATCTTCGTCGTCGCAGTCGAGACCCGGGGTGACCCCGGGCGGCGGCGCATTATCCCCGTATCCGTCGCCGTCGTTGTCCTTATAACAACCGAAGGGATCGTCCTCGTTCTCCCCCGCCCCCGGATAGGCGTTGGCGTTGGCGTCGTCACAGTCGACACCCATGTCGACCCCCGCAGGAGGGCTGGCGCTGCCATAGCCGTCGCCATCGGCATCGATCGCGCAAAGAGCTGGCTCATGCGAAGCTGCACCAGGATACGCAGCGGCGATGCCATCGGCACAATCGCTGCCGTCGTCGGCGCCGCTGGCTATACTCGAGGCCGAAGCATCACCCCATTCATCATCATCGACGTCGATCGTGCACAGCATCGGCTCGTTGGCGGCTGCCCCGGGAATCGCCTCGGCGTTGTCGTCGGCGCAATCGCTGCCCGGGGTGACCCCGGTCGGTGGCGTCGAGTCACCGTAGTCGTCGCCGTCCACATCGATCATGCAAGCCGCGGGATCGTCGAGCGGCGCCGCCCCGGGCATGGCCTGCGCCGACGAGTCGTCGCAGTCACTACCCGGAGTAACCCCGGTCGGTGGCGTCGAGTCACCGTAGTCATCGCCGTCCACATCGATCATGCAAGCCGCGGGATCGTCGAGCGGAGCCGCGCCAGGCATGGCCTGCGCCGATGAGTCGTCGCAGTCACTGCCTGCTTCGGCCCCCGGCGGCGGTGAGTCGTCACCGTAACCGTCGCCATCGAGATCGATCGCGCACAGGGACGGCTCGAGTGATGCCGCCCCTGGGTAGATCGCCTCATCAGCATCCACGCAGTCGCTGGAGTTATTGACCCAGCCCGGACCAGGATCAGCGTTCGCGGGCTGGCAGGGCGCTGAGCCAAAGCCGTCCCCATCGCTGTCGGTACACCACTCGCCACACATCGTGACCGCGGGCTCATCGTCCTCACAGTCACTCCCCGGGGTGACCCCGACCGGCGGCAGCGAGTCGCCATAGCCATCGAAATCCGCATCGGCCATGCAAGCAGCCGGGCTCTCGAGCTCCGCCGCGCCCGGATGGGTGGTGTCCAGCGCGTCGTCGCAATCGGTACCAGAACTCACTCCCGCCGGGGGGTTCATCTCCCCGTAGCCATCCTCGTCGAGGTCCATGGTGCAGGCGCTGGCGAGCAAACCGGCCTCGTTCTCCGACGCCCCGGGGTGGGCCTGCGCCAACGAGTCTTCGCAGTCGCTGCCATCTTGGGCCCCGTTGAACTGCGAGGACGCATCATCTGCGCCCCAACCATCGCCATCATCGTCCACGGTACACAACAGCGGCTCGTTGATGGCCGCGCCTACGTAGATGGTGGGCTCGGCGTCCACGCAGTCGCTCCCCGGCGTCACCGCGGAGGTCGGGCTTGAGTCCCCAAACCCGTCTTCGTCTGCATCGGACATACACGAGGAGTTTCCGGGTACCGGCTCTGACTCGCCCGCCCCTGGGAAGGTGGTCAGCGATCCGTCATCGCAGTCTTCGCCCGCCTGCACTCCTGGTGGTGGGCTGGACGTCCCGAAACCATCACCGTCGGCGTCGATCGTGCAAAGGCCTGGCTCGGAGCTGGCCGCGCCCGGATGGGTGCCACCGTCACCATCGTCGCAGTCGGTATCGTTCGGCACCCAACCCGGGCCTGGATCTCCGGCCGCAAACATACAGCTGGCCGGGTCACCGTAGCCATCCTCGTCGGTGTCGGCACACCACTGGCCGCAGACGGTGACCCCGGCGTTACCATCCTCGCAGTCCTGACCGGGCACGACCCCACTCGGGGGCACCGAGTCACCATAGCCATCCCCATCCTCATCGGCCATACATGCGCTGACGCTCTCACTCTCGGCCGCCCCGGGGAAGGTGTTGGGCGAACCGTCGTTGCAGTCGGTACCAGCGACCAGAGGACCGCTCACGCCATCATCTCCATAACCATCGTCGTCGGCATCCAGAGTGCACTGGGCACCCAGCGGAGCGCTCTCGTTCTCCGAGGCTCCTGGGAACGCAAACGCCGAGCCATCGTCACAGTCGCTCCCCGCGTCGGCCCCAGTTGGAGGCGACATGGGTCCGTACCCATCACCATCAGCATCGAGCGTGCAAAGAGCAGGCTCGCTGGCCGCGGCCCCCGGCCGCACCGCGGCATCCGAGTCGATGCAATCGCTGCCGTCCTGAACGAGCGCCCCGATGGAACTGGCCGATGCATCACCCCAACCATCGCCATCGAGGTCGATCGTGCACAGCGCCGGCTCGTTGCTGGCCGCACCGGGGAAGGCACCGCTCGAGATATCCTCGCAGTCGGTCCCTGCATCGACCCCAGCTGGCGGGGTCGAGGTTCCGAACCCGTCACCATCGAGGTCGATCGTGCACAGCCCGGGCTCCGCGCTGGCCGCACCTGGATAGGCATCGCTGTTGCCATCTTCACAGTCGATATCGTTGGGTACCCAGTCGGGTCCGGGATCCTCGGCTTCGAGCTCACAGGTCGTCGCGTCGCCAAACCCGTCGCCATCGGCGTCGAAGCACCACTGGCCACAGACCGTTACGGCCATATCGCCGTCCTCGCAGTCGAGGCCCGGGCTGACTCCCTGTGGTGGATCCGACTCACCATAGCCATCGAGGTCCTCGTCGGCCATACAGGCCGCAGGATCTTCGAGCTCCGCAGCGCCCGGGAAGGTATTGGCCGACGCGTCGTTGCAGTCGGTCCCAGCTACGAGGCCCTGGTCATCGACGGATTGCTCGCCATAGCCATCTTCGTCGGCATCCAGCGTGCACTCGGTGTCGAGCGGCGGCGCCTCGTTCTCCGAAGCCCCCGGGAACGCAAAAACCGACGCGTCGTCACAGTCGGTCCCCGCATCACCGCCGGGAGGAGGGACGACGGGACCGAACCCATCTCCGTCCGCGTCGATCGTGCACAACGCCGGCTCGTTCGCCGCAGCCGCGGGATACACGGCCGGGCTGCCATCGTCGCAGTCGGTACCATCCTCGACGAGCGAATCGACGGCGCTCGCCGAGCGGCCGCCCCAGCCGTCACCATCGACGTCTAGCGTGCACAGATCGGGCTCACTCGCCGCCGCGCCCGGGTACGCGGCGGGATTCTGGTCCGAGCAGTCGTGGCCCTGGTCCGCACCCGCGGGCGCCATCGCGTCGCCCCAGCCGTCGGAGTCGCGATCTCTGGTGCACAACTTCGGCTCGTGCGCGGCCGCCCCTGGGTAGATTGCGGGATCTTCATCAACGCAATCGTCATCGTTGGCCACCCGACCGCCCCCAGGCGGCTCGTCACCGCCGGGAATGCAATCGTCAGAGTTACCAAAGCCGTCGCCATCGGCATCGGTGCACCATGCGGTGCCGCAACCAAACAGCTGCGCGTCTCCGTCGGCGCAGTCGCTGCCTGGCTCCACTCCTGGTGGAGGATCACCATCGCCATAGCCATCCCCATCGTCGTCCTTCATACAAGCCGTCGGGTCCTCGTTGAACGCGACTCCCGGGTAGGTCGTGTCCGAGTCGTCATCGCAATCTCCGCCGATGACGATGTTCCCACCGGGCTCGCTGTCACCCCAGCCGTCCCCATCCCGGTCGGCCATGCAAGCGACAGAGCTCTCGCGTTCGGCAGCGCCCGGGTGAGCGTAGACCTTGGTGTCGTCGCAGTCGGTACTCGACTCGACGTAGCCCGCCGGAGGCATAGCCGGATCGGACTGGATTGACTCGTTGGGCGAGCCGTAGCCGTCGCCGTCTGCGTCTCGGTAGAAGGTCTCGAGAGTGAGCTCGGGTGTTTCTGGGCTCTCGCTGTCCACCTCGTCGACAGGCTCGGCCGAGCACTGAGCGCCAGCCAGGCTGATACCGTCGTCGAGACAAGGATCGCCACAACCAGCCAGCGTAGTGACGGGCACGGTCAACAAGCCGGTGACTAGATATCGAATTCGATGTAGATTCATGATTCCTTCTCTACTTTCCATCCTTGGTGGTAATCACATGGAACTCGATGCGCCGATTTCGCGCGCGTCCTCGTTTGGTGTTATTGCTCGCCACTGGCTCGTTGGGGCCAACACCTCGGGTCTGAAGGCGACTTGCATCAATCCCCCGGGTGACTAGGTAGTTACGTACGGCATCGGCTCGCCGCTGCGAGAGCCCGACATTGTAGTCATGAGGACCGCGATTGTCGGTATGCCCGCTGATCTCTACTCGAACACCGGGAAATCTCTTCATTACATCGATGGCACGATCGAGGCGGGGCCGCGAGCGCGGCAGGATGAGCGCCTTGGCGGTCTGGAATCGAATGCCCTCCATGACGCCGTCGAGCTCGGCGAGTTCTTCCGGCAGCTCATCGGGGCAGCCATCTTCATCCTCGAACCCGTTGGCGCTCTCCGGCTGCTCGATGCACCGGTCCGCGGAATCGAGCACCCCGTCTCCATCCTTGTCGCGAATGGGACAACCGCTGGGCATTCCCCCCGGTTCGTCGATACAGCGATCCTCGTTGTCCAAAAATCCGTCGCCATCGCTGTCGAGCACGGGGCAGCCATAGGGTGCTTCTCCGAATTCGTCGACACATCGATCGTTGATATCGAGGAAGCCATCCCCGTCGCTATCTTTCATGTTGCAGGCGGATTGTTCTTCCCGCTTCTCGCGACCCAAGGTCAGCGAAACCCCTAATAGCGCCTCGAAGCTGTGGTTGCGAAACCCATTCTCTACGCCCCGCTTGTGACCGATGACGTCGCGAACATCGATCCGAACCTGCGCTCGTCGAGTCAGGTAAGCCTTGAGTCCTCCCCCAAAGTGTAGCGAGGGATCCACGTCGTTGCCCACCGCGTCACGACCGCTGCGCACACCCAACACGCCCGCTCCCACCAGAGCAAAGGGAGTCAGGCTCCACTTGCCCAACTGCCCCACCACGCTGCCGCGCGCGTGCCAGATAGTGGCACGCTCGAACGTGCTGGTCTGGGTAGGCATGGCCCCCCCTTCAGCCTCGAACCCGAAGAAGCGGCTGGGATAGAAGCCGAGCCGACCTCCTATCTCGCCGGCAAAGGAATCATAGGCTCTAAAACCTTGATCGGGCAGACTCGCGTCGGGCTCGAATAGCTCATGGTTGCTTCCAGCCTGGTATACGCCGCCGTATGCCCCGAGCTCCGCCATGTTGCTCTCGGGGGCCCAACGGTAGATCCAGCCCCCTCTCGATCGCCGACGACGGCGAGGCTCGTCGACGGATATGTCCGTATCGGTGGCTGAGGGCATGGTCGAGGGATCGCTGGCGTTGGTCGAATTCTCCGACTCTCCCTCGATGCTCTCCCCCTCCGCCGCATATACGGTTACAGATGAGCACAACGGCAGTAGAATTCCCCAAGATGCTACTATCTTCGTCACCTTATTCTCCTCCTTGAGTGATGCACATGCTTCCCGTTTTGCCGGGCAAGCAAAAATCCGTCATTCATCTCGATTTTTAGGATTTCAAGCACGGCCAGCGATTGAATCAAACACAAAAAAACAAAAAACGCCGCGTCACTACCCTCGATCTGCCCTAACTCCGCTTGCTGGCCAAGATCGACGGCAAGAGAGCGCTCAGATTCTCCCACGGATCAACGGAGTATAGTCGCCTAACGAATTCTCGTTCCTCGTTCGCAGGACGACTCTGGTGGTCGAACGGATGAAGGGCAGCGGGCTATCAACGTGATTTTCAAACTATCACCTACGCTACGCCCGTCACCTGGCAAAAGTACCAGTTCTATAGACATGCAACTCGGCAATGTCGTTGTGTTCACGGTCATGTCATACAATATCCAACAGCATCTAGCCTTGTCCCAAGACCGTAATTTCAATGGATTTACTGGCCACTGTGGTCCTTTTGGTCCAGCCGGTTTACCCCCGCCACTTCTCGACGACCGAAGAGATCTCTTCCGAAGCGTAACGCTGAACGAGTTAACTAGACGCCAGTCCAGCAAATTCCGACTGCCGGAGGGCGTCCGGCGCGATAGACCATGAATCATGGCTTAAGTGATCACCGACTACGCGCAACGAGGTGCTTGGCACAGCTCGGGTGAAACTGGGCTTTTGAGCCCCAGTGTGGTGGTTTGGGTGCGGTTGCTTGGGCTGGACGTGGAGGTTTGGGTCAATCAGTCTGGCGCTGGCCTCACCTGCGCTTTTAGCGCAGAATGGAGGGCGTGGCGAGACCCGGATGGCGGTCCTCCGCGAGCGGATTTGACCGTTCTTGCTGTATCGGCGCACGGAACAGGTGGTGTCAGAGTTGCCCCTACGGATCAACACCATGCGTAATGTGCGCTTTCGACACCCGGCTGCAAGTGCTACGACTGATGCGCGCGGCTACCTGCTGTTGCCGAACATCTTCCGTGGCGTGAGGGCTTGAAATCCCGGACGACTTTACCGGGGTGGGACCGCACGCGACGGAAGCAACGACATGGCAAGACGAGCGAGCCTGCCACGAGGTAGGCGCAACTACACCGAGCAACAACGAGCCGCTGTCCTCGCGGACGCAGAGACGATGGGAGTCTGTGCCGCTGCGCGCAAGCATGGGATCTCGGCGGCCTCGGTCAGCCGCTGGCGCACCGCACAAAGAGACTCTCGGCCATTCGCCGAACCGGTGAACTCATCGAGGTCGGCCGAGCCGGCGACGACCAACGACGAACCCGCCAAGCGTAGGGTCGCCAAGCACTACACCCCGTCACAGAGAGCCGAGGCCGTCGAGTACGCGCGCAAGCACGGAGTGACCAAGGCGTCCAAGGAACTTGGCCCCAGTCGCTACTCGCTGTACGCGTGGATCCGGGAGGCCGAGGCCGCGGCTGAGGGGAAGGCCACAACCAGGGCAGAGCCCTCTTGGTCACGTAGAACAAGTACCGGACGTTGGTGTCCAGGCACTGCTGCCCACGCTCCTCGCGGATGTGCTTCTTGAGCACGATCATGCGGTAGCTCTTCTTCGCTTTGGAGGGCTTGTGCTCGAACTCGGCCAGCTCCTCG
>JBCCWC010000234.1:0-23159 GCA_039194325.1 Myxococcota bacterium
AGCCGCCCGGGTTGGGAGGGTCGCCGGGGAAGACGCAGCCGTCGCATGAGCCGCCCGTGTTGGGAGGGTCGCCGGGGAAGACGCAGTTGTCGCATGGGCCGCCGCCCGTGCCGGGGGCGGCGGCGCAGTCCGGGAAGACGCAGTTGTCGCATGGGCCGCCGCCCGTGCCGGGAGGGCCTGGTCGAGCGTCATCAGGGTACGGTCCATCGTCGGGAAACGGACAGTGAACTCGGTGAGCTTGGTACGCTCGCGCGGACGGCGTGCTGAGTTACACGAGGAGTTCGCCAAGACCGACTAGACGGTGCTACGACCCACCAAGGCGGCGCGGTAGCGGGCGCGGATCGTCGGGTCGTGCGCGATGGGGTGGAGCGGCTGGGCGTCCTCGGGTTTGATCGAGATCCCCTCGACGATCGTGGACTCCGTGGTCCATCGCCAGATCCACATGCAATCCTCGAGCAGCTCATCCTGGGGGTTCCAATCCCGCTCCTGCTCGAGGAACAGCCGGTAGATCCGTCGGGCGAGACGTCGCAGGGTCTCGTGCTGGGTGTCGTCGAGCAGCGCCTCGACCCGCTGGATGATCTCGGCGTCGCTGAGGTCGATAAGCTCGCTCATCGCGTTCGGGTCGAGGGGGTGGACGGCGCCCTTGTCTCGAAACCACAGCAGAGATCCCGCCAGCGCATGCCCGTAGGTGCAGTAGCCGCAGCCGATCAAGAGCGAGGACAGGCTGATGATGAACTGAGCCTCGGCTTCCCCGAACTCGCGCTGTAGCTTCCCCACGACCTTGGCCGTGGTCATCATGTAGCGAAACCACCCGGCCACGCCCAAAGTGCGCACCGACTCGTAGACGACCGCATCCGAGACGCTCCCGATCGTCTTGAGGGTGATCCAGTGGCCCAACCGGATCAACATGCGCTCGCCCAACGAGGGGGTCCACGCGACCCTCATCGATCCACGCCTCCCGTGGTGGATCCAAATCCACACACAACCGCCACGCCGCCGAGGACCTCCTGGGGCTCGACCGACTCCGCTATTCCAGGTGCAACGAGGCTGATCGCAGACATAATGTTTCCCCGTAGGAGTCTAACTCTTACGCTCCGGGGATGCGACGCTAGCAATTGGTCATTTCGGGTCGATCAATGTCGTGGGTCTTAAGTGCCAGCCGCTCGGAGGTTCCCGTCGATCGTGGCGAAATCGTACTCGTCCAAATTCATGATGATGAATGATGATTCATCATCATTCATCGGAGAGTCCGAGATTCATTCGAAATTCGGCCGTGGGTCATTCATCGATGGGCTGTACCGCGCATGGGAGCGCGATGGATCGAGCGATCGACGAGTCGCATGTGCATGATTTCTGTAGGATTCGAACCTACAGAGATTCACCGGGTCCATCGCTGGACCCGGTGAGCGATTGTGCCTCGTGGTCTCGCGCTAGAGGCCGCCGAAAGCGCCCAGATCCGAGAATGTCAAGACATTGCGGACGTTGGAGATCGTGTTACCGGTCATGGTGTCCAGCTCAGGGTTGAACGTACCTTGGGCAAGCCCGGGGCCGAAGTCGTCGCTCTCGATGGAGCACAGGAAGAAGGTCTGAGTTCCGGTGACGCCGCCAGAGACGATGGGGCTGGTCGAGGTGAACTTCAAGATGATCTGTTCGCCGGTGACGTTTCCGTCCTCGTCGGTGACCTCGACGTTGTAGATCCCCGAGGCGAAGGTGGTGTTGACCGGGACGTGAACGCCCATAAAGGCCCCTCCGAGGTCGATCCCGTCGGGGTTGGTGACCACGATGTTGACCACCCCTTCGCGGACCACCCAGCCCTGGGGGGGGATCTCGCAGTTCCCGGCGACGTAGGCGGTGTACTCGACCTTCGGGTTGGTAGTGGCGGTGAAGACGAAGAGATCCGGGTTGTTCTCGGGGTCGGGGATGCCAAACCGGGCCGAGAGCAGGCCGAGCCGTTCGGCTCGAAACGCCGCGAGCTCGGCGGCCGAGAAGCTCATGATGTTGGGATCGGTGAAGAAGCTCTCGTCCCCGATCAGCAGCGGAGGATCGGTGGGTCCGAGGACACCATCTTGGGTGAAGACCATGAACGCATCGAAATCGTCGGGAAACGCGGTCGTACAGTCGACGAAGTCGATGGGTTCTACGCCGTTGTCGTCATCGTCGTCGTCATCATCATCGTCGTCATCATCGTCGTCATCATCATCATCGGCGAAGGCAGCGCCGCTGGTCATGCTCACCGCAATGGCGGCGGGGACGGTCAGAGCGAGTGAAATCGACCAAAGGGCCGAGAGGTTCGAGGGGCGTTTCATGCACTACTCCTGTTGGTGTGATGGGCTCGTCACGGCCACGAGCCGCGGTCCTGGCGAGCGGTATGACCTATGGCCATGCCGCCTTGCGAAATCGGCCTCGAGTGCAAGATCTCGGGGAAAGGGACCTGATTGGCCCCCTTCCCCGAGATCTGTGCAGAGGCAGGGACTGAGTTGACGTCACCCTGCCGAGGGAGTCGGGGGAGTGTTTCGCAACGACGTTCTGAGTCGACTCGTTGCGGTGATTTTCAGGGTTACGTCACTATGCACGATGTCGCGTACGGCACGGTGTACGACGCGGCGTTCCGTCGCCTGAGCTCGACCCTGGGCAGGGGTCGACAGTCCGTTCCTCGGGTTCTATCCGAGTGTGGACGATAGCAGGTCGTACAATTTTCACCATCACGTTAATCTTGATCAATAGTATGGGTGCATGCCTCAATTCTTCAGGGTCGATCTAGCGCAGGCGAAATACGTACGATCATGATGACGGCGATTCATCTCATCGAGCGTCCATCGAGCGTCCATCGCATCGGCCAGCCGAATGGCCCGAACTGCCATAGTGCTCATTATAGAGCACCATGAACTGGCACCAGTGAGCACCGATCAGGAGTTGGGCCCGGGCTCGCCGACCTCAGGTCAGCCGTAGTCCCACTGGCAGGCTGTCGCCGAACATGCGCTTGGCGTCGCCTTCCGAGAGGGCGGTGGGTCGGGTGACCATGTCGATCCAGCTGGGCGGAGCACCGGTCTTGGCGAGCCGCTCGGCGACCGACTTGCGCGTTGAAGCGCTCACGTCGCGCGCGGCGTCGGCGGTGAGAGCGGCGAGCGATGCGGCGGCGAAGGAGGCGCCCTCGGCCGTGCTCCAGTCGAGTGCCAGCAGCCGCTCGAGCCAGGCCTCGGCCACCGTCGCGGGGACGACGTCGGCGGGGTCACCCTGGAATGGACTGCGTGCGCCCACTCGCCCCAGCGACCAGTACGAGCGCAGCTTCTTGGCCCGCAGCAGCAGCAGCTCGCCGATCGCCTGCTTGTCGTCGGCGGGCAGGCGCTCCAGGGTCGCCAGTAGCTGCATCATCTCGACGGGCCCGTGACGGTGAGGCCCGGGCGGGGGCTTGCCGCTGCGCCACAGCCAGGGGCGGATGTCCTCGTAGAGCTCGCGCTGGCGAGCGGCCGGCAGCCCGGCGGCGATCCGGCGCCACGCGATCCACCACTCGGCCCAGTTGGCCTTGGTAGGGTGACGCAGCGCGTGCGATCGCAGGGCCCACATGGCGTCGAGCCGAGCGTCGTCCCCGGGGTCGCCAAAGCCGGGGCGCAGGCACCAGCCGCACAGGCGTAGCCACCCCAGCTCGTGCTGGTCGCCGAGGCTCCGGCCCTCGGCCTGGGCGAGGATCGCGTCGCCCAATGCCCGGCAGGTGCTCACCGACCACTGGCTGCGCGGGCCGAGCTTCTTCTCCAGGTCGCGGCGCAGGCCTTTGACCCCCTTGGCGTCGCGGTCGCCGAAGGCTTGCTCGATGAGCGGCACCGCCTCGGTCACCCGAGGGTCGGGCGGAGGGGGCGGTGCTTCGCGCGACCCCGTGGCGGCGCTTGGCTCGGGCTCGGTGGGATCCGAGCGAAGTACGAACTCCAGCCGCCAGCGGCGGGGCGGCAGCTCCACCGTGACCAGGTAGAGCTCCAGGGCACCGGCGTCGTCGAGGGCGGCGCTCAGGGTCACGGGCACGGTGCGGCCGTCCACGCTGCGCGGGCCGCCGTCGCGTAGCACGGTCTCCAGCGGGGGCAGGGGGGTCAGCGCCTCGGTGTCGTCCCCGTCCCCGTCCGCACCGAGATCCAGATCGACAAGCGCCCCGGGTGGATCGACCCGGTCGCCGGTATACGCATGCAGGGGAAAGGCCACCAGGCGATCGAGGGTCAGCTCGAACACCCGGTCGGGCACGGTGACGCTGGTGCCGTCGTCCATGCCCCGCGGAGCGATGCACAGCGCTTGCCGCTGGCCGTCGGCGCCGGTCAGCTCCACATAGTAGGCCCGGGCCGTGCCTCCGCCGATCACCTCGCCCAGGCCGCGCCGGGCGAGGATCGATCGCACCGCCCCGTGGGCCACCGCCGTCTCAAGCGAGGTGTGGGGCAGCTGGGGCACGGGCTGGCCGTACCACCCGGCCAGCACCTCACCGAGGCGCTCGATCATCGCGGGGGCGTTGAAGACCCCGCCGTTGAGCAGCAGCAGATCGGGGCGAGGCAGGCCCTCGTGGACATGGGCGCCGGCCTCTTTCGCGGAGTCGACGTGGCGCCGCAGGAACGCACAGACGTGGCGACCGATCGCGGCATCGGTGGCGTAGGGTAGGCCCAGGGTGGTCAGCCCCGCCCGGGCCGTGCGTTGGGCGACTTCGTCGGGCGCGGTGCGGGGCAAGAAGCCGTCCAGCAGCACCCGGGTCGCTTCGTCCCGCTCGATCGTGATGCTCTTGGTGCGACCTATCAGCCGCGAGCCTCGGCCGACATAGGAGATCACCGCGTGCTCGGGTGCGTCGGCGGCCAGCAGCCGCTCCTTGGCCTGGCGGGCCGACTGCACCACGGCCGACCACACGGTGGCGTCGTCGGGTCGCGGCAGGTTGGCCTTTTGCAGGGCGTAGGCGGCCAGGGCGGCGTCCATGTTGTCCCCACCCAGCATCAGGTGTCCGCCCACCGCGATCCGCTCGATGCTGGGCCGGCCGCCGCCTTCGTCGGGGCACACGCGCAAGAGGGTCAGATCGGTGGTGCCGCCGCCCACGTCCACCACCAGGATCAGCCGGGCGTTGGCCAGGCGAGGGTCGATCTGCTCGGGCTGCGCCCCCAGGTAGTCGTAGAACGCGGCCTGAGGCTCCTCGAGCAGGCGTACCGTGCCCAGGCCCGCGGCCTCCGCCGCGTCGGCGGTGAGGGTGCGCGCGCCCTCGTCGAACGACGCCGGCACGGTGACCACCACGTCTTGTTCGGGCAGGGGCGTGTCGGGAAAGCGCGCGTCCCAGGTCGCGCGTAGGTGGGCGAGGTACGCCACCTGAGCCTCGAAGGGCGAGACGTGTGGCTCGTCGTCGGGCGAGTTCCACGGCAGGATCGGGGCCCGACGGTTGACGCCCCCGTGGCAGACCCAGCTCTTGGCCGAGGCCACCAGTCGCCCCGGCACCTTGGCCCCCAAGCGCCGGGCCGCCTCGCCCACCACATGGAGCGACGGTCCCCAGGGGAGGGTGCGATCCGACTCCGAGAGCTCGCCGGGCGCGGGCAGGTACGTGAACGAGGGCAGCAACGGGCGCTCGGCCACCTCTCCGGGCGCGACCAGCTGGGGCACCTGGACCAGGCGCACCACCGGGTGGTCGATCCGCGCCGCCGAGAGGGCGCAGTGGGTCGTCCCCAGATCGATGCCGACCGCGAAGCGAGCCTCTCCCATCGTGTGCCTACTCCTGCCCCCGAACGTCGAAGCTCAGCTTCCAGCGGCGCTCGGCGCCGTGTTCTACCGCCGACAGCTCCAAGGTGCCCACCTCGGTGACCCGGGCGTGCAGGCGTACATGCACCACCTGCCCCGCGGTCCCTTCGAGGGTGGTCTCGATGGGGGCCAGCTCGGTGAGCGCGGCGGGGGAGGTGGTTGTGCCCACACCGTCCTCGGCACGGCTGTTGCTGCCGAAGAAGCGGAACGACACCGGCTCGCCCAGCACCAGCCCAAAGGGCTGCGGCAGGTTCACCTCGGAGCCTTCCTCCATGCCGAAGGGGGCCACACAGACCGCGTCCACCCGGGGGGGGATCCCCGGCACGGCCAGCTCGTTGCGCTCGATCCCCACATAGTAGGCCTGCGCGGTGCCTCCCCGGATCCGCACCCCGCCCTCGCGCCGGACCCGGGCGTAGTAGGCCGCGCCTCGGCTCACCGCCAGCTCCGAGTCGGTGCCCTGGAGCACCTTGGGGTGCGCGCCGTCTTCGGCCTCGAGCCACTCGCCGAGGATCTGCGCGATCCGATCGCGCAGCAGCGCCGAGCGGGTGACCCCGCCGTTGAACAGCAGCGCGGTGGGGTGCACGAAGCTGCGCTTGTCCCCCGCCGCCGCGCTACGCCCGAGGAACGCGGCCATGTGCCGGGTGATCCCCGCGTCGGCCGGGTAGGGCAGGCCCAGGGTGGTCAGGCCCATGCGGCGGGGCGCCTGCGGACGATCGCTGGACTCCACGCGGGGGAAGAAGCCCTCCACCAGCACCGCCTCGAGCTCCTCGCGACGAAGCTCGGTCCGCAGGGTGCCGCCGACCAGCCGGCTGCCGCGCGAGGGGATCGCCAGCGGGACCGCGTCGGGGGGGTCGTCGCCCAGCAGCGTCTCCTTGGCCGTGCGGCAGCCGTGGGTCAGCGCTCGCAGCTGCCAGTCGTCGAGCGTCTTGCCCTCGGCCTCCAGGCGTGCCCGCACCGTGTAGGCCAGGGCGAGATCCATGTTGTCGCCCCCCAGCAGGATGTGATCGCCCACCGCGATCCGCTCCAGCTCGAGCACGCCCTCTTCCTCGCGCACCGCGATCAGCGAGAAGTCGGTGGTGCCGCCGCCGATGTCGACCACGAGGATCACGTCGCCCACCTCGACCTCGTCCCGCCAGGCGGGGCCTCGCTGGGCCAGCCAGGCGTACATGGCCGCCTGGGGCTCTTCGAGCAGGCGAGGGGGCTCGTCGAATCCCGCCAGCGTGGCCGCCTCGAGGGTCAGCTCGCGGGCCACCGCGTCGAACGACGCGGGGACGGTCAGCACCACGTCTTGCTCGTCGAGTAGATCGTCGGGGTGGGCGTGCTCCCACGCCGCGCGCAGGTGGCCCAGGTAGCGCGCGGTGGCCTGTAGGGGCGACAGCCGGGGGACCCCCTCGGGGGCCTCCCACGGAAGGATCTCCCCGCGTCGATCCACGCCGGCGTGGGACAGCCAGCTCTTGGCCGACGAGATCAGCCGGCCGGGGGTCGACGCGCCCTGGCTACGGGCCAGCACCCCCACCACGTCGCGCGCGTTGGGGTACCAGGCCAGCGCCAGCGAGCCCGCGGGGAACTGGGCCTCGGCCGGAAGATAGAGGAACGAGGGCATGAGCGTGCGCTCGGCCACCTCGCTCGGTGCGATCACCTGGGGGATCGGCAGCGGCACCGGCGGCGTGTCGGCCTCGGTGGTGTACGACAGCGCGCAGTTGGTGGTGCCCAGGTCGATGCCGATCGAGAACGTCACAGCTCGACCTCGGCGGGGGCGATGACCATCGGATCGTGGCCCTCGGACAGCTCGGGCAGGCGGATCTTCTCGACCCGCCAGCCGTGGTGCGCCAGGGTGCCTTTGAAGGGGGGCTCGCCGGTGACGTTGCCCGTCACGCGGATCGCCTTGGCGTCATAGCCGGCGGGCAGCTCGACCGCGTTGCCTTCGGCCTCTTGGCGGATCGCGACCACCTTCACTAGATCGCCCAGGCCTCGGGTGCAGCCCTCGTGCACCACGCGGGCGGCCGCGCCGATGTCCGCATCGGAGAAGCTCGACACGTCTTCTTGCAGGAAGTCCACGAAGCGACCCTCGCGCTGGAGGATCGCCAGCAATTGCAGGGCGGGGGTGAGATCGGGCTCGGGGAGGGCGACCGGCTCGGGCTTGACCTCCTTGGGGGCGGGCTTGGCCTCGGGCTCGGGCAGCGACGCTGGGGGTTGCTGTTCGAGGCCGGCGATCCGGCCGGCGAGCGTCGCGTCGAGCAGCACCCGAAAGGGCAAGGTGATGGCGAGCCACAGTCGGGCACCAAAAGCGAGTTCTGCCTCCACGGGGACCTCCTGGCGGGGCCCGTGCATAGCGCTCTATCGCGTCCGCAGGTAGGGGCCGGGGCCGAAGCGGCTCCGTTTGCGAGCAAGCGGGCTTTGGCGCTGATTGGCGGGGATCGGCGACGGGATGCCCGTTCACCGTGTGCGACTCGCACCGGGGGGAGGCCTCGTGGGTGGTCACGGATGGCGCGCTTGGCCGACGTTGGGCTGGTCCCTCGCGCTCCAGTGACGGGAGGAGCAAGGCCGTCGGACAATGACCCTGCCGCTGTCGACGAGCCGAGGGTCGCTTGCAACTTCGTGGACTGGCAAAGATCAAGTCGATGAGAGCTCGCTCTTCAGTCAGACCCGCCGAGATTGTCACCTACTTGCGCACGGCAGGATGGACGGTCGCCGACGATGGCTATGAAGGCGCCTCGCGATTCATCGTCGATGATCCAAACGCGTGGGCCCTCGACAACTGAGGGGGTGGGGCGCACGGGTTGGTCGCTCATTGCGCAGCCCAGGGGGCCGAGCGACGACACGAGCGCTTGCCGGTCCTCGACTCGGTCGATCGACCGAGTCGAGCGCGGGGCGCAGGCGCGGGTCCTCGTGCATTCGACCGAGGAAGTGCTCTAGCCTCGACGCGAGTCAAGTTCGTCGTTGACATGCGCGCGAGGTTTCCTAGCCTCAATCACGTAGCGCAAACGCCGATCGGGTGTTTATGCCGGCGCGGAATCGACCATGGGACTCCAACGGGGGGTCCTCGACGGTGCTCCCGCTCGTCGCTCGCGCTCGCGGAGGATTTATATGCCGCTCTCCCCGCAACAGAACCATACCGCTCAGGCCAATATCCGGTTCCTTCAGGATCCCCGCACGTTCATGCAAGACACGCTCATCGACTCCGTCAGCGTGCTCGAGCGCTCCATCGGCCAGACCACGCGCGGCCAGAACCTCGGGGATCTGGCCGACAACAACCAGGCGATCTTCGATTTCCACCTGGTGCCGCTTCACTACGGCAAGGTAGGGCTAGAGATGAGCCTGCGCGGCAGCCGATCGATCCCGGGGATCCCGGCGCGGTACCTCGGGTTCAACTTCAACGTGAGCGGGCCCGGGCAGATGGGCAAGATCGATGTCGCCGGGGGCGACACGGACTTCATCTTCACCGTGGGGATTACCGGGTGCACCATCATCGGTGTCCGCAACGGCGGCCAGCTCACCTTCTACCACGAGCCCACGCGGGACAATGCGCGCGGCCAGTGGCTCGATCGGTATCCGGGCGACGTCGTGCTCTATGCGCCGTCATCGACCGGCTATGGGACCGCGGTCATGCACCGCTACGATGGCCGGCACTGGCGGGTGTACATGCAATCCTTCGACTTCGCCCAGGGGGACTGGGCCGCCGCGTCGGCTCGCGACGCGTCGTCCAGCGGCGGCACCGAGTCCTCGCGCATGTACAACTTCTACTCCTTCACTAACCTCGAAGTGTTCGACGAGGTCTGATCCGCACTCGTCGAACTCGGCGTGCGGGCCCGACGAGCACTAGCCTCGCCCCAGCGCGGTCACCAGGTCGCGCCCGAGGATTGCCGAGCCACACAAGAACCCTCCGAGCATCGCTCCCGAGATCCCGTCGGTGACGACGTCTTGGCCCGTGAGGTATAGGTGCTCGACGGGGGTGTGAGGCCGCAACCAGCGCTGAGCGAACCGCTGCGGCGAGTGGTCTATTCCCATGAAGTTGCCCTGCCTTCGTCCAAGAAACCGGTTGATGGTCAGCGGCGTGGAGAGCTCGTAGTGGTCGATCTGCTCGCGGATCCCGGGGACATAGCCTTCGAGCTGGGTCAGCATCTGGTCGGCGAGCGTGTCCTTGAGCGCCTGGTAGGCCTCGGATCTGCGGCGATCCGGCTCGTGTGCCCATGGCTCGAAGCGACCGAACCCGATCTCGCTGTACATGGAGATCGTCGCCGTGTCGGGGTGGCGCTCGTCCCACGTCGGGTCCCGCATCGAGGGAAACGTGATGAAGTGCGAGGGCAGCGGAGCGCTTGGATCCTGCCGCGAGCGCTCGAGATCCCCGTCGTAGTCGCTCGAGTGGTGCGCCCAGATGTTGGCGGCGGGCAGCCCCTGCGCCGCTCCTGACCGAGGCAGGCCGATGTTCAGGCCCGCGACGGTGTACGCCGGGTCGACCGCTTGGAGCTTGGGGAGCAGCTCGAAGCGCTCGGCGATCTCCGAGGGTAGGAGCCGACCGAAGGTGACGCCGACCCCCGCGTTGCTGATCACCCGCGGGGCGAGGATCTCCTCGCCGCCCGCGACCTTGACCCCGGTAGCCCGGTTGTCGCGCACGAGGATCTCGGTCACGTCGGCGCTGTGCACCACCGCCCCGCCGGCTTGCTCGATGATCGGCACTATAGACCGGGCGATCATCCCGGGGCCCCCCACGGGGAAGCTCGCGCCGAAGATGTAGTGCCGGGCCACCATCGCCTGCACCGCGAACGAGCTGCGCTTGGGCGGGAGGCCGTAGTCCCCATAATTGCCGCAGAGCACCGCGATGAGCTCCGGGTCGTCGGTCAGCTCCCGGAGCACGTCGAAGGTGGTGCGATCGGCGTAGCGACGAAACGGGGCCGAGACGGCCGCGTAGATCCGATCCCCGGCGGCGCGGGGCATCGCCCGCTCGGCGAAGTAGTTTCGCGCCGAGCGGCTGACCTCGAAGATCAGCTTCACGTAGGCGTCGATCGCCGCGCGCTGGGCCGGGAAGTACTCCGCGAGCTTAGTGGCGTAGGCCTCGGGGCCACGGTGGATCTCGTAGATCCGATCGCCGATCGCGATGCGGTTGTAGATCTCCGGCATCGGGGCCCACGACACTCCTCCCCCGGTGACCGCGTCGAACATCCGGCGCAGCCCCGAGCGGGGCGATTGCACGTCGCCCACGTAGTGCAGACCCACGTCCCACTCGTAGCGCTTGCGCGTGAACGTGTGGGTACACCCGCCGATCGTATAGTGCTGCTCGAGCACCAGGACCCGCTGCCCCTGCTGGGCCAGCAGCGAAGCCACCGTCAGGCCCCCCATCCCCGAGCCGATTACGATCGCGTCGAAGGGGCCAGTGATGGTTTTGGTTCCGTATTTCGTGCCGATTCTTCTCATGACGTCCCATTGTTCGGGCGATGCGGGCCGACAGGGCACCCGCTGCCCTCCAGGCCGTCACGCCAAGAAGCCTTGAAAGATCCTCTCGATCGAGTCTCGGTAGACCCCCGCGAATTGCTTGCGGCTCCAGCCAAAGTTGCCGCTGAGGTAGAGCGCGACCAGGCCGTTGACCTGGGCCAGCAAGCTCAGCGCGATCTTCCGCGCCGGGCCAGGCGCGAAGACTCCGGCGTCGATGCAATCGCGTACTCGATCGATCAACACGTTGAACGTCGCGCGGGCCTCGGCGCGGATCGCTTGCTGGATCTTGAGGTGGTTGCTCGGGTCGATGGCCAAAAACAGCAGCTCGTAGTCCTTGCTGCACTCACAGGCAAAGTCCAGATAGCCCTCGGCCGTCAGCCACAGGCGCTCCATTGCGGTCTGCCCCGCAAGTCCCCGTTCGAGGTACGGGCCAAAGGTACGAAAACCCTGGATCAGCAGCTGCTCGAGCAGATCCTCCTTGCTCGCAAAGTGGCGATAGATCGCCATGGGGCTCAGTCCGGCCTCCTTGGCGACCTTGCGCATGGAGAGCGCAGGTAAGCCGTGCTCCGCGTAGAGCGAGCGGGCGCAGAGCAGGATCCGGTCTTTTGTCGTCGTCATGTATACGGGTGTAAACGTGGGCTGTCAAGCACGAAGATGAAAAGGCGGGGCCGTCGAGGGCACCGGGGGGTCCGGTCGGGGCGCGAGCGCAGCGGGGGCGCAGGCTGATGGGGCGGGGTGGGTCGACCAAGCGCGTTCAGCGGGGCCGGTCGGCGGCGGGTGGGCGGCGATCACGAGCGCCCCCCACCAAGAGCCCTCGGGAAACCCAGCATCGGACATCGCAGCGGGAGCATAGCCCATGCTAGACAAGCGCTGCATGCCCACGTCACTCGACGACCGAGCCCGGGTTGTCCACGAGCAGAACCGTCGCTCCTGGAACGCGGTGATCCCCGCGCACAACAGCCACAAAGGTGATCAGGCCAAGTTCTTTCGCGAGGGGGGCAGCACCCTGTTTCCCGAGGAGCTCGAGCTGCTCGGCGACATCGAGGGAGCCTCGCTGCTCCACCTACAGTGCAATTGTGGACAGGACAGCCTGAGCTTGGTGGCCGCGGGGGCGAAGGTCACCGGGGTCGACATCTCCGACGTGGCCATCGACGTCGCCCGGACCTTGTCGGCCGACTCGGGCCTGTCGGCCCGCTTCGATCGCGCCGATGTCTTCGATTGGCTCGACGAGGCCGCGGCGCGGGGCGATCGCTTCGACCGGGTGTTCTCCAGCTACGGGACGATCGGCTGGCTTGCCGATCTGCCCCGCTGGGCTCGCGGCGTGGCCTCCGTGCTCGCTCCCGAGGGTCGCCTGGTCTTGCTCGAGTTCCACCCCCTTTGCTGGAGCTTCGACGGCCAAGGGCGGCTTACCGAGCCCTACTTCATCGCCGAGCCCATCGAGGAGAAGGGCGGGGTCGAAGACTACGTCGGTCGCTCGCGGGAGGGCCTGGTCCCCATGGAGGGCAGCCAAGGGGCCGAGGCTTTCAAAAACCCCGAGTCTGCCGTCTCGTATCAGTACACGGTGGCGCAGACGGTGCAGGTGATCGCCGACGCGGGGCTCTTCGTCCAGCAGCTGCGCGAGTATCCCTATGCCAACGGGTGCGTCCTCTTCGACGGGATGGAGCCGCTGCCCGGGCGACGCTATCGCATGCCCCCGGGGGTGCCCGACATGCCGCTCATGCTGGGGGTGGTGGCGACCCACCGGTAGCGGCGCGTCGCGAGATCGCCGAAGATCGAGGTCATGCGCACCCGCGCCGTCACCTTCGCGCGGTATGGCCCGCCGAGCGTGCTTCGAGTCGAGTCGGTCGAGCTGCCTCCGCTCGGCCCCCGTCGGGTACGAGTGCGAGTCCATGCCGCCGCCCTCAACCCCAAGGACATCCTGGTGCGCAAGGGCAAGCTGCGGTGGCTGGTGGGTCGCACGCTGCCGCGGCGCACCGGCTACGACTTCGCCGGCGTGGTCGAGGCCTGCCGCTCCGGGGAGTACGGCGTGCAGGTGGGTCAGCGCGTGTTCGGGATGCTCAACGCCCAGGCCGCGGGGGCGATGGCCGAGCACGTCGACGTGCCCGCCACCGAGCTCGCGCCGATCCCCGACGCGCTGTCCTTTGTAGACGCCGCCGCGATCCCGCTGGCCGGGCAGACCGCCCTGCAGGCGCTTCGCGATCTGGCGCGGGTACGGGCGGGGCATCGGGTATGGATCCACGGTGCCTCCGGCGGGGTGGGAACCTTCGCGATCCAGGTGGCCAAGAGCCTCGGGGCGCAGGTGGTGACCACCTCGAGCGCCGCCAACCTCGAGCTGTGCCGGTCGCTGGGGGCCGACGAGGCCCTCGACTATCGCGTCGATCGCCCGTGGGAGCAGCGCGCGGCCTATGACGCGATCTTCGACGTATTCGGCAATCAGCGGTTCTCGAAGTGTCGGGCCGCGTTGCGTCGTCCGGGCGCGTTCGTGAGCACCGTGCCATCGTTGCGGATCCTCCAGGCTACGGCGCGCACGCTTTTTTCTTCGCGTCGAGCTCGTCTGGTGCTGGTGCGATCGAAGGCGGCCGACCTTACGTGGCTTGCCGACCAGGTCGAGTGGGGGCGACTGACACCACGCGTGGATCGGACCTTTCCATTGGGGCAGATTGCCCAGGCCCACGCCTTCATCGAGACCAAGCGGGCGCGCGGCAAAGTGGTGGTCGAGCTGACCGGAGCAAGCGACGACAAACCAGGTCCCGGCTGACGTATGATGACGGCGTGAAGCTAGCGGCCCGTGGTGGATCGTTCGGGCGTTCCTCGTTGGTGGTTGGCGCCGGCGCGGGGCTGGTGCTTGGGCTATCGCTGGGCGGGTGCCCCAGTGGGGCCTTCAATTGTACCCACGACTCACAGTGCGAAGGCGTTGGAGCGAGCGGCCAGTGCGAGGCCAACGGCTACTGCAGCTTCTCCGACGACACCTGCCCCGGAGGGCGTCGCTACGGAGAGCACGCGGGGATCGAGTTCGCAGACGAGTGTGTCGAGCCCGATGTGCTCTCGGGTTCGGGCGATGGGATCGGGGAGTCGGCCGGCGTCGAGCCGAGCGCCGGGACCTCGGGCCCCGACACTGCCGGCGGCGACACCGAGGGCTCGTCCGGGCCCGACTCGCAGACCACCGGGGTGCTCGCCGACTTCGTGTTCACCGACGACCAGTGGCCCGAGGAGTTCGGGGCGGGGAGCGTAGAGGGGTTGGTCTGGGACGGTAGCGCGGTGCGGCTGGATCCAGATGCGAGCGATGGGAGCTTGATCTCTCGACCCTTCGACGCCGAGCAGTGGGTCACCTGGACCTCGCTGACGTGGTGGGCGAGGGCACCCTATGGCAAGCCGCTCCCCGACGGTGGGGCCGCCGAGCAGGGCTACGCCGAGGACGGGGTCGACATGCAGGGCAACCAGCTGCTGCTGCACCTCGACATGCCGCAAGGAGCATTGCGTAGCGGCGCCGTGGTGATCGATGCCTCGGGTACCGGGCATGACGCCCTGCTCGAGGGCGACGCGGGCCGCGGTGTGTCGGGGCGCTTCGGCACGGCGGTCGACTTCGATGCCAACACCCGGGTGCTGGTCGATCCCGCCGAATTCGGGCCCGGCGAGGGTGATTTCAGCTGGGCGGTCTGGGTGCGCCTGGCCGGCGACTGTAGCGGCGCGCATGCCTTCGTGGGGTTCGACAGCGCCAGCTCGGACGACTCGGCCAACATATGGCTGGCTTGCCTCACGGCCAGCAGTTTCGGGGATTGCCCGGGCGGCGAGGGGGGGCGGGCCGTGTTCGTGGTTTCGGCGACCCAGGGGCCCAGCGGAGGCGGCTCGACCTGCGGCTCCACCAACATCGACGATGGACAGTGGCACCACGTGGTGGCCACCAAAAAGGGGCACTCGCCGGCCACCCTGCGCACCTACATCGACGGGCGACTCGACGACGAGACCACGGCCACGATCGACGGGCCGCTGACCTTTCCCGACGACGTCGAGCTGTCGATCGGGGCGCATCCCGGCAACACCTACCCGCTGACGGGGACGCTGGACGAGGTCGCGATCTGGAATCGGGCGCTCGACGCCGACGAGGTCGCGGCGATGTACCGGCGAGGAGTGCTGCGCCTGGAGATCGACGTGCGGAGCTGCGGCGAGCCCACCTGCGACGATCCAGAGCCCTTCGAGGGTCCCGGGGGAGGCACGGTGCCCTTCATGGATCCGGCCTCGGCGCTCGTGGCCGGCACCATGCACCCGCTGGCGATCGACGGCCGCGTGTTCCAGTACCGGGCGCACCTATCGACCTTCGTGCCCGGGATGTCGCCGGGGCTCGAGGCGGTCACGGTGACCGGCGCGCTGCCCTAAGCGTGCTGGCGATCGCCTGCTGGGCGGCTACGTCGTCGGTCTATGACCGGTGACAGTGAAACGTGGGTAGTCGGTCCTACGCACAAAGCCCGACGAAATCATGATCGAAATGCTTCGTGTCGTAACTCCATGCTGCGACGGAGTGAGAGTCATCGCGGAGTCAGGGGCAGTGAGCATGATTGGCCGAATCTCGGGAGCGACCAACTTCTGGCCGACGGCGACGGATGACCAGACAAGGAGAACTCCATGGGCGTGAACGTCAGCGAGCACGGACGACGTGCCGGAGCATCATCGATCCTTCTGCTCGCGCTTACCGGTTGCTATGTCGGTATCGGGGAAGCGCCGTCAGGGGACATTGCCGACTCCGATGCGATAGAGGACGAGGCGGACGGCAGCGAGACCGATGGCGACGAGACCGATGGCGATGGTGAGTCGCCGCTGGTCATCGACCCCGGACCTGCCGTGCTGCCCCGGCTCACGACTGGCCAGTATCGCAACAGCTTGGAGCAGATCCTCGGGCCAGGATTGCCGGTAGTCGCGCTCGAGCCCGACACCAACCCGTACCTCTTCTACAGCATCGGGGCTACGACGACCTCGCTGTCGGAGCTGGGTACCCAGCAGTATGAAGAGGCTGCCGACGAGATCACCCAGATGATCTGGGACGATGCGGATCGGCGCCTGGCTTTGGTGGGCTGTGAGCCAATGGTGCCGGGCGATGCGTGTGCGCAGGGGTTCATCGAGGACTTTGGGCGACGGGCCTACCGACGCCCGCTGCTCCCCGACGAGCTGGCGGTTTGGCAGGAGGTCGCCGCCGAGATGGCCGCATCCGATGCCTGGGAAGGTCTGCGCCTAGCCGTGGCCGGTATGCTGCAATCGCCTCAATTCCTCTACCGATTCGAGCTAGGCGAGCCCGACCCCGAAGATCCTGCTCGCCTGCGCTACACCAGCTTCGAGATGGCGAGCCGCCTCTCGTTCCTGCTGTGGAACGTCACCCCCGACGATACGCTGCTCGATGCGGCGCAGGCGGGCGAGCTACTCGACGCCCCGAGCGTGCGGGCGCACGCCGAGCGCATGCTCGATGACCCTCGCGCTAGTGCGGCGATTCAGGCGTTCTTTGCCCAGTACCTCGACCTGGGACGCCTCGATGAGGTTACCCGCGACGTCGAGAGCTACCCGATGTTCACACAGACCTTGCCGCAGTCGATGCGCACCGAGGTCCAGCTACTGGTCGATGACTTCGTGTTCCACCGTGACGTGGACATTCGCGGCATCTTTGGCACCCGCAATACCTTTGTCAACGAGGAGCTGGCCGCGCTCTACGAGGTGGATGCGCCGGGGGCCTCACCCACCGAGTTTGTGCCGGTGGAGCTGCCCGCCGACGGGCCGCGGGCGGGCTTGTTGACCTTGGGGGCCTTCCTCACGATGAATGCCCACGAGACCGAGCCATCGCCCACCTTGCGCGGCAAGTACGTGCGCGAGCGGGTGATGTGCCAGACGATCCCGGCCCCGCCCGAAGACGTCGATACCACCCTGCCCGAAGATGAGGGTGAGGCGAAGACCCTGCGTGAGCGCCTCGAGCAGCATGTCACCGATCCGCTCTGCGCCGGTTGTCACAGCTTCATCGATCCACCCGGGTTCTTGTTCGAGAACTTCGACTCGATCGGGGCCTTTCGTACCGTCGAGCCGGGGGGCTATCCCATCGACGCCACGGGGGAGCTCGATGGAGAATCGCTCGCCAACGCGACCGAGCTGGGCCCCTTGCTCGCCAGTAGCCCGGTCGTCGGCGAATGCATGGTCACCCAGCTGTTCCGCCACGCTCAGGGGCGGCTCGAGCTGCCGCAGGAGCAAGACATCCTCACTGACCTCAGCGAGCGCTTTGCCGAAGACGGCTATCGCTTCCGAGAGTTGCTGCTGACCTTGATCGTCCATGAGAGCTACCGAACCCTTGCCCCGCAGGAGGGAGCATGAGCCGCATCCATCTATCACGACGAACCTTGCTGCGTGGGATGGCCGGAGGCGCCGCCGTCTCGCTGGCCCTGCCCCCGCTCGAGGCCATGCTGGGGGTCAATGGCGCCCGGGCCGACAGCGGAGAGGACGAGCCGATCTTCGGCATCTTCTTTTGGGGTAACGGTACGCCCTGGCACGCTGAACACGGCAATATTCAGGGGCAAGGGGGTCATCCCGACCTGTGGACCCCGGCCACGACCGGCCCCGGCTATACGCCGAGCGAGCTGCTGATGCCGCTGGCCGCTCACCCGGTCAGCGTGGTCACCGGGCTTGAGCCCAAGACCGAGGTCCCGTCGCAGCCGCCCGGCCAGGGCGCCGGGCACATGCGCGGGTTCATGGTCAGCATGACCTCCGATCGCGTCCGTACCGAGGGCTTCGACCATCCTTCTCACACCCTCAGCGCGCGGCGCCCCACTCTCGACCAATATGTAGCCAAGCATGACGACTTCTATGGCAGCGACGTACCGCGCTTTCGATCGCTGGTGATGGGGGTCTCCAAGGCGCGCTTTCATAACTATGGCCACTGGAAAGCGATCTCGTACAACGGGCCGGAGTCGCTCAACCAGCCGGTGATGGAGCCTCAGGCGCTCTACGAGATGCTGTTCGATGTGCCCGCCGATACGACGCAGGTGGAGCGTCGGGCCCAGCTGCTCGACGCTGTGTTGGACAATGCCCACGACCTGCGGGCGCGTCTAGGAGCGGCGGACCGGGCTCGGCTCGACGAGCACCTCGCTCACGTCGACGAGATCCAGCGGCGCCTGGAGCTGTCGCTGACCGCCTGCGATGATCCGGGCGCTCCCGAAGACTCGGAAGATCTGATCGCCAAGACCGAGCTTATGGCTCAGCTGCTGGCGCGGGGCCTGTTGTGCGGGTTGACCCGGGTGTTCAGCTTCATGCTGACCTCGCCCGCCACCACCCATAGGTTCACCAACCTCGGCGTGCCCAACGGGATGCACAAGGTCTGCCACGACGGCCATTGGCAGGAGATCCGCGACATCACCGAGTACCACATGCAGGCCTTTGCGCGCTTCCTCGATGTCATGCAGGACACGGTCGATCCCACCGGGGCCTCCCTGCTCGATCGGATGCTGGTCTACGGGACCTCCGAGTATGGTGAAGGCTATAAGCACAGCATGCGTGAGCTCCCCGTGCTCTTCGCGGGCCGGGCGTGTGGCGCGATCAACCCAGGTGTGCACGAGCGTCACCCCCGCGGGAACCTGAGCGTGGCCCACGTGACCCTGCTGCGGGCGCTGGGAATCCCGACCGAGAGCTATGGGTTCAGCGGTGCCGAGACCAGCGATCAGTTCTCGGACATCCTGGCCTAGGCGTCGACGACCATGCGAGGGTCATCTCGGCTCGCCGAGGGATCGGCGAGCGCCGAGTCGGCGCGCAGTGACTGGCGTATTTTGGGCGATCGGTGACACGCCGATCTTCGACGTTGGTGCTCGCGGCAATCACAGGGGGTGGCGGGCGTGGCCACGGTCGCTCGAAGTACAAGCAAAAAGGCTCTCTGCCGGCGCTCAGGCCCGTCTTAAGGCGGCTTTAAGCGGCCGTGGATCCGCGTAGTCCTAGCCTGAGAACATGATGGTCAGAGCGGGATGGGTCGTTGGTTTGGCGGTGATGCTCGGGGCGTGCGTGTCCGAGTACACCGTGATCGAAGATGAAGCTGCGGAGCCGTGGGACGGGTCGGACCCGCAAACCGGTGGCGACGAGTCGGACGACGAGTCGGGTGACGAGTCGGCCGACTCGGATGATGGTGGCGGTGGCAACGGTGACGGTGGCAACGGCGGCGGAGCCGACGACGATGGTGGCAACGGCGACGGTGGCAGCGACGACGGTGGCAGCGACGACGGAGCCAACGACGACGGAGCCAATGACGACGGAGCCAACGACGACGGAGGGACCACCGGTGGCGTTCCGGGCGGAGATGACGGCGGCGGGGATGCCAGCGTCTTCCAGCAAGACATCGTCCCGATCCTCCAGGCCCAGTGCGGGTGCCACCTTGGCGGTGCACCCTCGGCAGGCTTGGACCTGAGCGCTACCGCGGCCTACGACCAATTGGTCGGCGCCCCCTCGAGCTCGGCCCTCCCCATGGTGACCCCGGGCTCGGCCGACGACAGCTACCTCGTGCACAAGATGCAGGGGACTCAAAGTGGTATCGCCGGTGGTGGTGGCAACCCGATGCCGCCGGGGGGATCGGGGATCCCCGCCGCGGATCTTCAGGTGGTCATCGACTGGATCAACGACGGGGCGCTCTAGATCTCGGGCCTCGAAGCGATGGATCAATCGAGACCAAAGATCTCGTCGAGGGTAACGACGCGAACGTCTCCCATGTGCTCCAGCGCCGCGCGGTCGATGCGGCTGAGATCGCCGCGGACCGTGATGATGGCCGGTCGCTCGACGAAGGACTGACGCATCGCGTCGAGCTCAGCCCGCGAAGCGGCCAGCAGCGCCGACCACTTCGTCAGAAGGGGGTCACCCTGGAGACCCAGCCGATACCACGAGGAGACCGTGCGGGGGACATTCCAGGGCTCGATCCGACGGTTTCGATAGTGGGCCTCCAGAGCCGTACGCGACCGATCGAACTGCTCCTGCTCGACGGTTTGCTGCAAGATCGATCGTGAGGCCGCGAGCATGTCCACGACCTGCTCGTGTTCCGTGGTGCCCCAAATGCGCAGCACATCATCTCCCCGGGCTGCCTTGAAATAGGGTCGTCGTGCATCGAGCACATACACCAGCGGGTTCACGTATCGCAGCGTATGGTCCAAGATGCCCGCGGGATCGATGCCCAGGTAGTATTCGAGTAGATCGACGTAGACTTGTCGGGGTTCCTCCACTGGCTTGCGTGTCAGGAAGATGTCGACCTGGGCGTTGCCTTCGCTGAGGTCACCGAGGACCAGCAGGCGCGGCCGGTCGAGGGCCGGGAGTGAAGCGAACACCCGTGGTCGTGACGACGATTTTGGGGCGGGCGATCCCGGCAATCCTCCGAGCTCGGGGCGGGGCAAGGGCCCGGAGTAGAGCACCCGGGGGTGCCGAGCCCGGAGCCGATCGAGCTGCTCGGCGACCTGCTCGAGGGGCCACTGGGACCATCGTCGGGCCATGCGCTCGTCGGCGATGATCGGGCTGGCCTCTTCGTAGAGCGCGTAGGTCCCCAGCGCCGCCGAGATGCTCTTGTCGTTCCGGCGCTGGTCGCGAAGTCGGGCGAGGTGGTCCTTGGTGAATCGCTCGACGTCTTCTGTGCGAACGAGCGGTCGAGACAACCATTGTTCGACCAGCGGCCACACCTTCGTGAGGGGGGTGTCGAGGCACTCGATGGAGATCCGCACCACCGACGTCGAGCAGGCGACGTGGATCGATACTCCCGAGATCGCGCGCGCTCGCTCGAGATCCTCGTACGAGCGGTCCCGCGTCCCGACCAGGCTCCACAGCCGCGCCGCTTGGCAGGTGGCGCCGTCGTCGAGCGCACGCCGCGGATACTCCAGCACCACCGTGGCCAGCCCATCTTCGACGCGACTGCGGATCTCGAACGCGTCGTCGCTTTGTTCGTAGTGGCGACCCGTCAGGATGAACTGAGGCTCGATGGTCGGCGCCAGGCCCTGCGTGATGCCCTCGGCGAAATCGCTGCGCGTGTCCGCGGGGTAGTCGACCTTGCCGATCGAGGGAAAGTGAGGCTCGTGCACCTGCCGCGTGGATTCTCGTGCATACGTGGCGACGAAGGCCGACTTACGCAAGTAGTCCGCCCAGTCCACGAGCTGCTCGGGCTCGAGGGGAGCCCGGCGCAGCTGGGTTCGACGCTCCCAAGACAGGCCAAGGCCGAAGCTCATGGCGATGTCCCTGGCTCGCCGGTACCGAGATCGACCGTGCTTGATGGTGCGGATGGTCCGCTGTGCCTCCGCACGCTCGACGTTGTCGGGCTGAGGGCCGTCGCTCCGTATGCCTTCGAGCGCTTCGAGCAGCTGCGCCTCGGCTCGGGGCTCGCTGACCCCGGGTGCGCGATGAACTTCGATCTGAACCTGGAAGTTGCTGCGCCACACCTTGATCCCGGTGCTCACCCCGCTGTGAGCCATTCGGTCGGATAGCTCTTGCTCGAGCAGGGGCGCCAGCATGTCGAAGCGTAGGATGTCCTCGCCTTGGGCGCCGGCCGGGAGCGACCAGCTGAGCATGGGGGTGACGCTCTTGGTCTCGGAGTAGAGGTGGACCGGCTCGGCGAGCGACGAGCCGGGGAACGGCGGGCGGGGCGAAACTGGGCGGGACTCCCAGTCACCGAACGCTCGCTCGATCACCGGCACGGTGGTCGTGGCGTCCACGTCACCCACGAGCACGATGGCCATGTTGTTGGGGACGTAGCGCGAGCGGTGCAGGTCGACCATGCTCGAGAACGGCGGGCGTGCGACGTCTTGCTCGCGGCCGAGTTGGTCGTTGGCGTAGGGAGTGCCCGGGAACAGGGTGTCGAGGATCTGGAGGTCGATCGTCTTGCCCCGGCTGATGTACCAGTGGAATTTCTTCTCGACCGCGCCGAGCTCGGCAAAGAAGCTGCGGTGGACTGGCCGGCGGAGGCGCTCGGCTTCGAGGGTGGCCCAGGCATCCAGCCGGGAGCGCGGGATCTCGGCGTGAAAGCGCGTGATCAGGCCCAAAGAGCGTGTGTAGGTGTTCGTAGCCCCGATCGTCTTGCGGAGACTTTCGTACTCGGTTGGCACGCTGTGAGCGGCGGCCTCACGCGACAGCGCTCCGATCTGCTCGAGCAGGTCCTTGCGCTGGTCTGGGTCCTTGCTGTGCTCGAGCTGCTCGATGAGGACGTTGCGCCGGTCCAGCAATGGGCTCTCGACGTCGGGGTTCAGTGCACCCAGCCGAGTGGTCCCGCCATTGAGGACGTCTGTCAAGAGGTTCGCCGCTCCGGTCGATCCCGGCGGATCGTCGATGTAGCCGGCGCGTACGACGAGGACCGTCTCGAGCTTGGGCGTGCTGCGGTCGGGCACGAGGTAGACGGTCAACCCGTTGTCGAGGTGATGGACGGTGACCTGGTAGGGGTCGTCGGGGAGCGGCGCGGGGAGCTCGTTGTCCGAGGGGTCGCGTACGTCGGCGGCAGAGTCGACGCTCGCCGAGCGATCGGGGGGCTGCGCACTTGGTTCGCTCGACCGCGTATCCGTGAGGATAAGGGTGAAGATGAGGACGAGGGTCACACCGAGCACACCGGCGAGCGATAGTCCCCACCATACGCTCCGGAGGAGTCGACGCCGTTTGGTGGCCGAGGCGTCGCCGGAGGTGAGCACATCGAGCAAGGCGTCCATCGACTCGTGGCGCTCGCGTGGATCGAGCGCGAGTCCCCGAACGATGGCCTCGTGGACGTGGCGGGGCACACCGGCTCGGGATGGGTCTTCGGCACGCATGCGGCCTTCGACCACGGCCGACCGCAGGGCGGCGACGGTCTTGCCCACGAAGGGTCGATGCCCGTAAAGAGCCTCGAACAGGGTCACGCAGAATGAATACTGGTCGGACTTGGCGGTGGCGGGGTGTCCTTCGAACTGCTCGGGCGACATATAGGCGGGTGTTCCCAGGATGGTGCCCGTTTCGGTGAGAGCGTCGTCTAGTGGTCTGTCGTAGGCCAA
>JBCCWC010000235.1:0-22717 GCA_039194325.1 Myxococcota bacterium
CGTGCTGAAGGGCTCGACGAAGGCAAAAAGTTGGGCCACACCGAAGGCCTCGATGAAGGGATCGAGCTGGGCCACGCCAACGGTCTTACCGAAGGGATCGAGCTGGGCCACGCCGACGGTCTCACCGAGGGCATCGAGTTGGGCCGCACCAAAGGAGTGCTCGAAGGCATCGAGCTAGGCCGTACCAAAGGTCTCACCGAGGGCGTCGTGCGCGGTCTCAGCCGAGCGCTGCTCGACCTACTTCGCCATCGGGCCGTACCGATCTCCGAGGAGCAAAGCAAGCGTATCCTGGCCATTCGGGATGAACACGTGCTCCAGCAATGGTTCGCCCGCGCCGTCACCATCACCTCGGCCGACGAGCTCTTCGATACGGTCTGATCGCAGGGCGCCCACTTCCTGTCGTATCATCGCTATGATCAAGGATCCTTTCACCGACGCGACCGACAGCGACGCGTCCAAGCCGTCCGAGCAAGACTCGCTCGTGTCGTCGGCGATCGAAGAGGGCCTCGCCGACATCAACGCCGGCCGGGTCATCGATGATGGGGAGCTCGATGAGCTCCTGCGTACGCGGCTGGGTTTCTCCTCAAAACGTCCACTCGTCATCCTCGCCCGCCTCCATGCGCGGCTCCTCGTCGAGCCCATCGCCGGTGCCGGCCAGCTGTTGGTGCAGCGCCCGGAGGAACTCCGCCGAGCTCCCCCAGTAGATGTCGATGTTTGCCTCTTGCCCGAAGTACTCAGCCAGGTACCGCTTGGCCCCGTCGACATCGGCCATGTCTTGCAGCTCTGGGTCGAGCTGGACGGCCACATGGCAGTACTGCTTGAGCCGCTCTCGCCCCGGCAGGCTCATCATCAGCCGAAACAACACCCGAAAGTGCCAATCGGTGAGTCGAAAGCCCAAGAACAGCAGCGAGTTGTCGACCAGCGCGCTCTCCACCTCCCGCGGGAACAGCCGCGCGGCGTTGGCCTGCAACAGGTAGTCGAAGTAGTCGTCCTCGGTCATCACCAGACCGTCGTTGGTGCCCACCCCGAACGCCCCGAACGCGTGATAGACCAGCGGCTCCTTGGCGTTGGGCGTGGTCACCTCGACATCCTCGGCGCTCACCGGCGCGCTCTGGTAGCGCCAGCGGGTGAGCACCTGCTGCGGTGGACGTCCGGTGGCCTTGAGCGCCCGCTCGAGCAACGGATCGAAGGTGGTGGTCACATAGAACGACGCGGGCAGCTCGGCGAGCAGCCGGTGCGGGTTGTGGGGGTCGTGCTCGCGCTGGTGGTCGCCCACCATGGCCAGCAGCTTGCCCAGCTTGGGCTGCTTGGCCTGCGGCGGCAGCTCGCGGGCGGGCAGCCAGTGCCCATGCTGCTCGACCACGTTGTCCAGCAACTGCTCCCGATAGGCCTCGATCACGTTGTAGCGCGACTCCTTGACCCGCATGTACTCGGCCACGCGCGGCAGATCATCACGCAGGTGCGTTTGCAGCGGAAAGCGATACCGCCCCGCCAGGCGCACCGCGATGTCGTGCACCCCGCCGTGGATCCCCTCGAGCAGGCGCGGCCCGATGATCGGCACCACCTTGCCGTTGCGGATCGGCTTGACCAGCCGCAGCCACACGTCCTCGCGCGCGTGCTCGGTAAACCCGGCCTCGTACCACAGCTGCCCGCCCACCAGCCGCGTGAATAGGGCTGGCATCCAGGCGTCGGCGTGCTCGTGCACCGCCCCGCGGGCCATAGCCAGCGCGCGGTCGATCCGACCGTCGCGCAGCAGCTCGGTGAAGAACGTGGGCATCATCGCCCGCACGGTGGCCACCGAGATCGACCCCTGCATGGCCAGCACCGCCGGCACCCCAGCATCGGCCAGGTACCCCGCCAGGGTCGCCTGCGCCGCGGGATTGGGCCCGGGCCCCGGCGGGGTCCCGTCGCCCGCGCTCTGGCACGACGCCAGGATCATCAGCCGCGGGGGTCGCGGCAACTCGGCGATCTGCTCGGCGAGCGTCTCGCCCTTCACCACCACCGACTCACCCCCCTTGCCCTGGAGCACCAGGGCCGGGCTCCCGGTGCGACGCCCCTGCAGCCCGTGGCTGACGAGGTAGACGATGTCGACCCCGTCTTGGAGCGCCCCGAGCAGGGCCTCCGTCGTCACCGGCGCCTCCGGTCCCCCCAGCACCGACACCTCGACCCCCGTGAGCGCCGGCCGCACCGCGGCGACCTCCGCCTCGAAGTCCACCGGCGTCAGCTCCAGCCCGTCAAAGCTCTGCGGAGCCGAGACCACGATCAGCGCCCGCAGCTCGGCCTTGGGTCGCAGCTGCACCGGCCGAAAGTCACGGGAGACCATGAAACGAGACAACAGCAGCGACTGCGACATCGTCAGTCGAGCGCCCGTGCTCGGGTGCCGTAGCAGCTCCCATCGCAGCGCGTGGAGCTCTTGCGCTGACGGATCGATCGCCAGCGAGATCCGCAGCCCTCGCCCGGCCACCTGAGCGGCGGCCTCCACCTGAGCAAAGCGCCGCTCGATCCGCTCGTCGGCCCACAGCTGCCGCGTCAGCACCTCGGCATAGTCGTCGTCACGTTCTTGCCGGTCATCGAGCGCGTCGAGATCGAAGCGGGCAACCCCACGCACCGGCGCCACCAGGCCCTGGCTTTGCGGATCGCGGTGCGCCAGCTCGAGCAGATAGGACTCGCGGATCCGGTGGATCGACAGGCTCAGGCTGAGGTACTCGGTCGGCATCATCTACACCTCCGCTCCAGCATGCCACAAACCAGCACTGGCACATTCGGGACCAAATTTCTCCGTATGCCCACAGCCACCAGAGCCTCGATCTCGTCCGAAGTCGAGAACGTGGTCTGTCCCGGGGCGCCTCGTGCGGGTGGTCGGTGTGGCCCGCGTAGCGCGGAGGGGACCCGACGACGCGCAGGCGGCGACTATGCGTTTGTCCAAGCACTCGGGTCTTCATCGCCGGCGAGCATCGGTGGGGAGGAGTCCGAGCGTTAAACAGGGCCGCAGCGGCCGCCCGCGCGAGGCGACCTGCTCAGGCCAAGCACTATCCTAATCTCGACGACCCCGACATACAGCGCTACATCAACGGGCTCGACGGTACCAGCGGTCGCTATACTCCCGCCGCAGTGGACCTCGACGACCCCGACGCGCAGCTCTACATCAACGGGCTCGACGGTACCAACGGTCGCTACGCTCACCCTCCACTCCAGCTCCGCACCCTCGGCCAACGTCTCCTCGACCAGCCGCCCCCCGACCAGGATCCTGCGCTGCGGGCCCGCGACCGGCGTGACGCGGGCCGTGCCTCACGGATCGCCGAGCTCGACCGCTCGCGCGCTGCCAAGCAGCAAGCCCTTGAACACGCACGTGACCAGCGTCCGCCGGATCCAGAGGCGATCGCCACGCTCACTCGTGAGCTCGACGCGCTCGACCATGCATTGCTGCATCGCCAACATCGCGGTGTTCGGGAGGGCATCGATCCTACCGATCTCGCGCAAACCGGCTGGGGCGTCATTGTGCCGGCGCGATCGGATCCTGCCCGCACTCATGCGATCATCGAGGCTCTCACGCCGTTGCTCGAGCTCCGCACTGCCCAGGCTGGCCCACGGTTTCGCATGGTCCAAGGCCTCGAGGCTGGCTACCGCCTGGGCGAGTCCAAGTCGAGCTTCTTGCGGCGCAACGGCGCCAGTTCGGCGGGCGCGGCCGATCCCGATGTGATGCCCTACTACCTGCTACTGCTCGGCAACCCCGAACAGATCCCCTATGCGTTCCAGTATCAGCTCGATGTGCAGTATGCTGTGGGGCGCTTGTGGTTTGCGACGATCGACGAATATGCCAATTACGCGAACAATGTCGTGGATGCCGAGCTCCGCGGGAGACCTCGATCCCGGACGCTTGCGCTGTTCGGCGCGCGCAGCCCCGACGATCCCCTGACCGACCGCAGTACTCGGTTGCTCGTCGAGCCACTGCACCAGGCGTTGGCCAACACCCGCCCCGGTTGGCGCACGGACGCGTTCATCGGCGAGCAGGCCAGTCGTGCCCAGCTCACCGCTCTACTCGGTGGCGATCAGACGCCAGCTCTATTGCTGACGGCCGGTCACGGCATGATGTTTCCGCCCGATCACCCTCGACAGCGAGCTCACCAGGGGGCGCTTGTTTGCAGCGACTGGCCTGGCCCGCGGCGGTGGACCAAGCCGATCCCTGAGCGATTCTATCTTGCGGGTGAGCACCTCGATCCTGCGGCCAACCTCGCCTGCATGATGCTGTTTTGCTTCGCTTGCCACAGCGCCGGCACGCCGCGGCACGATGCGTTCCTGCATCGCGCTCGTGGTACTCCGCCTCGGCCTCTCGCATCGACGGCGTTCGTTGCGGGCCTGCCTACCGCTCTGCTTGGGCGCCCTCGCGGGGCTCTCGCCGTGGTGGGACACGTCGATCGCACCTGGGTCCACTCGTTCTCTAGCGCCGAGGGCTCGCGTGCTCGCAGCCAGATCGCCACCTTCCAGAGCACGTTCGAGCGTCTCCTCGATGGGCAGCCTGTCGGGCACGCGCTCGACTACTTCAATGCGCGCTACGCCGAACTCGCCACCGAGCTCTCCGCCCAGCTCGACGACGAGTTCAAGCGACCCGATCTCCGCGAACTCGCCACGCTGTGGTCAGCGAGCAGCGATGCCCGCGGCTACGTGGTGCTTGGCGATCCCGCGGTACGGTTGAGCTTCGAAGGAGAGACCACGTTGCCGACCGGGCTTGGTGAGGGCCCGGAGCAACGCCCTCTTGTGGGCGCGGAAGAACGGCATCCGCCTGTGCTCGCGCCACCGCCTTTGTCCACCGTACGGCCGGACGAGCAGAGCGCAGACACGACCGCTCCGAGCCCACCCCCACCTGCGGTGCGGCCGGATGAGATCAGCGAAGTGGACTGGGAGCAGACACCTGCTTCGGTCCGCCAGCTCGTCGAGCTGCTCCGCGCCGAGATTTATCGCCTCTCTCGGGCGCGTGATCGCTTCGATTGACGCAAAAGTGAGTCGGACGAGGTCGGGGGTGACCCAGCTTAGGACGAGCGCGCGGACCGGTTTCGGCCCCTACTTCGCTCGGCCGGGGTTCGCGCTGGATCCGATTGTTCCAGAGTCGTTCGATGCCCTTGATCTTCACCTCGTCGTCAGTGAACCACGGTTATAGGGGTGAAACTCGTCCTCGCGACCTACAAGTTCTTCCGAAGACCCACAACTATCGTCACGTGATCGCCAAGCTGCCAACCCGTCCCGAAATCCCGCGAATAAAGCGGGACGAAACAGGTATCCAGCGCGCTCAGCCTCCGCTGACGTTGGCTCCGACTCACGCGACCTCCTCGATCGATCGATCCAGTCCGTCCGATCTCGGTTGACGACCCCACACGGTTGATCCAAGCTCTTGCCTACGGCGGAGACCGACGCCGAACCCCGATGGACCCACCCCCGCAGGGTCCCTCGAACGGGGCAAAGGGGAGCGCACTCCTCCGGTCGGCTCATCGCGCGTGTCCTTTCACGCCGCGCAGCTGAGGGCGGGGGACGACGCTGTGCGGCCGAGGAACCGCCGATGACCCACAAGAAGAAACTCAAGAAGCTGATCCGCGATCGTAAGGCCAAGACTGGCGAGTCGTACTCTACCGCGCGTATCCAGGTCATGCGCCAGCGCGCCACCCTGCTGGGGGACGAGCCCCTGCTGGGGGACGAGTCCTTGCTGGAGGACGAGCCCCTGCTGGAGAACGAGTCCTTGCTGGGGGACGAGCCCCCGCTGGGAGACAAGCCCCTGCCCCTGCTGGGAAACAAGACCCCGATCGAGGGGGCGGTGATCAAGGTCAACCTCCAGTCCGCCCGGATCCAGATCTTTGGCGAGCCGAGCCAGGTGACCTTCCGTTCACGCGACATCTACGACGTCGTGCCCGGGCATGTCGTCACGCTGGAGCTCAAGCAACGCTGGACCTGGGGCGGGAACGACTACGCGAGTGGTCGGATCAACAATGCCCGCATCGACGCGGCGAAGCTGGGCCTCGAGCCACTCCCCTTGAAGGAGTTCTGGCCTGCTGACCTTGCCTCGCAGACCGAGCCCTTTCTAGATCCCGACCCCTATGCGCCGCTCTGGAGGAAGCTGACGGCCAAGCCCCGTGTGTGCTTCGAATTCGATCCGATCGCCTGGGGTGCGTTTCCAGGGTGGGATCTCGAAGACAACCCGACGTGCGACGCGGCCGAGCTCGCCGGGCGTGGCGACGTGGAGGGCGCTCGCGAGCTGTTGATGAAGGCGCTGTGCGAGGATCTCCGCTGCATCGATGCCCACGCACACCTCGGCAACCTGGAGTTCGACCTTTGGCCCGAGCGCGCGATGATCCACTACGAGATGGGGATTCAGATCGCCACGCTGTCGGTGCCGTCGGGGTTCGACGGATTCCTGCTCTGGGGGCAGCTCTACAACCGCCCGCTGCTGCGCTGCTACCACGGCTATGGACTGTGCCTGTGGCGGCTCGGCCGCTTCGACGAGGCCCAGGCCATCTTCGAGCGTATGCTCTCGCTCAATCCGACCGACAACCAGGGCGCCCGCATCTGCTGGCTCGACGTTCGTGAGAGGCGGAGCTGGGACGAAGTGTATGGCGCGGAGGATGCGGAGCCCACGAACTCACCGCTGGGCTGAAGCACTCTCGAGTCATTCTGCCGAAGCTCGAGACCTCAACCGGAGAGCTGCGCATCCCAGGCCCTCCAGTCCCGATCGACCCATACGGCAAGATCCCCCAGACGCAGAAAACCCCGTCCTCAGCACCTGAGGACGGGGTTTCAGTCGTGAGCCCGGTAGGAATCGAACCTACAACCCGCGGATTAAGAGTCCGCTGCTCTGCCAATTGAGCTACGAGCCCGTCAGAGGGCGGTACTTATAGACGATCCCCACCCGAGCACAACCCCTTTGGGGCTCAGAAATCCCCCTCGGGTTCGGGCGCGGATGCGAGTTCCCTCCGCTCTTGCGCCTTCCCACAGCCGACCGATCCCTTACCGGGGCCAACTGGGCCCCGACCGATCCCCTGGTGCGCGGGACCACGCTGACCCGTCCACCCCCTTTTGTATGCTCTAGCACCGTGCGCCATCGCTTCTGTCCGCGCTTTTGGCTGCGCCTCTGGCCGCGCTTGTTGCTCCCGCTGGTGTTTGCCGCCGCGTGTATCGAGCCACCGCCGCCGGTCTCTCCCGAGGCGATCTCGGACAGCGGCGAGAGCGCAGCATCGACGGCGGTCGTGTGGGACGGCCGCGGCCCGGGGGAGCTCTACGCGCCCGGTGAGATCCGGGCCTTCGACTTGCGCCAGGGCGATCGCTTGATCGGCCACTCCTGGGGTCGCTACGTGGGTCCCGAGGGCGCGGGCGCGGGCGCGGGCGAGGGCGAGGGCGATGGCGAGGAGGCGGGCAAGGGCGCGTCGCGTCGGCACCGCTTCGAGACGCGCACCGAGCTGCTGATGCCGGGTCGTCCGCCGGCGAGGGCCGAGGGGATGCTGATGCTGGACGAGCGTGGTCACCTCGTCCGCGGCTACGAGCGTAGCGACGCGGCGCAGCTTCGGTTCTCGCGAGAGGGCGAGCTCTTGCGTTTGACCGATGGAACGCGGGAGGACGAGGTGCTCTACGACCCGGAGCGCCACGACACCGCCTTCATGGCCCACTCGGCGATCTTCCATGAGGAGCTGATGCTCGGCTTGCGTCGACTGGTAGACGGCGAGCTGGCGTGGCGGGTGATCTCGCTATCGGGTGGTCCTCCGGTCGAGTGGGAGGGCACGCTCACCAAGCCGCCCAAGACCACCGGGGGGAGGGCGGTGATCCGGACGAACCTGGGCGAAGAGATCACGCTGCAAGGGGGTCGTCTGCTCCGCACGGAGGTCTCCGCTTCGGGCTTGCGGGTGGATGCATCGACCGAGCCGGCGAAGTGGCCCACCTGGACGATCGAGGGCCCACCCACGCTGCGCTACGAGCCTCCTGCCGACGCTCGCTTCGGCCAGCGCGAGCTGGAGCTGCCGGGCCGTGCGGGCGAGCCGGCCTTGTTTGGCGAGCTGCTGATCCCCGATGGCACCAGCGATCCCCGCCCGGCGGTCTTGTGGATCTCGGGTACGGGTCGCGAGGATCGCCATGGGATCGCCGGTCCCCCACCGGTTGACTTGGGTGGCCACCAGATCACCGACGCGCTCGCGCAGGCGGGCGTGGTGGTCTTGCGTTTCGACGAGCGCGGCCAGGGGCGCAGCGAGCCGGGTGCGCTCAGTTTTTCGGGGCAGCTCGAGGACGTGCGCCGGGCGTATCGCACGTTGGTGGTGCAGCCCGAGGTGGATCCCGACCGCGTGGTCTTGGTGGCCCACGGTGAGGGAAGCCTTCGTGCGCTGAGCCTGGCCGCGCAACAAGGGCAGTCGATCGTCGGGGTTGCGCTGCTGGCCAGCCCGGGTCGTCCCTATGTGGAGGTGCTGCGTCACCAGGGCGAAGCGGCGCTGTCGGATGCTCCCCCGGAGCTGCGGGACAAGGCGCGGGAGCAGCAGCGGCGCATGCTCGACCAGCTACGGCAGGGGGACATCCCTCCCGAGCTCTCCGATCACGAGGATTGGCTCCGCGAGACGCTCTCGTTGGATCCGTCTCGCATGGTGTCGCGCTTGGATGTTCCCCTGTGGATCGCGCAGGGCGACAAGGACTTCGAGGTCGACCCGAAGGCCGACACCTCTGCCCTACAGGCGGCGCGCCGGGCCCAGGGCAAGTCCAAGACCACCGTCGTTCGGCACTATGAGGGGCTCGACCACCTGTTCAAGCCGGAGTCGGGTCGCTCCACCCCCGCCCGCTACCGCGATTCTGGCCGCGCCGTGGATCCCACCTTCCTGTCCGATCTGACAACCTGGGTCCTCGGGGTCACTCGTTCGTCCAAGTCCAAAACCAAGTCCAAGTCCAAAACCAAGTCCAAGCGTCGGTCTCGATGACCGCGCGTGATTCGTTCGCATCGCGAGCAATGAACAAGCCGCTTACCAAGACGGCGAGCGGCTCGTTCGGGGAGGGGGTCCCCAGCGGCTCCCTGTGCCGCGGTTGGGTTCGCCTTGGCTGGCCCGACCGCGATCTCCGGCCTCGGCCTAGAAGTCCGCCAGCAGCGCGGCGCGCTTGCTCTTGTACTCGTCTTCGGTGATGAGCTCGGCCTCGAACGCGGCCTTGAGCTTGCGGAGCTTGTCTTCGAGTGGGCTCGTGGCTCCGCCTCCGCCGGCCGGCGCTTGTCCTTGCGGTGGGGGCCCTTGCGGCGGTTGTCCTTGCGGCGGTGGCCCTTGCGGCGGATGCCCTTGCGGCGGATAGCCCTGCTGCGGCGGATATCCTTGCTGCGGCGGATAGCCCGGCTGCGGTGCATATCCTTGCTGCGGCGGATAGCCCGGCTGCGGCGGGTACCCCGGCTGCGGCGGATAGCCCTGCTGTGGATACCCCTGCTGCGGGTACATGGCCCCCCCCATGACGTTGCCCATCATGTTGCCCATGCCCATGCCCATGCCCAGCCCCATGCCGGCTTGCATCACGCCGGCCCCGCCGCCGGGCTGCTTGGCGGCATCGCGCACGGCCTGCATGCCTTCCCAGGCCAGCGTGTTGTCGACCCCACGCGCCGACTGAGCGGCGGCGGCATCGAGGGCCTTTTCGACCTCGGGCGGCAGCGAGATGTTCTCGACGATGAACGAGGTCAGTGCGAGCCCGACCTTGCTGAAGTCCGCGTCGATCCCTTCCTTGACCGCATTGGCGAGCACGTCGTAGTGCGCGGCCATGTCGGCGACCGACAGCTCGCTCTTGCCGGCGGCCTGGGAGAACGACGACACCATCCGTCGTCGCAGGTAGCCCTCGATGTCGTCGGTGGACACGAAGCCCTGGGTGCCGACGATCTCGTCGAAGAACACCTTGGGATCGACGATCTTGAAGTTGTACGAGCCGTACGCCCGAATGCGCACCCGCCCGGGCCGGTTGCCCACCCCGAACTCCGGGTCGCGCACGAGCACCGGGTTGGCGGTGCCCCACTTCTGGTCGAGGTACTGCCGCAGGTTGATGAAGTAGATCTCCACCTTGAACGGGCTCTCGAAGCCGTACTTCCAGCCCCGCAGGGTCGACAGCAGCGGCACGTTCTGGGTGGACAGGGTGTGGGTGCCGGGGCCGAAGATGTCGGCCGCCTTGCCCTCGTTGACCAGCACGCAAGCCTGGCCCTCGCGGCAGATCAGCTTGGCGCCGTTCTTGACCTCGTTGTCATCGTCGGGGAAGCGCCACACCAGCGTGTAGTTGGTGTCGTCCTTCCATTCGATGATGTCGATGAGCTGGGACTTGATGAAGCTCATGATGCCCATGGCGGCGTTCCTCGTTCCTGTGGTCCGGTGCGGCTGGCAGCTACCGTTGTGGGTGTTCCACTATTTCCGTTGGGTTCCGGTGGGGAGTGTCCGGTGGGGAATGTCCGACGAGAGCTTCCGATGGCGCGTCCGGCGGGAGCGTGGCGGGAGCATTCGGCGGAAGCGTTTCGCGCAGAGCGACCGACTCAATCGTCGAGGCTGACGCGACTGGCCTCTTGCTCCAGGTCGCCGAACTCGGCGTTGGACATCTCGAAGGCATCGGCGAGCTCGCCGATCGCGTGGCGCTCGGCGTCGCTAAAGACGCCGTCGGCCTTGACCATGGCCACCGCCGCCTTCACGAACACGCGGCGAATGTGCGAGGTCTCGAGGACCATGGCCGCCTCGGTCGCGGAGAACGCGGAGTCCTTCAGATCGTCGAAGCGAAGCTCGCTGCCGGTCTCGTCGAGGAACTCGGTGATGAGCTTCTGCTCGCGTTCATCCATGCCGTCGACGTTGGCGAGGTGATAGAGGCCCCGGGCGAATACGTCGATCACTTCGGGGCTCAGACCCCCGGACGATGCCGTCGCGTCGTTCATGCCGGCGCAAGGGTACGGGGGGCCTCGGCACAGATCCAGATCGAATCGCCGACGGATGTGCGCGAAACCAAAACATAGCGCCCGCGGCCCCACACCGCGGGCGTTGTCACGGCCCTACGACCACTGGTCGTCACTTCGCTGGAACGAAGACCTCGAACGAGCGCTCAAAGAGCACGGGCGGCTTTTGCCCCGACACGGCGGGCGTGCCCAGGATCTCGACCTTCCAGTCGCCGGTGCGCTCGGGATCGATCGGAAAGCTGGTGGCCAGGGCCAAAGTGTCGCCCGGCAACAAGGTCCCGTGGACTGAAGCCGCGTCGCCACGGTGCGTCCAGCGAAAGACCACGGGTCGCGGCCCGTCGATGCCGTCGGCCCGCAGGTGCAGGTTGATCTGACCGACGTCGGCGGAGAATCGGTTGGCGTCGGACAGCGGCCCCTCGGCCTCGGCCGCCAGGACGGCCGAGATCCGGGCCTGCGCGGCCTGCTGGGTGATCGCCCGTTCTTGCGCGGAGAACGCGCTTTGCTCGAGGGCCGGCGCTCGCAGCTGGCCGTTGGACTCGAGCTGGTCGGGTGTGATCGGCGCATCGACGCACGCCGGCACGAGGACCGCAGCCAGCGCGAGGGGGACGAGGCGATGGATCGTCTTCACGGCAGCCAAAACCCAAGCGAATCTCGTGCCATGTTCCCGATCGACGAAGATCAGGATCTTGGGCCGGTCTTGCGCGACCATTCGACACGAAATGAAGCGAGTCGGCGACAATGAGTAGATAAACCGCTGCCGGGCCCTCCGGTAGCGATAGATCCGCGATAGACCTGCGATGGAGCTGCGATAGGTCCGCGATGGACCCGCGACGGATCCGCGACGGATCCGCACGACCGCTATGCTTGCCGGACATGTCCGGCCGCCTGAGTTTGCTGCTGCTGCCGCTGCTGCTGCTGTCGCTTCTGGCTGTCGGATGCAAGGACGCGCCGGCCCAGACCGGTCATTCCGAGGTGACCAAGCCCGATGTGGGCCTGGGCGACGACCCGCTGGCCGACCTCGAAGAGCGCGCGTTTCCCTTGCTGGTGTGGTCGGCGTATCGGGTGGAGCAGGAGTACTTCGACAAGACCCGCTTCGATCCCCGCGGCCAGCTCTTGTCGGCCACGGAGTTCTTGGGGCTCTACACGCCGGAATTCTTCGCGGAGGTCGACCAGGCCCACGACGCGCTGACGGTCAAGGTCCGCGCGCGCACGGCCTCGTTCTCGCTGGACGACGTCACGACCCTGCGAGCGGCGGCCGATCGCCTCGAACAAGTGTTGGTGTTCACCCAAGAGGTCCTCGACCTCGAGCCGGAGCCGCTGCACGAGCTGGAGTACACGGCGATCAACGGACTGTTCGCGCCGCTCGATCCCCACACTATCTTGCTGTCGCCCGAGGAGCATAACGATCTCGGCGTGCGCACGCGCGGACACTTCGGCGGGATCGGAGCCCAGATCCGGGCCGAAGACCGGCGGATCCTGGTGGTGCGGGTGCTGCCGGGCATGCCCGCCGAGAAGGCCGGAGTGATGGCCGGCGACGTGGTGCTGACGATCGACGGGGCCGCCACGGTGAACATGCCGGCCGACGAGGCCCAGGGGCTGCTACGCGGGCCGGTGGGCGAGGTGGTGGTGGTGGTGATCCGGCGGGGCAACAAGACCCTCCGGCTGGAGATCACCCGCGACACGATCCGGATCGACAGCGTGACCACGGCGGTCCTTCCGGGGAACGTGGCGTACCTGGCGATCTCCACGTTCCAGGAGAACACCGGCGAGAAGGTCCAGCAGGCGCTACAGCAGATGGGCGGCGAGGGCGGGCCGGCCGGGGTGGTGCTGGATCTGCGGGGCAACTCGGGCGGGCTGCTGACCCAGGCGACGGCGGTGGTCGATGCGCTGGTCCAGCGCGGCGACCTGGTCATCGTGCGTAGCGCGATGGGGCGCGAAGTGGAGAACGCGACCGAGGCGGTCGCGCTGTCCGACGGCACCCCGGTGGTGGTGCTGATCGACGAGGACTCGGCCAGCGCGGCCGAGATCGTCAGCGGGGGGCTCTCGGCGCTGGGGCGCGGGGTGGTGCTGGGGCGCTCGAGCTTCGGCAAGGGTACCGTGCAGATGGTCAAGCCGGCCTCGCCCTACGGACGCGAGCTGGCCCTCAAGCTGACGGTGGCCGAGTACCTGGTGGCCGGGGATCGCAGCATTCAGAGCCTGGGGGTGCTGCCCGATCTAGAGCTTTTGCCGGTGGAGATGTCGACGATCCCGGGGATCGCCCGGTACTTCGACGAGGAGCGCTTCGAACGGCAGCGCGAGCGCTCACGCACCGCTCACCTGCCCTCGGCCAAGCATCACCCGCAGCTGCCCAAGGAGCGCGCGGCGGGCTCACGGCTGCGCTACCTGTGGACGGCCGAGATCCCACAGGCGCTGCGCGAGCAGACCAAGGAGACCGAGGTGCTCGACCGGCTGCAGGATCCGGAGATCCGCATCGCGCGGGAGGTGGCCCTGGGCCTGGCCGGAGCCGCCGGTCCCGAGCAGCGGGCGGCCAAGCTGCGTGCGGTGGCAGGGCGCCTGGCCGCAGAAGAAGACACGCGGATCGTCGACGCACTCGCCGAGTCCAAGGTGGACTGGCGAAGCCCCGAGACCGAGCGGGGGACCGAGGGGGAGTCCGAGAGGCCCGAGGGCGCCGTCGATCTGGTGGCCCGCGCCCGGTTGCGAGCCAAGGGTCCGGTCGAGGCCGGCGAGCCCTTCGTGGTCACCCTGGAGGTCGAAAACCAGGGCTCGACCCCGGTGGAGCGCGTGCACGGGATCACCGACTGCGTACACGACGAGCTCGACGGGATCGAGATGCTCGTGGGCCGCGTAGCCCCGGGAGTCACGGTCAAGCGGGACCTCAAGCTCCAGGTCATGCCCTGGCACACCGACTTCACCGACGTGCTGGCGATCGATCTGCACGTGGGCGAGCCGCAGGGGCCGCCGGATGCCCGGGCCGAGGTCCGCTTTGGGGTCAAGGGCGCCCCGCGCCCGGGTCTGTCGTACGACTGGTGGATCGTGGACGACCCCGCGCTCGCCAAGGCGGCGCCCGAAAGGCCCGAGGTCACGCTGTTGCCCGGGGAAGCGCCCTTTGTGGTCGCCGGCAACGGCGACGGCATGCTGCAGGCCGGCGAGCGGGTGCTGCTGTCGTTCGTGGCCCGCAACGACGGCCCGGGCCCGAGCCCTGACGTGCGGGCGATCCTTCGCAACGGCAGCGCTCAGCAAGGCCTGCTCGAGGAGGGCGCGGTGACGCTGGGCGAGCTACGCCCGGGACAGACCGGCCAGGCTTCGTTCGGGATCACTGTCAACGACGACGCCGATCCGAGCCTGCCCTTCGAGGTGGAGCTGGTGGTGGGCGACGCCCAAGTGCGGGCCCGGGCCGGCGATGAGCTGCGGCTGCGGATCCTGCCCACGGCGCCCGCCTTCCAGGTCGAGGCGGGGACGGTGCAGGTGACGGACGAGCCGGTGCGGGTCTATGACGGCGCCCATGCCTCGGCGCCCGTGGTGCTGGAGCTCCCCGTGGGCGTCACGGTGCCGGTGGTGGGGCAGCTGGGCCGCTGGCGGGTGATCGAGCAACCCCGCCGCGGACGTCGGTTCTTCGTGCCCTCCGATCTGGGAACATGGACCGCCAATGAAGGCAAGCGCCCCGCCGATCCGCTGGCGGGGCAAGAGCGTGCGCCGCTGGTGCTCCCGCCCCGCCTGACCCTCGAGTCGGTGCCGCGGGTCGTCAAGGACGCGACCTTCACGCTACGGGGCACCGCGACGCACCCGCGACGGGTGCGGGACGTGGCGGTGCTGGTTCGGCCGCCGGGGCCCTCGCAGATGGACCACAAGGTGCACTACGCCGCCAACCCCGTGCGTCAGGGCGCCGAGGCGCAGACGCTGGCGTTCGAGACCGAGGTGCCACTCGAGCCGGGGGGCAACCGGGTGACGATCTTGGTGCGAGACGGACGGAAGGTCGAGCGTCGCGAGGACGTGTGGGTGTTCCGCGAGCCGGCGGGGTGACGCCCCCGAGGCTGATGCCACCCAGGGCTCAGGGCTCAGGGCTCAGGGCTCAGGGCTTGCGGGACCGGGATTGCTCGGCGAAGCGCGCCCGCGTGTGGCCGTCGGCCCCAGGCCCAGGGCGCAGCTGCACGTCGCGGCCGCGCAGGGGCTCGCCGTCTTCATCGAGCAGGCGTAGCCGTGGGATCGGCCGACCGGTGCGGCGGTCGCAGACCAACACCGGCTCGCGGCCCTCGCCGAAGATCCAGCGGTCGCCCCACTGCCGCAGCGCGGTCAGCAGGACGACCAGATCCTTGCCACGCGGCGTGAGCTGATATTCCTGGCGGGATCCGAACTGGCCCACCTCCACCGTGGTGAGCACGTCGTGCTCGACCAGGTGTCGCAGCCGCTTGCTCAGGATGTTCTTGGAGATCCCCAGCCGGGTCTCGAAGTCCCCGAAGCGGCGCGTGCCGGTGAAGGCCTCGCGGATGATGAGCAGGGTCCACCAGTCCCCCAGCGCCTCGAGGGCGCGCGCCACCGAGCAGTTCTCCTCGCCAAATCGCCGTCGCATGGCTCGCGGTGACGATAACACGGAGCTCAAATATGGTTGCGTGAAGAGACTAAATTGGGCATAGTTGAACCCGATGACCGAGTGGAAGCCAACGGCGTGCATCTTGTGTGAGTGCAACTGCGGCCTGCAGGTGCAGCTAGGCGGGCCGGACGGTCGCCGGTTGGTCCGTATGCGAGGAGACAAGGCCCACCCGAGCTCGCAGGGCTATGCGTGCGAGAAGGCCCACCGGCTCGACTACTATCAAAATGGCCGTGACCGATTGACCCAGCCGCTACGGCGGCGAGCCGACGGCACCTTCGAGACGATCGACTGGGATACGGCGGTCCGCGAGGTCGCGGAGCGACTGGCCGCCGTTCGTGACGAGCACGGTGGCGAGTCGATCTTCTATTACGGCGGCGGCGGGCAGGGCAACCACCTGCCGGGGGCCTACGCTCAAGCGACACGGGCGGCGTTGGGGTCGCGCTACCGCTCCAATGCGCTGGCCCAAGAGAAGACGGGCGAGATGTGGGTCTCCGGTCGCATGCTGGGCACTCATACCCGCGGCGACTTCGAACACTGCGAGGTCGCACTGTTCCTCGGCAAGAACCCCTGGCACTCGCACTCGATTCCGCGCGCGCGGGTGACCCTCAAGCAGATCGCTCGGGATCCGGCGCGCACGATGATCGTGGTGGATCCGCGGCGCAGCGAGACCGCGGCCATGGCCGACATCCACCTTCAGGTCCGCCCGGGCGGCGACGCATGGTTGCTGGCGGCCATGGTGGCGATCCTCGTCCAAGACGACCGGCTCGATCGCGAGTTCTTGTCCGCCCACGCCGACGGGGTGGAGGCGATCGAGGATGCGTTCGGGTCGCTGCCGGTAACGACCTACTGTGAGCGCGCGGGCGTGCCCGAGGCACTGGTGCGCCGGGCGGTGGATGTGATCGCCCAGGCGCGCTCGGTGGCGAGCTTCGAGGATCTGGGGGTGCAGATGAATCGGCACTCCACGCTGGTCAGCTACTTACATCGGCTGATCTGGCTGCTCACCGGCAACTTCGGGCGCGTGGGCACCCAGTACGTGCCCACGCCCTTCGTGAGCCTGGCTGGAGGTGGGGCCGGAGGTGGGTCTGGAGGTGGGGCTGCAAGTGGCGGCAAGCGCAAGGGCCGAACAACCCCGGTGGTGGGCGCTCGGATCATCGGAGGGCTGGTGCCGTGCAACGTGATCGCCGAGGAGATCCTCACCGATCATCCCAAGCGCTACCGGGCGATGATCGTGGAGGCGGCCAACCCGGCCCACTCGCTGGCCGACAGCCCGAGCTTCCGCCGGGCGATGGACCGGCTGGACACGCTGGTGGTCATCGACGTGGCGATGAGCGAGACAGCCCGGTTGGCCGACTATGTGCTGCCCTCGTCCAGCCAGTTCGAGAAGGCCGAGGCCACGTTCTTCAACTTCGAGTTTCCCCAAAACGCGTTCCATCTGCGTCGCCCCCTACTGTCGCCCCCCTCGGGTCCGCTGTCGGAGGCCGAGATCCACGCGCGCCTGTGCGAGGCGCTCGGGGTGCTGCCGCCGGACGACATGGAGCCGCTGGCCGAGGCGGCGCGCCAGGGGCAACAAGCCTACGCCGCGGCCCTGTTTTCCCGGGTGATGAGCGATCCCGCCAAGGCCCGCCTGGCGCCGGTCATCCTCTACCGAACCCTGGGGCCCACGCTGCCTGAGGGCTTGGCCGAGGCGGCAGTGCTGTGGGGGCAGTCGGTGCGCTACGCGATGGCGCAGGGCCCGTCGCTGGCCCGGGCCGGGTTCGACGGTCCGCCGGTGGTCGCGGGCAGCACGCTGTTCCGCGCCATGCTCGACAATCCCTCCGGAGTGGTGTTCGCCAAGGACGAGTGGGCCTCGTCGTTCGAACGGGTGCGAGGCCAGCGGATCCAGCTGTCGATCCCCGAGTTGCTCGAGGAGCTACCGGCCCTCGACCAGCCGCCGCCGACGCGGTCGAGCGACTATCCGCTGGTGCTGTCGGCCGGAGAGCGGCGGTCGCTGACCGCCAATACGATCGTGCGCGACCCCAAGTGGCGCAACAAAGAGCTCCAAGACGCGCTGCGGGTCAGCCCGGCCGACGCCGAGGCCCTCAAGCTCGACTCGGGGGATCGCGTGCGCCTGTACACGCGCCGGGGCAGCGCCGAGGTCGTGGTCGCCGTCTCCGAGATGATGTGCCCCGGCCACATCTCGCTGCCCAACGGCCTGGGGCTGGACTACCCCCAGGCCGACGGCCAGGCGGTCGTCACCGGGGTGCCGGCCAACGAGCTGACCGCGGCCGAGGATCGCGACCGATTTGCCGGCACCCCGTGGCACAAGCACGTGCCCGCGCGCATCGAGGCGCTCGGCTGAGCGGTGAAAGTTAGAAGCTGTGGACCACCATGCCCAGCGTCACCGTGAACTGATACTGCCGTAGATCGGGCGTGCCCGGCATGTCGGGATCGGTGCTCGGGGGGGCGGAGCCGGTGGGGAAGATCGCTGTGGTCGAGCCGTCACCGCGACCCTCGAGGCGCAGGGTGACCATGTCCGCGGGCAGGAAGTCCAGGGTGAGGGTGCCGGTGGCCAGGTTGTTGCTCTCCACCCCGCTCATGAAGCCGTCGGGGTCGAACAAATACTCGCCGCGCGCGGCGATCCCCATCCACGGCAGCGCCTGGTAGCCCGCGCTGAGCATGGCACCGGCCCACTGCTGGGTGCCGGTGGGGGTGTCGTCGAAGATGTAGTCGGCGTTGAACGCCAGCGAGAACTTCTTGACGTTCACCGTCATCACGACGTCGGCGAGGTGCCGTAGATCCCAGTTGGCCCCCTCGATCTCGGCGCCCGTCTCCGCATCGACGTCGTCGCTCTCGGCTCCGCCGAGGTAGCCCACGTAGAGGCCGAACACGTCGCTGGGGGTGAACCCCAGCTGGAGCCCGAGGCTCTTGGCCGTGTTGTTGTCGACGATGTGGCCCCAGCCGTTGACCAACATCCCGGTGATCCCCAACTTGTCGGTGAGCTGGCTGCTCACCCGCAGCCCGGTGTGCCAAAACGGCTGCGCCAGGTTGTACAGCCCGCCCCGGGTGTAGTTGTGGTTTTGCCAGCTCTCGGCGACCTCGGCCCCGTAGATCGTGTCGAAGCGGCCGAAGTCGAACGAGAGCTTGCCGTCCGGTAGGGCGTGCCACGTGCCGAAGGCCTGCTTGACGTGCTGGATCCCGGGGATCGAGTCGTCGGCCCAACCCGCGTTGGGGCCCGTGCCAAAGCGCAGGTCGATGGTGGCCGCGGCGCGCTCCCCCTCGTAGGCGGTATTGAGCCCGGCCCACGCCAGGGAGAAGCCGTTGGCGCCGTCGAAGGCACGCAGGACGTTGTTGCCCCCCTGGGGCCGGGGAAAGTTGGTGTTGAGGCTGAAGTAGGCGTCGGCGAAGGCACCGATCGAGAAGTTGTCGGTCCACTTGGGCTCGGCCTCCCCGGCGTCTTCGGTGTCGGTCGAGTCGGTCACCGCCGCATCGGGCTCGGTCGCCTCGTCGGCGCTGGCTTCGGCGCTGGTTTCGTCGTCGGTGGTCACCGACGCCGAAGTCTCGGCACCCGTATCCGTCGGCTCGATCGTCGCGCTGGCCGTTGCCTCGGCCGCAGGGGGCGGATCCGCGGTTTCGGCCGCCACGGACGGGGAAGGGGATGGCGTTGGCTCCGACGCGGTCGCGGCTTCGGGCTGCTCTGGGGTCGGTTCGGTGGTCGCATCGGCAGGAGCCTCGGGCGAGGGCTGGGCCATCGCCGGTCGTGGCGGCAGGGCCGCGGTGAGCGCAACGACGGAAGGAACAACGAGCCAAATGGGATGCTGACGTTTCATCGAGAACTCCTCACGAGGGACCAACAGGACGTGAAAGGCCGACCCGGCCCGGCGAGGCGGGCCCGGGTGGTGGTGGGTCGAGTGTTTCGGTGGAGCCGCGACCGTCAGCAAACTGGTGATGCTGCGATGCGGCGCAAAGGCCAAGGGGCCAGACCAAGGGGCCAGACCCAAGGGGCCAGACCAGTCAAGACGGGGCCCGGCCAGGCCAGGTGAGGCCAGGCCAGGTGAGGCCAGGCTAGGTGAGGCCCGGCGGGATGCCCATGGTGTTCGGCGGCCGGCCGAGCCCCCGGGGCGATCAGCCGATCGCCTCGGGGCCCTCTTGCTCGGTACGGATCCGGATACATCGGGGCAAGTCGAGCACGAAGATCTTCCCGTCCCCGATCGTGCCGGTCTGGCATGCGGCGATGATGGCCTGCACCGCCGGCTGCTCGAAGTCGTCGTTGACGGCGATCTCGAGCCGGATCTTCTTGAGCAGGTTGACCCGCTTGCGGGCGCCCCGATAGCTCTCGGCGTAGCCGAGCTGAGCGCCGCAGCCCAGGGCGTTGGTGACCGAGACCCGATGCAGCTCGGCCGCGGTGAGCGTCTCGAGCACATCGTCGAGGCGCTCTTGCTGGATGTACGCGATGATGAGCTTCATCGTAGGGCCCTCCTTACCTCGGGGCGTTAGGGGTTGATGATCTGGAAGCCGGCGTACGACTCCATGCCGTGCTCACCTTGGTCCAGACCCTGTCGCTCCTCCTGCACGCTGACCCGCAGCCCGATCGTGGCGCGGAGCACTCGCATCAGGGCGTAGGCGGCGGGGAAGCACAGCGCAGCGGTGGCCAGCACGCCCACCAGCTGGGCGATGAAGTCCTTGCCCTCGCCGAAGATCCCCACGGCCAGCGTGCCCCAGATCCCGCACACCAGGTGGACCGACACGGCGCCCACGGGATCGTCGAGGCGGGCCTTGTCCAGGCCGATCACGCTGCAGACCACCACCACACCGGCGATGGCTCCGATGACGATCGCCTCGAGCGGGGTCACTACGTCGGCGCCGGCGGTGATCCCTACCAGCCCGGCGAGCGCACCGTTGAGGGCCATGGAGAGATCGGGCTGCTTTTGCAGGATCGACGAGGTGGCCGCCGCGGTGACCACCCCGGCCGCCGCGGCCAGGCTGGTGGTCACGCACACCAGCGAGATGTCGGCCGGGCTCGCGCTGAGCACCGAGCCCCCGTTGAAGCCGTACCACCCAAACCACAGCAGGAACGCGCCGACCGTGGCCATGGGCATGCTGTGGCCGGGGATCGGGCGGATCCCTCCGTCGACGTAGCGACCCAACCGAGGGCCAAGCACGATCACGCCGGCCAGGGCTCCCCAGCCTCCCACCGAGTGAACGAGGGTCGAGCCCGCGAAGTCGTGGAAGCCCTGGGTCTCCAGCCAGCCGCCGCCCCACTTCCACATGCCGACGATCGGGTAGATCGTGGCCACGAAGATCGTGGAGAACACCAAGAAGCTCGACAGCTTGATCCGCTCGGCGACCGCTCCCGAGACGATCGTGGCTGCGGTGGCGGCGAACATTCCCTGGAACAAGAAGTCGGTCCAGTAGGTGTAGCCACCGCTGGCGTAGTCGGGGGTCATGCCGTTGGCCGGAGGATCCAGCCCCAGGCCCGCAAGGCCGATGAAGCCCCCCGCGAACTCTTCACCCGGGTACATCAGGCCAAAGCCCAGCGCCGCGTAGGTCAAGAGGCCGATGGCGATGATGAGGAGGTTCTTGAACAGGATGTTGACCGTGTTCTTGGAGCGGGTCAGCCCGATCTCCAGCGCGCTGAAGCCCAGGTGCATGATGAAGACCAGGAACGTGGCCAGCAGCATCCACGCGTTGTTGGCCACGAACAGAACGTCGGCGGGCGTCATGGGCGCCGCCTCGGCCTCGGCCGCGGCGGCGGGCAGACTGAGCAGCAGGGCGCTGCAGAGGGCGGCCAGCGACAGCGGCCATTTCATGTCTTTGTTCTTCATCGGTTCTCCTTGGGCTATCCCCGGGCGAAGGTCCGGGTGGAGGAAACAACGAAACGACGACACCTCCACTCGCACGGGAGTGTGCGGCAGAGGAGCCGGGCAGAAGGCCCGAGCGGGCGGTGGGCAATGGGTGATCGAGCCCGAGTCCGCAGAGGGTCAGGTTGGGACTCACCGGTCGAGCCGGTGAGCCGACGATAAGTCTGATTTTGGCCCGCGCCTCATGGTGGAGGGAATACGGCGGACGTCGAGCGAAGAGCAGTGGCAATGAAGCACGTTCGGGTCATGGGATGGTCTCCAGAGCGAGCTTTGCCATGAGTTGCCGTATCGGACGGCAGTATTGGTGCCGGGTGATAATTTCGGTACGTCAAGCTAGTGGTCGTTAGAGGTAAGGATTATCGATACGTTGCGCCGAATGTATCATCGTGCGTTTCTGAGGTCGAGTTAAAATGACCCTATTCGGGAATGTGACGCATCGGCACTTTACAAAATACACACTCTTGACACCGGGGTTTGTTTGGCCCTCTGACGGCGAAAATAGCCCTTATGGCGGCGTGGAGAGGGCGAAGTGCGGAAGAGCGCGGGGGGGTGGCGGAGGTCGCAGGGGCGGTCAAGGGGGATGACCGGAAAATCGATTTTCTTTAGCGAAATCAGTGGTGTAAACAAATTTACGAGATCTTGGAAATAATTTGTAAGCACATTTTCAGGTGTACATATTGTAAGTCTGTGTCTGTAGAATGAGTAAATTGCTGTGAATAGGCCAGAGTATGGGTGGCGTGACGCCAATTGCCGTTTAGGAGGCTTCTGCGCCCCGTAGGACGTCGATTTGAGCGGTGGTATGCTCGGAGCATGGCGGTCCGATCTATTCCGTCGGTGCATCGAAATATAGTGATGTTGGGCAGTGCCATACTTCCATGGCGCGGAGATCGTAGACCTTCGGATCGGTCGTCGTTGACGAGTTGGTGGTGGTGATCTCGGTACTTTCTCTCGTGGTTTTGGCTCGCTCGCTGAGCATGGGGCGCTCGTGGGTGTACTATGGTCGAGGGCGGTGCGCCTTGCGAAATGCCTCGCGCCGGGGGGACTTCGGCTTTTCGGCATGAGCGCGGCATAGGGCGCTCGGCATAGGGCGCTCGGCATAGGGCGCTCGGCATAGGGCGCTCGGCATAGGGCGCTCGGCATAGGGCGCTCGGATTAATGCGTCGAGTCGCGGGCCGTCAATCGGGCGCCGCGTCTTTCGAACGCGATGGTTTGGGGTTTTGGGTGGTGAGTAGAGCTTGGTGCGGTGCGTGGACGTTCCGGCGGGGGCGCCTGTTCGCAGAGTCATTATTACGTAAATAAAACCACGGCCTCTGGCCGTGCGACCCGAAGAGCTTCGAGCGATCCGGCGTGTACCAGAAGCTCGTGGTCTTTGTGGAACGAACG
>JBCCWC010000236.1:0-22600 GCA_039194325.1 Myxococcota bacterium
CCCGACGTGGTCAACAGCCTCAACAGCCTGGGCACGGCAATGCGGTTTCTAGGGGATTACCAGAGCTCCGAGCTGCACTATCAGCGGGCCCTTGCCATCGTTCAACAGACGCTGGACGCCGACCATCCCCATGCAGCCGCCACCATGCACAACTTGGGCAGCCTGTTCGCCGACCAAGGAGACTACGACAACGCCCGGCGCTACTACCAACAGGCCCTGACGGCATTCGAGAAGGCCCTGGGCCCCGACCATCCCAATGTAGCCACTGGTCTCAACAACCTGGGCTCTATACTCGAGAGCATGGGAGATCTGGACGAAGCCAAGACTCATTACCAGCGGGCTATTGAAATTCAAGAGAAAACACTCGGCACCGAACATCCCGACCTGGCCACTAGCCTAAACGGACTGGGCTCCGTGCTCCAGAGCATGGGGGATCTAGACGGTGCCAGGCTTCACCATCAGCAAGCCCTCGCTATACGACAAGAGGCGCTAGGTGTCGAGCATCCCGATGTGGCCTCTAGCCTGAACAGCCTGGGTACCGTATTCGACAGCCAAGAAGATTACGACAACGCCAAGCTCTACTACCAGCGAGCTCTCGACATATTCGAGAAGGTACTGGGCACCGACCACCCGCACGTGGCGATCTGCCTCAATAACCTGGGTGGTGTATCGAGCAACCAAGGGGACTACGACAACGCCAGGCTGTACCATGAACGGGCCCTCGCCATACAACACAAGGCACTAGACCCCGACCATCCCGACATCGCCTATTCGCTCTTGGGGCTGGCTACGGCTGCGCTCGAGGGGGGTGCCCCCGCGGCTGCCCGTGCGCACGCCGAGCGTGCGCTCTCGATGCGCGAGGTAACCACGATCACCCCCGAGCTGCTCGCCAAGACCCGCTTCGTGCTCGCCCGCGCCCTGTGGAGCGAGCCCAGCGAGCAGGCACAAGCCCGCTCGCTGGCCGAGCAAGCCCAGCAGACGCTCGCGACGGCCAATGACCCCAGCGAATCCGACACCGACCTCGACGAGGTGGAAGCCTGGCTGGCCACCCACCACGTGAAGTAGAGGCGAGACCGCGATCAAAGAAGAAGCAAGCGTTTGCGTGGGATGACGGTTCGAGATCTGGCGCGAGCCCTCAGCAGCCGAGGTTCCCGCCCGGATCGACCCCGAGGACGGCGGTGATCGATAGATACGTGTCGATGCGTGACTGCACCTGCGCCGGGTTGCCCCCGCCGCACTCGAGGGCGCCGTTGATCGTCTGGATTGTCTGCCCGAAGCCGCTGCCCCCGACCATCGCGTCGTGGCATGTGCTCGTGCCCGCGCCGGTCGATGTCATCCAAAACCATAGCGCGGTCTGCCAAGCGACGGTAGCGTCTTGCGCGACGAGATCGGGGTTGGCCTGCAGATTGAGGCCCAGCGCGGCGCCAGCGGCACAATAGTTATAGTTCCACGACAGCTGGATCGGCCCGCGCCCATAGTACTTGCGCCCAGGAGCACAAGGGCACCCCACGCTGGGGGAGCAGTACTCGCCCATCGCGATCTCCTCAATATATACCAGCCCTCCCGTCTCGTGCGAGATGTTGGCGAGGAAAGCGGCCAGCTCGCGCCGATCGGTGGTCGGATCTCCGCTGCCCGCAAACGCCGGGTAGGTCTGGGTCGCCTCGATAAAGGCGCTATAAGTATAGAATGGCGCGGCATTGGGGAAGATCGTCGCAAACTGAGCCGCACTAATCAGCGAGCCCACGCCGTCGCCCGGCGGGGGCGGGGGCGGGGGCGGACCGCCTCCATCGCCCCCGTCGCCGCAGCTCGTCGGATCCCAAAACCACGTGCTTATCGTCGGGTCGTAGCCGGGGTTGTCGTGCTCCGCGATATAGAGCTGTCCATCGGCGGCATAGTGAACCACGTCCCCCGCGACGTACCACTGACCGGGGGTCCACGTCGGCACATTACAGTCATCGCCCGGCGGGGGCGGAGGCGGCGGCGGGTCCCCATCGCCCCCGCCTCCGCAGCTGGTCGGATCCCAGAACCACGTGCTTATCGTCGGATCATAGCCGGGGTTTTCGTGCTCCGCGATATAGAGCTGTCCATCGGGAGCGTAGTGAACCACATCCCCGACCACATACCACTGGCCAGGAGTCCACGTCGGCGCATCGCAGTCATCGCCCGGAGGAGGCAGACCGCCCCCGTCTCCGCAGCTGGTCGGATCCCAAAACCACGTGCTTATCGTCGGGTCGTAGCCGGGGTTGTCGTGCTCCGCGATGTAGAGCTGTCCGTCGGGAGCGTAGTGAACCACGTCCCCCGCCACGTACCACTGGCCAGGAGTCCACGTCGGCGCATCACAATCGCTTCTCTCGGTGTATTCGTGGGGCTCATAGTCTTCCTCGAGCGCGCACGCGGCCAGGCAACACAAAAGAGGAGCCAGGGACCAAAGACGGATATGATGTCGATACATGTCACGACTCATTGTATCGGCAGACTTCTTTGGCGCAATCATCGTTTTGCGTCAATGTGACGACAAAAGATATCCATGTTCGATCCTCACGTCGCGCCCATCACCGATGCTACGATCAAGCTAGATTCCCTAAAATGGTCATAACTCATCGATGACTGCATCGTTCTTGACCGTACGAACATGACGCGAACATGACGCGAACATCCCCCGGCACCCCCTCGACAAAACACCCGACCTCACCTCAGCCCTCAGACACGCGGAGGACTACAACAACATCAACCTCACCACCAACAAGCCCTAGCCGCATCCAGCCCCGACGAGGTGGAGGCATGGCCAGTCACACACTACGTGAGGCAGAAGACCCAACGCTCAGGGCAATTGCAATCCGCAATCGACCCCAGGCATACACCCTTCACATTGCCACTGCCAGCCATCCAGCAACACCGTAGTGTCGAGCTGGTCATCACCCTGATCGAACACCGCCACCACGACGCTCATCGTCTCACCCGGCACGGCTGGCCCCGCCAAAGAAAGCCAGTCCGTCGTCGCCCCAACGGGGCACTGGTCGTAGACTTCCTTCCCCAGGGTACAAGACTCGAGCAATACGCCATCCATGCCCGTCCGCAGCAGCGCCGGATGTTCACCCACAAACGTCACATGGGGCGCTAACGTAGTCATGGTGACCGGGTCGGCGCCAAGTGTGGCGAGGTTGCCCGTGTAGCTCTCCGAGGACACCCACCACACGAAGGTATCCGAGGCCGGATCTTCGACTCGCTCGGGAAACTCGGCGGTCATCAAGACAACCTGAGCACTATAGCCAGTGACCCGCTCGGGCACCTGAACGTCGAAGGCAAACCACACCAGATCGTCGGCTGCCCCCGACGCCCAAGCGCTCTTTAGGGTGTCCGAGCAATCCCCGACGCCATCACAGCCCAAAAAGGGGCTGCCGCCCGCCCCGTTGTTGCTGCCCGGGGTCACACTGATGGGCGGCGGAGGATCGGCACCGTCGGGGTTGTCGTTGGCGACGCCGGGCTGCCCAACGCTGGGCTCGAGCTCGAGCTCCCCGGCGATGCCGGGGACAGGAAGACGCCCGGTGGTGATCGCGAGGACCGCCTCGCTGTCTGCCGAGACCCAAAATGCGTTGCCAAACTCGCGGGTGGCACGCCAAGCGTCGGGATCGGGCGAGGTGAAGGTCTCCGCTAAGACCGCCGAGACCCCCTCATAGCACGCCACCCCCAGCGCTCGCAGAGGATCGTCGTCGACGTCGCAATCGGGGATCGGCGAAGGCGGCAAGCACTCCGAGGCACCGGTCGAGTCGTCGGCACACATCGTGGTCGAGCACGAACCCCCGTCGGTCGCGGTCGAGCCCTCGCCGGTTCCCATGGAGCCCTCGCCGGTCGCGGTCGAGCCCGCCGATCCCGCCGATCCGGAGCCCGCTTGGAGGATCCCGGCCACGTAGGTCTGCCGACAGCCGGCGCACAGCAGCACGCCAATGAGCGCGACCCGAGGGCTCACTCGGCCCATCGCCGCACACGAGACGTGTAGGCACCGTCGGGATAGCGGGCGAGGAACTTCGCGACGGCGGCCTGGAACGAGGAGGCTCCAAGAGCCCGTAGTGCACGCAAGCGACCGAACGCGGCGTCCTCGGACAGTGTGCCGGCACCCCGCGCGAGATAGCGCTCGAAGGCAGCCCGCGCCTTCTTGGGCCGACCCAGCTCGAGGTAGAGCTGCCCGAGGCTCACGGTGGCCACCCGAGCCGCCGAAGAACGCGGAGAAGCGGCGATCAGGGCTTCGTAGAGCTTGGCCGCGCCTTTGCGGTCACCCGCGGCTCTGCGCGAGCGCGCCGCCGCCAGCCGCTCCCGAGGATCGGGCACGGAGCGTCGAGCACGACCTCGCGTGGCCTTGTCCATGAGCGTCTGGCCGGCCTGTACCGTGGTGTGCGACCCCTTTGTGTGCATCACCGGGGCGCCCTCTTCCACCGTCAGTGACCACCCGGCCATCTCTCGCTCGATGACATAGACGGCGGGGCCCTTGGCCTCGACCTTCATGTCGTCCACCTGCACCGAAAACGATCGCTCCCCGCGGTTGCGCACGTGGGCGCGCCCTCGCAGCAGCTCGAGCTGGTCGCCGTCGACAAGCTCGAAGCGCGACCCGTCTTGCAAGCAGATCTCGGTCTGCGGCCCCGACGAGGTGCACAGCTCTCCGGCGGCGACCAACGCAACCCCGCGCGGCAGCAAGGCCGTAGGAGTACCGTCGGCCTCGGCCACGACCGCACCCGAATGCACCGCCCAACTCGAAGCCGATGCGTCAGGCTGCTCGGAGGCCGGGGTGGACCCGGGAGCCGCGGGTGCCGGTGCCGCCTCGGGGGTCACGGCCGACGCCTCGTCGCTGGGTGATGACACGGCGCCAGCCTGAGCGATGTGGTCGTCTTCGTTCTTTATGCCCAGACCACGCGGGCCCACGCCCAGCACCAAGCCCGCCGCAACGCCGACCGCCAATAGCCCCGTCACGATCACCGCCCGCTTGGCCCACCGTCGCCGACGGATCTCGGCGTGCAGCCCGGATGGATCCCACTGCTCCAGAGCCCCCGCGATGGCGGCCGCCTCGTCGATCTGTACGGCCGGTTCGGTACGAGCCAGGGCGTCGAGCAGGGCCTTCTCGGCCGCGGTCTCGGCATCGTGAGGCGCATAGTCGCGGAGCCAGGCTGGATCCACCGCGCCAGGCTCGTCGAGCAGCCGCGCCGTGTTGGCGGCACGCCAGCGAGCATCATCGAGGTGCAAAGTCATGCTTGTGCCTGCTTTCGGGGTCCGAAGCGCACGTCCCGGCGGATCGAGCCGCGTATGATCGCGAGGGCACGACCCACGCGAGACTTTACCGTGGGCACGGGGCTGTCGGTGATCTCGGCGATCTCGGGGAGCGTGCAGCCCAGGCTGCACCGCAGGATCAGCGCGGTGCGCTGTGGCTCGGCCAGCTCACCCAAGTAGGTCTCGAGCGGGCGGGGCAAGCGGTCGATGACGAAGGTCGAGGCGGAGTCCGCCCGGACTTCATCGCCGACCTCGGTGGGCACGGCGCCCTTGGCATGCCGACGCATCCAGCGAGCGACCGAGCGCATCGCAATCCGCTGAGCCCACCCCTCCAGCGACCCATCCCCGCGGTAGTTGGACGCCGATCGCAAGAGCTCCACCAGGGCCTCCTGGGCCGCGTCTTGGGCGTCGGCGGAGTTCCGGGTGAGCCGAACGGCTACGGCACGCACGGTGGGCATCAAGCGAGAGGCGAGACGCTGCGCGGCGGATCGATCGCCATCGACGACCCGCCGCGTCAGCGCGAGGTCACGCTTGGGGTCCGAGGTCGAGCCCGGACGCGCTCGTAATGTAGTGCCCATCGAAAACGCCCACCATGGAGTGGCACCGCACGGCTCGAAGTGGATGAAGAAAACCATGGGCGTCGACTACGAGCGACCCCATGCGTATCCCACCCCCGCCATCAGGGCGCCGGAGATCGGGTAGGCCTGCAAGATCACACGAGATCCCGCCGGCTCCACCACGACCACGGTGCTGTTGAGCAGCCACCCGTGCGCGGTCGCGCGGATGCACCCGAAGACCCCGCGCCCCAGCCCGATCCGCCCCTCGAGGCCCACGCCAAGGGCAACGCGGGCGGCCCACCCCCGGCGACCGATCACCGCGTCGCCCTGGGCTGGGGACCACCCCAAAGCCTCGAGCCGGGCCAGCGCGAGGACCGCAGGCTGGAATCGGCGACCGCGCAAGAACCGATGACCGCCAGCCAGCTGCACGGGGATCCGCTGCACCCGTACATCGCCCGGCGCCGAGACCCGCTGGGCCGGCACCCAGCCCAGGCCAAGACCCAGCCACCAGTGGCTAGGCAACCAAAGCCCCGATTCCAGCATCGCACCGTGGGTCCACAGCGCCGTGGGGGCCAGCGGCGCGCCCGAATACCCCAGCCACAGGTCGGCGCTCCACGAGGGCGCCGCAGCCGGCACGGGGACGGGCTCGGCGAGCGGGGTGACCGAAGACTCCATGGGCGGCACCACAGGGCGGGCCTCGGGCTCCGGGGGCGCCACCGGAGCCAGATCGAGCACGAGCATTCCGCCCAGCATGGCGCCGAGCTCTTCGAGCAAGACTACCGGATCCTCGATCACCGGCACCCGGCGAGACCACGAGTCGATGTCGCCGGTCCCGACCCCCTCGGTCCCGTCCGCTCCCGCGGCTCCCTCCGCTTCGAGAGCCCTGGAGGCCCCGGAGGCCCGGGGCAGCCTTACTTCGACGCGTAGCCCCATGTCGTCATCGCGCTCGATCCACACGACGGCCCGCGTGTCGGGCTCAAGCAGCTGGGTATTGACCCAACTATCGTGCTCACCATCGTCGACGGCGCGCATCTCGACGTGCGGGGTCATTCCGGGTAGGTGGCCACGCAATGCATTGCGCATCGCCGCGGGCGTGAACTCGACGACACCCGGATCCAGCGCGATCACCACGCGAGTGGCCGAAGCGGCCGGCTCGGTCGACGGGGCCGGCTCGGTCGACGGGGCCGGCTCGGTCGCCGCGGACGACGGTGATCCTCCCCAGAGCACGATCACCGAAACGGCGACCAACACGGCCGCTCGCGCCCCGATCCGCGACCGTCGCCCCCCGCTTCGAGCCCACTGTTCACCTGCCGTCTTCATCGCTGTGCTCGGGCGCCCCGGAAGCGTGACGGAGGCGTGGCGGAGGCGTGGCGAAAAACATCATCCACTTCGATCCCGGGGCGAGCACTACCACACGAGGCCTCGCCATAGTGCGCGGCGCAGGGAGAGAGGCAAGGTGCGAGGGACATTCTCGAGACGGCGGATGTTGGCAGGCACGGCGGCGATGGCCGCTTCGGTGCCTCTTTGGAGCGCACAGCGAGCCCGGGCGGCGAACGAGCGGCCCTGCCGGCTCATCGTAATGCCGCTGCTCAACGGCGTCGACCACCAGTATTTCTGGCCCGGTCCGGCGGGCAGCGTGGTGACCGAGCCCCTGGCCGGATTCTTGGATCAGCTGACTTTCGTGCGCGGTCTGGATATCGACGGATCATGGGATCACATGGCGGTGCGTAGTATGTTCACCGGGGCCCCGATCAACAGCTATGAGGCCGCCGATCCGCAGGTCAAGTCGATCGACCAGGTGGTGGCCGATCACTTCGAGGCCACCGCCCCATCGGCTCGGCGCTCGGTTCACCTGGGAGCGCTACCGGCCAACTCCATCGAGCTCTACCAGCTCTACGGGCGTTCTACCTTCTTCTTCAACCCGACGCCGGTCGACTACGACGCCAACCCGGTCACTGCCTTCGATAAGCTGTTCGCGGATCTCGGCGGCGACTCCCCGCCCCCGCCATCGACACCCGAGCTCGACTTGAGCGATCACTCGCGAGAGATCCTCATGGCGGAGCTGCTGGAGCTGCGCACGCGGGTGGAGGGCTCGTCCGAGTTCGACAAGGTGGACGAGCACCACGCCGCCCTCGAGGCCCTCGGGGGCCCTGGCACCACACCCCCCCCGACACCGCTGAGCTGCTCCAACGACCCGTTGCCCTCGGTGGAGGCGCTACGCGCCGAGCTCCAGGGCAACGAGGCGGCGGCCTATCGTCACGATCTCTACGAACCGATCATCGACGCTCAGGTGGACGTGCTCGCGCGGACGGTGGCCTGCGGCCTGACCCGCGTGGCCACGCTGCAGGCCAACTCGGCCGACGGCAACGCGCTGGTGCCGGTGCTCGGAGGGCGCCCGCACCACGACACCTCGCACGGCAGCCAGCAGGAGTTCGCGCTGGTCCAGCAGTGGTACGCCTCGAAGCTCGCGCGGCTGCTGACCGCGCTCGATGTCGACGATCCGCTCGATCCCGGACGCACGGTGCTCGACAACAGCTGCGTGCTGTGGATGGCCGAGTGCAACCCGGGGCACGGGAGCGAGGACATCGTCGCTCTTTACGCGGGGAGCCTGGGCGGTCGGCTGACCACCGGGACGACCGTCGACGTGCAGGGCGCGACCAACAAGCACCTGCTGCGCACGCTGTGCGAGGCGGTGGGCGCACCGGGCGGCGACCACTTCGGCAACGACACCCTCCCGGAGATCCTGGCATGAGCACGCAACCACGATCGCAACGACCACGATCGCAACAACCACGATCGCAACAACCACGATGGCTGCTTGGACTCTCCCTGGTCATGTGTGTCGGCACGGCGGCGTGCTACGACGGACCTGGGCGCGAGAGCTTCGGCCCCGACCCCGGCGCCGACGATGGCGAGGATGGTAGCGCCGACGAGGGTGGCAACGACGGCGGTGACGAGCCGATCCCGCCCTCGCAGCCGCTGTGCTCGGGCGACGCCCACGACGTGCCCGGACCACGGCTGCTGCGTCGGCTCACGGTGGCCGAGTACGAGCTCTCGGTGCGCCACGCCCTCGCGCTCGACGAAGCGTCGTGGGGCGGGCCCACGCTGTCGCCCGATCCGGCGGCCAGCACGGGCTACACCAACGACGCGGAGCGCCTGCGGGTGGGGGAAGCCCACGCGGCCGCGCTGGAGACGAATGCGATCCAGCTCGCAAACCTGGTCAGCACCCCCGAGCGCCTCGCGACGCTCCTCCCGTGCGCGAACGAAGGAGGACTAGGCTGCGCCGAGCAATTGCTCGATGGCCCGGCCCGTCGATTGTTCCGCCGCACGCTCCGCGACGAGGAGCGCGCCCGCTACCTCGCGCTCCTCGACGAGGTCGAGGCCCAAGGCGGCCAGTTCGAGGACTGGGTGCAGTGGACGGTGCAGACCCTGCTGCAATCACCTCACTTCGTGTATCGCTCGGAGCTCGGCGAGGCGAGCGAGCAAGACGAAGGGTGGTACGACCTGAGCGGCCCCGAGGTCGCGACCCTGCTCGCGTTCGCGTTGACGGGCGCTCCCCCCGACGACGCGCTGCTCGACCGGGCCGAGGCCGGGGAGCTCGACACCCCCGAGGCGATCGCCGCGGTGGCGGCCGAGCTGGCGTTCGACGCGAGCGGCTCGGCCCGGCCGAAGCTACGGCAGCGCCTGCAGGAGTTCCATCGCCAGTGGCTCGGCCTGTCGACCCTGCCCAACCTACAAAAGGATCCCGAGCGATACCCGGGCTTCAGCGACGAGGTGAAGGCCTCGATGGCCGCCGAGATCGAGGCCTTCGTCGACGATGTGGTGTTCGGGGAGCAAGGCGACGTGACCACGCTGCTGACCGCCGATCACTCGCACGTAGACGCGACCCTGGCGGCCTACTATGGCTATGGGGACGGGGCGGGGGCGACCGCCAAGCCCCCGGGCTGGGGCGTAGGGCTGCTGTCGCTGGGCGGCGTGATGGCGACTCACTCGACGTATCTGGCGACGTCCCCGACCCAGCGCGGCAAGCTGGTGCGCTCGCGGCTTTTGTGCACGGAGCTTCCGCCACCACCGCCAGACGTGGGCGAACTACCGCCGCCCGAGGCGACCCAGACCACCCGCCAGCGCTACGAAGAGCACGTGGCGGATCCCAGCTGCGCGGGCTGCCATACGTTCATCGATCCGATCGGCTTCGGCCTCGAAGGGCTCGACGCCTCGGGGCGCCATCGGTCGGCCGAGAACGGCTTTGCGCTGGATCTCTCGGGGCTGGTCGAGAACCTCGACGGCGAGACGGTGACGTTCGAGGGAGCGACCGAGCTCGCCGAGGCACTGGCCGGCGCCGAGACGCCGGCGCTTTGCATGAGCGCCCACATGGCGACGTTCGCCCTGGGCCTGTCCCCCGAACAAACGGAGTGCATCGTCGGGGGACCGGCGGCAGCGCTCGCGGCCGGGGACATGGGGATCGCACAGACCTACGTGGCCTTTGCCGAGACTCCGCACTTTTGGCGGCGTCAGAACCGGTAGCGGATACGACGAACCTTGGGGGTGAGCGTTTGGTGCATCGAACGACAGGACCAACGGCTCCGGGTCATCAGCCAGCACCCAGACGGTCGTGCACGATTCCCAAGAACATCTGCACTCCAATGGGGATCAGCGAGTCGTCGAAATCAAAGTCGGGATGATGACAGCCGGGCGTCTGGGCCCCGGGCTGCCCCGCGCCCAGGAAGAAGTAGGCCGCAGGGATCTGCTGGGCAAAGTACGCAAAGTCCTCGCCGCCGGCGATCGGCAGGCTCTTTGCGCTGACCCGCTCCGGCCCCACCACGCGCGCGCCCACCCGCCGCACCACGTCGGCGCAGCGCTCGTGGTTGACCAGCACGGGGTATCCATCGGTGACGGTCAGCTCCACCTCCACCCCGTAGGTGGCGGCCACGCCCCGCCCGATCTCGTGGATCCGCTCGACCACCCGGGCATCTACCGCGGGATCGAAGCTCCGCACGGTACCCCCCAGGGTCACTCGATCGGGGATCACGTTGTGGGTGCTCCCGCCGCGGATCCGACAGATGCTGACCACCGCGCCGCCGTCGCTGCCCAGGCCGCGGCTGACGACGGTCTGCAGCGCGGTGATAAGCGACGCCGCGGCCACGATCGGATCCCGGCAATCCTGAGGCTGGCTGCCGTGCCCGCCCTTGCCGGTGACCGCCACGTCGATCTCGCGGGTCTGCGCCATGACGGCGCCCCCTCGCACCCGCAGCTCACCGTGAGGAAAGGGCGGCCAGTTGTGCAGGCCGTAGATCTCGTCGACGCCCTCGAGCACGCCCTCGGCCACCATGACCCGGGCTCCCCCACCACGCACCCCCTCCTCGGCGGGCTGGAACACGAGGCGGACGTTGCCGGGCACCCGATCGCGATGGCGGGCCAGCAGATCGGCGACGCCCATGAGGATCGTGGTGTGCCCGTCGTGACCGCACTTGTGTGCGCGACCGTCGTGCACGGAACGATAGGGAAGATCGGTGGTCTCGGTCATGGGCAGGCAATCGAGGTCGGCCCGCAGGGCGATGCAGGGGCCTTCACGACCACCGTGACGGCCGTCTTCACGACCATCTTGACGGCTGGGATGGAGGTCGGCCCAAAGACCGGTCTGTGCGCAAGACTGCGGCGTATAGCCCCGGGCCTCCAACCACCGGCGGACCTGCGCCGAGGTCCGATGCTCCTCGAAGCCCAGCTCGGGATGCTGATGCAGGTCGTGGCGGATCTCACGTAATTCGGGCAGCAACGCCTCGATCTCCTCCGCCGTCCACGAGCCCCCGATCGTCGCGTTCGCGTCGCCCATCGCCGGGCAGGCTAGCAGGTCCACGATGCGCCGGGGACGGCGGAGATCGAGGCCCGACGAAGACCGGATCGCGAAGCTCGATCGGGACCCGATGGTCGGCCCGATAGAAGCCTGGAGCGGGTTCGCAACCTGCTAGCATGCGCCGCGCCTGCGAGGACCCCCCGAAAGAGAGCTCGATGCCCGACTCACCCGCTGACCACCAGGACCCGGACAACGGCAACGACACCACGTCGAGCAATGCGCTGCGCTTGGCGGGCACGCCCCGTCGACCCGATGTGGCTCCGGGTCCGTGGCTGCCGAGCGTGGCCGCGCAGGTCGAGGCGATGGGCGCCGATGCGCTGGCGGCCCAAAGCGACGATACGCTGCTGCGCGCGGGGACGATCCTGCTGGGCCATGGTCCGGGCCATGGTCTGGGCAATGGCCGCGAAGAGCTAGCCGCGCGCTGCTTTACGGCCCTCGAGGGGCGGGAGGCGGTGGCCGGGCTGGCGAGGCTGGGCCTGGCCTGGGTGTCGTGGGCCCGAGGAGAGTCGGAGGCCTGCGCCGAGGGCCTGCGCGCGGCGGCCGAGCTCGACGATGCCTTGCGACTACTACCCGAAGGCACCGAGCTGCGCGGGGTACGAGCACGCGCGGGTGGGCTGGTCGTGCTCGCGGCTCGTGGTGGTGATGGTGATGGCGATGGCGATGGCGAGCACGACGTGGAGCGGATCGCCCTGGGCCGACCGCTGCAAGACGCAGAGCGCAAGGCGCTCGAAGAGCTCGCCGAGAGCCTGGCCAAGCTCGAGACCCCCGCGGTTGCGGGCTATGGCGCGCTGCGGCTCGAAGACGACGTAGCCTCGCTGCACCGAGCAACCCGGGCCGGCAAACCACTGGCCGCGACCCTCGGGGATGCAGGACGCTCGCTGGATGACGCGCTGGCCATCGTCGGCCCGCTGGCCGAGGGCCTGGCGGCCGCGCATGCGGAGGGTGTGTGCCACGGAGCGGTCTGCGCCGAGCTGGTGACGATGACCACCGAGGGGCCGGTGCTCCGCGGGTTCGGCCTGGCCGGCCTGCAGGCGCCGACCCGAGCGGACGCAGCCCTGGGTACGGTCGCGCCCGAACGCCTGGCCGGCGGCGCACCCTCGACCAAGAGCGACGCGTACGGCCTGGCCGCGCTGCTCTATCGGCTACTGACCAGCCGCGATCCGGTCGGGGCAATGCCGCGGCCGAGCACCCTCGACCTCGACGCCCGCCTCGACGAGCTATTCGAGCAGGCACTCCACCCCGACGCGAGCGCCCGCCTGGACGTGGCCGCGTTCCACGAGCTGGCCCGGGAGATCGCCACCACGGACGCCGATGCTCCGCGGAAGGTGACCCGGGCGGTCTCCGTGCCGGTGGTCCTGCCCGAAGATCCGAACGACCTCGAAGCCTGGGTCGCGATCCTCGAGCGCAAGCCGACCCACCGTGAGTCCCGGGAGGCGATCGCTCGGCTCGAAGCCGAGGCGCGGAGCGGCGAGCACTGGGACCGGGTGACGGAGATCCTCACGGTGCGGGCCAAGCTCTCCGAGGTCCAGCAAGAGCGGGTGGAGCTGCACCGCGAGCTGATCGAGATCTACGAGAAGCAGCTGGGCTCACCGGCCAGCGCGTTCCGGGAGCTCCAGGCGCTGCTCGAGGAGATCCCAGTCGCCGAGCAGATCGCCGCGACAGACGAGCTGCACCGGCTGGGAGAGGTCAGCGGCCAGTGGGGCCCGCTGGCCGAGAGCCTGGAGATCGTGGCCAACCGCGCCACCGAGCCCAGCGATCAGGCCCGGCTCTATGCCGACCTGGGGCGGGTGTTCGCCGAGCGCCTGAGCGTCACCGATCGAGCGGTAGCCGCGCTGGAGAAGGCGGTGGAGCTCGAGCCCAACGCCTCCAACCTCACCGCGATCGTGCCCCTTTATCGCAAGTCGGGAGACCTGGCCGAGCTGGCCGGGGCCCTGCTCAACTTGGCCGATTACCAGGAGGGCGCGGACAAGGCCCAGACCTTGCGCGAGGCGGCCACGGTGCTGCACGACGACCTCGAGGACGCGGAGGGAGCCTTTGCGACGCTGCGGGCCGCGCTGGAGGTGGAGCCGGAGCACGCCGAGGCGCTCGAGAAGGCGGAGTCGTTTGCCCGCGAGCTGGAGGACTGGGACAGCCTGGTCGACCTGCTCGACAAGCGGGCCGAGGCCTCGACCAACGACGACACGGTCCGCGAGCTACGAACCGAAGCAGCCACCCTGGCCGCCGAGAAGCTGAGCGACCGGGCGCGCGCGGTGAGGCAGCTGGACAAGCTCCTCGAGCGGCAGCCCGACCACGAGCCGAGCGCCCGCACCCGGGTAGAACTGCTGCGCCCGATGGCCAGCGAAGACCCGGCGCATCGCCCCGCGCTGGTGGCCGCGCTGCAGGCGGTGGTCTCGCTGGAGGAGCGCACCGGGGCCCAGATCGCGCTGCTGGCCGAGGTGGCCGAGCTGCTCGACGCAGAGCCCGAGAGCAAGGCCCAAGCGGCCGAGGCCCGCGAGCAGGTGGTGCAGACGCAGAGCTTCGAGCTCGAGGCGGTGCGCGAGGCGGCCGAGGCCCTCGAGCAGTGGTACCGACGCCAAGAGAACCCCGAGGCGCTGCTGGTGCTGCTGCGACGCGCCGGCGAGTCCAAGGACGCCCCCACGTCGATGCGGGTCGACGCGTGGAAGAAGGCCCTGGAGCTTCTACACAACGACGGCCCGCTCACCGACGAGGACGGGGCCCAGCAAGCGCTAGAGGCCCTGGCCGAGCTCGAGCCCGACGACCACGCCTGGCGCGACGCGCTGCTCGAGAAGTACCTCGCCCGCGAGGAATTCGAAAAGGCCGGGCCGCTGATCCGTCAGCAGGTCTACGACGAGGGGATCGAGCCCAAGCGCAAGGCCGCGCTGCTGTGGCAGGGGGGCCAGCTACGCATAAAACTGGGCAAGATCGACGGCGCGGTGGAAGCCTTCGAGGAAGCGGTACAGATCGATCCCTCGCTCCACGAAGCCTGGCTGGCCCTGCGCGACCTCTACCGCCAGCGCGAGCAGCCGCTCCAGGCGATCGAGGCCCAGGTCAGCGCGGCCCAGGTTCACCCCTCGCGGAGCGAGAAGGTGGCGCTGACCTTCGAGGCGGCCAAGACCTACCTGGAGACCCTGGGACAGCCCGACAAGGGCCTGTCGCTACTCGAAGAGCTGGTCGAGCTCGCCCCCGATCACCGCGAAGCAACGAGCATGCTGGTGGAGCGACTGATGGCGGCGGGTGAGCTTTCGCGAGCGTGGCCGGCGGCCCAGACTCTGGTGGCGCAGGTGAGCGCTCAGGCGGGCGACGACAAGGCGGCCAACCTGCGGGCGCTGTCGATCGCGGGGCGCTGCGCGGTCGCGGCGCAAGAGCCCGACCGAGCCCGCGAGTACCTCGAGAAGGCCCGAGGCCTCGACGCCAGCAACCTCGACGTGCTGCGGCTTTTGGGGGAGATGGACATGGAGGCGGAGCGCTGGGAGGAGGCGCTGCGGAGCTACCAGTCGGTGGTACTGGGCGCGGCCGACCAGCTGCCCCCGCCCGAGCTGGCCGAGGTGTACCTACGCATGGCCCGGGCCCGGCTGGGCATGGAGGAGCGCGCCAAGGCAACCCAGGTCATCGAGCGCGCGCTCGACATCGATCCCGAGTCGCAGGCGGCGATCGGGATGCTGGTGGAGCTGGCCGAGACGCCCGCCGACACGGTCGGCGCCAAGCGGCGGCAGGCCGAGATGATGGCCCGTCGCGAGGCCAAGCTCACCGGCGACGAGCAGGCCGAGCAGCAGGCCAAGCGGATCGCGCTGCTCCAGGAGATCGCCCAGATCCAGACCGAGCAGCTCGAAGCGCCCGAGGACGCCGCACGCACCCTCGAGGTGATCCTCGAGCTCGAGCCCCAGGATCCCGCGGTGCTGCATGCCCTGATGGACGCCTTCACCAAGGCCGGTCGCTGGCGCGACGTGACCCGGGTGATCGAGCGCCTTGCGGTGCAGCAGCCCACCGACGTGATGCGCGCCAAGTACCTCTACGCCGGCGCGGCGATCTTCCGTGAACAGCTGGCCAACCCCGCGGCCTACTTGCAGTGGATCGAGCGGGTGCTGGCCGCCGATCCCAACCATGCCAAGGCGCTGCGCGGCTACGCCGACCACCTGGAGAAGAAGGGCGCCTGGAAGGAGCTGGCCAAGCACCTGCGCGGCCGGCTCAAGGCGCTCCCCAAGGACGCCTCGGCCGAGGACCGGGTGAGCCTGTTTACCCGCCTGGGCGAGGTGTACGAGGCGCACCTGGGCGACCCCAAGACGGCCCTGGCCGCGTACGAGCAGGCGGTCCGCTTCGCGCCCGAGGGCGCCGAGGATCTACGCACCCGCCGGATCAAGATCATGGAGCTGGCCCTGTCGATGGGCGACGACGAGCTGGACAAGGCGATCATCCAGGGTCACGCGCTGATCGCCGACGACCCGATGGAGTTCGAGACCTATCACCGCATGGTCGAGTTTTACCAAAAGCGCGGCAACGAGGACCGGGCCACCGCGCTGTCGCGCACGCTAACGTTCCTCAAGCAGGCCAACGAGGCCGAGCGAGCCCTGGCCGAGGCGGCGGCCGAGCGCGAGGCTCAGATCCGCAGCGTGGTGACCCGCGAGCTGTGGCGCAAGACCCTTTACCACCCCAAGCAGGACGCTCGGCTCACCGAGATCTTCGCGATCGTGTGGCCGATCGTGGCCGCCCGCGAGGGCCACACCCACGCGCACCACTCGGTGGAGCGCAGCGATCGGGCCAAGCTAAGCCTCAAGTCCTCCGATCATCTGGCCCGCTACTTGTCGTATGCGGCCGGGGTCTACGACGTGCCCGCGCCCGACTACTTCCCGCGCCCCAAGGAGCCGGGGGGCCTGCGGATCGACGCCCTTTGCGAGGGCGAAGGCGACGCCAAGCGGGTGTTCCCCACCGTGCTGGCCGGCCGCGACACCCTGCGCGACGAGAGCGAGGCCGGGCTCAAGTTCCGGGCGGCGGGGGCGATCTCGCGGGTACGCCCCGGTCACATCCTCGCGTCGGTGCTGCCCTCGGCGGCCAGCCTGCGCCACGTGTTCTACGGGGCCGCCTCGCTCGCGGGGATCGAGATCCCCGCCGAGTCCGAGCAAGAGGCAAAACGCCTGGCCAAGCACCTCAAGCGCTTCATGACCCCGGCACAGGTCGACCAGCTCGGCGCGCTGTCCCGCAAGGTGCTCGACCGGGGTGAGCCCGACGTCAAGGGCTGGGCCCAGGGCATCGCCTACACCGCAAGCCGGGCCGGCTTCGTGCTGTGCGACAGCATCGACTCCGCAGCTCGCGTGCTCACCCAGCAGGGGGACGAGGGCATGCCGGTACCGTTCAAGGATCGGATCCGCGATCTGGTGGCGTATAGCTGCAGCACCAGCTACCTCAAGCTCCGCAAGGAGCTGGGGCTGACTCGCTGAGGCGCCCCGGCGCCGCGGGCACCTAAGTAGGCTCCAGATCCACCATCAGCCCGAAGTGATCCGACGCGAACAGCAGCGGATCCCCGGACAGCGGCTCGGTGCCCAGGCGCTCGATGTGCCGTAGCCGCCATCGGTCGCCTCGCTGGAACACCCGGTCGATCCGCCGCTGCACGTGGCGCTGCTTGCTGACGTAGCGCATCTCGTTGACGTGGCTGTCGACGGTAAAGCCCGGCTCGCCCGGCCGCAGCAGCGGCCAGGCGTCCCGCCAGTGCTGGACCTGCGCCGTCTCGGCCGGCGCGTCGTCGGAGAAGTTCATGTCGCCCACCAGCACCACGTTGTCCTCGGCGGCCAGGTGGGCGTTGATGTCCCGCAGCTGCTGCACGCGGGCGTCGGTCATCGGTGGCGTGCTCTCGAGGTGGATCGTGGCCACCGTCAGCGGGGGCTCGGTGGCCAGGCGAGCCATCAGCAGCGAGCGCCCCATCACCGAGACCATCGGCAGCCGCTCGCGGTGACATACCGGGATCCGGCTGAGCATCACCACGTCGTAGTGCGTGATGTACTCGTCACTCAGCCAGTATCCGCGCGCGCGCCATTGCTCGATCTCGGGGCCGTCGAGGTGCTCGGGAATCATCTCCTGCAGGCAGATCACGTCGGGCTCGACCGCCTCGAGCTGCTGCCACAGAGCGCGCTGCCGAGCCCGACGCTCCAGCTGACCGAACCATACGTTCCAGGTGACGATACGAAGCGAGCCCGAGTTCATGGATCGCTTCCGCTCTACCATGAAGGAGAGGCTACGAAGGAGAGGCTACAAAGGAGAGGCTACGAAGGAGAGGCTACGGTGATGCATGGCCGGCGAGCGTTCGTGGCCTCGAACGCTCGAGCGCTCGCATTACTTACGGGGCGAATTCCACCTCGAGCAGCTCGCCCGAGCGAGCATCCAGCCACGCGACGCTTTGACCGTCCGAGACCGACCAGCGATGCGCAGCGGTGTTCAAATGTGCGTACCGAGGCTCTGCTTCGAGGTAGCCAGCGACTTCTGCGCGAGCTCGATCGGCGGATAAGTACCTGGAATTCAGGGATTCATGCCCAGGCTGCGATCCTGCCAAAAGCGCCATTACCGCGGCCGCCACACCCAGCGACCATAGCTCGATCTTGATTCGTTTCATAGTTGTCACTTTATCGAAGTCTCATCGTAACACGATTTAGCTGCCGAGTCTCGGCCCATTGTTGTCCCATTCGACGAATCGCCACCGCGCGGCTCATTATCGTGACAGTGTGACGCGCTCGGAGATGGCCGTGGAGCTCGATTTTCGCCCAGGGAGGCCGTCGGTGCGTGGTACGACCCTTGCTCGACCCCTGCTTCGACTGGCATCGATGCTCGACCTTGCCCGAACGGTCCTCCTCGCCTGGCTCACCGCCACCGCCTGCGGCGCCGGATCCGAGCGCGGATCAGAGCGCGGTTCAGAGCGCGGTTCAGAGCGCGGTTCAGAGCGCGGTTCAGAGCACGGTTCAGCGCCGATCGAAGCCGCGCCCGAGTTAGCGCCCACTCGCTCGCCGACCCTCGCCGACCCTTCGCCGGACTCCTCACCGACGCTTGCCGACCCCACCGGCGTCGTCTCTGCGTCGAGCCATGTCGAGCCGGCCCCTACCCGCCGACGCGCCTGGCCTCCCACCACGCTGCCGTTGGGCTTGCTGGCGACGATGAGCGCCGCATCTGCCGAGCGATCACGGGCGACCATTCGCGACGACGCCACCGGGGTGATCGCCAGCTATCGTCCCGGCGACCGGGTTCGTCCGGGGGTCGAGGTCCTCGGTATCGAGGACGGAGTGGTCGAGCTGTCGAACGAGGGCGAGGTGGAGTATCTCAGCGTATCGGAGATCCCGGTCGAGCTGTCGGCCGACGACGTCTTCTATCCCGATCTGGTGGCCGACCTGCACTTGTCCACGGACATGGGGGACGGCGTTCCACTCTCGCCAGCGCCCGAGTACACCGTCAAGGCCAAGGCCTTTGCGTGGGGCACCCCCCGCACCCTCGCGCTGCTCCGTGACGCCATTCACGAGTATGCGAGGGGGCGCGACGTCCCCCCGGTCCACATCGGCGACATCAGCAAGAAGGGCGGTGGGCCCTTCCCGCCCCACCTCAGCCACCAGCAAGGCCGCGACGTGGATATCGCCTACGTGCTACACGCTCGTGACGCCCGCTTTGGCGTGGCCAACGAACGGACCCTCGATCGGCGGAACACCTGGGCGCTGCTGCAAGCCCTGCTCGACACCCGCGCGATCACCTACTTGTTCGTCGACTACGAGATCCAGCGGCTGCTCTACGAGCACGCCCAGGCCTCAGGAGTGGACGACAGCACCCTCGAACGGCTGTTTCAGTACCCCTACGGCCGCCGAGCAGCCCGGGGGGTCATCCGCCACTGGCGAGGGCATCGCGACCACTTCCACGTTCGCTTCGAGGGGTGATCGGTCGGCCCGAGGTCTCAGCGCTTTTCTCACAAAACAAAGTAGGGATCAGTTGATCGCGCATAGCGTCTTCACCCCCGGAAGGTCGTCTGCCCGACATCGACCGGTGGTCCGCATCACGTCCCCCTGGAGCACCCGCCGGATCGATCCCTACCTGCAAGACGTCGGCTCGGCCGACCCGTGCTCGCGTGGGACGAAATCACCATCACCCAACGAGAACACCTCAATGATCATCACCAAGCTCACCAAGCTCCTCCTGTGCGTACTCTTGCTCGGGTCCGTCGCCGTGGTCCCGGCCTGCAAGAAGGGCGGTGGCGGCGGCGGCGACCTCCAGATGCCCGAGCCCCCCGCATACGAGACCGCGTTCGACGAGCTCAAGGACATCCCGACGCAGATCGACGCCAACATCAAGTGGATCACCCAGCCGCTAGACGACGCCCATGCCCTGGGCGGCGAGTTCAACAGCCTCAAGGACGAGCTGGGGATCAGCGCCGAGGACCTGGGCGCGATGGCCAGCGTCACCTTTCAAGACGGAACGATCGAGGTCAGCGCCGAGCTGAACATCGCCACCGAGCAGCGAGCCTCCGTGGAGGCGTTCCTGGGCAAGGTCAAGCAAGTCGGCCTGGACGTCAAGTCGATCCCCAGCCGGGCCAAGAAGGTCACCGGCTACCTGACCAAGGTCCCCATGAAGGTCCCCGGCCTGGCCGGCAAGGCGACCAAGGAGCTCAAGGCCCAGCTCGAGGCTGCTACCGCCGAGCTCAAGGTCGAGATCGAGGCCAACATCAAGCTCGTCCCCGAGCTACAGACCGAGATCGTGGACAAGTCCAAGGCCACGCTCACCGACGTCAAGAGCATCCCCACCGACAGCAAGACCAAGGTCCAGGAGCTCGTGCTCGCCTTCTCGGGCAAGGGTGAGTTCAAGGCCGTCGCGGGCGGCGACGCTGGCGACGAGGAGATGACCGACGACGAGGGTCTTGGCGACGAGGGGCTCGAAGGCGAGGGCGAGGGCGAAGGCGAAGAGGCCGCCGCCGAAGACGCCGAAGCATAGTTATTCTCGTGTGGTGAACGGCCCGCGACTTCGGTCGCGGGCCTTCTTTGGTGGCGTAGGTCCCGAATCCCCTGGTTGGATGGATGTATAGATGGACCAGCTAGTGCGTGCGCGCCTGCTGATCCACGAACAGGCTCACCTGATCGCTCTGCGACATCCGACGCAGCGCCAGCACCTGCCCGGGGCCGGCGCTGGCCGCCAGGTGCGGGGACGCGGTGGTCACGATCCACTGGACTCCAGGCAGCGAGCTCCGCAGCGTGCGAAGCAGCTCCGACTGCACCCGCGCGTCCTGGTGGAGATCGATGTCGTCGATCGCCACCACCCCCTCGGCCGCTCGCGGGTCGTAGGAGGGATAGGCGGCCCAGAGCGTCTTGATGGTCAGGGCGGCGTAGGCCACCAGGTGCCGCGTGCGGGTAGGCAGCACGTCGAAGGTGCGCGAGCACCCCCCCGGGCTCGAGAACAGGGGCTCGAAGCTCAGCGGCTCCAGGCCCTCGTAGCGAAAGCCCGTCAGCTGCACGATCTTGTCGACCGCCTCGTGCATCGCCTGCCCGAGCACCCGGGGATCGACCTGGCGAGGGCCAGCCCCGCTCCGGTCACGCGGGTGGCCGGCCGCCAGCGCGGCACAGATCGCGGCGTAGGCGAGCGCCTGCTTGGTCTCGCGAGTGAGATCGGCACTGCTGGCCTGGTCCAGGGCGGTGGTGCTCCGCACGTCGTAGCGCATCATGGTGCGACGGGGCGCGTGCATCGACACCGCCTGGCGCGAGAACCATCGGTTGGCCGGGAACATCAAAAACACGAACCCCCCCTGGTCGCGCGCGCGCCGGTCGTAGAGCGCCTGCTCGCGTCGCCGACTCGCGGCGTCGTCGCTGCTGGGGGAGCCCCCGGGGGTCCCGACCTCCAGGGGATGAGGTCGGGAAGGATCGTCCTCGCCCAGGTGCCACGCACAGCGCACCCGCGGCGCTCCTTCGTCGACGCTGCCCAGGCTCGACGCGACGGTCGCATGCCCCGGCCGGGTGCACGCCAGCGCCTGCAGCAGCGTCGTCTTGCCCACGCCCGCGCCGCCGTGCACCACCGTCACCATGCGCGGCTCTTCGTGCTCCGTGCAAAAGTCGACGTCCAGTTCACCGAACGGTGCCACGCCGCATAGCGTTGCGCGGGCGAGGTACATCGCTCGACCAGTATAGCAGCGGGTCTAGCAGCGGGGATCGCAGTCGATCGCACGGACGGTCGCTTGTCGGTCCGGTGTCCCGTTTGAGAGACTCGCGCCATGAGCCATGGGCAAGAAGGTCCCGGACCCGGCTGGTCGCACCTGGTCCCCGAGGACTCCGGGACCGGGGCCGTCGTCAGCCCCGCCGCCGCCCCGGTGAGCGCTCCCGCGCCTGGGGGATCCGCGGCGGCCGGGGTCGGACCGGCCGCGTCGCCGCCGATCTCGTCGGCGAGCCCCGCGGTCGCCCATCCGCCGGTGGCGACTCCGCCCGCCTACCCGCCCTACGCCCAGACCCCCCACGCGGCTGCGTACGGGAATCCTCCCGGGGGACCGCCGGTTGCGACCCCCGCACCCCCCGCAGCAGGCCCGGCCCCGGTTCCCATCCCGGGCCCAGTGGTCAACCCAGTGGTCAACCCAACCGGCAATCCTGCCGGCAATCCAGTTGGGCAGGCACCAGCCCCCGTCGCAGGGTACGCTGGCGGAGGTCCTGCCGGCGGCGCTGCCGCACCGCCGCATCAACCGGGTGGAGGTCCCATGCAACCGCAGTCCCCGAACTCCCCTCAAGCCCACGCACGCCCCCCCGCGGGCTCCACCGCCGGTCCTCACTCCGATGTGATCTACGAGGGCGTCGCCAAGCACAGCGCATCACTCGGTGGTTACTCCAAGTGGATCTTCGTGCTCGTCGTGGGCACCACCGCGGGGATCTTCTTGCAGCGGATCGACGCTTTGTCGGAATTCCCGCTGTGGCTGCTGGGGCTCATCGCCTTGCCGGGCCTGCTGGTC
>JBCCWC010000237.1:0-22357 GCA_039194325.1 Myxococcota bacterium
GGACGTCCTGGTCACCGCGCCCGGTGTCACTGGCGATGGCGAGCGAATAGGGCGGACGCACGATGGCAACTAGTTGTCGTTGCCATCGTCATAACAGTCCTCGTCGTAGAGCGGAACATTGATCACCAGGGCTCCGACATAGTCACCCAACTGCAACCCTTCGCTTTGCCAGCTATCGTGGCACAAAGCACACTCCGATGCGAGGAACTGCAGCGGGATCGAACGCCGTAGCTCGCCGTTCTCGACGACCTCATGGCCCTGGCCCTGGAGGGCCAATGCCAGGGCGTCGGTCTCGAAGCAGTCTTCAGGGGCGGCAGCACTGGGTTTGAGCGGGGAAAAGTTACCGATCAGGCGGATCGAATCGTTCCGATCGCCGAAGATCAGGCTGACCATCTTGTTGCCCTCGTCGACGTTGTCGGCGGTCGTGTCGTCGACGATCTGCAACAGCGCAGCCACCAGCGCATTGGTCATCAGATCGGCGGTTTGTTGGGCGGACTCGACATAGTCGTTGCCATCGCTCGCCTCGGCGGGGTCGAGCCCCATGAGCATGATGGCACCCAGGGCCCCGGCGACGGTAAGCGCCGCTCTACTCACTCTATTACCATTGACGTTCATCCTTGATGCTCCCACGGTCAGCATTGAAGCATGCCGAGCACGGAGGCGCTTGCCGATCGCTCGAGGATCGTGATGGCTTTTTCGGGCCGGTCGATCTCGAGCAGACTGCATCGCGAGTTGCATGCAGCCGAATTGGTCCTTTTGGGCCAATTCGTGTCGATGCTCCGGACACGGAGTCCAGGAGCCTCAATGGGCCGGGACACGCTCAACCGCCTACCCGGGCCCCGGGCTCGAGGCGAGCAGGCGGGCGTACTCACGTCGCGTTCGGGGCCCCAAGCCGTGCTTGGCCGTCCATCGCCGCGGTCCGAGGGCCTGGTCGAGCGCTCGCCGGCGCTGGCCTATAGCGTCGGTGGCCAGCTCGCAGAGCACCGCCTGTGGGTCCACCCCGAAAAGTGGCGCTGCGTTGAGGCCCAGCACCTTGCGCTTGATCGTCTCGGTCAGGGCTGGATAGCCGTAGAGCTGCTGGAACCGCTCGGAGATCCGAAACGCGCAAAACGCCTCGATGAGCGGCTGCGGGGAGCCGGTGAAGATCGAGTCGGTGCCCCATAGCACGTTGTCTTCGCCCAGGTAGGTCAGCAGCTTGCCGAGCACGTGCGCGGCCTGGTCGGGGTAGGCCAGCACGTTGATCCACACGCTGCCCAGATCGGCGTAGACATTGGAGCCCGGCCCCAGCCCTTGCTTCTGCATGGCGTGGACGAGGCTGTTGACCCCCTGACTGACGGGGTAGAGCTCAGGGTTGCGCGGGTCGACCTGCCCCGCGGGATCGTAGGGCCCCTCGCCGTTGCCCGGCCCGCCGTGAAGCCACCCGGCGTGGTAGACCACGAAGTTCATGTCGGGATACATCGCGGCCACGGCCACGATGTCGCGGGGATCGGTGTGCACCATGTCGAAGCCCGGCATGGCGATCCCCTTGTGAGCGCAGATCGTCTTGACCCCCAGGTCGCGCGCTTGCTCGATGAAGGGTAGGCCCACCTGAGGATCGTCGAGCCAAAAGCCCTCCCCCTGGGGCCCCCAGGGGGGGTAGCACTTCCAGCCGCCAACCCCGAGATCCTCGACCGCCCGCTGCATCAACTCGAGCTGGCGCTCGAGGTCGACGTTGGGGGTGACCATGGCGTGGTTGACCGAGCGCGGCGACCGGGCCAGGGCGTTGACCAGCTCGCGCGTGGCCACGATCTGATCGTTGTCCAGCGGGTTGCCGCAATCGGCGACCCCGGTGGTGCACAGGCTCGCCGGGAGCCCCGAGAGCACCGCCACGGAGGTGTCGCTGTCGAGGAACATCAGGTCGATGTACTGGTCGGCCGAAAAGCAGCCGATCGGATCGGGCCCGCACATCGCCTGGGGCAGGCCCTCGAACAGCTCGACGTAGGTCGGGTGAGTGTCTCGCCACGAGCCCCCCGGATCGACGTGGTGGGTCTGTACGTCGAAGATGAACTCGGGCGTGACGATCGGCTCGCAGTCGCCCACGGGCCCGGTGTCGTCCTGGCTTCCCGTGCCCAGATCGTAGCCATTGCTGGAGGTGCCGATGCCGGTTGTGCCGATCTGGGTCCCCGCCGGGTTGGAAGACTGGGCGGGTTGACAGGCATTAATAGCCCACAGCGAGGTCGCCATGCCCATGGATGAAGCGAGGAACTGGCGGCGATCGAGCCCGTGGCGACGTGCTCGATCCTCGGCCCGGCGTCGCACGAGCGCGGCGATCCGGCGCTCGTGGGCGGTCTGCTCATGGAAGTACTCGCCATTGGAGCGGTTGCCCAGCGGCAACGGCGGCTCGATGGCGAGCTCGGGAGTCGATTTACGTCGTCGCTTTAGCCACGGGTACCCCATCACTCAACAATAGTGCGGAAGGGTGAGCGAAGCTGATCACTTTGATCGCACACGGGAGTCGAAATGAACCACGCGCGGGTACGCGCGGCAGCTCGGTGCGGTCGAGTGTTTGTCATGGATGCACCGAAGACGATGCGGTCGAACCGATCCGATCGGAACCGATTTGATCCGATTTGATCCGATTTGATCCAGAGCGCGTTGGCTTGGAACCGCTTGGCTCGTGCCCTTGTCATGGATGCACTGAGGCGTTGGTGTTCGACCATGATCGGATTCAGGCCGGATCTGGATCAGATCGCGTCCCGGCCCGAAGGTCCTCCAGAGCATGGATGCACCGACGACCACGGTGCATGACCCTCGACGTACGGGCGAGCCGATCACACCGAGCTGTCGTCGACCTGCCAGATCTCGTTGGCTCGACTTCGCACGCGATCTCGGATCGCGACGAACTCGGGATGGTTGCGCATGGGGGCCAGCACCGGGCACGACTCCAGCCAGTCGGCGTCGAGCAGCACGCTCTCGGCATCGGCGCGGTCGAGGGTCGCGAGGGCATCGTCGATCGCACCTCGCCAGGCGAGGACCTCCACCGAGATCTGGCGCCAGGCGGTCCGCAGGCGCGGGCTCGAGAAGCCGCCGGCGGCCGTCTCGAGCCGCTGCCCGAGCTCGGGATCGGAGATCTCCGGGTCGAGGGCGGACTCGAGGGCGCTGACCAGCGGGTGGGCCAGGCCGCCGGTGGGCCAGCGGATCGAGCGGGCTCGCTGTTCGTCGTTGCGCCACAGCGCCGCGCGGAAGTCGAACAGATCGATCCCCAGGCGGGGAGCGCTGGCGCTGCGGCGCAGCTGCCCCAGCATCTTCTCGTAGGCGCGATCGTTGCCGTGCAGCGCGTAGTGGCGCAGCACGGCCAGCGTGCCGATCCCAAGGGTAGGGTCGAGCTCGTGGGCCAGCCGGATGTGGCGGACACCCTCGCGCGAGCGCCCGGCGTCGCACTGCAGCATGCCCAGGTACTCGTGGGCTGCGGCGTAGGTGGGGGCGATCTTCAGCGCGGTGGTCAGGTGTTGCGCGGCCTGGTCGAAGGCGCCCCGGTTGACCTCGAAGCGGGCGGCAGCCAGCTGGGTCTCGGCCAGGCCGCCGGCGCGGTCGAGCGCCTCGCCTATCGCCTCGCGCGCGGCCTCGGCCCGGCGAGCACCGTCGTCGCCGCGGGCGATGAACCAGCGGCGGACGGCGGCGTCGGCCCGGGCCGCCAGCGGTAGCACGAACGCGGGGGCCAGCACCTGAGCCTGGCCGAAGTGGACGACCGCCTCTTCGAGGGCCTCGTCCTCGGCGTCGCCTCGGCGGGCGAGGCTACGCCCGCGCAGGTAGTGCTCGACCGCCTCGGCCGAGGCCACCTCTGCCAGGGGGTGCAAGGCCAGCTCGACGCGTAGCGCCTCGGCGACCCGCTTGGCCATGCGATCCTGGAACTCGAACACGTCTTCCAGGTGGCCGGTAAAGCGTTCGCTCCACTTTTGAAAGCCCGTCTCCACGTCGATCAGGCGGGCCACGATCCGTACCTGGTCACCGATCCGCCGCAGGGTGCCGTCGATGATCGCGTCGACCCCCAGGGCTCGACCCACCGTGCGGGCGTCTCGCTCGTCGCGGAAGCGGTTGGTGGCGCCGCTGGCCGACACGCGCAGGCCTCGGGTCATCGACAGCAGGTCGACCAGCTCGTCGGTCAGCGCGTCCACCAGGTAGGCGTCGTCGGCCACGCCCTGGTAGCGGAAGGGCATCACCGCCAGCGCCCGGTCGCCCAGCTGGGTCGGGGCGAAGGGCGAGCTCATGGTCGAGGCGACCGAGAGCGTCTCCAGAGGGACCGGGGGCGCCGTGCCGTCCAGCACCCCGGTGATCTGATCGGCCAGGACCGCCGGGGTGGCCGGGCGCTGCTGGGGATCGCGGGCCATGCACCGCAGCACCAGGTGGGCCAGCCCGTCGGTCAGCGCCACGTGCTCGCGGGGATCGGGCGGGGGCCGGTGCATGCGGGCCATCGCCACCTCGACTCGGTTGCCGCCCTGCCACGCAGGACGACCGGTGAGCATCTCGTAGAGCATCACCCCCAGCGCGTAGATGTCGGCCCGGCCGTCCAGCGGCAGCTTCATCACCTGCTCGGGGGCCATGTACGCCGGGGTGCCGGCCATCGGGGTCGGGTCGGTCGGTGCGTTCGGGCCACGCTGCGTGGAGCAGGCCACGCCGAAGTCGGTGATCACCACCCGACCCGAGGGCTCGACCAGCACGTTGGCCGGCTTGAGATCGCGGTGGATCACGTTGACGTCGTGCGCCGCCTGTAGGCCCCGGCAGATCTGTCGGGCGATCTCGAGGGTCGGTCGAACCTCCATGCGGGGCTCGGCGGCCAAGCGGATCCGTAAGCTCTCCCCCTCGACCAGCTCCATGGTGATGAAATGTGCGCCGCCGTGCTCCGCCAGGTCGAAGGTGCGGGCCGTGTTGCGGTGGGTCACCCGGCGCGCGAGGCGAACCTCTTGGCGGAAGCGCTCCAGCGCATGCTCGCTGGGGGTGGCCAGCAGCTTGAGGGCCACCCGCTCGTCGACCACCCGGTCGTGGGCCGCGTAGACCGTTCCCATCGAGCCTCGGCCGATGCAGCGCTCGATGCGGTAGCGCCCGGCAAACAGATCACCGAGCGAGGGCTCGGGCTCGGGCTCAGACTCGGACTCGACCTGGCCGGCTCCGTCGACCAGTGTGTCGATCTCGTGCGGTACGCCGGCCACGTACGACGATTGTATGCTCTATCGTTCGAGCGCGTAGGTCGACCGCAGGTAGCGGACGATCTGCGCCGATTCGAACATTTCCTGGCCCGTATTGGGATCGTGCAGCCAGGGGACCATCATTTGGCCCGAACGAGCCGAGAACGCAGGGCGTTCATGGCTTCCCCGACCGACATTGACCAAGTGGTAGGGAAGCTCTAGCTCGCATAGGGCCTCGCGAACCAGCCGGCAGTAGGGCGAGGCCTCCATGCTGTACAGCGTCAGCGGCTGCTCGGGGGCGCGAGCCGGGCGGTAGTGCAGGCCCCGGGGTGCTCGCAGCAGGCTGGCCAGCGAGCCCGTGGGGACGGTGAGATCGCTGCGCAGCCATAGGGGTGCGGGTCGGTTGCCGTAGTGGCGGTAGAGGTGTTCGATGATGTCGGCCGACTCGTAGAGCGCGTCGCCGGTGTTGGGATCGACCAGGTAGGGGTACATCGCTTGGCCGCCGCGCGCGATCACCTCGGGTCGGTAGCGTGGCCCGCCCCGGGGGCAGGGGCGGATCATCGCACCAAGGTCGAGCATGGTCAGCGCTTCGCGAACCTTGCGACAATAAGGGCACGCCTCGAACTCGTACAGGATGAGCGGCGCCTCGGGAGTGACGCTCGCATGGGTGGCCGATAGTCCTGCCCCCAGGCGAAGTACGGAGGCGGCCCATGAGGTCGCGACGTCGATCGGGCGAGGCAGCGGCATGGGATCTTGCGAAGGCAAGCCGGCGACTCGCCCGGGGGCCACGTTACGGGGTCCCCGGTCCTTCGGCAATGGGCCCATCACCGCTCCCGCCCCCGCTCCCGCCCCCGCTCCCGCCCCCGCTCCCGGTCGGCGGGGGAGCATCGGGCGGGGGGGCGACGGCGGCCGGCGGGGCGAGCTTGGCCCCCGCGTCGGCGTGCGGCCCAGCGGTCAGCTCGTAGGTTCCCTCGGGCGCGATCGAGCGAGCGACACTGCGCTGTAGCTCAGCATGGGCCTGGCGCTCGAGGTCCAGCTCCGATGCCATGGTTCGGGCCTCGGCGTCGACCGCGGCCAGCAGCCCCGACTTGCGTGCGTAGTTGATGTGGGCCCGCAGGTCGCGTCGCTCGAAGGCCGTCTCCCGCTCGAGGAATTCCCGGCGCTCGCGGATCCGTCGCTCGTGGATCCGGCGCGCATCCTCGGGTGACTCGAGCACGTGGGGGATCAGCACGATGAGGAGGTTGACCTTCTCCTTGGTCTTGCGCCGGTTCCTGAACAACCAGCCCAGCACGGGGATCGACCCCAGGCCCGGGACCTGCCGGGTCGTGATCCGCTCTTTTTCCTGGACCAAGCCCCCCAGGACCACCGGCTGGCCGTCGCGGGCGAGCACCTCCTCGAGCTCGAGCATGCGGTTGGTGGTGGTGGGTCCGCGGACATCGTCCTCGGAGGCGATCTCCTCGTTCTCGATCGCGATGTCGAGGGTCATCGAGCCCCCGTTGCCGATGTGGGGGGTGACCTCCAGCTTGAGGGAGACGTCCTGGCGGTCGTACTGGGTTTGGATCTGCCCGAGCCCCGCGCCGCTGAGCTGAGTCTGCCCCGTGGGGACGGGGACCTTCTGGCCGACCTCCAGTTTGGCGGTCTTGTTGTCCGCGGTGTAAAGGTGAGGGTCGGCGACCACGTTGACGTCGTCACGGGTCTGCACGGCCTGGATCATCACGCCGAACGAGGGGAGGTCTTGCCCGATGCCCGTAGGGATCGCCGGCCCCAGTACGCCGGCAGCCAGGCCCGAGAGTACGCTCGTGTCCAGTTGGAAGGAGCTGGCGTCCCCCGAGGTCTGGCTCGAGACATAGCCCAGGCCACCGTCGCCGACATCGCGCCCGAAGTGAGCGGAGACCCCGGCGTCGGTGGTGTCCGAGCTGCTCAGCTCGAGGATATACGCCTCGATGTAGACCTGCCGGCGCTCGCGGTCGAGGGTCTGCACCACCCGCTTGAGGGCCAAGAAGTCGTGGTGCGAGGCCATCACCACCAGCGAGCGGGTCGCCGGATCGGCGGTGACGTGGATCGCCCCGCCGATCGAGACGCCGGTGCTCGCCGAGCCGGTGGCTCGCCCCGGCTCGGCGCCCTTGCCCGCGCCGGGGCTCGTACCCGTCGGACTCTGGCCACTGGTGGGTAGGCTGCCCAGCACCGCGGCCACCTCCTCGGGATCGGCGTGCATCAGCGGTAGCACGAACAGCGTCCCGGCGTCGTCGGGCACCGCCTGATCCAGGCGATCGATGAGTCGGCGCACCACCGCGAAGTCCTCGCGCGGTGCGGTGATCACCAGGGTCCGTGTACGGGCGTCGATCGCCACCGCGGTCACCCGCGCCGAGGGCTCGGCGCTCGCCGGCGTCGCGCCACCCGAGGACGCCGGAGCGCTGCGGGCGGTCTTGGTCTTGGTCTTGGTCGAGCTCTTACTGCTGCTGCGGCCGGTCGTCGGCGCGGTCGCCGGGCTCATGAACACCTCCTGGACGACCTGAGCCATCTCGGTTGGGTCGGCGTGGTGCAGCGGGATCAGGAAGATCGCCTCGTCCTCGGTGGCCAGCGGCTGATCGACCTCGTCGATCACCTTCAGCATGCGGGCGATGTTGCTGCCGGTGTCGGTGACGATCACCAGATCGCCCACCGCCTGCACCGAGGCGCGCTCGCCCTTGAGGTGCTCGATCACCGCGACCACGTCGTCGACCCGTCCGGGGTGGGGTCGGACGAGCTGGGTGACGTAGCGGTCGCGTGGCGGCGCCGCCTGGTCGGGCCGGTAGACGGGCAGCACCTGCCGGGCGGCGTCCTTGGACTCGACCACCTTGAGGTAGTCCCCCGATTGCTCGACGGTCAGGCCCATCGTCTCCAGTGCGGCGTAGAACGCCGCGTAGGCCTGCTGGACCGTGACCGGCTCGGGGGAGACCACAGTGACCTTGCCGTCGCGGACCCCCGCGCCCCACACGAACTTGGTGCAAGAGATGCTACTCATCCAGCGCACCAGGTCGACCAGCTGGGCCTCACGCTCCAACGTGATGCGGAAGCGAGCGCCCAGCGGCTGCTTCTTGCAGGTGTCGCGCGGGGTGATCGAGGGCAGACCCTCGGCCTGGGACATGGGGGCCGTCGTGGCCCCATCCGGTGCGGGGGCTGAGGGCGCCGGAGCGGCGAAGGCTACAGTCGGGATCAGCAAGGCGAGGGACGGCAGCCAACGAGACCAACGAGACCAAGGGGGACGGACGCGCATGCTCCAATGCAGAGCACGAGTCGGGCCGAGTCTCGCTTCGTCGTGATCTGGGGGACTTGCGCTCGTGAGCGGGACCTCGGTCGGTCGTTGCGACACCGCGTGGCGGTCGAGCACGACAGCCCGTCATGACAGTACGACATGACGGTCTGTCAATCGGTTCCCGAACGCTCAGCGGCGCGCCTCCTGACGGATCCGCGTCTTGCTCGCCGCCCATCCGCAGATCGGACAGGCGCTCAGGTCGTGCCCCCGTGCCGGGCAGTGCTCGCGCCCGAAGAAGATGATCTGGAGGTGCCGCCGGTTCCAGGTCTCCCGCGCAAATACCCGCTTGAGATCCGCCTCGGTCTTGGTCACCGTCGAACCATCCGACAGTCGCCAGCGGGCCGCCAGCCGGTGGATGTGGGTATCCACCGGGAACGCGGGCACTCCGAACGCCTGTGACATCACCACCGAGGCGGTCTTGTGCCCCACGCCGGGCAGCGCTTCGAGGGCGACGAAGTCGGCCGGGACCTGTCCGCCGTGCTCGTCGTCGAGTCGCTGGGCGGTAGCCTTGAGGTTACGGGCCTTGGTCGGCGCCAGGCCGATCGCGCGGATGTGACCACGGATCGTCTCGACCGGGAGCGCGGCCATCTGCGCCGGGGTGGACGCCGCGGCGAACAAGGCCGGGGTCACCTCGTTGACCTTCTTGTCGGTGGTCTGAGCACTAAGCATCACCGCCACCAGCAACGTGAAGGGGTCGTGGTGATCCAGAGGAATCGGGGTTTGTGGGTAGAGATCGTCCAGGATCCTTCCGATCCGTTCTGCTCGCTCGACACGCCGCATGGAGGTTTCTCCCCTGCCATAGATTGCGGGCGTCGTCACGTACGCCCACACAAGACCGGTCCGCTGGGTCCTCTTGCCGTGGGATCCCCGTGCGAGGCCGGTCACGGTATGCTCCAGGGCCCGTGCCCGACCCCCGCCCCAAGGTCCTGGACCGAGTCGTTTCGGTGGCTCGCACTGTTCCGGAGGCGTCGTGAACTGCTGGAACTGTGGATCCGACAATCCGGCGTCGGCCCGCTTCTGTTTCAACTGCGGCAGTCGGTTGGTGGCCGATCCCGCCACCGAGGCGCCGTGTCGTTCCTGTGGCGCCCCTTTGCCGCTGGATGCTCGTTTTTGCGGGTATTGCGGGACGCCCCATCCGCTCGACCCATCCGCGGGGGCACAAGACCCGGAGCCATCGGCCCCCACGGTGGTGGTCGGTGTCTCGGCGCCGACGGCCGTAGAGCCAGTCGCGTCCGTGCCGGTCTCTGCGTCGGCGGACGAAGCGGCCCCCGCGAGGAAGAGCTCCGATACGCCGACGGCGGTGGAACCGGTTGCCTCGGCGCCAACCGCATCAGCGCCGGCGGCCTCGCCCCCTGAGGCGGAGTCCGCCCCTACGCTCATCAGCACGTCGAGTCCCACCGCGGTGGTACCTCCGTCGGGGTCGGAGCCGGATGCGCCGGTCAAGCGAGCCGACCGAGTCCAGGGATCGACGCTCGACCTCCCCGGGGCGAACCCCGCGGCGACAACGGCGGTGGAGCCGGTGGCTCCACTGGCCTTGGATGATGAGGACGACGAATCCACCGCGATCCGGCGCACCCTTAGGACGGTGCCCGCGGGTAGGACGGTGCCCGCGGGGGCCCCCAGTGGGGTTCCGCGGACGCAGACCGAGCCGGCCGAGATCGCCAACCAACGCACGATCGCCGAACGCCTGGGCCGTGGTCCGGGCAACTCGCTCGGCGTGGGCGCCTATGCCAAGAAGGGGCCCTCGCTGCGCAAGGCCGAGGGCAAGGGACGAACCCCGCCGCCGCCCCCGATAGGCGGTGCCAAGCGGCCCGCTGTGCGGGCGGGCACTCGGGGGGGCACGACCCCCAGGAAGAATCGCAAGACCGACACGGCCCGAGATCTGCGGCAGGTGAAGTTGCCCGGCCAAACCGGCCACGGAGCGTCGTCGGATCCCGTCTTGGCACCCAAGTCGTCTCCGGCGAGCGTGCCCCCGCCACCGAGAATGCCCCCGCCACCGAGCATGCCCCCGCCACCGACGAGCAGAGCTCCGTCGCCGGCCACCGATGGGGGGTCCTCGGCGTTGTCACCTCCGCCCAAGCTCGAGGCTCGCTCGCTGGCTCCGGCCGGTCGCTCTGCCCCGCCCCGCACGGTCACCGAGCCGCAAAAGGTGGTCTTCGCCGGGCCGACGCCCTCGGAGACTGCGGCGATCCTCGCGCCCCCCGAAGGGTGGCCCGACATCACCGACGAACTCGCCGAGGTTCGCTTCTCCACGCTGCAGGGTCTGGACGACGACGTACGGGACGAGGTGCTGGCGCTACACGCCAAGTATCCCGGGCATCCGGAGGTCCAAAGCCTCGCGGCCGACCTGGGGGTCGAGCTTGAACGTACGGCACCCTCCACCGTTCCGCCCGAGGCGATCCCGCCCGAGGCGGTCCCGCCCGTTCCGATCGTGAGGGGCTCGACCGAGCCTTCTCCCTCGCTCGCGGGGGCCGACCCGTCGCAGGGGACCCCCGAGGCGGCCGAGCCGGAGATCTCCGACGATCTGCTCGGTGACGACAGCTTCGACGATCTCGAGACCCTCGATGGCCAGCCGGAACTGGAGGTGATCGAGCAGCTCGACCTCTCCACGTCTGACCCGCCCGCTCCGGTGACCCCTCGGCTCGACGCCGCGGCCATGATCGACGAGGTCTCGGGTCTGCACGAGGAGCCCGAGCCCCCGGCCAACCTGATCGATGCCAACCCCGACGCTCCGGCGAGGCCGCCTGCGCGCGCACGACGCCGGTTGGAAGAAGAGCCGCCGGACTTCGTCGATCGCACGATGATCGTCTCGGGTCTCCAGCCCCCCAAGCCCTTTGGTGGAGCCGAGCCCCCTTCGGTGCCCGCCGATGTCACCTTGCCCCCCGAGGCGGACGAGATCGAGGACGAGCCCGAGTACCCGTCGTTCCGCGATCGCCGCACGACCCTGGCGCCCGATGTTGTCCTCGATGGTCGGGCGACCCTGGCCCCTGGGGTCCTCGATCCGGACGACGACGAGCACAGCGTCACGCTGCCACCCGGCGAACTGACGGTCGGCTCGGGCCTCGAAGCACCGATAAGCCCCGACAATGTGTCGACCTTCGTCGGAACACGACCTGGCTCCCACGACGATGAGGACGAGCCATCCGCGATCCATCCGCCTTCCCCGCCCCCCACGCTCCCTCCGCCGGGTGATGCCGATCCCAAGACCAAGCCTCCTCCCGAAGGGATGACCGCGCCGGCCCGTGAGGCGGATTCCGCCTCCGCCTCGGGATCGTTTCGGGTGTCCGACCTGGGGCTGGACGATCTGCCCGATCTCGACGTGCTGTCGACCGAGGGCGAGACCGAGGGCGAGGACGGTGACACGGGGGAGAGCACCGTGGTGCTCAAAGCGCCCGTGCCTCCCGCGCCCTTCGGCCAGAGGGTCTCGTCGGCTCCCGTGGCTCCCATACGGCTGGTCATGCTCGGTCCCCGCGGCGAAGCGGTGGCCGAGCGAAGGATCGAGATCGGCGGGTTTCTCGACGTGGGACGGCAACCCGCCGAGCCCTGGGCCGACGATCGCCGCATGGAAGCCCTCCATGCGCGCCTATTCCCCGGGGCCGGGGGCGTGGTGGTGGACGATTTCGGTCGGCCCAGCGGGGTCTACACGCAGATCGTCGACACGATCGTGGTGGACGACGGCGACGAGTTCAAGGTGGGGCAGGCTCGGCTGGCGCTCCAGCGCCTAGGAGGGCCGGGGCCTTGGGGCCAGCTGACCATGGTGCGCCACGACGCGTCTACGCCCGAGACCTATCCGCTCGAGCGCGACGAGATCCTGATCGGTCGTGAAGACGGAGACATCGTCTTGCCCGCAGACACCTTCGTGTCCGGCGACCACTGTCGATTCCTGCGCGAGGGGAACGCGGTCTATCTCGAGGATCTGGGCAGCTCCAACGGGACCTACATCCGGGTGCGCGCTGGCCAGTGCGTGGCCTTTGGCGGGCTCTTGCTGGTGGGTCACACCCAGTTTCGGGTGCTGGCGGGCTGAGGGATTGTCTATGCCGAGGCCGGCCGGGGATGCGCGACTGCGTCGCGCCCGGCCTCGGTTTTGCCCGTGCGACGGCGGAGGTTGACCGTTCACCGGGAGGGCGGCGTTCGCCCGTCGCCCACCCCTTCGGGCGTGTGTTCGCAGTCGCCCCGCTCCATGGCCATCGCCACCGGACGGTCGGGCTGGAAGAACCCTCCCAGCTCGACCAGCGCGTTGCCCAGGGCCGCCGACAGGGCAATGCTGGCCATGATGCCGCCGCGCCGCCGCGACTGGCTTTGGACTTGGGCCCGGACGCGCCGGCGCCGTACGAGCACCCACAGCGACACTACGAGCAGCACCAGGACCACCGGGGCCGCCGCATAAAAGCCCTCGTCCGGGGGCGGCATGGGCCCCCGGACCACCGCGTAGGGCTCGACGAAGGCCAGCATGGGCATCGATCCCAAGCTAGCCGAGGTCGGCGGCGATCTGACCGAAGAACGGATATCCTCGGCAATCCGTGAGCGCCACCGGCCCCCTGCCCATCGTCGCCGTTCGCGAGGCGCTGCGCGAGGCGCTGCGCGAGGACGTGCCGATGGTCGTGGCCGCGCCCACCGGCTCGGGCAAGTCGACCCAATTGCCCGGGTGGATCGCCGAGGACCAACGGGGACCGGTCCTGGTGGTCGAGCCGCGCCGGGTGGCCTGCCGCGCCCTGGCCGACTGGGTGGCTCGGCTCCACGGCACGGCGGTGGGCCAGCACGTCGGCTACCGGGTGCGATTCGAAGATCGGATCGGCCCGCGCACCCAGGTCTGGTTCACGACCCCGGGGGTGGCCCTTAACCTGCTGGCCGACGACGGAGCCGGTCGCTTTGCCGCGGTGATGGTCGACGAGTTCCACGAGCGCTCGTGGGAGATCGATCTGGTGGTCACGCTGCTGCTCCGCGCGCGGGCCCGGGGCGCGGCCGTACGCCTGCTGCTGTGCTCGGCCACCCTCGACACCGAGGCGCTCGTGGCTCGCCTGGGCGCTCGTCTGCTCCAGGCCGAGGGCCGGCGCTACCCCGTGGACGTCGTGTACCAGGGCGAAGGGATCCCCACGCCCCGCGATCTCGAGCTGCGGGTGGCCGCCGCGGTCGATGACACCCTGCGGGACGGCCCCACCGGGGATCTGCTGGTCTTCTTGCCGGGCAAGGGGGAGATCGAGCGCTGCGGCCGGGCCCTGGCCGGGCGCCCGGTGACCGTGTGCCCGGTGCACGGCGGGCTGCCGCCGCAGGCCCTGGTGCGTGCCTTCGAGTCGGCCCCCGGGCGCCGGGTCTTCTTGGCCACCAACGTCGCCGAGACCTCGCTGACCCTGCCGGGGGTCACCACCGTGATCGACAGCGGCCTCGTGCGTCGTCGCCAGCACCAGGCGGGTCACTCCGTGCTCGCGCTGGTGCCGATCTCGCGGGCGTCGATGGATCAGCGGGCGGGTCGGGCCGGTCGCGTGGCCCCGGGTCGCTGCATTCGCCTGTGGGGCGAGCGCGTCCGCGCCGAGCCGGTGACCCCCCCCGAGCTGGTCCGGGTGTCGCTCGACGATCTGGTGCTGCGCGCGGCCGGGTGCGGGCTGCCGGCCTCCGAGCTGAGCACGGCGCCCTGGGTCGACCCGCCGCCCGCCTTCGCCTTGAACGAAGCGATCGAGCGGCTGCGACAGACCGGGGCGCTCGACGCTCGCGGCCAGCTGACCGCCGTGGGGAAGGCCCGGGCTCGCCTGCCCGTCTCCGCGTTCTCGGCCCGCATGCTGGTCGATCCTCCGCCCGCGCTCGCGGGCACAGTGGCCGATCTGGTGGCCCTGGTCGAGCTCGGTCGTGATCTGCTGCTCCCGGGGCGCTTCGAAGACGCCGAGGATGCCCGGCGCGAGTGCTTCGGCGAGGCGGTCGACGAGGTCGAGGTCCAGCTGCGGGCCCTACGAAGGGGGCGAGCGCGTCGCGAAGGCCTGCATCCGGCCGCGCTGACCGAGGCCCGCAAGCTCGCGTCGTCGCTGCGACAGGCTATCGGTGCGCCGCCGCCCTCGCCCGACGAAGCGCTCGATCGCGACGCCCTGGTGGCCTTGTTGCTGGCTCGGATCCCCGAAGCCGCCTTCGTCCCTCGCGCACGCGCCGACAAGAAGAAGGGGCGCGGAGGCCCTCGTCGTCGCCGCGACGCCGGTCCGCCCCCGATCCCCTGGGGCAATGGCGTGCTCGAAGTCCTCGTGCGTCCGCTGTGGATCCCGGGGCTGTCGGCCGACGAGCAGCCCACCGCCCCCGAGGCGGGTCTGCTGCTCGATCTGGAGTGGCTGGGGCACGGCCGTGCCGCCCAGGGGCGGGGGCGGCTGCTGCTGCGCTGCACCCGGGAGCACTTGTGGCAGGCGGGCCTGGGGGAGCCCGTTGTCGGGACGCCTCGTCTCGAGCGCGGTGACCGGGGACGGCACGTGGTGGCCGACATGGAGCAGCGCTATGCCGGCGTGGTCATTCATCACGAGCGCGCCCCGCTGCGCGGCGCGGCGCTGTGTGATGGTGTTGCATCTTTGGTGCTCGAGGGGCGGCTGCGCAAGGGCCTCGGCGAGTCGCTGCGGGATGCGCTGCATCTTTGGGCCCTGGTCGAGCAGTCTGGACAGGGGGAGCCTCAGCGGGTGCCCGACGCTCGGGGTCATCTTTGCTCTCGTTTGCTCGACGCCGGTCTCGATGCGCTCGACGAGCTCGACCTGCTCGAGCCCGAGGATCTGTGCCCGGACGTGGATGCCCGCGCTCTGGCTTTGGGCCTCACCCCACGCCAGCTCCAGGCCCTGCGCGATGATTTCCCCCGTCGCTTCGTCTATCAGGGGAATGTCTATGCCTGCCACGTCGAGCTCGCGGCCCGTCGGGTGACCCTCGAGGCCGAGCGGATCCACGGACGGGGAGGGGGCGAGCCACCGGTGGGCGTGTTGCCCCGGTTTCGCGGTTTCGCCGTGTTCTACCGCAAAGCCAGCCGCCAGCTCCGGCTGCGCTAGCTAGGACTCACACCACAGTGCCCGCGACCCCACCAGGGGGCCGCGGCATCTAGCCTTCGGCGAAGATCTCGTCGAGCGTCTCGGCGGTCAGGATGCGAGCCGTCCACTGGTCGAGTTCGTCGAGGGATGCATCCCCGATCCGCTGCCGAGGGATCGGAGCGGACGGACCGAACTTGAGCCCGAGGAGCGTCAGAAGCGTCTCGGCCTTGCCTTCGACCTTGCCCTTGGCCATAAGCCGATCGCCCGCACTCATGCCCGTGGTGTACACTTCTTCGCTCGCGGCTTTCATGACCTCGATCAGCTCCTCGTCGTCATTCCGGGTCCCCCAAAGATATCGCAGGATCGTCGCCACGGCATCACGCCCGTGGGTCGCATAGAGCTCTCGAAGGTAATGCGGCAGGCGCGCTCGAGGGTCGGCCAGCGACAGCTCTTCGCGGTTGACGCTGATGACCACCAGGGCCGTACGGGCAAAGACGGTCAGTTCTGGCGCGGCCTCGAGCTGCGGGATGTCGGCAACCCGTACCTCATGAACCAGCGCTTCCAGCTCCACGAGGACGGGGCCCGGCGCTGGGACTCCTTGCCACGCATGCAGATCGGAGAGTCTACGGGCCTTCGTCCATCGGCCCTGGCCCTGGTAGAGGACCAGCGGCACTAGCTTCGGAAGATAGCCGCGGGGCACGTCGTCGCGCGCCATGTAGAGATCCAGCGCTCGGCATCCGTACTTGAGGAGCCGAAAGGGCATCCAGTCGTCGTCCTTGGTCTGATGCTCGAACAACAAATAGAAGAGCATGGGCCGTGGGTCCGTGCCCTTGGTGTAGACCTCGAACACCAGATCACTGTAGTTCTCCTGGAGGGCTTCCTCGACGTGCATCCCGGGAACTCGCCGGACAACTCCAAGCGATCGAGCGCATCGCGCTTGATTCAGGTCCAACCGGCGCGCGCAGTTTCGTCGCTGCTCGTTCCGTGTAACGCTTTGGTGGCCTCGCGCGTGAAGGGGCGGTGCAGATCTCGGTCATGTCCACGGTCCCGGCCCCGGTCGACTACCACGCCCTATTCAGCGCCCACCGCGAGCATTTGTGGGGCCTTTGCTATCGGATCACCGGCAGTGCGGCCGATGCCGAGGATCTCGTGCAGGAGACTTTCGCGCGCGCCCTGAGCCGGCCGCCGGCCGACACCACCCGCCCGTGGCGTCCCTGGCTGGCCCGGGTCGCCAGCCGCCTGGCCATCGATGCGCTTCGCCGTCGTCGAACTCGGCGCTACGTCGGCCCGTGGCTACCGTCTCCGGTCGAGACTCCCCCGGGCGTCGCCCGGGGAGAGCTCGCCTCGCCCGAGCTCGACGCGGAGACCCGCTATGGGCTGCGCGAGAGCGTGTCGTTTGCCTTTTTGCGGGCGCTGGAGGCCCTCGAGCCCGTCTCGCGGGCCACCGTGGTGCTGCGAGACGTGCTGGGCTACTCGGGCCCCGAAGCGGCACAGATCCTCGGGGTCACCCCGGCCAACGTGCGGGTGATCCTCCATAGGGCCCGGGCCGCGCTCGCGCGCTACGATGAGCGCCGTCAGCCCCCCTCGGTCGAGAGCGACCAGCGGCATCAGCAGGCCCTGGCGCGCCTGATGACCGCGTGGCTCAGCGGCGACGCCGAGCGGCTCACCGCCTGTCTCGCCCACGACGTGCGGGTGTCTAGCGACGGTGCCGGTCGCTACCGCGCCGCGACCAAGACCATCGAGGGGGTCGATCGGGTGGTGCGCTTCATGCAGGGACTGCAGCGGCACTCTGCGGGCCCGCCGCGTAGCGAGCTGCGCTGGCTCAACGCCCGCCCGGCGATCGTCAGCCACATGGCCACCCGGCATCCTCGCGATGCGCCCCGCGCTTGCCTCACCCTCGACGTGGATGCCCAGGGGCGCATCGTCGAGATCCACATCGTCTCGGCCCCCGACAAGCTCGGCGACGTCGAGTTTCCGCAGCCGGCTTGACCGGTCGCTCACGGATTCACCCCAAAGCGCTCCGCGGCGAAGCGGGCGAAGTCACTGCGGGCCGGATCCTCGATCTCGTACAGTAGCCCGCCAAAGCTCAGCACCCCCAGTGCCACCAGCAGCGCGGCCAGCAGCGCGGTCACGCCCAGCGACACCCGGGTTCCGGGGCCCAGCGCCGCCGGGGCGGGGAGTCGCACCCCGAGGCTCCGCAGGGCCAGGTAGGTGCCGTAGGTGCCGTGGTAGAGGCCGCACAGGCCCAAAGTGAGATAGTACGGATAGAAGATGAACCCGAATCGATCCATCGTGAACGACAGGCCGGCGAATCCCAGCCACACCCCGTCGATCACGCTGGGCAGGCGCGTGGCCGCGATGTGGCCCACGATGACGATGAGCAAGAAGTAGGCGCTCAGCCGGTGCAGTCGCGTACGCCGGGGCAGCCGGCCGAAGTCACGCGTGCGAGGGCGCCGACGGATCCGGACGATCCCGGTCACCGCGTGGATCAATACGGATCCGAACAGCACGCCGAGCTCAAGCGCGGGGTTTTGGTAGATCGGGCGGATCTGCAGTTGGAACGCGTCGTAGAGGCCCGGGCCGAACGCGGAGGCCATCACGTTGACCAGGTGCAGCAGCACGAACACGGCAAAGACGAGCCCACAGAGGGCCTGGAGCCGCAATAGACGCCGATCGGGTCGTATGGCGGTGGTGGCTTTGGGGTAGGGGTGGCTCATGTCGACCCCTTCACGATCGAGGGCGACGCAGCGTTACACGAGCGGGTCGGATCTTGGGTGCGATGCTCGACCACCGGCATCGGTGAGCGACCATCGACTTGGGCTCGACGAACAAGAAGTCAATGATATAATGCGCAACGGTTACTCCTTCGGTAGGTGACGCGTCCAACCGCGATCGAGCACCTCGGAGGGAGTGTGACTGCAGGAGCAAGCACCTCGACCGGGATGGCGAGGTGTGCGTGGAGGAAGGACTCTTCGATGAATCATGGAACACTTCTTGCGCCTGGGCTGGGTCTGCTGGCCTTGGTGCTGTCCGGTATTGGCTGCACCCGTGAGGACACGGCGGCGGATTCCGATCCCGTATCGATGGACACCGGCGACACCGGCGACACCGGCGACGCCGGTGATAGCGGAGACGCTGGAGACGCCGGAGACACCGGAGACACCGGCGGCGTAGCCGTAGCCGAGTGTCCATCGGGAACCACCGACTGCGATGGCCAGTGTGTTCATCTCGAGACAGATCGACTGCACTGTGGCGCGTGTGGTGTGGTGTGCGAGGCGGGCCAAATTTGCAGCTCCGGTGGGTGCCAGCTGTCGTGTCAGGAAAGCCTGGAAGACTGCGGTGGCACCTGTACCAACCTGGCGACGGATCGGTCGAACTGCGGGGCGTGCGGTGTCGAGTGTGCGGCTGGCGAGGTCTGCGACGGCGCGGGCGCGTGTGAGCTGTCGTGCCAAGAGGGCCTGGAGGATTGTGATGGAGTCTGCACCGATATTGGCGTGGATGACCACAGCTGCGGCGCATGCGGTGTGGCATGTGCCGCTGGCGAGCATTGCGTCGATGGTCAGTGCTCGAACGTTTGCCCGGAGTCCCTGGTCGAGTGTGGAGGCGAGTGCATCGACCCTGCCCATGATCCCGACTATTGTGGTGCCACGGCCGATTGCGCGGGCGGCAACGCGGGCGCCGAGTGTCGTGACGACCAGGCGTGCATGGACGGCGCGTGTGCTTGCGTGGGCGATCTGGACGAGTGCAACGGCGCGTGCATGGATCTCTCCGACGACGAGGCCAACTGCGGAGGTTGCGGGGTCGCCTGTGCGGACAACGAGCAGTGTATCGCCGGAGTTTGCACGGGCCCCGCGCTCTCGACCGTGTTTTGGGCCAACTTTGGTGATTCACTGTGGCGTGCGGAGGCCGACGGCAGCGGTGCGGTCGCGCTGATGCCTGCCCTCGGCGGGGTCACCTCGGTCGCCGTCGATCCGGTGACCAGCGGCTTGTTCTACGAGCACTCGGCGCCCCTGGCCATCGCGCGTGCGGAGCTCGACGGCACCAACGCGGGCGACGTGGTGACGCTGGGCAGCAACCTGGGGGGGCTTGCCGTGGACTCGACCAACGGCACGCTCTATTGGAGTGAGTTCGCCGGCTCCCGCATCATGCGGGCGAGCTTCGACGGCACCAACGAACAAGTCGTGGTCGACATGGGCGTTGGAGATCCCAGCGGCCTGGCCATCGACGCGACGACCAGCCGAGTCTTCTTCATCACGTACAACTCGACCGCCATGTACCGGGTAAACTTCGACGGTACCGATCTGACGACCATCGCGCCGGGCCTGGGCGGGCAGGGCGTGGGCGTGGCCATCGACGTTGCCGCGCAGCAGATCTACTATTCCTTGCGCGGGGACGCCGTGCATCGAATGGATACCGACGGGTCGAACCAGACCGAGGTGGTGAGCGGACAGACCGTGGTGCAGGGGGTGGCGATCGACACCGCGGACGGCAAGATCTACTGGGCCGCGCCACTGGCTGGCATGATCCGGCGCGCCGACCTCGATGGCACCAACGTAGAAGACGTGGTCAATAGCAGCGGCAATACCTGGCACATGGCCGTGCTCCCGCACTAAGTCCACAACCACCGGGTGATGCATCAACCGGGCTGCTCGGGGGCTCCTATCTGAGCCCTCGAGCGTCTCACTCGCACTCTGAACCGGTCGGTAGGACCAATCGTCGTCGAAGCCGTCTGAACCGGCCAGCAGGACCATTCGTCGACGAGTCGGCAAGAGTAATTGTCGCTGATCATCCATGGATTAGGCCCCATGGATTAGGCCCCATGGACTAGGCCCCATGGACTAGGCCCCATGGACTCGAGTCTAGGTTCGCGGTGCCATGACGGCCCTCCGAAAACGCTCATCGCCCATCAAGGCTCGAGCATCACGCGTACGAATCGGCTGTGGGCTTGCGATTCCAGTCGCGTATCGGTCATGAAGGCGGTCGATGGGGGCCGTGATATCGACGCTGACGAGCCTCTTTCGCGGGTCATATTCCGGGGCACGACCGATAACCGGTGTCTCGACGCGACGGCTAAACTCACGCGCGAAAGTACCGAGCGCAGTAACTTACCGAAGGTCATCAACGTGCCCACACAATTGATGCAACGCCCTGAATACAACAGAGCATAGGTCGACACTTACGAATCGTTATCAGATGAGGCGACGGCCCAGGCGGATATTCCCGCGAGCGCTCGCCAAAGCCGGACCATCAGATCCGGCTCGCATCGCAACCCGAAACACACCAGGTTCACAATCATGAAGATCTCCAAGAACTATCTGCGCACAATTGCTGCCTTGTCCGTGATTGCCACGTCCATGATCGGCTGCACCGACACTGACAGTAGAGCTGGCGAGGACGATGATCGCGCCGTGGGCTACGCCGCGGTGGCGAATACGGCCTTGACGGTCTATGGCGCTCTGGGCAACGGCGTAACGCTTGCGTCTTTCTTCGGGGCCGACGGCGGCCCTCAGGTCGTGGACCTGTCCGAGCAGGCGTTGGAGGAAATCGAGGCCATCGTAAAGGACACTACCGTCACATTCGCCTACGAGCAGTACAATAATGAGATTGAGTCTCTAGTCCGTGATATCGAGACGATTACGACGACCGATTGCGATGTTGCGGAGCCGGCCTGCCAGACCGAGCTCTCCAACGACAGCCAGACCCTCACCCTCTACGCGACCGAAGTCAACGGGCTGTGGGCATCCTTCACGAGCGATGAGCAGATGCACTCCGTTCAGAGGCTCAAGCACCTCCCGCAGAGCATGCTCCTTGGCGGCCTGAGGGCGAAGCTGCTCGAAGAGCGGGCCATCGTGGACCAAAATCGCGGCTACGACGCCGAGGAATCTCGCGAGATCGCGTGCGAGGAAGCGAAGTACCACGCCAGTGTTCTCAAGGAGATCGAGACGGAAGACTATTCCGCATACGCCGATGGTTCTTTCTCTGATGTCTACTCGAAGCTCGTTGAGGACGAGTTTACGGGCTCTGGGATTCGCGTCTACGCGATTGGGTGCTTCGAGGGGCCCAGCGCGTCGGACGAGAACGTAATCCAGGAGTGGTGTGAGCCAGACAATACCTTCAATCGTCGGCGCTATGACTGCAACTATGACGACTGCGGCTGGACCGAGAACGAGCGTGGTGATACGATCATGAACGATACCAGCTACCACCCCGAAGCTGAGGACATTCGGGACGACGAAGTCGCGCGATTCTATGATCAGATGCGAGACGCTGTGATCGGAGGGGACAGCTTCGACGACCTGGTCGAAAGGCTCGAGGACATGCCGGTGTGCAGCATCGGCGCCCCTACCGCCGATCTCCAGCCGGTCACCGCCAGCTCCGGCGGAGAGCTCATCAACAAGCTCTTCGGGCACGTCAGCGGGACGAATCCCGGCCTGATGTTCGGTGCATTCGATCCGAGTGACTCTAGCGTCAAGGCGACTGCGGACTCGGGCTACTTCAAGATCCTATTGGCGATGGACGATGAGGTTGGCGTTGGCGATCTGTCCGGGGTCAACAATACGATCGTGGTCGAGTCCGATGCTCCGCTGCGGGAGTGGATCTGGTACAATAGCGACTTCGGCTTGGTCGGGACCGGTATGGTATGGGGTGCAGACGGCTGGATCAGCCATGATTTTTCTGCCATCGATGAGCCCCACCATCCCGAGGCCGCGAAGTTTCAGGATAGCTACTACTACCTCATTGACATCGAGAACGCGACGCTCCCGTACTACCCGCTGGCGTTCCTCTCCTCGATAGATCAAGCCGCAACCGTGAAGTTCTACGCAAAGACGATCCACTAGCCAGGCTTTGCCTCCGACCGACGAGGTCGATGGGCCCGGGCCGTGGGGCCGGGCCCCGCCCCGGCGCAAGCCGGGGGACAC
>JBCCWC010000238.1:0-22306 GCA_039194325.1 Myxococcota bacterium
AATGAATCGGGGGTGGAAAACTCGAAGGGAGTCGGGGAGAAAGAGGTTCGGGGGAGTCGGGTCGGAGTCAGGCGGGTCGCGCGGCTAGGGGAGAGCCGGGGGTCGAAGGGGTCGGCGAGCCGCGTCAGCCCGCCTGCTCCGGGTTACTCGAGGTCGTACTGCTTGAGCTTGCGATAGAGGGTGGTCTTGCCAATGTGGAGCAGCCGCGCCGCCTTGCGCTTGTTGCCGCGGGCGTAGTTGAGCGCCCGACGAATGGCCTGCTTCTCGGCCTCCTCGAGGCACAGCTGCCGCTCGGGCGACTCGGCCCGAGCCTGGTGGACGTCACGCACACGGAGCTTGGCCGGCAGGTCGCGCAGCTCGAGCTGCTCGGACGAACCCGCCGCGATCGCGTGGGTGACGACCTCCTCGAGCTCGTCGACGTTGCCCGGCCAGGGATAGGTGCGCAGGCAGTCCAACGCGTTGTCGGCGATGCCTCCGATCGGGCGGCGCGTGGGGGTGCGACGCACGATGTCCATGGCCAGCTGCTCGAGGTCTTCGATCCGCTCACTCAGGCTCGGCACGTCGATACGGACCCCGCTGGCCCAGCGCACGATCTGCGGGTGGAGCCGACTACGGCCTTCCTCACTCTCGGGGCGCAGCTGCGTGGCGATGACGATCCGACCCAGCCCGGTCAGAGCGGGCAACCGCGCCTGCTCCTCGAGCGGAAGATCCTCGAGATCCGCCAAGTAGGTGAACGATCCGAGACTCACCAAACGGGACTGCTGGTTCTTGGCCCGAACGACCTCGAGAGCGGGCGACTCGCCGCCTCCGAAGTGATGCAGGACCCGAGCGATCGTCTCGCGACCGGTACCGGTGGCTCCGACCAGGAGCACCGGCAAGTTGGTACGCACGGCTCGATGCACGAGCGCCTGAACACGACGGGCTGCGGGGGAATGACCGACGAAGCTGGGTGGGGAAGTCCGTAGGCGGGCCTCAGCGATCGAGTCGGAGAATGATGGGGCAAAGTGATCTGCGACTTGCATCTGGTGTCCCTCCTCGCCCTCCATGCAATGCGAACCCCGTGCAAAAAGGTTTTGACTCCAAACAATGTACGGATTTCAGTGGGTTGCGGTCTTGGCCCCCCAATTGCTCCTACAGTTCGGTACAGCTACCTAGCGTTGAGAAGCGTCATCCCACTGGCGGCTTGGGCCACTTTCCTACCAAAAGGTCCCAAAACTGGACAATTAGGCCGTCAACCCTTTGGCGCACTCCGGGATGGCCCGAGACGGGACTTTGACGCCTACGGAAGCTTCAGTGAGCGATCCTGCAAGATCTTTCGATCTCGCACGCAATTTTCTTGCCCTTGCGAGCGCGCGACGGGCTGTGCCAAACGGTGAGCCATGTCGACGGCCGACGAAACCGAGCTGAGCGCTTTGCGCTCCTGCGTGGAATCCGCATGGGGAGACCGCGCGCTGCTGGAGGACGAAGACCACCGACGAGCGGTGCGCAAGACGATCGCATTGCTCGACGCGGGCCAGATCCGAGTGGCGTCGCCGCCAACCGAGCCCAGCGATGACTGGGTCGTCCACGCGTGGGTCAAGCAGGCCATCGTCCTCTATTTCGTGACCCAAACGCTCCGCACCGAGCAGGTCGGACCGTTCGAGTACCACGACAAGATCCCCCTCAAGCGGGACTGGGCCGAGGCCGGAGTCCGCGTGGTACCTCCGGCCACGGCGCGGTATGGCGCATTCATCGAGGCGGGCTCGGTGCTGATGCCCAGCTACGTCAACATCGGGGCGTACATCGGGCGGGGCACCATGGTCGACACCTGGGCCACGGTGGGGAGCTTCGCCCAGATCGGCCAAAATGTGCATCTCTCGGGGGGCGTGGGCATCGGTGGGGTCCTCGAGCCCCCAGGGGCGACCCCGGTAATCATAGAGGATGGCTGCTTCGTGGGCTCCCGGGCGATCGTGGTCGAGGGCGTCCGGCTGGAGCGGGAGGCGGTCCTGGGCGCAAACGTCGTGATCACGGCCTCGACGCCCATCATCGACGTGACCGGCTCGGAGCCCGTCACGTCCAAGGGTCGAGTGCCAGCCCGCAGCGTGGTGATCCCCGGGACCCGGCCCAAGCGCTTCCCCGCCGGGGAGGTGCAGGTGGCCTGCGCATTCATCATCGGGCACCGCAAGCCGAGTACCGACCAGCGCACGAGCCTCAACGAGGCGCTCCGCACCTTCGACGTCCCGGTATGAGCAGACCTCGTACCTCCTTTGCAGCACCCGAGCGCAACGGCACGGGCTGCGCCCCGTCCCCTCTGCTACGATGAGAGCAGAGTCTTGATGAGCCGCCCTGTGCTGTGCCCGCCGCTCCCGGTCCGGGGAGGCCCCCGCCCGTGAGCACCCGTTCACGAGGCCGCCGTCTGCTGGAGCGGGCCCGCCGCAACCGCTGGGGAGCCCGCGAAAAAGCGCCCGAGGCCGGGCCACGCGCCTTTGGCCTCGACCAGGACGGCCCCCCCCCCGAATCGGCGCCGGCCAGCGTCGGCTGGGATCACACGGCGAGAAGCCCGGGACCCCATAGCCCCGCGCGCGGCGTAGGGACCGACGAGCTCCGCGCGCAATTGCTGAGCGTGCTCGCCGATCCCCGCACCGCATCGATCACCGCGTCGGCGGCCGCCTCCACGCTGGAACGGCCGCAATCGGACGTGGAGACCACCCTCGACGCGATGGTGCAGGCGGGCGAGCTCACCCGAGCGGGGGGCGTACCCCGACGCTACCTGGTGCCGCCCGAGGACAAGGCCCAGCTCGAGGCGCTGTTCCGCGAGAGCGCCCACGAGCTGGGCGAGCACGGGGTGCTCGCCCAGACCTCGCCCGACGACGTGCTCGCCACCATCGACGATGAGGCGGAGGAGCCCCGGCTGCCGGTGACCGCCGGCCTGCTGAGCATGTTCTTGCCCGGCACCGGCCAGCTGCTCAACGGCGACGTGGGCCGGGCCTCACTGGTCTTCGCCGTATGGAGCCTGGCGTGGATCACCCAGCTGTCGCCGGTGTGGACCTTCGTGTGCCTCTACGCAGGCGCCGAGGCCTTCTTCACGGCCAAGATCCGCAGCATGGAGCGCAAGCTGGCCAAGGAGGCCGCGCTGGGCACGGGCACCCCTCCGCCGCCCACCGGCCAGCTACCGCCCAAGCCCTCGTCCACCTGATCGCCGACGACCTTGGGGCGATCGGGGTCCGGCCCTTCCCGGGTATGCTCCGGCCATGTTGGCCTGGCGCGTCACCCACTATGGATCCTACCGCGATGTCCTCGAGCAGCAGACGCTCCCCGACCCGAGCGCGCCCAAGGGGGGCGTGGTGATCGAGGTGGCGGCGGCCGGCCTGAACTTCTTCGACATCCTCTCGGTGGCCGGGCAGTACCAGGTCAAGCTGCCTCCCCCCTTCACCCCGGGAACCGAGGCGGCGGGTACGGTGGTAGAGGCGGGCGAGGACAGCCGCTTTGCGGTGGGCGACCGGGTGCTCGGCACCAACATCATGGGGGCATTCGCCGAGCGGATGATCGTGCCCGACACCGGCTGCTTTTCGATCCCGGAGGGCATGAGCGACCCCCACGCGGCCGCCCTGTTCATCAACTACCAGACCTCGTACTTCGCGCTGACCCACCGCGCGAACCTGCAAGCGGGCGAGACCCTGCTGGTGCACGGGGGAGCGGGGGGCGTGGGCGTGTCGGCGATCCAGCTGGGCAAGGCGCTGGGCGCCACCGTCATCGCGACCGCGAGCACCGAGCTCAAGCGGCAAGTGTGCACGGAGGCGGGGGCCGATCACGTGATCGACTACACGCAGGAAGATTTCGTGGCCGCGGTCAAGCACCTCACCAAGAGCCGCGGAGCCGACGTGATCTACGACCCGGTGGGCGGTGACGTATTCGACAAGAGCACCAAGTGCATCGCGTGGGGCGGTCGGCTGCTGGTCATCGGGTTCGCCTCGGGGCGGATCCCCGAGATCAAGGCCAACCGGATCTTGCTCAAGAATATGTCGGTGGTGGGGCTCCACTGGGGCAGCTACCAGACCCAGGCGCCCGCGCTCATCACCGCGGCCCACGAGCGATTGCTCGAGCTGTACGAGGCCGGCTCGATCGCACCGGTAGTCTTCGGTGACTTCAGCCTGGCGGATCTGCCCGCGGCCATGGACACACTGGCGCAGCGACGCAGTCACGGCAAGGTGGTCCTGCGCGGGGGCTGAGGTGGGGTGATTCATGCCGAGGCCGGCTCGGGATGCACGACTTCGGCATCACCGGTTCGTGCAGCCGGTGGTGTCGAACATGCATGCGCCGTCGCACGCCAGCACGCCGCCAGAAAAACCCAGATCCAGGCAGGTCTGACCGCCCAGATCGAGCCCGTCGCACGCCTCTGCCGGGTTCACCACGCCATCACCGCACGCGTAGCAACCGCTGGTGTCGAAGACACACATGCCGTCGCACGCCAGCACGCCCCCGTCGAACCCTTCCGATTGGCAATCGGCCCCCCCCAGCTCGCCCCCGTCGCACGCCTCCCCCGGGTTTACCGCCCCGTCTCCGCATTCGTAGCAGCCGCTGACGTCGAACACACAGCCCGGCGTGCAGGCCAGCATCCCCCCGTCGAACCCCTGGCTTACGCAGGTCTGGCCGTCGAGGTCGGGACCGTCGCACTGATCGGGACCGTCGACCACCCCATTGCCACAGGCAAACGAGATGCAGCCGGACACGTCGAACGTGCACTGACCATCGCAAGCCAACGTCCCTTCGTCGAATCCCTGGCTGATGCAGGTCTGTCCCCCGAGATCGAGCCCCTCGCAATCCTCCCCGGGATCGATCGCTCCATCCCCGCACGCATAGCACCCGGTGGTCTCGAACATGCACTGCGCAGTGCAGCCTATCGTGCCCCCGTCGAAGCCCTGGCTCACGCAGTCCTGCCCGCCCAGATCAGAAGCATCGCACTGCTCCCCGGGATCGACCGCCCCATCCCCGCACGCGAAGCAGTCGGTGGTGTCCAGCGTGCAGTCGACCGAACAGCCCAACCGACCGCCATCAAAACCCGCCGAGGCGCAGGTCTGGCCGGCCAGCACATCCCCGTCGCACTGCTCCCCCGGATCGATCGCCCCGTCCCCGCACCCAAAGCAGCCCGAAGTATCGAGCGTGCACTCGTCGGTGCAATCGAGCTGCCCGCCCTCGAGACCGACCGAGCGGCAATCTTGTCCGGCCAGCACATCCCCGTCGCACTGCTCCCCCGGATCGATCGCCCCGTCCCCGCACCCAAAGCAGCCCGAAGTATCGAACCGGCAGTCGGTCTGGCAGCCCAGTGATCCACCATCGTAGCCCAGGCCCTCGCAGGTCTGATCCCCCAGCGCCTCTAGATCGCAGTCCTCACCCGGCTCGACGACCCCATCACCGCACATGAACTCGGTGCCCGAGGAGCTGTCGGCGCCATCGCTGCTGCTGGCAGCGACGCCCTCGGTCGACACACCACCGGTGCTCGTGTCGCTGCCCGTGGTGTCGTTGCTGGTCGTGATGTCGATGGGATCGGGCGGCCGCCCCACCTCCACCAGCGGCTCGGCGCACGACAGCAGCAGCACCGCCGCCGACCCGACGAGCCAACGCTGCCACCAACCTCGATCGAGGCCACGGCCTCGGGCCCGGCTTTGGAGCCAGACCCGATCTCGAAGCACAACGCGAGCAAAACGACGATCGAGCAGCGTCACGGGAGCCTAGGCTACCGAGCCGCCGCGACCGAACGAAGCGGAAAATCGAGCGATCGCCACCGCACCAGGGGCCCCGACCGCTCTGTGCGCTTACTTGTCGTCGGCCCGGGCCGGAGTCGACAGCGGCAGGTAGGGCACCCGCTGGCCCGGCTCGCCCCCGGCGTAGAGCCACCGATACGCCATCCATCGACCCAGCACCGACTGCGTATACTTGCGGGTCTCGTCGTAGGGAATGGACTCCACGAACAGATCCAGCGCCCACTGCCCCCGCTCGCCCAGCCAGCGATCCACCGCGCCCTCGCCCGCGTTATAGCTGGGGATCGCCAAGGCCACCGCCCCCGGTGCCCCACCGAAGCGCGCGGTGAGCCGGCCCAGGTAGCGCATGCCCAGATCGAGGTTGAGCGCCGGATCGTAGAGCGCCCCCTTCGCGCTGATGTCGATCCCAGCGCGCCGGGCCAGCCCACGTGCGGTTCCGGGCATCAGCTGCACCAGTCCCTTGGCCCCCGCAAACGAGGTGACCCCCGGATCAAAGCGACTCTCGGTCTGCATGATCGCGTAGGTCAGCAGCGCCGGCACAGCATGCTCGGCCTCCCCCGCCCCGATGATCTCGCCGAAGGGCTGGGGGTGCGCCCCTTCCCAGCGCCACCGGTTGGCGTCACCGGGCGGGGTCGAGCGCCACCGGGTGCCGAGGTTGGCCAGCTCGCGCTGGGCCGCGGGATAGAGGCCCGCCTGGTTGAGGATCGCCACCGCGGGCCAGCCGTCGATCTTGCCGTGCTCGAGCTCGTCGCGGGCCTCGTCGCCCAAGCCGAGCCGAGCCAGGACCGTGGCCCGCCGCGACGCGGCCCCGGCCTCCTGCGCTCGGGGGGGCTCGGCCCGAGACCGAGACCGAGACCGAGACCGAGACCGAGACGAGGATCCGCCGTCGGCTCCCCCGAGCCGGGCCAGCCCGGCGGCCCACGGCTCGGGCCCTCGATCGCGCAGCCGCGATAGCGCCTGCAAGCCGGGATAGGACAGCGGCGCCTCGTCGAGCGCGGCGATCCACGCCTTGTCGGCCTCGCCCGGTCGCCCCAGCCGGTCAAGAGCCCGGCCGCGAAAATACTGGAGCTTGGCCCGCTCCACGGGGCGCGGGATCTTGGTGCCCAGCGCTTGGTCGATGATGCGCAGCGCGTCGGCATCGTCGCCCGCGGCAAAGCGCATCACCAGCAGTCGTCGCCGGGCCTCGTGGGCCATGTCGCCGCGGTGATCGTCGAGCGCCTTGCGGTAGGCCCGGGCCGCCCGCTCGGCGTCGCCGTGGCTCTCCCACGACTCGCCGGCGAGCACCAAGGCGTCGTCGGCGTAGCTGTGCTGGGGATGATCGCTGGCCAGCGCCTCGAAGGCCTTGCCCGCCTTGGCGTACTTGCCCGCGGCATACCAGCCCCGCGCCCCCTGATAGCGCGACTTGACCCGGGTGGTCTCGTGGTCCTTGCCCGCCTCCTGGCAGGCCGCCGCCGCCCGGTCGAAGGGCTGACGGGAATCGGCCCGACGGCGCTGCTTGAAGATCGACGAGCCCTTGACGTAGAGGGCACGACAGCGCTGCTCGGCGCTCAGCCCGTCCTTGCCCAGCAGCGAGTCGGCCACCTTGACCGCCTTGGCGTACCGGTGACGGGCCAGCAAGGCCTCTGCCTGCAAGAGCAAGAGCTCGCGCCCGAACGCCTTGGCCTCGGCGCCCTTGCGCAGCGGGCCCAGCTCTCGCTCGAGCGCCCCGACTTGGCGAGTCGCCTCTTGCGCATAGTCCGAGAGCGGCACGCCTTGGCGCACCCGATCGTACAGCCCCAGCGCCTCCCGGCGCGACTTGGGATCCTCGCGCTCGACCAAGAGCCGCGCGAGCTTGGTGCGAGCCTCGAAGCGCCGGTCGCCGCGGGGGTGTTCCTTGAGATAGGCCCGATAGGCCGAGATCGCCCCGTCGGGGTCGTCGGTCCGCGCGCGGGCATCGGCCTCGACCATCCGAGCGTCGCCCCCGACCGCAGACGCCGACCACCGTGACGCAACCACTTGTTCGATCCGAGCCCGGGCCCGGTCGGGCTGCCCCGCGTCGAGCCACGCCTGCGCCTCCCAAAGGCGCAACCGCAGCGCGATCGGGGCCAGGGCCGAAATAGCCCGAGCGTGTTCGAAACACTCGGCGGCCTCGGCCGGCTGGTCCTGCTCCCGGTGCTCTAGACCGCGCAACACCAGGGCCCCGCCGCGAAGCTCGTCGGGCAGCCCCTCTTGGGCCAGCAACGCATCGAGGTGGGTGCGCGCAGCCACATGGTCCCGTCGCTCGCGAGCGAGGATCGCATCCCGGCCCGGCCCCTCGGTAAACCACAGATCTCGACCGGCCGCGGCCGGCGGTGGTGTGGCGGCTCGGGCCGGCTCCTGCGACGGCGCCACTTCCTCGGGGGGCGGGGCCGCCGTGTGGAGCGCCCGGTGAGTGGCATCCCCTCGGCACCCGGTAAGGAGCAGACCCACCGCGAGGCCCACACGCACGCGCCAGCTCCCCGCTCCGGCTCCTCGCTCCGACAAAGGTCGCACCGCCACCACCCCGCTGCTTGCTAGATCATGGGCATCATGGGCAAGACCATCCGCTAGACCAGACGAGTGGGCTCGTTCTCGGGGTCGTAGATCTCGACCCGGTCCTTGCCGCTGCGCTTGGCCAGATAGAGCGCCGCGTCGGCCGCCTCGATCAGCGCCTCGGCCTTGGGCTCCACCAACATGCTCAGATCGGCCACTCCCACCGACACCGTCACCTGCAGGCGCTGGCCCTCGACCTCGAAGGGCTTGGCGCGGACCGTCTCCATGATGCGGATCGCCGCCTTCGAGGCGCGCATGGCGTCGACATCGCGGCATATCAGCACGAACTCCTCGCCTCCGTAACGGGCAAAGATGTCCTCGCTGCGGGTCGTGCCCAGCACCCGGTGGGCCAGGGCAGACAGCACGTGATCACCCACCGGGTGGCCGTGCGCATCGTTGATCTGCTTGAAATCGTCGATGTCGAAGATGACCAGCGAAAGCGGCTTGCCGTGGCGCAAGGCGAAGGCCACGTCGCTCTCGAGACGATTGGAGAAGTAGCCGCGGTTGAAGATGCCGGTGAGGCGATCGCGCAGGGCCGACTCGTAGAGGTTGCGCTGGAAGTCCTCATCCAGATCGTCGTGGTAGGTGAACTTGAGCACGCTGGACGCGCCGATCTGGATCTTGTCGCCCTCCTGCAGGGAGTAGCGGTCGACCTTGGTGCCGTTGGCGTAGGTACCGTTGGTCGATCCGGCGTCGCTGAGCAGATACTGGCCATCCTCCATCTCGACGACCGCGTGGGTGCGCGATATTCCCTCGTCGTTGATCCGCACGTCGGTCTGGAGGCCACGACCGATCGTGGTGCGATCGCTCTTGAGCGGGAACATCTCGCCCATTCGATCGCCGGAGAGTACGACGACGAACGCCCGCTTCTTGCCCCCGCGGATCCTCTCGACCTGGTCCGGCTCCAGGCGAATCGTCGACTTCCCCATTGTGGACCTGGCGATGCTAGCAGGCCCGCGCACCCATCGCCACGGGCGGCGCCCGGTCACGCTCAGGCGGTGGCCCGGCGGCGGTGGCCCGGCGGCGGTGGCCCGGCGACGATGGCCCGGCGATGGTGGCCCGGCGATGGCCCCGATCGATGGTCGCGCATCGGGCCACCTCGGTGGCCTCGGGACGCGCGCCAGCGTATATTCGCCGAACTCCGATCGTGGAGAGTCTGCGTGTCCATCATCGTCGCGCCTTGGCGCCCCGACCCCCCGGCTGGGGTCACGGCGGGTCCCTCGTACTGGCGCTGTGCGTCGCCGGAGCCCCCGTGGCCGCTTACGCGGGCCTCCAGGCCCCGCTCGCCACCACCGGCGAACCCGCCGGCGAGCCCACCGGCGAGCCCACCGGCGAGCGGGGGCTCGGGGCCAGCGACCCACCGACCACCAACACCCAGGTCGATCGGGCGATGGCCGCCTACGCACGCGGCACCCAGAACTACAACCTCGCCCAGTACGAAGCGGCGCTGGCCGATTTCAAGGAAGCGGCGAGCCTCTACGCCTCCCCCGACTTCCAGTACAACATCGCGCTGTGCTACGAGAAGCTCGGCAAGTACGACGAGGCGATCCGGGCGTTTGCCACCTACCTCAAGGTCAAGCCCGATGCCGAGGATCGGCCCAACGTCGAGAACCGGATCCGCGAGCTTCAGCGCGACATCGAGCGAGATCGACGGGAAGCCGAGACGACCGCGGCCATGGCCAATAATACGGATCCGTCTGATCCGTCGACCCCGTCGACCCCGTCGGATCCGGCGCCGGCCGACCCCGCCGACGCTCCTTCTCCCACCGGCAACGAGGGGCGCGGCATGGTGATCGCCGGCACGACCTTCGTGGCGGTCGGGACCGCCGTCGCGCTAGGCGGCGGGATCGGCTTTGGAGTCGTGGCCAACGACCAGCGGATCTTCATCGACGAGATCCAGACCGGCGGCAACCCACAGGAGCGTACCTTCGCGGAGGCCCAGGCCATCGAGGCCGATGGCAAGCGCTTCGAGGCGATCCAGGTGGCCATGGCCGCGACCGGCTCGGTGCTCGCGGTCGCCGGCGCGGTACTGCTGACCGTGGGCCTGCGCAAGCGCAACACGGCGCAGGCGGAGCGGTCGACCCGCGCCAGCGCCTGGGTGGGTTCGGGGCACACCGCCGGGCTGATGCTCACGGGGAGGTTCTAGTCACGATGCGATCGCACGGGTTGTCCAGGCGCGAACCCCGAAGGCCCTGGTCCGGGCTCGAGCTTGGGCTCGCGCTCGGTCCCGTGCTCGGGGGCTGCTATTCCACGGAGCTAGACCCCGATCTCACCGGGGTGTTCGCGTGCCGCACGGCCCAAGAGTCGGCGGAACAACCGGCGTGTCCGTCGGGCCAGACCTGCGTCAACGGGCGCTGCGAGGACAGCAACGCCCTGCCTACGCTGAGCATCATCAACCCCGAGGAGTCCAAGGTCTTCTTGGTCGATCTGTCGGTCGGCAACGCGATGGAGGTGGATCCGATCCCGGTCAACCTCACCGTCCAGGGCAGCAACCTCGAGCTCGTCGGCTCGCCCTCCAGCTCCGACCACGTCTTTGGCCAGGGGCAGGTGGCGATCTACATGGACGGCGAAGAGGTCGCCACCGTGACCGAGGGCAGCCTCTCCGCCCCCGCCCCCCTGCCGCTGCTCATCCCGCCGATCCCCGGGCCCCACCGGATCGCGGTCCGGGCTCGGCGTAACGACGGCCTCGACTACGACAACGACAGCGCCCTGAGCACCCGCCTGGTCTGGGTCGAGAACGCCAACAACGAAGGGGTGCTGCCCATGGTGGCGATCCGGTGGCCCTGGCCGGGCACGATCATCAGCACCGACGACGAGCAGGTCGAGGTCCGCATCACCACCCTCAACTTCCAGCTCGTCGACGCCGACAACACCGACAACACCCGCCGCGAAGCCGAGATCGGGCACGCACACGTCTACTACGACCAGGAGTTCCCCCGGTGCGCGATGGACGATCTATGCGACGACAGCTACCTGGGAGTGGCCGGGACGCCGCCGGCCGGGGAGCTGTCGCGCAGCGACCTGGTGCTCCCCGCGAGCGACGAGCAGATCGCCTCGCTGACCGCCGTCCTGCGTCACTACAACCACTCGATCTACCGGCATCCCTTCGGGTGCGAGGATCCCGGGTCCGAGGCTGAGTCCTGCCAGCTGATCTTCGAGGAGATCGAGATCATCCGGGTCGTGGACTAGTACAACAACCGGTTCTTGGGGTCGCTTGGGCAAGACCGAGGCCGGGCGCGACGCAATCGCACATCCCGAGCCGGCCTCGGTATGGATACACCTCAGTCGGTGATCGCTCCGGCCATCGCCTGGACAGCGCGATCGCCCACCCAGCGCGCGATCCCTCGTAGCGGGTCGGCCGCAGGGCCCAAGCCCTCGGTGAGCGCCTCGCACTCTTGCACCAGCTCCTTCACCCGACCGAGCGCCGCCTGGCGCAGGGCCGGCTGATCGTCGTCGAGTACGTCGTCGGCGTGCTGAAACGCGATCCCAAACGCCAACCCAAAGCGACGCAGGCGGCCGACCAACGCGTCGTCGGCCCCCCCGAGCAGGGCCCCCATCGCTCCCCCCGCCTGATACAAGCCTCCGGTCTTGAGCGCATGGAGGTGCTCGAGGCGATCGAGATCACGGATGTCCTGGCCGTCCTCGAGATCAACCGCCTGACCGCCCACCATGCCCTCGATCCCCGCTCGGGTGGCCAGCTCGAGCATCGCCAACAACGGCCGCCCGGGGCCACCCGCGGCCCCCCCAAAGGCGCCGAACGCTAGCGTCAGCAGGGCATCGCCCGCGAGGATCGCCGCCGGCTCGCCGAACGCGATGTGCACCGTGGGCTTGCCCCGGCGCTCGGCGTCGTCATCCATGGCGGGCAGATCGTCGTGGACTAGCGAGTAGGCGTGGACCAGCTCGACCGCACAGGCGGCCGGCATTGCGTGGTCCGCGTGGCCGCCCACCGCCTCGCAGGCAGCCAGCGTCAGCAGCGGTCGCATGCGCTTGCCGCCGCCTAGCACCGCGTAGCGCATGGCCTCGCGTAGTTGCAGCGGATCCTCCCCCTGCTCGGGCATCGCGAGCAGAGCGTCGAGGGCAGCGTCGACCCGCTGCCGCTGCTGCTCGAAGTACGCCATCAGTTCGGTCTCGTTCATTCCGGTCTCCTCCATCCCGGCCCCCCCACCTTGGCTTCCTCCACCTTGGCTTCCTCCACCTTGGCTTCCCATTCCTAGAGCGAGGAGGCGCAGTACGGCCGGGTCACGTCCGGCCCGCTCAGGTCTGTTCGCCCGCAAAGGGCACGGCCTCGTCGCGATCGGCCAGTAGTTGTTCGACCCGTTCCTCGACCGCGTCGAGCAGCGTGCTGCCCCGACGGGCCAGGGCCACCCCGTGCTCGAAGCGCTGAAGCGCTTGTTCGAGGGGGAGATCGCCCCCCTCCAGCTGCTGGACCACCTCTTCGAGACCATCGAGGATCTCGTCGATGCTGAGGTCCGCGGCGTCCTCGCCCTGCGGGTCATTCTGGGCCGAAGCGGCCCGCTTTTTCGACGATCCTTTCTTGGTCCGCGCCACGAGCGGCGGGAGTATAGGGGGGCTGGTCGGCGGCGCAAACCACCGATCGCGGGATCTGCAAGACTTCGGCTTGCGAGGACCCCGCGCGCGAGATACGGTGGCGGCCGATGGCTCCGACGGAGCGAGAAGAGGAACACGTCGAGGGACTGATGGGACAGTTCCGCGACTACCTCAACAAGAAGGGCCTCAAGTCGACGCGTCAGCGCGACATCATCGCGGAGAAGTTCTTCTCCCAGACCGGCCACGTCAGCATCGAGGACCTGCTCGGCCTCGCGCGCAAGGAATATCCCCGACTGGGCTACGCCACCGTCTATCGCACGCTCAAGCTGCTCACCGAGTGCGGCTTGGCCGCCGAGCGCCGCTTTGGCGAGGGCCAGACCATGTACGAGGCGGCGGGTGATCTCGAGCACCACGATCACCTGATCTGCCTCGAGTGCAACCACGTGCTCGAATTCCACAACGAGGAGATCGAGCGCGAGCAAGAGCGGGTCGCTCGCAGCTTTGGGTTCACCGTGATCCGCCACCGTCACGAGCTCTACGGATTGTGCCCGCGAGCGCGTGGGATCAAGGGGGGCTCGTGCCCCGGCGACGAAGCCCGCGCCGCGGCCGAGAAGAACTGACGTCGGCGCCCGCGCCGATGGTCGCCGGCCGGGTGGCGGAGGCCGGCCGGGGCTGACACACTAAGAGGGTCGTGTCGCCGCTGGTCCAGCAGCTGATCGTCTACGCCGTGGTGCTCGGCGCCGCGGGCTGGCTGGTGCGGCGCTATTGGCAAGGCCGGCGAGGGCGGAGCGAAAGCTCGTGCGATCGCTGCGGAGCGCGGCGTGCTCCCGCTCCGCCCCGTGGGATCCGATCGACCGCGCTGCGAGTGCTACGGTAGGCGCCCGGGCGCCACCTTCTCACCCTCAGGTCGACGCATCGACGACCGGCGCTTAGAGCGGACGGATATCCGTGATCCGCGGAGGCCCTTCGAGCGGCGCATAGATGAACACGAGCGCTCGGTAGGCGTGCGAGCCTGGATAGACGACCTGTGCGTTGCACAAAAACCGGTAGTTCGTGCCGGCCACGATCTGCGTCGACACCTTGAGGGGGGTGTACTCGACTCCGACGAGGCCATGCGTCGCGAGATCGAACACCTCCTTGTCCTTCGATGTTAGCGCATGGAACGGGGTCCACCCTCCCACGGTGGGATTCCCCTCACCGCTGGAGCCCAGGTCGGTGATCGAAGTAATCGTCGGCTTGCCCCCCGGGGGGACGAACATCTCCACGACCGCCTCGTACGATGGGGCACCGGGGCTCACGACTTGGGCGTTGCAGAGGAACTTGTACTTCATGCCCGCCACCACTTGTCTCGAGACCTCCAGCGGCGTGTATTCGACACCTTCTAGATCGCGCGTCGCAGCCTCGAAGATCGCCCGATCCTCGGCATCGAGCGGGCCATAGGGCGTCCACCCCCCGAGCACGGTAGGCGATCCGTCTGGACGGTCTGACGTTGCTGGTTCTTTCGTATTGTTCACTATCGACGTTCCTTTGTGTGGGTCCAGTGTGCACCCAACCGCTTCGGCAGCTAAGGATTCGATCCACATCTGCTGTTGGCGGGAGCAACACTCTCGGACCATCAAGTTCGATAGGCAGTACGCCGACGCCACGGAATGATTGCGCTCGAGATCGACTTATTGGATCGACCGGAGGACCGGCGAATCTGCCCGCGAATCTGCCGGCTCAGAGGTGACCGAACGGTCCATCATGAAGGCACCGGCGTCGGCAAGACGATAATCGATCATCTTGGAACACAGTGTCTCGATCTGGAGCAGACGCGCTTTTCATCGAATACCGCACAGTAGCAATGGGCACTCGCGAACTCGCGCCTGACCCGAATTCCCCATGCCTTCCTTTTGACGACTGTCTTGCCCTCGACCCTCGGCATCGCGTGCATCACGCTCAGGCGTCCATGCTTCCGTGCCCTCGGCCGCGCAACACGCCGACCACGCATTCGCGGATCGGAGTCGCAGCGCGTCTACATCGACCCCTCGAGCAACGAGTCGAGGATCGCGATCTTGTCCTCGGGAACGCTCCCCTCCCACATGTGAATCACGGTCCCCTGCGCATCCACGACCAGGTTGAACGGATAGACGGGCGCCAGCTGGTGCGTCGCGCCCAGCTGATCGATCGCAAACTCGAAGTCGATGGCGTGGGTCCGGACATACTCGGTGCAAAACGCACCGGTCGGGATCTGGTTTTCGTCGTCGAGCGCGAAGATCTGGACGATCTGCAGACCCCTGGCCTGGAGGTCGTCGTAGGCGGGATCACTGGCATAGGCGATGGTCGCATCCACACAGATATCGAACGCTGCGCCGCCGATGTCGATGAGCGTCAAGGGATGGCCGCACACCAGATCGTGCAGGGAGACCGAGGAGCCATCGCATCGCGACACGATGAGCTCGGGCACGATCTGCCCGGGCTGCCCGCCGGGCTCTCCCGGGCTCGGACACCCGGACGCGCTCCCCGAGCTCGAGCTGTCGGAGCTCGGCGTACCGGTGGTGGTGGTGTCGGCGCTCCCCGACTCGCCGGTCTCGGGCACGCTCGTCGTGGTCGCCGCGGGCATACGCTCATCGGCGGGCGTATCGACGCACGCAGCACCAGCGACGAACGCGAGCAGGGGGATCCAGGTTCGGGTGGTCATGGTTTGGGCTCCTCGCACTCGCGAAGCTCTGGCCTCGAGATCGGCATCTTCGACTAGAGTGCCCGACTACGGGCAGCGGGTGAACCCAGGGGGTCACTGACCGTGAATTCCCAGCCTACGACGTGGGACACTTTGTGCTCAAACGGTCGGGATCACGAGCATTTTGGGGAGGAGCATGCTCGAGGACCCTGGGCACCTCCATGCCCCGGCGGGGCTCATCGAGACAGACACGAGGCCAGCTGAAGATGACGGCCATACGCGACTCCCCGATTCGCCCACATCGCTGAACTCGACAAACCGGGACCGCGGGCCCAGATAGCCGGCTCGGACTTGACCACACTTTGACCACACTTTGACCAAGACCTCGCAGGCCATCCGTCAACGTCCCCATTGATCACTAACCCATTGCCGCGAAAGCACAAGATCCAGCCCCGGCACCACCCGAGAGACTTACAGTCCGAAGCCATGAACACGAGCATTGCACGAGTATCTTTGCTGGATCGAAACGATCAGCACGCTATACTTCACCCATGCTCCTGACCGGCCCCATCACCCGAGAGCGTTTCGGCAACATCAACTTGAACGATCCATTCTTCGACTCACTAAAAGCTGACTACTCCGAGTTCTCCGACTGGTTTGCCCAGAAGCAAAGTAAAGAGGCTTGGGTCCTGCGCGAAGGCGGCAAGTTGCTCGCCTTTCTCTATCTGAAGGGCGAGACCGAGGCGCTCGACGACGTCGAGCCTCCTCGTCCACCCCTCTCCCGCCTCAAAGCCGGAACGATGAAGGTCGACGCTCACGGCACCCGCCTAGGCGAGCGATTCCTCAGACTAATGTTCGACGAGGCTCTAGACCGTCGGGCAGCGGAGATCTATGTAACAGTCTTCCCCAAGCATAAAGGACTGACGAAGCTATTGTCCAGGTGGGGCTTCACCAAGCAAGGCACCAAGACCACGGCCAATGGTATCGAGGACGTATATTTCCGCGCCATGCGATGGACCGGACGCGGTGTATACAAAGACTATCCCTTCATGAACACCGCAGGCCGCCGTAAGTATCTCCTTGGAATCTACCCCGAGTTCCATACCCGCCTATTCCCTGATTCTAAGCTTCGAACTGAATCCAGCGAAGTCATTCGCAACGTCTCTCATACGAACTCCATCTTCAAGGTCTACATTGGATGGAGCCGAGCAATCTCGAAGCTACGGCCGGGCGATATCGTCATCATCTACAGGACGAAGGATGACAAGGCGACCTCGGGCTGGTACAGTTCGGTGGCCACCTCGGTCTGCGTCATCGACAAGGTCAAGCCAGGGCCCGAGTTCACGTCCGAGCAGGAGTTCGTCCAACGGTGTTCTTCCTATAGCGTGTTCACCGAGGACGAGCTCCGTGGATACTGGCGTAAGCAACGGGACAACCTCACGGCCGTGCGTATGACCTACAACTTCGCGTTCCTCAAGCGCCCCAACCGCAAAACACTGATCGAAGACGCGGGCCTCGACGGAAACGAGCGCTGGAACGTACTTTCTTTGACCGATCAACAGTTCAGGGCGATACTCAGCCTCGGCCAAGCTGATGAGCGTCTTATTATCGATCAGGCCTGAGTTCGCCGAGAAGATCCTCGCAGGCGAGAAGCGCTTCGAATTCCGCCGAGTGATGCCCAAGCAGCGCGTAGAACGCGTCGTCATCTACGCGTCCTCACCAACTTGTCGCCTGGTGGGAGAATTTACGGTTCGCCGTGTACTGTCTGCACCGCCCGAGAGGCTCTGGCGCCAAACACGCTCCCATGCGGGGATTCCGCGGCACTATTTCGATGCATACTTCAACGAACGTACCGAGGCGCATGCCTTCGAGATCGACGAGGTTCTTCGCTACGATCAGCCCATCGATCCCGTCACGATCTGCCCGAGTTTTCGACCCCCCCAATCCTTCGTCTACCTCGAGCGCCTGGATGGCTTCGAGCGCCATCTGTCTTCGGCGGCATGAGAACCCGCAGACGGCGAGCACTGGGCACGCGAGCCATCGGCGACGTGCGCAACGACGCCGCCCCGCCATGGTCGCCGCCCTTCAGCGGATGAAGGGCTTGGCCATCACCCACTGGCTGCGCTGGAACCACAGCTCGGCCGTCTGTTGGGTCTTCTTCTCGGGATCCTGGCGCTCGGTGAACCGCAGCACCGAGGGAATGTAGACGTAGCCACACGCCTCGGTGTGCTGCTGGCAGCTCAGGCTGCCCTTCTCGGGAGCCACCAGCGAGCGACCGGTGATCGCCCCGTCGAGGGCGACGGTGCCTTCGAACCACGTCGACTGACCGCCACCGGCAAAGTAGGTGGCGGTGACCTTGGATCCGTCGAGCTCCACCTGCAGATGAGGCGTGTCGGGGCCGGCCCCTCCGTTTTCCATGTATTTGCCGCCGTGGGCCTTGCCCACCTCCTTGGCCACCGCGCCGACCAACTTGGTGAACGCGGACGCGAGCCCCTCGGACTGCTGCGTGGCCGCCTTGCCCGCGTCCTTGGCCGTCTTCTCCGAGCGAAACACCGCGGCGTTGTCGAGCGCCAGGCGGCCCTTGGCCAAGGAGAGCACCGCTTGCTGCATCTGCTTGGCGTAGGTCCGCGCCAGCTTGCCGGTGCCGTTCTCCCGGGCGAGCCGAGCGGCGTCTTCGAGGCGAGGCAGGTGCTCATCGAGCGCCGTGTCGAGCGCTTCGAGCTCGGCTCGAGCCGCGGCGATCGCCTTGCGGGCCGCCCCGTCGCTGAACTTTTGGCCGTCGCCCCAACGCCCCGCCGGAGTGGTGGTGCGACAGGTCTCGCAGATCGGCGGGCTGGGATCGGAGTAGCGATCGTCTAGAGGCAGCTCGAAGAAACGAGCGTAGCGGCGAGCAAAGCCCAGCTGACGCTCGCGCTCGGCCACCGCGTCATCGTAGCTGCTCGCGGTGACGAAGCCCCACGGGGTCCCGCCTTCCTGCCACGCGATCGTCCACCGGCTACAGCTCAGCGCACGGGCCGGCTTGGTCGGCACGGTGCGAGCCCCGTCGCAGGCCTCGACCAGCACCGGCTCGGCCGGCGGACGAGTCTTGGCCAAGCCGGAGCCGAGCCCGGACTTGCCCGGCGACGCCGGCGACGCTGGCGATGTTGGAGCAGACTTGCCCGCGCCCGCCGGAGCGGCGAGCAACACGAGCGGGAAGATCATCGAAAGTCGCAGAATGGCGGCACCTCGCGACCGCAATCGTAGCCCGACCGACGGGCCTTGCCAGCCAGGGCCGAACCACCGGGGGACAATCGGTCCCAACCGGCGTCGGAGGCCAAGTACCGGCCGGTCACTCACGCCTTCGGCGCGAGGGGGTTTGGTGTGGACCTAGCGCAGACGCAAAGCGGCGGGCCGGTCAGAGCGAACGCAGTGGCTCGGTCAAAACCAGACCCGCACCCCCGCCGTCGGTCCATGGATCCGCACGGTCCCGACCTTGCGGGCCTCGTACCCGCCAAACAGCTCCGTGCGCCCGATGATCGCGCCCACCGTCGCTCGCCCCAGCATGGCCGGCGCCGCCCCGAGCCGCCCCACGTCGAACCGACCCCGCAGCACCAACGGTCGCACCGGCAGCACCGTAGTGCGAAACGTGCCGTTGATCCCGGCCGCATCGGTGCGCTCCCCGGTGGGCAGCGCCCGACCGTCGATCATCACGTTGGGTCCTAGACCAGCATAGACCTGCCAGCGCGGCCGCAGCACGGGCGCCACCATCAGGGCCACGCTGCCCAACGTCAGGGCGTCGAGCGGATCGATCTCCAGATGCGGCGAGAAGTCGAGGGCCAGGCCAAAGCGTCGAACGATGACCTCCGCGTCAACGCCCACTCGACCCAGCGAAGCACCCAGATACGCCCCGTCGAGGGTCAATGTGCCCAACAAGCGCTGCCCGGACGGTTCATCGTCGTTGTTGTCGTCGCCTATCATCTGCACCAGCCCCGCGTGGCCGTCCGCATAGGGGTAGCGGGCGTAAAGCCGCCACACGTTGCTGAGATAGGCCGACAACAGGATCCCACTGAACGCCCCGTCCACGTCGCTCGCATCCATGGTGTCGTCGGACCACGAGCTCGACGAGCTCGATGACCCCGACCCCGACCCCGACCCCGAGCTCCCGCCCGAGTCCTCCGTCTCGGACCGCATGTCTCCCAGCTTCCCCGCGTGCACGAGCCCCGCCCATAGCCAAAGCGTGCTCGCGACCGCCATGATGATCGACGCTCGCATATCGACCCCAGCTCATTGCACGAACGACGCCAGCAACACCCGACACAGAGTCGGCCACTTACCGCCCCGGCCGCGTCGGGTCTTTGCCACAGTGTGGCCCTACGAACGCACTGGTGGGCGGATAGGGTGATCACGATCACCGTCATCACCAAGTGACGACCGTCCCGACTCTCCATCGACGCAGGCCTTCGCTTGTGGCGGGCGGTACCCATCCATCGCAGCGACTGCCAAGCCCAGGCCGAGCAGCCCACGGTGAACCCCTCGCACCATCGGAGCGCACTCACCCTCGCTCCGCACCACCGCGCCACCGCACCACCGCGCCACCGCACCACCGCGCCACCGCACCACCGAAGCGCTGTCTGCGCCACCCTCTTTGAGGACCTTGCCCCTAAGAGACACGCTATGTAGGCTCAGTGCATTGGCCAGCCTTGCAGTCGTTGGAGGAATGCTCGGCATCGTCGTGGGGCTTGCCGGATGCGAGGTGGGGTTCCCGGGGCGGTTGCCCGAGCCGTTGAACTGTAATGATGAAGGCGTGACCTGCACACCTCCGGGCATGGTCGAAGTGCCGGCGGGGGCGTTCGTCCGCGGCTCGCCAGTGTGGGGAGATGAAGGAGCGGTCGCCGAAGTCTATCTCGATCGGTTCTTCATCGACAAAACGGAGGTGACCGTGGCCGACTATGCGCGATGTGTCGACGCAGGGAGCTGTGCGCCATCCGATGACGCTCCCGGATGCAATCGGACGAACATGGGCCAAGACGACCATCCCACCAACTGCGTATCATGGTCGCAGGCCAATACGTATTGTCGGTGGGTCGACGATAGCACCAAGGAGCTACCGACCGAAGCCCAGTGGGAGAAGGCGGCACGAGGAACCGACGCCCGCATGTACCCCTGGGGAGACCTCACGGCACCAAGCTGCGACTACGCGGTGATGGATGACCCCATGGCCGGAGGGCCAGGGTGCGGGACCGGAGGCACGATGGTGGTGGGGAACATGCCCGCCGGAGTCTCCGTCTACGGAGCCCTTGATATGACCGGGAACGTCGCAGAGTGGGTCGGGGACTGGTACGCCAGGCAGTATTCGAGAGTGGACGATCGCAACCCGACCGGCCCATCGAGCGGCGACGAGCGCGTAACTCGAGGCGGCTCCTGGAACTTGTCGAAGCCACCGGAGCTTCCTCAAGAAGAAAAAGAAGGAGAGTGGTCATTGCGAGTGACCTATCGTCGACAAGAATCGCCCGAGCTCCGCTCACCCGAGGTAGGATTTCGATGTGCGACGACGGTGCCTCTTTTGGTCTCGATGGATGAGGGCTAAGGGGAACATCATGGCACGAAGTCGACATGCTCATTCCATGACGCTGCTCGGGGTCAGCGTTATGGCCAGCGTCATGGCCGGCTGCCTTGGCCAGCTCGATCCTCTGCAGCCTCTCGCGAGTACCGAGTCGACGTCGAGCAACACGAGCGAATCGAGCACGGGCCCGGCGGCTGGGCCCACGTGTGAAAAGCCGCAGTTGCAGTGCAATGCGGTCGACGTGCTCTTCATCATCGACAACTCCGGGAGCATGAGTGACGACTTCAACGATCTAACCCTCGACTTGATCAGCGAAGAAGAAAGTCGCATCGAAAGTCTCTTTCGCACGATTGCCGATTCGGTATGTTCGTATCATATCGGGGTCACGAGCACGACCCCCGCACCAGATTATCAGCCATCCGACTGTCAAATTCGAGGAGCATTGTCGCGGGGAACCACGAACCCTATTCCTCCAGCGACCCCCACTATATGGGATGAGGACCACCCTCCCTGGATCTCCGAGGAAGACGAAGAATCGCAGGCGATCAGTGACTTGACGAGTCTGTTCTTTGTCGGCGAGAAAAACGAGGATGACGAGCGGCAACTCGACACCCTGCTTGCGTCGATCGGTCCCGATCTGATCGAGCCTGGTGGATGTAACGAGGGTTTCTTACGGGATGGCGTGCCCTTGCTGGTCGTCTTGGTCACCGATGAAGATGACGATGATGACCGCGGCAAGCCCGGTGAAGAGCCCGATCGCGTCGGATCGGAAGGCGACCCCGAGGAATGGCTGGTGTACTTGAATGCCCGAAAGCCGCTCGAGGAGATCGCGATGGTCGTCATCGCGCCCACGGGAGAGTCCGATTGCGGTGGCTGGCAGCCCGATGATGACCCGTGGGATGGAGCGGGAGCTGAACCTGCGGTACGCATCCGGCAGTTCGTGGACTTGCTCGCATTGAGCGGGGCAGGACACGCCGAAATGGTCGATCTGTGCCAAGATCCCAATTTTGGCGATCTCCTGTTCGACCAGTTCACCAAAGCCCCCGGCGTCATCAGCGCCGCCTGCCCCGGATAGCTCGATGCCACGATGCTCGGCGAGGAGGCCAAGGCGCCCGAAAGTCCCGGTGAGCTCGACCCATGGGCCGCTCGGATCCTGACCGCCCAGACGCTCGACGAGCTCTTCGCCAACGGCTAGAGCCAGACAAGGCCACGCTCAGGGTGGTGGATGTCCCGGGACATCACCCACCGCTCAACCATTGCATCCGTGAT
>JBCCWC010000239.1:0-22075 GCA_039194325.1 Myxococcota bacterium
ATCATCCGAGAACCGGTGATTGATGTCGTAGATGGGTTCAAGTTGGTTGACAATGTCGGCACTGATGACTTTGAGAGGACCACCCCCAAACGGCCCGACGGCCGTCGGATCTTGACCCATCGCATAGACAAAAAGATCGACCTTTTCATAGACCTCATCACCTCCCACTGGAGTGTATGACACCTCCAATTCACCACCTTCTTCACTTGATGATACTTCAGGTTTCGTCTTCCTCTTGTAATTGATGATGAACTCCTTGCTCTTTTCGATGAGATCATCGCCTACAACTTCGTCCTTGTCGATTTTTGCCGCGTAGTGTTTTGAGGCCAGCCAGAACGGGCGTCTGCCCTGTTCGATGAAGAAAACCGGCTTTGCCTTTGAATCCAAGATGGTGACGAATGCATCCAACCCCGCGTTCGGCCCTACCAAAGCCACGCGTTGCCCTTTCTTGAGCTCTGAGCCAGGCACCTTCCCCCCGTAGCGGCGCATGAATGCGTCGAGATCAAGGACTTTATCTTGGTCATCAACGTTGCCCGGTAACATTTTCGTGGGAAAGCGGTGTGGCCCAGCCCCTCCACCATAGATGACTTTCTTGGCCTTGATCGATGGCAACGGGATTGACTGCTGATTATTCATCAACGGCTCTTTCATCTTCGGCAACTGCTCTTTCATCTTCGGCAACTGCTCTTTCATCTCCAGCAACTGCTCTTTCATCTCCAGCAACTTCTCTTTCATCTTCGGCAACTGCTCTTTCATCTTCGGCAACTGCTCTTTCATCTCCAGCAACTGCTCTTTCATCTTCGGCAACTGCTCTTTCATCTCCAGCAACTGCTCTTTCATCTTCGGCAACTGCTCTTTCATCTCCAGCAACTGCTCTCCCATCCCCTGATACAGTTGCTCCATCTCCTGATACAGCTCTTCATTAATATACTTATCCAGCTGCTCTACTCCCTGGCCCAGCTGCTCTACTCCCTGGCCCAGCTTCTCTACTCCCTCATACAGTTGCTCTGCCTCCTGATATAGCTGTTTCACCTTCTGACCTAGCTTTAACCATATCCACTGAACCATACGCAGAAACACTTCGGACCCGAGGCTGGATTTTACTTCAAATTCACTACCGCCGCTCAATTCAACACTAGTAACGGTACAGACCCGAACATGAAAATCGACCTTATTTTCCACATAATGGTAGATAATGCCGAATTCCCCAAAACCCCACTTGTCACCACAGCGCTTCGCGAGCACACGCTCGACCGGATCAGCGAGCTCGCTTCGCTCCGATGGAAACTCCTTTACCAACTTCGTACGATCATCCTGATCCCACAAGAACATCCGCGCGGGGTGGTTGATGATCCCGTAGCCACGGCCCCAAGACTTGCTTTCGAACCACGGGCTCGTATCGCCGAGAATGGCGATCTTCGTCGGCTTTCCTTCGGTAACACTTGGGAAATCCGAAAACGCCAGGTAGGTGGCAACGCTATAGCCGCGCCCGATGAATACGATGTCGAATTCCGCCATTGCAGTCCCCCTCTCATGTATCTGCGCTCATGGTGTCGAGCCAACCCTCGAAGTCGTGCTCGAAGCGGCGCTGCTCCTCGGCGGAGAGTGATGTGGAGCTATTTGGTTCCGACTCGTCGCTCGTCCCTGCCTCGGGCGGGTCCGATTCCGGCGAGCTCTCGCTCTTTTCCGGCCCCGAACAAGATGTGTTACCTCCTAGCTCGAACGACGCGAGCCCAGAGACTTTCGCAACAGTGACCCCCATGGCGCTCATCTCATGAGTGAGGACACGAGCGTAGTCGCGGGAATCCGCACCTTCGAGCCGCAAGCAATGCAGGGCCCGGATCCCTCGATCATAGAGGTATGCAGCCAACATTCGGGGCGAGCGCTCTCCGAACCAGTGACCGCCTCCGCGAGCAACCAGGCATAGGGTGTCACGCTCGTCGAGCCCGCCGAGCTCATCCTCGCCGATGATGCGCTCATAGTCTCCACCATCGAGCAGGGTGTTACCCAGCTGTGCCACGATCTCATCTTCGATCTGCAGCACGTAGATCACAGCGAAGGCATAGGTCCGGGGCGCAGTGCCTTCGCTATCGCCGCCATGGGTGGCCCGCGCTCGGATTCTGGCCACGGGTAATTGTCTCCTAAGTGGTGCCATGGACATCCATCTCTTCTGTATTGACGGAAGGCCCGTCAGGTTTGTGAACTCGTGCAAACGAGCGTGCGACGCCGCCCTCGGGAGCGGTAGAGCAATCGTTGTCAGCAATCACGCCAAGGAGCAGACAGCCACGTGCAGGAGGTGCAGCGAGTGCGGCCTCGACATGAACGATGCCCGCAACACCCTAGAGGAAGACCAGCGGACTGACTTCGAGCCCGCCCGGGGGACACCTACAAGTGCGTGACACCGTGGACGCGCATGCCAACGTCATAACCTGGCTGCGGCTGCAGCTGGCCGTGGCGCAGATCACGCTAAACGGTGGCTGCAGCTGCACATCGAGACCTTCGAGGAACTGGGATCGATCCCGCACGGCCAGAACTACCTCAGTGAAAACCTTACAAATCGACCAGTTTCATCCACAATACCTCCTCACTTGAAACCGAGGGACTCAGCCCCCAGGAACACCACGGATCGCTCTTGATTGGGGGACTTGACCCCCAACGGTATCACGATTTCATCCTTACTGGGGTTTTCAGCCCCCAACATTAGGATCTTATGGATCTCCTATGTGGTCCATGCCCCCCAATGGCATCTGAAGCTCCATCTCCAATGCCCTCGACAATCCCCGGGAGCATCGGCGCGGGGCTCCTCGATGCAGTCCGCGAGCCCCAACGGCATTGGGAGCCCCATCCCCTATGCCCTTGGCCATTCCTTGGGATATTGGCGCGGAGATCCCCGATCCCTCCACGATGGCCGGTGGCCTTGCGATCCGGATCTTCGATCCGCTCCGTGCTCCCGAACGGCGGCTCGACTCGGATCTGGCATGTCTGTCGCGGTGCCCTGGGGCACCGTAGATCGGTCATTGACAGCTCCCCCCGCCAAGCTGGGATTAATGGTGCCCGATGGGGTCACCATCGCGACCGGACGGCAAGGGGCATGACTCCATTCCTTTGTTGGATTCGTCCTATCCACCCCCTTCACCCCCTCCGCCGATCACCGACGCGGTCGCCCCAACCGCAGCGCGACCCGCCAGCCCCCCAGACCCCAGCGCAGCGCTCGGTGCCGACGCCCCCGGATGCCGCTACGTCGTGCTCGGAGAGATCGGGCGGGGCGGGACGGGCCGGGTGCTGCGGGCGTACGACTCCAAGCTCCAGCGGGAGGTCGCGCTCAAGAAGCTCGGCCGCGGTGTGCTGCGGGCCAACGCGGCCGACCGCCTGGTCGCCGAAGCCCGGGCGATGGCCAAGCTGTCCCACCCCAACGTGGTGGCGGTCTACGACGTCGAGGTCACCGATCACGGAGTAACCCTGGTGATGGAGTACGTCCCCGGGCCGACGCTGAGGGCGTGGCTTCGGCAGACGAAGTCCCCCCGGCCCTGGGAAAAGGTCGTGGAGCACTTCATCGGCGCCGGCCGGGGGCTGGCGGCCGCCCATGCGGCCGGGATGCTGCATCGCGATTTCAAGCCCGCCAACGTCTTGTTGACCCCGAACGGAACCGCCAAGGTGACCGACTTCGGGCTGGCCAAGGACGCCCACGAGCTACTCCGTCCCCGGCATGTGGGTCCCCAGGCCCTCGAGCCCGCCGACACAGCGGACACCCGAACCGGCATGGTGCGGGGGACCCCGCGGTACATGGCGCCCGAGCAGCAAATGGGCGAGGCGCTCACCGACGCCGCCGACCAGTATGGCTTTTGCGTGACGCTATGGGAGGCGCTGACGGGCGCGCCGCCGTTTTGCGGCACGTGGGAGGAGCTGGGCGCGAGCAAGCTCGAGGGCCCCCCGCCGTGGCCCGAGGCGGTGGTGGTGCCCCGGCCCATCGTGGAGGCGCTGCGCCGAGGCCTGGCCGTCGAGCCGAACGCCCGATGGCCGAGCATGACGGCGCTGTTGCGGGCGCTGGAGCTGCCGCCATCGCGACGGCGTCGGCCCAAGGCGATCGCGGCGGGACTGGTCGCACTGCTGGGGCTGGGGGGCCTGGGCGGCGCGGGGCTCTACGAATGGTCGCAGGCCCGATCCGGTCGCTGCACGGGAGCCAGCCGCCAGCTCGCCGGGATCTGGGACGCCAACCGAAGGAGCGAGATCGAGGCGATCGTGCGAGAGATCGACGTGTCGTATGGCCCCGACGCCTGGGCCCGAACGGCCGAGCAGCTCGATCGGTATGCCGCCCAGTGGGCGGCGATGCACCGCGAGATCTGCGAAGCCACCACGATCCGCGGCGAGCAATCGCTGACGGTGATGGACCTACGGATGGCGTGCCTGCACCGGGCCAAGCAACAGCTGGCGGCGACGACCACGGTGCTCGCCGATGCAGACGCGGAGGTCGTAAAGCGGGCCCACGAGCTGGTCGCCAGCGTGCGGCCGCTTTCACGCTGTGCCGACGTCGACGCGCTGCAAGCGGACGTAGAGCCGCCGCGAGACGCCGACCAAGAGGCGGTGGAGGAGATCCAAGCCCTGGTGGCCGAGGCCAAGGCCGAGCGTCGAGCGGGGCGCTACACGGCCGCCCGCGAGGCCATCGACGCCGCGCGCGAGCGGCTGGCCCGGGTCGAGTACGGGCCCGTGCAGACCGAGGTCGCCCTCGAGGCGGGTCACGTCCTCGACGCGCAGGGGGACTACGAGGCCGCCGAAGCGGCGCTGCTGCGGTCGCTGGAGCAAGCCGCTCGCTGGCGGCAGTGGGAGTCGATGGCGCGCGCGTCGTCGCAGCTGGTGTACGTGGTGGGCTACCGACGCCGGCACCAAGCCGAAGGACTCCGCTACCGCGAGCTGGCGCGAGGGCTGGCGGACGGGCGGCCACGCCTGCAAGCAGAGCTCCACAACAACACCGCGGCGATCCTCCAAGAACAAGGGCACCACGAGGCGGCGGAAGCCGAGCATCGGCAGGCGCTGGAGCTGCGCCAGCAGATCCTGGACCCCGAGCACCCCGAGATCGCCGAGTCGCTCAACAACCTCGCGATCGTCTTGTTTCGACAAGGCCGCTACGAGGAGGCCGAAGCCGAACACCGACTCGCGCTGGCACTGCGACAGCGGATCTGTGGACCCAACCACCCCGACGTGGCCATGTCGCTCAACAACCTCGCCTCGGTGCTCCGCGTCCAGGGCAAGCCGAGCGAGGCGAGCACCGCCTACGAACAAGCGGCACAGACCTTCGAGCGGGCCTTGGGCCCGGCACACCCCCACGTGGCCACGTCGCGGGAGAACCTCGCGGTGGTCTACCTCGCCGAGGGCCGGCTCGCGCAGGCCGAGGCCGAGTTCCGACAAACCCTGGCGCTGCGAGAGCAGGCGTTGGGACTCGACCATCCCGACGTGGCCACATCGCTCAACAACCTGGCCACGGTCCTCCATCGACAAGGCGCGCTGGCCGAGGCCGAGACCCACCTGCGCCGCGCCCTGGCGCTCAAGCAGCGGGGGCTGGGCCCCGAGCACCCCGAGGTGGCCCACCTCCAGCACAACCTCGCGCTGGTGCTGTACGACCAGGGCCACGCCGAGTCGGCGGTGAAGCCGGCCGAGCAGTCATGGCAACGGCGCCAGCGAGACGATCTGCCGGCCCGAGCACGGGCCGACACCGCGTTCCTGCTCGCCCAGATCCTGGGGGCCGCTCGACCCGATGACCCACCGGCCCAGCGGCGGGCGATCGCGCTGGCCGAGCAGTCGTTGCGTACCTACGCCCAGCTCGGACCACTCGCGCAGGATCAAACCGAGCAGGTACGCACATGGCTCGATGACCACCGTTGATGACCCAGACCGGGCAACCCCACCAAAAGCGACGCCCGAGCCAGTGTAGGGACCGCTCGGGCGTCGGGAGGCGCGGGCCGGAATCGAACCGGCGATGGAGCTTTTGCAGAGCTCTGCCTTACCACTTGGCGACCGCGCCGTGGGGCGGGATGCGTACCACGGGCCGAGGACCGGAGCAAGACGAGCAAGCACCTCCCGTGGCCACCCAGGGCAGCCGCGGATGGTCGCCGATCCACCACGTCAAAAGGGGCAGCTCGCGTCGCGATGCTGCCCCTTTTGGTCGCCCGGCCCTCCGAGCTTCGTTCGACTCTAGAGTCCGCCCAGCGGATCGTCGTCGTTGCCCAGGCCGAGCTTCTTCTTGCGGCCAGCCGGCGCCGCGGGTGCGGAGCTGCTGCTACCGGAGGACGACGACTTGCGCTTGCCTCCGCCGCCGCGCTTGCGCTTGGTGCCGCTCTTCTTCTCGGCCTCCTCCTGCTCGGCCTCGTTCGCCTTCATCTTGGCGTCGAGATCGGCGAGCTTGGCCTCGAGCTCCTTGCGCTTGTTCTCGTCTCCCTTGGCCGCCTCCATCTCCTTTTCGAGGGCGGCCCGCTCTTCCTCCATGCGCTTTTGCTCGTCGGCGAGCTTGTTGAGCTGGGCGGTGACGGCCTCGAGCGCCTCGGCCTGCTTGCGCGCGATCTCTTCGGCCCGGGCGTGGTCCGCGGCGGCTTGCTCCTCGCTCTGCCACCAAAAGAAGCCCGCCACGCCCAAGCCCAGCACCAGCAAGGGCACGACGACCAGCGGCCACTTGGGCTTGGCCTTCTCCTCGGAGAGCTTGACCTGAGCATCGAGGCGCATCTGCTCCTCTTTGAGCCGCGCCTCCTGCTCGGCCCGAGCCCGGGCCTCGGCCTCCTGGATCCGTAGCCGCTCCTCACGCTCGAGCGCCTCTCGGGCCTGCCGCTCCTGCTCGAGCCGAGCGGCCTCCTCGGCCGCCCGCCGCTCGGCCTCCTCACGGGCGATCCGCTCGGCCTCCTCGCGAGCCCGTCGCTCGGCGGCCTCGGCGGCCATGCGGGCCTCCTCCTCCTCGCGCACCCGGTCGGCTTCGAGATTCTTGAGCTCCGAAAGCGCCAGCAAGGCGGAATTCTCGGATTCGTTCATGACTTTGGTTCCCTCCTCGTCGTCTGCGTTCTCACGGAACGAAGCCCCGTTGGTTCCCAACGGCCGATCGTGGATCCGATCATGGCTCCCAAACCACGACCGGCGGCGGTCCCGCGTTGTCCGTGCGTGGCGATCACGACCCCAACGGGTCGGACCCCGTGTCGGCTGCCTACGCGCCTTTGGCTTGCCGTCACGTTCATCGAATTTGCCAAGTTTTTCGGGCCCTGACCAGTCCTGCGTAGTTTTGGGCCATGCCCGCTCCGGTCCGCTCCCCGACGCGCTCACCACGCTCGACCCCTCGCCTGGGGCGCCGCCGCTTCGCGGCCGGGGTTGCCGGGGTCTTAACCGTGGTGGGCACGGGAGCGGTGGCCTCGCAAGGTGCGCAGTCTTCGACGGCCCAGGCCACGCCTGACCCAAAGGGAGCAACCGCGCGGATCTTCGCCCTGGGCACTCGCCTACAGCACAGCCGGCTGCTCTCGTATCCCGTCGATCAGGTCTGGCCCGCCGCGATCCGCTATCTGCGGGTCGACCGAGCCTACGCGCTGGTCGATCGCGACCGCGATGCCGGCTTCATCCTCTTCGACTTCCCCCTGCCGGGGCGCCCCGAGGACGCGGGCCGCGGGAGCGTGGAGTTGGTGGCCACCGAAGATGCCTCGGGACGTGCAGCCGTTCGTCTCGAGATCAGCACCGACGCGGGACCAACCCACCTGCCCCATGCGATCGCCGAGGGCTTGGCCAAAAAGCTCAAAGAAGAGCGCGGACAACCCGCGCCGCCACCGACCCCGACCCCGGTGCCCGATCCCACCCCGCCCTCGCCCCCCTCGGAGGAGGGTCCTTGGGCCGATCCGCCGATCCACGACGATCCATAGCCCACAGAAGGGCACGATCCGCCCGATGCCCGCGTTCGATCTGCGAAGCGACACCGTCACTCAACCCACCGCGGCCATGCGCGCGGCCATGGCCGACGCCCCGGTCGGCGACGATTGCTACGGAGACGACCCTACCGTGGGGGCGCTGGAGGCCGCGGTGGCCCAGCGGCTGGGCAAGCGGGCGGCGGTCTACCTCCCGGCGGGGACCATGGCCAATCAGATCGCGGTCCGGGTGCACTGCCGCCCCGGGGATGCGATCGCGACGCACCCGGGGGCGCACGTACGGATCCACGAGGATGCCTCGGCGGCGTCGCTCAGCGGCGCGCAGATCATGGCGATCGGCACCCGTCAGGGATACGGGGTGGATCCGCTGGCCGAGCTGTGCCACCAACAAAGCTGCGGCTGGCCGCCGGTGCGCCTGGTGTGGCTGGAGAACACGTTGGGGGATGCGGGGGGCGTTCCCTGGCCAATGACCGATCCGCAGACCGAGGGCGGCCGTGGGCTGGCCGAGATCTCGGCGTGGGCACGCGCCCACGGCCGGGCGATCCACCTCGACGGGGCGCGCCTGTGGAACGCCCACGTGGCCACGGGGACGGCCCTTGACCGCCTGGCGGCCTGCGCCGACTCGGTCTCGGTGGCCCTGAGCAAGGGGCTGGGCGCGCCGATGGGCTCGGTGCTGTGTGGCGACGAGGCGTTCGTCGCCCAGGCTCGTCGCCACAAGCACGCCTTGGGCGGAGGATTTCGGCAGGCGGGGATCCTGGCCGCCGCGGGCCTTTACGCCCTGGAACACCACGTGGAGCGCCTGGCCGACGATCATGCGCGGGCGCGTCGCCTGGCCGATGCGCTGCGGGATCTACCGTGCTGGCACATGCCCCACCCGGCCACCAACCTGGTGGTCGCCCCGGTGCGTGCGCCGTGGCAGCACGCCGAACAGCTGTGCGAGCCACTGCGAGCGGCCGGAGTGCAGTGCTACCCGAACACCTACCGTGAGGTGCGGTTCGCCCTTCACCTGGGGATCGACGACGAGGCCCTCGCTCAAGTGGTGACCCTGATCCGCCGCGTGGTCTCGCAGCTCAATCCCCCGACCTGAGCCGACCTCGTCACCCCAACGGTTGCGGGGGGCAAAGACACTATCCCCCCGCTTGCGGGGGGAAGCTTCGCGCACCTCCAAGCACCCCAACGATTGCAGGGGGCAAAGACACGGGGGGCAAAGACGGCCCTCCCCCCTACATGCTGAACTTGAACAAGAAGCCCATCGTGGGCTTCTTGAATTCCTTGAACTTGGCCTTCTTGGCGGCCGAGGCCACGCAGTTACCCAGCGCGGTGCCGGCGTGCGGAGCCTGGGGCGTGGCCTTGGACACGGTGCCCGAGCGACCGGAGACGGAGAACTTGATCCCGACCTTCTCGCCCGGCTTGGCGCCGTGCTTGGAGCCGCAGGACTTGGCCGAGCCCTTGACCGCGGCCACACCGGTCTTGATATCGGAGGTCGACAGCTTCTCGGGCGCGCCCGGCTTGGTCGAGCCGCCGCTGCCGCCACCACCACCGCCGCCGCCGCCGGAGGGCTTGGACTTCTTGCCGCAGTTGGGCCCATTGGGGTTGAGGATGCAATCGACCGAAGGAGCGCCTCCGCCACCGCCGCTGGACTTCCCTCCACTGCTGGACTTGCCGCTGCTCCCGGTGCTGCTGGGCTTCTTGCTGCTGCTGCTGCTGCCGCTGCGCTTGCCACCGCTGCGCTTGCCACTGCTGCGCTTGGTGCCACCGTCGGCGGCCACGGCCTCTTGACCGCCCGAGCCGCCTTCGGAGTCCCCTTCGGACTCGCCCTCGGCGCTCTTCTTGTCGTCCTCGTCCTTCTTGTCGTCGTCCTCGTCCTTCTTCTTGTCGTCGTCGTCGTCGTCATCGTCGGCGGCGGCGACCTGCGGGGTGATGACGGGGACCTCCTTCTCGACGATGGTGGGCTCCTTGTCGTTGTTCCAGATGATGTAGGCCGCCAAGCCGCCAATGGCCAGCAGCAGCAACACCATCATGATGTAGAGCGGTGCATTGGAGCGCGGAGGCTGGGCGGCGGGCACGGCCGCAGCCGCGGCCGCCTCGGGAGCCGGGGTGGACACCAGCGGGGTCGCAGCCAGGCCTCCGAACCCTCCGCCGCCAAAGCTGGGCAGCGCCGCGTCGTCGGCGGCCGACTGCGGAGCGGCGCTCGCCGCTCCGGCCGCCGCACCGGCCCCCCCGACCATCGAGCCGAGCGCTTTGATATCGATGAGCCCCGAGCCCTCGGACGAGGGCGCCGCGGTGGCCAGACCCTTGGAGGGATTGGCCGAAGCCCGAGCCGCCGCCGGAGCCGAACGGGGGGCCGCCGCCGGGGTCGCGGTGGCCATCGCCTGCAGGCTGTCGAGCGAGAACAACACGGAGTTCTCGTTGCGCTGCCCGGTCAGCTTGGACACGCGAGGCGACTCGCTGGGACCGTCGGTTCCCGTGGCTGCGACCGCGGCCGCCGCTCCCACGCCAGCCGCCGCACCGGCACCCGCACCCGCCGCGTAGTCGTCCTGGTTGGCGCTGGCGGCAAAGGGATCGTCGCCGGACCGATCGGGCAGATCGGCAAAGGCTTGCACGTCGCCCAGCGGGAGCCAGTCGTCGAAGCCCTCCTGCCAGACCGCGGTCTCCTTGTCGATCTCACCCGAGGAGTAGCGCTGGCGGACCTCATCCTCCGCCATCGGTCCGACCGTCTCGCCGTTGATGGCCAGGTGCCAGCCAGGGGCGGCCTGATCGACCGCCGCGGAGGAGGCAGCGGCCGCTCCCGCATCGGCGGCGGCCGCCCCCTTGTCGCGGACGATGATCACATTGCTGCACTTCTTGCAGCGGATCTTGAAGGTCTTCCCTCGAACCTTCTCATCCGCGATCGAGTACTTCGCACCACACTTGTCGCATTCGATCTTCATTCGCGTGCGTCCCGGGGCCTCGGGTGGGGGCTGCGCGTCATCGCACGAGTCTGGCCGTGCTGGGCTCTCCGAGGCGAGTCGAGTATAGGGGAACCGTCGGACGGCGCACAACCGCACCGCAGGCCCCACCGAGCGCCTTGATACCCGCGCCGGGACCGGCGTGGGCTCGGCGACCCGAGCGTCACACGACCCGCGACCCGCCGCGTGGCGGCGATCTCCAGCGGCGGGCGACCCTCCCACAAGGGGCGGAACCGACGGATCGCCGAGCGATCACGATGACGATGGGCCCTCGAACGCGTCGCCGAAGCGAAGGGTCTGCGCGCGATCGGGCCCGGTGGAGACGAGGACCACGGGCACCCCGGTCCGCTCCTCGACCCGATCGAGGTAGTCGCGCACGGGCCCCGGGAGCTCCGCACGCGACCGTGCTTGGCGCAATTGGGTCGTCAGTGCCGGATCTCCCCAGCCGGGCAGCGTACGCAGCCGCGGAACCGCGTGATCCAGGCCGTCGCGACCCGGATCGAGATCGTCCTCGTACGACTCGCAGATCCGAACCTCGGGCAGCGCGGCAAGCACGTCGAGCTTGGTGACACACAAACCATTCATCCCGGACAAACGTGCAGCATAGGCCAGGGCGGGTAGATCGAGCCATCCGCAGTCACGGGGACGACCGGTGGTGGCACCGTACTCCGCCCCCGCCTCGCGCAGTCGCTCGCCGACGTCGCTCTCGAGGCGGGTGGGAAAGGGCCCCCGCCCCACACGGGTCGTGTACGCTTTGGTGATCCCCCATACACGATCGATGAGGGTGGGCCCGATCCCGATCCCCGTGCACACCCCCCCGGCTATCGAGTTGGATGATGTGACATACGGATAGGTGCCATGGTCGACGTCGAGCAGCGCCCCCTGGGCGCCCTCGAAGAGCACCCGCTGGCCGGCGCGAATGGCCGTGTCACAAAGGGCGCCCGCATCGCAGACCATCGGCCGCAACTGCTGCCCCCACCCCAGGCCCACGCTGACAAGTGCCTCGAGATCGAGCGGCTCGGCGCCCAGGCGGGCCAGCTCGGGGTCGAGCACCTCCTTGTTCTTGGCCAGGCGCGGCCGTAGATCCTCCTCGCGCAGCAGATCGCGGACTCGCACGCCCCGACGCGCGGCCTTGGCCTCGTACGCCGGGCCCACGCCGCGTCGGGTGGTGCCGATCTTGCGCCCTTCGCCGGCCCGATCCTCGCGGAGCCCATCGAGCACGCGGTGATATGTAAAGATCACGTGAGCATCGAGCGACACCTGGAGCTCGTCGCTTTGGAGCAAGCCCCGCGCCCGAAGCTGGGCCACTTCCTCGGCGAACACCGCGGGATCGATCACCATCCCCGCTCCCAGCACGCAGCGCGTGCCCGGGTAGCGGCACCCCGAGGGCACCAGGTGGGTGATGATCTGCTCACCGTCGACCACCAGGGTGTGCCCGGCGTTGTTGCCCCCGGCAAAGCGCGCGACGACGTCGGCCTGCTCGGCGAGCACGTCGACCACCTTGCCCTTGCCTTCATCGCCCCACTGGGCACCCACGACCACCAACGTGCTCATGTCGTCTCCTCCGTTCGGGCCCAGCCCTGCGATCCGTGGGTCCATCGACCCGCCTGTTGCTCGTCGATGAAGGTCAACGCCCGCGCCCCGGCACGATCGGCCAGCGCTTGCGCCTGACCAAGGGACACCGCCGGCTGGATCCACGCGCGCTGTCCTGCCGCACGGGCCCGCTGGGCATGGGCTTGGGCGCGATCGCGGGCGGCCGCATCGCCTGCGGTCGGGGCCACGGCCACCAGGTGGGCCGCCGGCGGCTGGGCGCCGGCCACCGTGACCCCGAATGCGGCCAGGGCCGCCTCCACCGCGTCGAGCTCGATCGCAAAGCCGGTCGCCGGTCGCGGCACGCCGTAGCGGCGGGGCAGCCCGTCGTAGCGACCCCCGCGGACGAGCGGGTGACGAACCCCCCGGGCCCAGCCACGCACCCGCAGGCCGGAGTAGTAGTCGAAGCCGCGCGCCTCCCCCAGATCGAGGGTGACGCGATCGAGAACGTCGCCGTCAAAGGCTTGCAGGTGATCGAGCACCGCCCGCAGCTGGGTGAGCGCCGGCTCCACCCCGGTGCCCGCCAACGCGGCCTCGGCCCGGGGAAGCACCGCGCCCGGCGGACCGAACAGATCACAAAGCGCGACCGGAGCCTGTCGCAAGGTCGCAGGCCGGTCGAGCGCGTCGAGCAGGGCGGCCAAGCCGTCGCGATCCTTGCGCGCCAGCCGAGCGTGGGCCTCGACCTGCACCGCCTCGGGCAGATCGAGCGCGGCCCAAAGGCCTCGCGCCACTCGAGTGTGGGCCAGGTCGAGCCGAAACTCCGGCAGGCCCACGGCCCGTAGCGCGGCGTCGGCCAGCGCGACGATCTCGGCATCGGCCGCCGGATCGTCGTCGCCCAACAGCTCGATCCCCACCTGGTGGACCTCGCTGCGCTCGCGCCCGGTGGTGGGCTGGCGCAGCACCTCGGCGGCATAGCTGAAGCGATGCACCATGTCGGCGGGGATCTCGGCGCCCCAGCGCTGCGCGACCATGCGAGCGATCTGCGGGGTCACGTCGGCCCGCAGGGTCACCAGCTCGCCGCTGCCCGCGGCGATGAAGCGTACACAGCCGCGACGATCGTCGTCCGACAGCCCGCGGGCCAGCACGTCATAGTACTCGAGGGCCGGGGTGGCGACCGGCTCGTAGCCCCACGCCTCGACGGTCGCCAGCAGCGTGGCCGTGACCGCCCGGCGACGACGGCACGCGGCCGGCAGTCGATCGGTCGCGCCTCGCGGCAGCGCGGTCATCGGCACCAACCGCGCCCCATCCGGGATGGAATCGTTCATGGATCGCGCCCCATCATGGGTGGCCTCGGTCGGGCCCACGGCGGAGCTATAGCACGGGCCACTGGGGCGAAGGACCCTCGCTGCGACCGCCGAATACCGCCAGACCTCCGCCAGACCTCCGCCAGACCCCGCCAGACCTCCGCCAGCCCCCCGACGGGTTGCCCGTCAGCGTGCGGCCGCCCCGATGTCGCGCCGCCACTGACGACCGGCAAAGCGCACGCGCTGCGCGGCGGCGTGGGCCCGGTCGAGCGCCTCGGGCAAGGTGCCCCCCTTGGCGCAGACCCCCAGCACGCGCCCGCCCGCGGTGACCCACCGCGGCCCCTGCCTCGCCGTGCCGGCGTGGAAGACCTTGACATCGGACTCGGACGCCAGCGCGTCCAGGCCCTCGATCTCGTCGCCCTTGCGGGAGCTTTGAGGGTAGCCGGCCGACGCCAGCACCACGGTGGCGGCGGGATCCCCGGGCAAGATCTGGTCGGTCAGCCGCCCGTGGGCCGCGTCGAGCAGCCGGGGCAACAGCGGCACCGACAAGCCAAAGAGCAGGGGCTGGACCTCCGGATCGCCCAAGCGACAGTTGTATTCGATGACCCAGGGGTTGCCGGCGTCGTCGATCATCAGGCCCACGAACAGCACGCCCACGAAGGATCGCCCCTGCGCCCGCAGGCCGGCCAGCGTGGGCGTCACGATCCGCTGCTGCACGCGCTGGGCCACCGCCTCGGTGTAGACCGGCGCCGGCGCGTAGGCCCCCATGCCGCCCGTGTTGGGCCCGGTGTCCCCCTCGCCCAGGCGCTTGTGATCCTGGGCGGGCAGGAAGGTCGCGGTCGCGGTGCCGTCGGTGAGCACGAACAGGCTGACCTCCTGGCCGCGCAGGCGCTGCTCGAGCACCACGGTAGAGCCGGCGGCCCCGAAGGCCCCGCCTTCCAAGCAACCGCGCAGGGCGGCGCGGGCCTCGTCCATCGTCTCGGCCACCGTCACCCCCTTGCCCGCGGCCAGGCCATCGGCCTTGACCACCGGCGGCTCGGCGAAGCGATCGAGCGCGCGCAGCCCCTGGGCCAGATCGTAGACCGTCTCGTGCTGCGCGGTGGGGATCTGATGCTCGGCCATGAAGCGCTTGGCCTCCGCCTTGCTGCCCTCGAGCTCCGCAGCCGCAGCCGAGGGACCCACGCAAGGGATCCCCGCCTGGCGCAGCCCGTCGGCGAGCCCGTCGACCAGCGGCTGCTCGGGGCCCACGACACAAAGCTCGACCTCGTGCGTGATCGCGGCCTCGATGAGCCCCGCGGGCTCGGCCGCGTGGACGGGCAGGCAGCGCGCGTCGTCGCCGTAGCCCTCGCGGCCGGGCGCAGCCAGCACCTCGTGGCCTTCGTGCGACAGCCGCCACGCCAAGGCGTGCTCCCGACCGCCGTTGCCCACCACCAACACTCGTGTACCCGCCATGCCGCTTCGTCCTCGTCTGCGCTGCCGCTGCCTTACCGATGGTCCGGGTCCCGATCGTCGGTCGACGATCGAGCGCCGGATCTGGCCTAGTGCCGAAAGTGGCGCTCGCCGGTCAGGAGCATCACGATGCCGTGCTCGTTGGCGGCCGCGATCACCTCGTGGTCGTTGCGCGAACCACCGGGCTGGATCACCGCCCGCACCCCGGCCGCGGCCGCCGCGTCCACCGCGTCGCGGAACGGGAAGAACCCGTCAGAGGCGAGCACCGAGCCAACCCCCTGCTCCCCGGCCCGCCGGGCCGCCTGGCGTGACGCCTCCACCCGGGAGGTCTGCCCCCCGCCGATCCCGATCGTCACCCCGCCCTTGGCCATGACGATCGCGTTGGAGCGCACGTGCTTGGCCACCCGCCAGGCAACCTCTAGATCGGCCAGCTCTTCGGGGGTCGGCGCCCGCTCGGTGGCCACCCGGGCCTTCGCCGCTCCCACACCGATCACGTCCTCCCGCTGCACGAGCAGCCCCCCCGCCGCCGAGCGCACCCGCCACGGCGGGGGACCCTCGGCGAACATCTGCGGCAGCTCGAGCACCCGCAGGTTCTTCTTGCTGGCGAGGATCTCCCGGGCCGCGTCGCTATAGCCCGGGGCCAGGATCACCTCGAGGAAGGTCTCGGTCAGAAGCTCCGCCGTGGCCGCGTCGACCTCGTGGGTCAGCGACACGATCCCTCCAAATGCGCTCTCGGCATCGGCCTGGCGGGCGCGTCGGTAGACCTCGGCCAGCGGATCCCCCGAGCGCCCCACCGCGGCCCCGCACGGCGAGGCGTGCTTGAACACCGCGGCCGCCGTCCCCAGCGGCTGCAGATCGCGGATGATGGCCAGGGCCGCGTCGGCATCGAGCAGGTTGTTGTAGCTGAGCGCCTTGCCCTGGTGGACGACCGCCTGGGGCAGCCCGGGCGCCTCGCCGGGCTGTCCGGCCACCGCGTAGTAGCCGGCCACCTGGTGGGGGTTCTCGCCGTAGCGCAGCGTGCCGTGGGCCAGGCCGCCGCAAAAGAACACCGGCGCGGCCGACTCGCCGGCGCCCTCGCCCGACTCGGTCGTGGGCGCCGCGGCCAGGTACGCGGCGATCGCCGCGTCGTAGGCCGCCGTATGGGCGAAGGCCTTGCGCGCCAGCTCGCGGCGCAACGAAAGCGGCACCGCCCCTGCGTGCTCGGACAGCGCCTGGCCCACCCGCTCGTAGTCGGCCGGATCCACGACCACCGCCACCCGGGCCGCGTTCTTGGCCGCGGCCCGCACCATGGTGGGCCCCCCGATGTCGATGTTCTCCACCGCCCGGGCCAGATCGCAGCCGGGATCGCGGATCACCTCACGGAAGGGATAGAGGTTGACCACCACCAGATCGATCGCGGGGATATCGTGACGCTCGCGCTCAGCGTCGTGCTCGGGCGTGGGCGCGGCCAGGATCCCGCCGTGGATCCGCGGGTGGAGGGTCTTGACCCGCCCGCCGAGGATCTCCGGAGCCCCCGTGTAGTCGCTGACCTTCTCGACCGCGACCCCGAGCTCGGACAGGGCCCGATAGGTGCCGCCGGTGGAGAGGACCTCGACGCGGCACTCGATGAGGATCTTGGCCAGTCGATCGAGGTGAGACTTGTCGCTGACGGAGACCAGGGCGCGGCGGATCGGGATGGGCGTGCTCACGGCGGCCGCGTATCGCGGGGGTACGGGAGGGGTCAAGGTGGAGTGCGGATGGCGCCACCGCAGTGCCGATCCCCGACTCGACCCCCGCCAGGCCCTACCCCCCCGACGAGACCCCAACGACAGACCGACCCGAGATCGACGAGGGAACGCGCACGCTCCTGACGACGGCGAGATCTCGGCGCTCGGTCAGCCGCCGACCGCGTCGACCGACAGCGACGCGTGAAGCTCTTGGGCCTCGAGCCAGGGAGGAAAATCGGGATCCGCCTCGGCCAGGAGCACCGCGATCCGCTCGAGCTGCGCGCGGGCCCGGTCGACGTGACCGGTGCCATGCTCGACCCGGACCAGCACGAGCAGTAGCTTGGGCCAGTTGGGAAAGCCCCGTAGCTCGCGCTCGGCGATCGCCCGGACGTCGTCCCAGCGCTCCAACGCCACCAGGGCGTCGAGCGCGTAGAGATCCAGCTCCCCGGTCAAGTCGGCCCCCGCCTTGGCCTCCCAGACCTCGACGGCCCGGGTCCAGTTGTGCGCGAGCAGGTGGCGCTTGACCTCGACCCGGGGCCCCGCGAGCCTCCGGATCAGCGGGGCCTGCTCCAGCAAGGCGTCGATCCGATCGGTCACCTCTGCGGCGGCGGCCCGTTGCTGCTGTGGATCGAGCAGCACCAGCTCGGCGTAGAGGCGCATGTACGCCACATACGGAGCGTCGCTTTGGGGGACCTGGTCCAGCAGTCGCCGCCCTTCCTCGACGCGGCCGGCCACGCGGTAGTAGTGCAACAAGCCCAGCAGCGCAGAGATCACCTGAGGCGGCGATCGACCCGAGGACGGCGCGACCAGGGCCTCGACCACCGGCCCGAGCACCTCCACACACTCACGCGCCCGACCGAAGGTGAACAGCCCGTGCGCGTGGGCGATCGCCGCTCGCTCGTGCTCGCGTCGGGCCTCGATCGACCGCGGCTCTCGCTCGAGCCACGCTGCGGCGCGATCGAGCAGCGCCCGGCTGAGCGCCAGCCCGCGCCGGTGATCCCCCGCCATCAGCTCGAGTGACGCGAGCTCGATGTCCGCCTCGTTCGAGGTCGGCGCCATCACGGCGGCCTCCTCGTAGGCCGCACGCGCCTCGTCGTACTCGCCCTGGGCGAGGAGCTGAGCCCCCAGCCTGAGCCGTTGACGAGGATCCTCGGGGCGAAGCTCGACCCGACGGCGGGCGATCGCGACCGCCTCGTCTACGCGACCCCGCCGGTCGTAGTAGCGCTGCGCCAGATCTAGCGCCTCGATGTTGTCGGGCGCCAGATCGAGGATCGCCTCGAGGGCGGCCAACGCCCCGTCGACATCACTGCGGTTGAGCCGAACCTGGACCAACGCCTCGAGCACCCCCAGATCCCCAGGGCGAGCCTCGAGCGCCCGCAGCGTGGCCCGCTCGGCGCGGTCGAACTGCCCCTGGACCAGGAAGTACAGCGCCGACAGCTGCAGTTGCTGGACCTCGGGGAGCCGGTAGCCATGGGCCAGGGCTCCCTCGAGCAGCGCCAGCAGCTGCTGGGTCGGCCGGCCGAGCACGGTCTCGCCCGCCAGCGACAGCGCGTTCATGGCAAAGGTAGGATCGACCTCCAGCGCCCGATCGAACAGCGCGAGCCGGGCGTTGCGATCGAGCGACTCGTTCAAGGGATCACGCGCTCGCAGGTAGAGCGCGAAGGCCTCCTCGTGGCTGGTGAACGCCTCGCGGACCAGCCGACGCTCGCCACCCTCACCGATCTGCTCGGCGGCCCAGGCCGCAACCGCATCGACCGTATCCAGCAGCGACGACGGCGACAGCTCGGTGGACGCCAGCACCTCTGGGCCCTCGGCGATGCGAAGCCCGACCACGAGCCCCTCGGGCGTGCGGCGGATCGTCCCGTGGAGCACCCGCGTGCAAACCTGGGTGTCGGCCAGCTGACGCATCAACCCCTGGGGGATCGCTCGGCCCTGCGCCACCCCCGTGTCCCGCAGCCGCTCGCGTTCGCTGTACCAGGCCAGGTTCCACCACGGCCGCTCGACCTCGGCGAGCAGATCATCGACCGGGCCAAGGATCGTGCGCAGCGCTCGATCGGCAGGGTCGAGCTCGCCGGCCAGCGGAAACACCAACACACAGGGTTGGCGGTGATGCGCATCGAGGGCGGGCGCGACCGGCTGGGCCCCTTCTTGGGCCAAGGCAGCCGCGAGCTCGGCCGCGCGTGCGGTCCCGGCTCGGTCCCCGGCCTCGGCTCCGGCCGACGCGGGCAACGCGGGCTCGGGGGACGGACCGGACGCCGGGCTGGCCCCTACGGCCGCAGTGGCCGTCGCTGTCGGGGCGGACGTGGGCGCCGTGGCCGGCTCGGCTCGGGCGACCAGCACGATCGACAGCAGCAGGGCCCCCATCGCGCTGCCCCCCAGCGCCCCCTTCTCCAGCCGGCCCCACGGATCGGGGCCCGGCTTGCCGTGGGTCCACGTGAGGATCAAGGTCGCTGGCAGCATCGTGACCGCGATCGCCAGCTCGACGTCGGTGACGACCTTCGAGATCCCGTATCGATCTTGCAAGAAGCCGGTGAACTCGAGCACCCCCCAGCACACGCCGAAGTAGAACAGCAGGGCATGAGGGACTCGGCGCTCGAGCAACTCTCGTCCGAACTGCTCGATCTTTACCGCAGGGGACACCACCCGACGCTAGCACGTCGACCGAACGACGACCGCCAGGGAAGACCCGAGGCTCGGCCAGGCTCCGGGTGGGCGGCCATGCTCGACTCATGCTCGATTGGGCCCTCAACAGGTTGCAGGGCCGGTCGATGAATCCACGGACGGCACGTTCAAGCGCTCGGCGCTGCGGCTCGGCCACCATCGCGGAGTCGGCCGGAGGGTGACCGTGCCGCAGAGCCGGACCCGAAGGTCCGGACCCGAAGGTCCGGACCCGACGACCCGACCGACCCGCTACGACTCTTGCTTGGCCAGGTAGGTCAGCAGTTCCTCGCCACCGGCCTCACGCAGCTTCATCAGGCCACGCACCTCCACCTGGCGGATCCGCTCGCGGGTGAGGTTGAGGATCTCGCCCACCTCTTCGAGGGTGATCCCGCCCTGCTGGGCCACGTCGAGGGCGCAGCTCTGCTTGAGCTCCCAGACCTCGCGCTCGGGGAAGTTGACCTTGATGCTGCCCGTGTTCGGGTTGACGTCGATGTAGAGGTGGTACTTGCAGCTGACGTAGGGGCAGGGCCGGGCCACGTTGGCGCACTCGCCCCGGTTCTTCGGACGCCAGTAGCTGCGCTCGGGGTACAGCAGCGCACCGATGCGCAGCTCCTCCTTGGTCAGCCGCTTCATGGCGATCGTCTTGGCCTTGGGGCGCCGGACGATCGGCTTGGGATCGGGGAGCACGGCGGGCTCCTCGTCGGGCGTGGTGGGTTCGGCGGTGGACTCGGGATCGTACTTGAACATGGGGTTCCCTGGGCGCCGTCAAGGCGCGACGGCACGCGACCCGATGCGACGGACGCGGCCAACAAGGCACGACGGCACGCGAACGGACGCGGTGAATGGGTCGAGCGAACGGTCAGGTCGTCGTGAGGGTGGGCAGCAAAACGAAACGAAGGGGGGTGGAGAAAAAGCGGGGCGAGGGACGAGGGAGGATCGGCAAGACCACGCCCCGCGCCCGGGTCGTCAGAGCAATTCGGTGGGGCTGGCTGCCCCCCCGCCCCGCGGTCGACTCTGGTCGCCCGCGGCGATGAGCAGCTTCTCGAGGCGGTGGACCCCGGTGAGCAGCTGCTCGGAGGATCTCTTGATCGAGGCCAGCTCGCGCGAGAGTCGGTCCCGGCTCGGGGACGGCGGCTGCTCGCCGATGCGCTCCTCGAACAAGCGGGTCAGCTCGCCGAGCGCCTCGTCGAGGGTCTCGATGTTGTCCTTGAAGGTCAAAAACCGGGCTTGGATCTCCTCGATCGTGTACCGCTCCGCCATCAGCTTCTTGATGGTGTTGATGCGGCGAACGGCCCGGACGGGGTAGACCCCGCGAGAACCCAGGTGCTTGCCCTTGCGGCCCACCCGACGGGAGCGCGGCACCAACCCCAGCTGCACGTACTTGCGCAGGGTGGCCTCGCTGAACTTGATCGCCTGATCGGCAAACACGGAGACGAGTTCCTGGGAGGTCAACCCTTCGGGGCTGGCTTGCTCGATCGCACGGATCTGAGCTTCGGTGAGCGCGACCTGCATCGCGAGTCAAGAGCCAAGGGCAGAGCGAGGTGAAGGCTTCGACGCGCCGGGCAGCATGCCGAAGGCAAGAGGAGCAGAGCGGGCGGGGGCAAAGCCGGAGCGGAGCGGGCGGGCGATGGCGGTGGTGAGACGCCTAGAGCCCTAGGACCAACGCGGGAAGTGCGAACTCGACCGCTGGGCAAGGGTGTCCGACCACGGAACTCCCCTGCCCCTTGGATTCTTGTCGATAGATCCGCTTCGTCGGTACATCGTCACTGTATTCCATTGAATGGATTTTTAGAAAGCACTTTCTACTCATTTTTTTCAACTTTCTTACGAAACATTCTTGCGAACCTGTTCAGTGGTTGTAGGGCGACGATTCCTCTTGAAATGACGCCAATGGGCGTTTCGCGGTCGCGAACGCCACGCAAGGGGCGGTTTGGTCGCCAAACGACATCAAACTACCTGAACGCGTCAACAGGCGACGCACGAGCAGGTGTCACAATGCAGCACCTCGAATTTCGCCGGTCAACGCGTCTTCAACTGTCACGTTCGCGCGCAATCGCACCAGGCCGGCGGGCCGATTCGCATGGTGCGAAACGACACCGGTCAAGCAACTCGCGCCTACTCGCGCTCGGGACCCTGACGGGTCAACCGGATCCGCGTCCGTCGCCCCGGGGCCAAGACGAAACGACCCCCATCGACCCAGACGTCGTCGGCCGCCCGCTTCCAGTAGATCGTGCGGGTCCCGGCCGAGACACGACGCTCGGCCGTTGGATCCACGGCAAAGGGTCGGCCACTACGGCCGATCCGCACCCACGCCGAACGCAACGAGCTCCGCAGCCCAAACTCGACGATCGCCCGCTTGGGCGGAGCGTCTTTGGCGGGCTCCTCCGCCACCGCACCGTCCGCCTCCGAGCGCTTCGAACCACCGGTGCTCGTCTCTTCAGTGGATGGCTCGGCCCGGACACCCATCGTCGGATCCGCGACCCGCGCAAAATCCGCATCTTCGCTCGGATCGCCCTCGCCCTCGGCTCCCGCCGACGACGACAGCCCCCCGTCCGGATCCCCATCCGGCCCCCCGCCCGGCCCCCCGCCCGACC
>JBCCWC010000240.1:0-22029 GCA_039194325.1 Myxococcota bacterium
CGGGGCCGCCTTGCCGATCCGATCGAACAGCGGCTTTTTGATGTCGAGCCGCTCGATGACGACCTCGATGACCAGGTCGCTTTGGGCCACGGCCGACTCCAGATCGTCCTCCAGGTTGCCGATCGTCAGCCGTGAGGCGAACGCCTTGTTCATGAAGGGCGCCGGCTTGGCCTTGAGCATCTGCTTGAGCGCACCCGCGGCGACCGCATTGCGGGCGGCCTTGCCTGCATTCGCGTCCGCGCCCTTGGGCACGATGTCGAGCAAGTGGGTGCGGATGCCCGCATTGGCGAGGTGGGCCGCGATCTGGGCCCCCATCGTGCCGGCTCCGACGACGGTCGCGACGAGTTGGTGGGCAGGGCGTTGGAGGTTCACGCGCCGGACCATAGCGGGGGGCATCGCGATTGTGAATCGACATCGTCGCCGGATCGGCGGGCCGAAGTCGGCGATGCTCACGCCGCCCGGGCCGGGGTGAAACGTCGTGGTCTCCGCTCCGACCGACGGCCATGACGAGGGGGCGCCCTCGGGACGGGGGGTGTGCAGCGGTGTGCGCTTGGGTCGAGCTCGTTGTGCTGGGCCGAGGCCGGGTCGGGATGCGCGACCCGCGATCGATCGGGCCCGAGCCGCTTCGGCCGGCGGCGCGCGGAGATCCTCGGGATCGCGGCCGAGCTGTTTGCTGCGCACGGGTACCTGGCGACCTCCACCCGGGCCCTCGCGCAGCGGGCCGGCGTCTCGGAGGGGCTGATCTTTCACCACTTCGGCACCAAAGAGGGGGTGCTCGAGGCGCTGGTCGACGAAGGGGTGCCCCACCGGATCGCGACCTCGCTCGGGGCCTGTGTCAACGTGCCCTTGGCCGCGCTGCCCGACCGTCTCGCCGAGGTCTGGGATGACACCGAGTCGGGCGGGAGGATCGTGGCGACCCTGTCCCGCGACGCCGCGGCGGATCCGGGGGTCCGCGGCCACATTCGGGTGGTGTGCCGCCGGATGGCCGCGCGGCTCGAAGCCATCGTGGGCGCGCGCATCGACGCGGGCGAGCTGCCGGCCACCGTCGATCCGGCGGGCGCGAGCGCGGCCCTGATGAAGGTGCTGCTCGGGCACAACATCTTGAAGATCGTCGAGCCCTCCGGGCCGCCCCTGGTGGATCAGCTCGCGCTGATCCTGCGAGGGCTACGAGCGCCGCGGTCGCGGACGGAGCGGTCGTCCCCAACGCAATCGCCAAAGCCACCGCGCCCCGCCGGGGAGCGGACCTGAGCCCGTTGTTGGCACGGCGGGCGCGTAGCCCGAGCTGCGCGGGAGATCGACGCGGGGGCGGACCCGCACGGCGTTACGTTGCCCCAGGGGTGCTCGAGGTGCTCGGCAAACTTCATGTCGTCGCGCGATGGCGTGGGCCGAAGCTACGGTGTCTGATTGGTCGCGACTTTTGTTCGGGGTGCCAGCATTTTGGTGAGATTGGTGGAATGCCTTCACCACGGGCTCCTACGAGCGATTGAGCGCGCCGCAGCTCCGGTCCCGTCGCGATGCCGTGGGCAAAGACTACGGTGTCACATTGCTCGAGGATTTTGTTCGGGGCGGCAGAAGTTTTTTCGTCGAGCGTAGGTGGTGCATGCCCAAGGGCGATTGAGCGCAGCGCAGGCCGAGGTTTGGCGAAGTGGCGGGGGCAAGAGATACGGTGTCACGTTGCTCGACGGTTTTGTTCAGCCCACGGATCGAAAATCGTAAAAGCCCGCTGAGAGCCCACAACGCGCCACCCAAGCGGAGGTTGGGGCGACCGGATCCGCGACCCGATGCCCTCGTCATCTCGTTCGCTCTTTTTGTTCAGCCGCGCGTCGTGAGGCCGCCCCGCCGAGCGCGTCCGAGGCCCCACAGCGCATGCAGTGGCCGTAAAACGGCAACCATCGCATCGCTTCGAATATCGAGTTGCTGATCATCTCGAAGTTCTCCTTGCGTTTTTCACTGCGTGGCCCAAGTTCATCTCCGTAGTCGTTCGCTGGTAGAGCTGGCCATTCCCCGCGTTCAGGGTGAGGGCCACACACCACAACCGGAGAGCTCGTTATGCACTCGAAGTCCTCGGAAAAGACCGTCGCTCCTGTTTCTTCTGACTCGGCCGCTGGCTCGGCCACCGGCTCGGCCGCTGGCTCGGCCACTGGCACGGATGGTGGCTCGTCCACCGTCTTCTCCCGTCGGGATCTTCTGCGAGGCGCCAGCGTGGCGGTGGCGAGCGGTCCTGCGGTGGCCGCCGCGATGCTGTCCTCGTCGCCGGCCCACGCCGAGGTCTTGACCCCGACCGGTCCCGGTGCGCGTCGCACCGACGCGTTCACGATCCGCCGCGACGCGGCGCGGGCCCATCGAGAAGCCTCGAAGCTCTTGCCGCCCCAGCCGACCAACAGCGACGAGTCCTTCACCGACTATCGGGCCAGCTTCACCAAGTGCCTGCCCCACGACGCGAACGGAGAGGTCGATCCCGTCGCCTACGACGAGCTCCGCGCCGCGCTGCTCTCCGGGGATCCGGACGACTTCGAGGCCATTACGCTCGACACGGTCTCCGCTCGTCGGCTGGCCAACCCGCAGGCGGCCCTGGCCTTTTCGATGACCGGGCTCGATGCCCACTCCAGCCGCATGCCGCCGGCCCCCGAGATGTGCAGCCTCGAGACCGCGGCCGAGATGGGGGAGCTTTACTGGGCGGCGCTGACCCGCGACGTGCCCTTCCGCGAGTTCTCCACCAACACCACCGTGGCGGCGGCCCTGGCCGATCTCAACGCCTTCTCGGAGACCGTCGGTCCCATGGAGTCGGGGCAGGTCACCGCGAACACCTTCCTGCGCGGCGAGACCCCGGGGGATCTGACCGGCCCCTACATCTCCCAGTTCTTGTGGAAGCCCGTGCCCTTTGGCCCGGCGACCATCGAGCAGCGCTACTCCGTGCCGACGGCGGTCGACTTCATGACCGACTTCGCATCGTGGCTCGACATCCAGCGCGGTGCCAACCCCACCAGCTCCCTCGCCTTCGAGGCCGATCAGCGCTACATCTCCAGCGGTCGGGCGCTGGGCGAGTACGTGCACGTCGACGTGCTCTACCAGGCGTACCTGTTTGGTGCCCTCATCGCGCTGGGCTACGGGGGAGGCGTGCTCGCGCCGGGCAACCCCTACCTGAGCACGACCAAGCAGAGCGCGGGTATCACCCTCGGGGGCGCGGAGATCCTCGACTTGGTGACCAAGGTTGCCAACCTCTCGCTCAAGCCCGCATGGTTCCAAAAGTGGTCGGTCCACCGCCGGCTGCGTCCCGAGGTCTACGCCGGCCGGCTCATGCTGCAGATGGACGGCACCAAGAACTACGGCTTGCCGGCCGAGATCGTCAACAGCGCGGGGGTGTCCGCCGCGATGACCAGCCAGGGCAACCCCCTGCTGTCCCAGGCCTACCCCGAGGGGTCGCCCACCCACCCCGCGTACCCGGCCGGCCATGCCGTGGTGGCCGGAGCGTGCTGCACCGTGCTCAAGGCCGTCTTCAACGAGGACTTCATCTTCCCCGATCCGGTGCAGGCCACCGCCGACGGTCAGGCCCTCGAGACCTGGACGGGCGCTGATCTGACCCTGGGCGGCGAGCTCAACAAGCTGGCCGCCAACGTCAGCCTGGGTCGCGACACCGCCGGGGTGCACTACCGCTCCGACGGGATCGAAGGCCTCAAGCTCGGCGAGCAGGTGGCCCTGTCGATGCTGGCCGACGAGACCCGCACCTACAACGAGGACTTTGGCGGGTACGAGCTGACCACCTTCGACGGTGACGCGCTCTTGATCGCGGACGGCGCGATCTACCCGATCTGATCCGCATCCCGGGAGGAACCCGGGCCAGGTCACGCAAGAGCGCGCGGGGTCGTCAGCGATGACGACCCCGCGATTGGATCGTGGGGGCCGAGTTCACTCCGTGGGGTCTACGGTCACGGGCAGGCTTCGCCCCACGAGAGCTGGGCCGTCCACTGGAGACGGTCGTTTTCGTCGGTCCAGATCATCACCGCGACGTTCCAGCCGGGCCCGGTGTCGGTCAGCACGAACGACTCACCCGAGGGGGCAAAGACGGTGTCGAGCGGCCACGCGCCGAGCCGCCAGTACGTCGCCTCAATCGCCCACGCGTTGGGGTTGTCGATCCGCCAGCGGCGCTGCACATCGGGCTCGACCGAGCACACCGCCGTCAGCCCGAGCGGGTCGATGCTGGCGCCCTTCCACGGCATGACCGGCGGCTCGGCCACGCCGTCCCATGCAAGCTCGAGGTCGTCGAGGTAGCCCAGCGGGCCCATCGTGCCGTGGCGGAAGGGCGAGGCGCCGTCGAAGCCGGCTGCGCGGGCCAGCTCGATCTGGCCCGCCACGTCGATTCCCGCGGAGAAGGAGTTGAGGGTCACGCCCAGCAGCCGATCCCCGCCGTAGGCCATGGCGTGCTGGGCGAGGCGGTCGCCCAACAGCAGGTTGTCGCTGGTGTAGATCTGCGGGAGCACGCCGTCGATGTGCCGACCGCGGAGCCACTGGGGCCAGTCTTGGTAGTTGAAATCGATGGCGTCGTCGAAGCGACCAATCGGATAGGCGAGCAGGACGAGCTGCTCGTCGATCTCGCGCAGGCGGTCGTAGATCGCGTCGACCGTGTCGGTGATCGCGAGCTGTCGAAACTCGATCCAGTTGGGATCGTACGGATCGGGGAGCCCGACCTCGTCGTACTCTTCATGGAAGGCGTCGATCGCGTCCGGGTGGTACCCGAAATCCGCATTTTCCCGGGTAAAGCTGGTCTGCGGGTAGCGGATCCGGTCGAGGATCACCCCGTCGATCGCGTAGTTGAGCGCGATGTCCCCTACGATGTCGGCGAGGTACGCACGCACCGCGGGCAGGGCGGGCTCGAGCCACAGGCCCTCGCCGTCCTCGAGCGTGGTCTGGACGGTGGGGATCCCCCCGCCGTACGCCCAGGTTCGCCAGTCGGGGTGGGCGTTGACCACATGCGCGGGCGCGGCCACTGCGTCTGCACCGTCGGTCACCAGGTGGGTGTTGACGTAGGCATAGACCTGCATGCCCGCGTCGTGGGCCCGGGTGGTGAACTCTTCGAGCACGTCCACGTTGCCCGCCTGGGGGCTGCGCGGCTCGGCGTTGGGGTAGGTCGCGTCGTACTTGTTGGGGATGTACGTCGCGTCACCCCGGTAGCGGGTGTGGATCGCGATGGCGTTGTAGTGGAGATCGGCCAGCTGATCGACGAGCACCGCGATGGCGCCGATGTCGTCGACGGGATCGAAGACCGTGATCGCGGCCAGGCGCAGCTCGGGGGGATCGACCGGCGGCACCTCGAACTCCACCAGGCGGATCGCGTCGGCGATGACCACGGACGGCTCGGGCTCGCTGGTGGCCGCGTCCAGGGTGACGACGACCTGGGCCTCGGCGGCAAGGTCGAGCACCCCCAGCTCGACCCAGCTCAGATCCTGAAACCGCTGATCCACCGTCGTCGAGATCGTCGGTACGCCGTCGACCGTCACCGAGTACTGGGCGGCGCTGGCCCGATTGGCTCCGGCCCGGTAGATCGTCTCCACCTCGTATGTACCGGCCGGCGCGGTGATCGACCACGTGGCGGTCGCGGGGTTGTTCACGGCGCTATAGCGATAGGTGCCCCCCGCGTACCCCAGCGCGCCCCCCACTGACCAGGAGCCGGTCTCGGTGTAGGCGGGCGGACCGTCGTCGTTGTCGACCAAAAGCCCGGGGTTCGGTGCTTCGACCGGCACTAGCTCGATCGCGCCGACGAGCACATGGGCCCCCGACCAGGCGCCTGAGGCCTGGCTCCAGTCTCCGCTGCCGACGTCCGTGCCCAGGGCGATCAGCAGATCGTCCCCCGCCTGCGCCTCGAACACGGCCGTCTGTACTGTTTGAGGGCCCAGGGCAGTGTCGTCGCCGTCGGTGAGGCCCGGATGGTCGCCGACCGAAAAGAGCGGCGCCAGGTCGCTCGGGTTCGGGTCGCGGTGGAGCGCATCCCCGCCCACGGCCACGCCGAGCTGGTAGGCATCGATGGCGTCGAAGGTGGTGGCGGTGTCCTCGACGACGTGGATCGGCGCTCGCACCACATAGGTCCCCGCCGCGGGGATCGCCCCCGAGAAGATCGCGTACACCCCGTTGGTGAAGCCGCCGTCGTCGATCCGCATCGCCGGCGCGCCGTCCAGCGAGGCGGCGCTGGGGGTGCCGAAGGTGTCGTTGGTTGCGTCGTACCAGGTCCCGTAGACCCCGGCGCCTTCGGGGTGGTTGTCGGCGAAGACCCCACCCTCGAAGCTCTCCACCACCATGCCCATGTCGCGAAACGCGACCGGCTCGGGATCGTCGGAGCGGCAGCTGAAGGCTGCGAGCAGGACGAGTCCACCAGCACTGTGTCGTTGCATCGATCCCCTCCACCGGCGCGCGTCACGGCGAGCCGGCGGCAGCCTACACCGAGACCTCCCGCCGAAGACCGGGGGGGCCGCATGGTATTGGGCGCGGCCAGGCTCGCCGTGCTACGGTCAATACCGAGTTGAAGCCTGCCAAGCCGCGTCGCACGTTGCTGGGGGGGCTCGGCCTGGTGCTGCTGTCGACGGGCGTCGGATCGCACTCGCGGCACGCCGAAGCCGAGTCGCCTCCGGGGGCCGTGAGCCCCGATGGGGCGAGCGAGTCCGAGGGGGACGATCCGGCAGGGGGGGAGCCGGTGGCCGAGGCCCCCACCGAGACCGCCACCGAGGCCGCCACCGAGTCGGGAAGCGCCCCGTCGCTCGAACAGATCGAGGGCGCTTTGGCGCTCCGGGACGCGCAAGCCCTCGCCCGAGCGGCGGGGGCGGGTCCGCTCGCTGGGCATCCGGGCGCGGCTACGGCGCTGGCGGTGCGGGATTACGCGACTGCGCTGGCGCTTGTGGACGCCGAGCCGGTCCCCGTGGAGGGCAGCGCGGCGTGGTTTCGGCACGGAGCCCTGCGGGGGCGAGCCCTGCGGCACCTGGGTCGGCCCGCCGATGCGGTGGCCGAGCTCGAGCCGCGGCTGGCCGATCGTGCGCTGCCCGAGCACTTCCCCAAGGACGCCCTGGGCCTGGAGCTTGTGCGAGCCCGCGTGCAGTGGGCGAATGGCGAGACGTTGTCGGTCGACGAGGCCGATGCCCAGCGCGAGCAGGCGGTGCGCGAGCTGGGTCGGCTGCGCAAGGAGAAGTCGCTGCGCAACCTGGCCGTGATGCGGGTGCTGCAGGCCGAGGCCATGGGCTCCATCGAGGGCAGCACTCCTCGGGACACGACCCGGGCGGCCAAGAAGGCCGCCGCGGCGTTGGAGCGGGTCGTCGTCGACTACCCCAACCATCCGCGGATCGGGCCCTTGCGGCTCGCCCACGCCCGGGCCCTTCGTCGGGCCGGCAAGGATCGCGAGGCGGCCTCGGCCCTGCGTCGGATCGCGATCGAGCGCGCCGGGGAGCCCGAGGCCGAGCAGGCCTGGGCCGAACTCGAATCGCTCGCGGCCGAGCGCCCCAAGGTCAAGGCGTCCCCGCTGAGCTTCGGCGAGCAGCTCGAGGCGGCCATGTTCGCCCGCGGCCTGCGGCGGGTGAAGGCCTCGCGCGAGATCCTCGACACCCTGCTGGCCGATCCCGATCTTTCGGCCAATCGCCAGCGCCAGGTGAGGCGCTCTCGCTCGTACACCGCCTACAAGCAACGCGACTACGCGACCTGCGTGGACGATCTGGGTCCGATCTACGAGGCCACCCGCAACGGTGACGTACGAGCGTGGCTTTTGCGCTGCATGGAGCGCGGCGAGATGTACGACGATGCGCTGGCCCTGTGGCAGCGGCGGATCGACAGCGATCGCCGGGGCACCCGCACCGCGGGGCTGTGGTCGGGGCTCACGCTGGCGTTCAAGGCCGGCCGCTACGCCCAGGCCCAGGCCTGGCTGACCGACTACGAGGCGCTGTCGCGGGGGCACGCGGCCGATCGACGGTGGCTGCGACCATGGCTGGCCTATCGGCTGGGTCGCGATGCTGAGGCGATCGAGGGCTTTGGAGCTCTGGCCCGCGGCTACTCGGGCGACGCGCGGCGGGCCACCTACTTCCTGGGCAAGCTTTTGGTGACCCAACAAGATCCAGCGCTGCGGGCCGAGGGGGTCACCACCCTGCAGCAGCTCGCGGCGGAGCGGGGCTGGGGCTACTACGGGCTGATGGCTCGTCAGCGGCTGCTCGACGCGGGGGCCGAGACGCCGCCGCTGCCTCCGCTGCCGCCGGTGGCCGAGGAGGCGCGCCGTCCCACGCGGGCCGTGGCCGAGCGGCGCCTCGCCGAGCTCGACGCACGCTTTGGCGAGGCCTGGCCCTCGCTGCGTCGCGCCCGGCAGCTGTTCGAGGCGGGCTACGTCGAGCCGGCCCGTCGCGAGCTTCGGTACACGATCCATGCCTACGTGGGAGCGACGCGCGGCAAGCAGCTCAGCCCCCGCAGCGAGGCGCTGCTGGTCGGCCTGGGCTGGAAGGCCGAGTGGGACTACCCGCGGGCGCGCACCACCGCGGGGGGGCGCAAGACCCTGCGCAACAAGGAGGAGGCCGAGGCCTTGCGGCAGGGGCTGTGGCGGCTGGCCCACGATCTGAGCGAGCCCCACAGCTTCGCCAAGCTGGCCACCTCGGCCGATGGCCCCAGCAAGGCGCGCTGGCATCCGCGCGCCTACCGAGCCTCGGTGGAGCGCGAGGCTCGGCTGCGCAAGATCGATCCGCTCCACATGTGGTCGCTGATGTACACCGAGTCCCGCTTTCGGCGGCACGTGGTCTCGCCGGTGGGGGCCCGGGGGGCGCTGCAGATCATGCCGTGGACCGGTCGTCAGCTCGCCGAGCGCCTGGGCGAGATGCCGCCCGACGGTCGCTTCGATCCCGACGTGCTCTTCGACATCGACACCAACGCCCACCTCGCCGGCTACTACGTCAGCGAGCTGCTGTACAAGTTCCACGGGCAGGCCCCCATGGCCTACGCCAGCTATAACGGCGGGCCGAGCAACGTGGGGCGGTGGCTACGGGCCAAGAGCCGCGAGGGCGCGCCGCTCGAGCTCGACACGTTCATCGAGGAGATCGTGTTCTCCGAGAGTTACCGCTACACCAAGCGGGTGGTCGAGGTCTCGGCGGCGTACTCGATGCTCTACCGCGGGCAGCTGCCCCGGTGGAGCAACGAGGTCGATCCGGTGGTCGAGGACAACATCGCGTTCTAGATCCCGCGCCCGCGCAGGCGCCCGTGGGCGCGCATAGATCGCGGGGGGGGTCGGCTCAGGGGATCGGTCCCCCCAGCATGCGTCGCACCACGTCGTACAGCGAGTCGGGATCGATCGGCTTGAGCAGGATCCGGGTCGCGCCCAGCTCGTGGAGCTTTTGCCAGTCGGCGGCGCCGCCGACCCCGGTGAGCACGATGATGGGGAGCTCACGGGTCTGGGTGCGACGCCGCAGCGACGCGGTCAGCTCGATCCCGTCGAGCTTGGGCATCTGCAGATCGGTGATCACCAGATCCGGTGTGCGGTTGCGGATGATCGAAAGCGCCGTCTGGGGATCGTGCATAGAGACGATCTCGGCGTACCCGAGCGCGTGGCGGACGACCTCCTCCACGAACATCAGCATCATGGGATCGTCGTCGACCAACACCACGAAGGGAGACGTGGGGCGCATGGCTCGGCGGTCGTCGCGGGCGGCGAGCATGGCCTGGCGAAAGACCCACAGGTCGGGGCGATCGCGAGGATCGGGGCGCAGCGCCGAGAGGATCGGAGCGTCGTAGACGGGGGGCAGGCCCGGCCTCAGCCGGCTGGGCGGAGGGATCGGGGTGTCACGCGGGGGCGCGGGATCGGTCGGGACGCGGCCGGTCAGCAGCCAGTAGGCGGTGACCCCCAGGCTGTAGACGTCGGCGCGGGGGGCCAGGCCGGCCGGGGCCGGGGTGGGGTCGTGCCACTCGGGGGCCGAGTAGCCCGGCGTCCCGCCCCGTGGGAGCCGACTGTCGCGATCGGAGATCCGGTAGGCCAGGCCCAGGTCGGCCAGCGCGACCTCGAATTGGTCGGAGACCAGGATGTTCTCGGGCTTGATGTCCCCGTGGACGAGGGACTTGGCATGCATGGCCCAAAGCCCCGCGCAGACCTCCCCGAGGATCGCGACGACCAGATCGGGCGCGATGGGTGGGCCCCCGTGGTCGGTGCACCACTGGTTGAGATCGGTCCCCGTCCAGTAGGGCATGACGAAGTAGGGCACGCCGTCGATGTGGCCCAGATCGTAGACGTCCATCACGTTGGGATGGCGAAGCTCGGCCATCGTCTCGGCCTCGCGCATGAACATCCGACGCATCAACGGATCGTCGCTCAGCCGCGGGTGCAGGATCTTGATGGCGACCTGCCGCTTGAGATAGGTGTCGATGGCCAGGAAGACCAGGCCCATGCCCCCGCCGCCCGCGGTCGACTGCAGGACGTAGCGGCCGCCAATGGTCTGGGTCGGATCCACGGCGGGGCCCGGCCGGGGCCCCGCCGGCGCTCCTATGGGGCAGGCCGCTGGGAGGCCCGGCGCGAAGTCCTTGATTTCGGCTTTGAGTGCCGACATTGACGATCTCGTTGGGATGTCACGCCGTCGATGTCGCGACGGTGATCGATGACGTCTATAAGAGATCTTGCCTCACGAACGACCCGATCGTCATCTCTTATCTTTGGCCATCATGCACAAGGTTTGATCGGTGATCGCTGCGGGGAACGACACCCACATCAACGTGTCAAGGAATCCATGTGTGGGTCTTTTGCAGACGTCGAGTGGATCCGGTGGTGGATCCGGTGATGATCGAAATGACCATGTGGTGATGGAGTCGTGATCCTTCGGTTGCCATACAGGTGATCGATCGACGATCGAAGTCGACGAAATCCAGGACCGGATCCTTGCCCAGGGTGATCCCAATGGGAGGTGGTGTCGAGGCCGCTCAGAACGAGGTTGTGGAGCCCGCCGGCGGCCGGTCCGCTGTCGAAGTGACTGTATGTGTCACCGTCGCTTCCGTGCCGGCCACGGCGAGCAGCAGGGTGCATCGAGCGACTGTCCTCATTTGGGCCTATCGCGGGGATTGAGTGCGTCGATTGGGTGCGGGCCTTGGCGAGGCCGTCGGCGTACCGGCGCGGAGATCGACCTACCAGGGGAGGGACTCGCCGTTGGCGTGGCGGAACGAGCCCGAAGTCTCGAGGGTCAGTGCGTCGATCTGCGCCCACAGGCCGGCGGCGGCCTCCGGGGCGTCGGCGTTGCCTTTTTGCTCGGTCAACCCGGTACGGATCCAGCCCGGGTGCAGCAGGAGCACCGCGATCTTCCGGGGCACCAGGTCACGGGCCAGCGATACACCGGCCGCGTTTACGGCGGCCTTGGACATGCGGTAGCCGTAGCTGCCGCCCGAGTTGTTGTCGGCGATCGAGCCCATGCGGCTGGTGACGATGGCCACCTTGGAGCCGGGCCCCAGCGAGGGGAGCAGCGCGGTGGTCACCCGCAGCGGTCCCAGGCTGTTGACCTCGAACTGCCGGCGGATCCGGGACAGATCCATGTCGTCCAATCGCTCGCGGCTCATCACCCCGGCGTTGTTGACGAGCACGTCGATCGACACGCCGGCCAGGCGCTGTGGCAACAGCCCGATCACGCTGTCGTCGGAGATGTCGATGCCCTCCTCGATCCGTACGTCGAGTGCGGCGAGCTCGTCGGAGGCGGCGCGACAAAGGGCGATCACCTCGTGTCCGCGGGCCTTGGCCACCTGGCACAGCGCCAGCCCGATCCCTCGGTTCGCTCCGGTGACCACCGTGGTCGTCATGGGCGCAGCATGCCACGGGGCTCGGCCCCATCGCGAGGCGGTCGCGAGGCGGTCGCGAGGCGGTCGCGAGGCGGCCGCCTAGGGGTTGTGGCGGGGAGGAGGGCGTGCGGCGGGGCGGGGCGGGGACCCCAATGGAATCAATCGTTTGCATGAGCGCCGGGGCTCGTGCGCGGGCCGCTGCTATACCCACAAGCGCCATGCCCAGTGAGGAAGTCACCAAGATCTTCGAGTCCATGAGCATCCTTGCGCCCGTCGATGTCGAGCGAGGGCTGTCGGTCGAGGATCCCAGCACGGGCCAACAGATCGCGTGTGTGCAGCAAGATGATCAGTCGGGGGCATTGGCCAAGGTCGCCGCGGCGCAGGCCGCCTTCGAGAAGTTCCGCGAGGTTCCGGGCCCGGTGCGGGGTGAGCTGGTGCGGCAGATCGGTCTGCGCCTGCGCCTGCACAAGGAGTCGCTGGCCCAGCTGGTCTGCGTGGAGATGGGCAAGGGCATCGAAGAGGCCTACGGCGAGGTCCAGGAGATGATCGACATCTGCGATTTCGCCACGGGCCTGTCGCGGAGCTTGGGGGGGCGCACCATGATGTCGGAGCGTCCCGGGCACCGCATGTTCGAGCAGTGGCTGCCGCTGGGGCCGGTGCTGTGCATCACCGCGTTCAACTTCCCGGTGGCGGTGTGGGCCTGGAACGCCGCGCTGGCCCTGGTGTGCGGCGACTCGGTGGTGTGGAAGCCCAGCCTCAAGACCCCGCTGACGGCCATGGCCACGCACGCGCTGTTGCGGCCCGTGCTCCAAGAGGCCGGTCACCCCGACGTGCTGCAGCTGACCTTCGGGCCCGATGACTCGGTGGCCCAGGCGCTGGTCGACGATCCGCGCCTGCCGCTGGTCAGCGCGACCGGTTCGTGCGCCATGGGTCGCAAGGTGGCGCCCCGGGTGGCGGCCCGGCTCGGGCGCACGCTGCTGGAGCTGGGGGGCAACAACGCGGTCATCGTGGACAAGACGGCCAACCTCGATCTGGCCGCCCGGGGGATCGCCTTCGGGGCCGCGGGCACGGCGGGGCAGCGGTGCACCACCACCCGGCGGCTGCTGGTGGCGGCCTCGGTCGCCGAGGATCTCACCGGGCGCGTGGTGGGGGCCTATCGGCAGTTGCTCGGGCGGATCGGAGATCCGCGCGATCCAGACAACCTGGTGGGGCCGCTCATCGACGCCGGGGCGCGTGATCAATATGTCGAAGTGATCGACAGGATCCGGGCCGACGGAGGGGAGATCCTGGTGGGCGGCCGGGCGCTCGATCGCCCCGGGTACTTCGTGGAGCCCACCGTGGTCAAGGTGCCCACAGATCGAGAGTTCCCGCTGATGGATGAGGAGACCTTCGCGCCGATCCTCTACGTGCAGTCCTTCGACGACGACGATCTCGACGGGGCGATCGCGGTGCACAACCGAGTGGAGCAGGGGCTGTCGAGCGCGATCTTTACCGACAGCGTTCGGGCGGCCGAGCGGTTTTGGAGCCCGGCCGGCAGCGATTGCGGGATCGCCAACGTCAACCTGGGAACCTCCGGGGCGGAGATCGGCGGCGCATTCGGGGGCGAGAAGGCGACCGGGGGCGGGCGCGAGTCGGGCAGCGACGCGTGGAAGGCCTACATGCGGCGGCAGACGTGCACGATCAACGGCTCGGACGCGCTTCCGCTGGCCCAGGGGATCAAGTGGGAGTAGAGCTCGGCATGGACAATCGCTCAGGGAGCGACGGGGATCACCGCGAAGCCGGCCCCGTCGCGGTCGCTGGCGCAGCCCTCGGGGATCTCGCGGAGCCACTGCACGAACGCGACCCGGGCCTTTGGATCGTAGCCGACCCGCTCGATCGTCCGAGCATCGAGTGAGCGCTGGACTCCGAGGACTTCGCGGCCTCGCAGCACCCGCGCATCACCGCCGTCGATGGCGATCTCCAGGCCGGCGCGAGCGAATCGAGCCCGGTGGAGCCTCTCGGATCCGCTCGGCTCTGAGGTGATCTGCGCCGCCTCGACGACCTCCAGATCCTCGGAGACGACAAACCCCATGGCGCGAAGGAATCGATCCGTGGCGTCGAGCTTGGCCTCCACCTCGGCGGTGCGTCGGGCTCGGATGTGGCCGCGGTGCTCGCTCTCACAGGACGGATCGGTATCGGACCGGTCGATGAGCGGCAGGGTGAGCGTGCGCTGCCCCGACGTGGTGTCGAATAGCTGAAGCTCCGAGACGAAGGCGCACGATCCCCACGATGGCTCGGTGCGGCGTAGGGCGACCACCGAGCGGTCCCTCGAATAGGCGATCGTGAGCTCGCGGATCGACGCGGTACCCGGTCGTGATGCCCGCAGGGCGACGAGCTCGGGTTGCTCGCGCAACGAGGCGAGCTCGGGATCCCCCAAGACCTCGTGGACCGTGCGCAGGGGGGCCCGACGCAACAGGGGGGCCAGGGCGGTCATGGCCGCCTCGGTGCGGCGATCCATCGCGAGCGCGCGCGCGAGGTTGCGCCACGCCATGTCCAGCGTGGGGTCGAGCCGAGCCGCTCGGGCGAATCCCCGGGCGGAGGCCACGAAGTCTCCGGCTTGGTGTAGGCGCATCGCGCTGGCGTTTTCCAGCCGGGCCAGGGCGGACGGGGCTCCGAGCGTCAGCGACAGCTGGGGGTGATCGCAGGACATCGGGTCGACGTAGTCGACGACGAGACTGGGTACCCCCAAAGCGCTGCGGGTGCGCTCGATCTCGACGATCTCGGTGGCGCGGCGCCGTAGCGGCGCGCGGCGAGTGCCGTCGGTGACCCACAGCGCGAAGTCGATGACCCGAACCTGGAGCGCCTGTGCGGACGCCTCGGTCACCCGGATCCGCTGGGTCTTCGGTACCAGGTCGTCCAGCAGCGTCTGGGCGCGGGCGTCGGGTGACCGCACGCTGGGCTCGGGGGTGGTCGTCGGTGCGGAGGAGGCGACCGCTGCGGCTGGTGCCTCGGCGGCGAGGGCTACCGCCTGGGGCTCGGTCGGCGAGCTGGCGGGGGTGCAGCTCGCTGCCCATCCCGCCAGCAACGACCAGCGAGCCGAGGCGCTTCGCATCACGGCCATGGTACGCACTTTCACGACGTCGGCTCGATGCGTGTGACCTGCCGAACTCGCCCACGGTGGGTCCGCGAGTCCGTGGCGCCGCGGCGTGTTCGCGCTCGTTCGCTCGCCAGTGTAGTGGCGGGTGTCGTGGTGTCGTGGTGGGTGTCGTGGTGGGTACAGCGGTTGCGTCGGCTGGTCTTCGTCTCGTACGCTGGTCCGGCGGGGAGTGCGGGCCGGGAGGTCCAGCCTTGACGGGCTACGCAAGTGCGATCGCCGCGACCGGAAGGACACGAGGGATCGTATGGCCATCACCGAAGAGCTGATTCACCTGGGCAACTCGGCGCGGCGCCTCAACCGTGGATCCGATCAGCTCAATCACCTGATCGAACGGATCGACGAGCTGCTGTCGCAGCTCAACGTGGGGCTCGACTACATCTACCCGCGCCCGATCGATGAGTCGACCACCGCCGATCCCACCGGCAAGCGGGTGATCGAGCTGTCGTACGTGGGCTACCTACGAACCCAGCGGACCTATCACCTGGCGATCAAGACGGTCAAGGTGCTCGAGTCCAAGCTGTCGCTGGCCACCCAGACCCCGGGCGACGTGGTCGCGCTGCTGGCTGCGCCTCGGCGGCTGCGCTATGCCGCGGTCGACGTGCTCCCCGAGGTCGTCTCGGGCCTCGCGGCCCAGGTCGACGAGATGGTCGGCTCGCTCGAGCGCCGCTGTCGTACGGCCGAGTCGCTCATGCGAAACCTCGAGCAGGTCAACCTGAGGATCGGCGCGGAGGATTCGGCTACGCGGGGTCGCGCGATGGCGCCCAGCGCAGGGGACTCGGTCGCCGGGGGGCCCATGCCGGTCCCCGGCGCGGAGGACTCGGTGACGCGGGGGCGTACGCTGGCCCCCAGTGCGGAGGACTCGGTGACGCGGGGGCGCACGCTGGCACCTGGGGCGGAGGACTCGGTGACGTGGGGGCGCACGCTGGCGCCGGGGGCAGAAGACTCGGTGACGCGGGGGCGTACGCTGGCGCCCGGCGAGGTCAGCCCGCCGTCGCCCACGGGGTTTGCCGGCTCGCATCCCGCCCAGTCGGGTCAGTGGATCATGCCCGGGCAGTCGGGCACCGCGGCCGTGCCGGCGCCCGAAAAGCCTCAGTCCGAGCGCCGTACGATCGCGATGGGATCGGATCAGCTCAAGAGCCAAGGTGGCGGCCAAGGTGGCGGCCAAGGTGGCGGCTGACCGCGCGCCGACTCGCTCGTCCACGGGCTGCTAGGGATTGAGCCTTAGGATCTCCAGCACGCGCGAGTCACAAAAGCCGCAGTCGGGATCTCCGCGCGGCGCTTCGTCCCGCTCGTAGGTCGGGGTGTAGCTATTCTCGCCGACCTTGCGGGTGTCGCGGTCGATCTCGATCTCGAACATCTCGGGCCCGAACACGTTGTCGCCGGCCGGGGCCTCCGAGCGCCCCTCGAAATGCAGCTGGATCGCGGGCACATCGATCGCCGCCTGGGCCGGAGGGATCCCGAACTGTGTGGTGATCGTGATTCCCTCGGCGGAGGGGATCTCCCACTGTGGTGGATCGCACGAGCCCTGCTGGGGTCCGTCGATGGTGCACTCGATGTCGACCTCTCCGTCGACCCCGCGATCGCCGAACTCGATCATGATGTCGTAGCGGCCGGCAAAGAAGGTGGTGACGTTGTCGGTGCTGGTCAGCCACAGATCGAAGCCGCTGTCGCAGGCCAACTCGGTGCACTCGATGGTGGGCGGCGGCGGATCTTCGGCGCATCCGAGGCCGGCGAGCGGGGCAGCGAGCAGGGCGGCGAGGCTTGGTCTTGCACGTAGTCGTCTCATGGGTCAGCCCTTGGCCTTCATCCGGTTGAGCATAAGCCCGAACTCGTAGCTTCGTCGCGCTTGTTCGTCGGAGACCTCGCCCTCGTCTACGGGCACCGGGTCGTAGCCTAGTGTCTCCAGGTTGTCGTTGCAGATCGCGGCCAGGCGCTGCACGGTGGGGCTGGGCAGTGCCTTCCAGCGCCCCACGCTGGAGTCGTCGATCGCCGTGCGCCCGTAGGTCTTCCAGTCGCCAAAACCCAGGCGGCCCGTGTCGCGCAGCGCGCGGTCGAGCAGATCCTCGGGTTCGGGCTCGTCGATGAACGCGAGCACCTGGCGCAGCACCGTGGCCGGCTCGCGCACCAGATCCTCGTAGCGCAGCTCGAGCGCCAGTGGATCGGCCTGCGCCAGGGCGTGCACCGCCCGCGAGGTGTCGACCCAGGCGTGGGCGAGGGCGGCCAGCGGCTCGGGGGTGCGCCGCAGGTACGCGTGCAACTCCTGGACGTAGCCGCCGGTCTTGTCGACCAGATCGGCCATGCTGCACGCCACGTCGAGGCCGTGTCGCTGCACGCACAAGAACCGCACGTGCCCTCGGCACAACCGCTCGATGGCCGGCAGGTGGAAGGCGTCGAAGGCGGTCTTCTCGGCCCACCGCGCCTTGCCCTGGGCGGCGGCGTGCTCGGCCAAGAAGTCGAACACGAACCGGCGCAGGCGGCCGAGCACCTCGTCTTCCGAAAAGCCCGCGAAGGCCAGCCCCGACAGCACGCCGATCCCCAGGCCGGGGGCGAAGCGCTCTTGGTGCAAGAAGCGGGCGGCGGCGCTCAGCAGGTAGGTCTCTGGGGGGCTGGCGATGTTGGGGTGGGCGTCGAGGATCCGGCGCAGCAGGGTGGTGCCCGAGCGTGGCGTGCCGATGATGACGATCCCCATAGGGCTCGTCGCGTCGTGGGGCTCGGCCATCAGCGCTGTTTTTGGGCGGAGAACTCGAGGATCTGCCGGATCGAGTCGAGGTTCATCAGCTCGTCGGGGGCGATCCGGGCGCCGGTCTGCTTTTGCAGCAGGTTCATCAGGTCGATCATCACGAACGAGTCGATGAGCCCCGAGGAGAACAGCGCCGCGTCGTCGCTGACCTTGTCGAGGTCGGCGCGGGTCTTGCTTCCGAGGAACTCGCGCAGGGATTCGGCGGTGAGTGCCATTGTGGGGGGCGACGCTAGCAGAAAGCGCACGGCGCCGGTACGCCGGCGTGCGGTACCGGGAAGCCGAGAAGCCGGGATCGCGGGGCGCTATCCTGTCGCGGATGAGCGCTGGTGCCGAGGGGCCGTCGGGCCCGCCGCGGGATCCGAAGTCCGAAGCGGTGTCGCCCGACGCAGGGGTGGGGGACGACGCGTCGGACGAAGCGAGGGCAGGGGACGAAACGGCGGACGCCCGAGGTCGTGAGCGGGCGACCTACCGCGAGCGCAAGGCCGAGTCGGATGCGCTGGCTCGGCTGGCCCGTGCGCTGGTGGAACTGCCGCCCGCGCGGCTGGGTGACGTGCCCCTGCCGGCGGAGCTTCGGGCGCAGGTGGAGATCTGCCGGGGATTTCGCAAGGGGCCGCGGGTTCGTCAGCTGCGGCGGGTCAGCCAGCTGTTGCGTCGGCTGGGTGGGGAGGCGATCGAAGCGGTGGAGGCCGCGGCGCTCGATGCCGGTCATCGGCAGCGCCAGAGGGCCCAGCGGGAGCGGATCTACGAGCACTGGCGGCAGCGATTGCTCACCGAGGGGGATCGGGCGCTCGCCGAGCTGGTCGATGCTCATCCCTCGCTCGATGCCCAGCGCCTGCGGCAATGGTTGCGCCAGGCCCAGCGGGATCCCGAAGGGGCCCGGGGGGCGCAGGCGCGACGGAAGGTGCTGCGGGCGATCCGGGCGGCCATGGAGGGAGGGGAGCCTCCCGCGGAGGCGTAGTCACCGAGTTGGGCGTGCGATGCTCGGGCGAGGCGAGCACGGGCCCCCGGTCGATGGAGCCCGAGCGCCTAGGAACACAGGAACGGATCCTGGTCCTTGGCCCCGTGGAACGAGTACTGCTTGCCGTCGTGCTCGAGCACGATGCGATAGCCCGGGACGATCGCCTGGGTATAGGACATGCCGGGCTTTTCGCAGCCCATTGCCCCGTTGTTCCACTCGACCTCTTCGACGGTGACCACCTTCAGGCTCGACTCGGGCACGCCGAGCGACGCGCTCAGCTGAGCCTGCGATTTTTTCACGCGAGGATCGGAGGCCCACTGCTCGGGGGGCACCGAGCCGGGCGGCGCGTCCGGTGGGGGCTGAGCATCCGGCGGGGTCGTGGGCTCGGGGTCGTCGGCCGGAGGTGCGGGCGCGGTCGGGGTTTCGGAGTCAGGCGGTGCCGCGGGGTCGGGGGCCGTGGTGGTCGGGCAGCCCAGCAGCATCGACAGCACCAGAGGGATCGCCGCCATGGGCGAGGTCCGGGGGGAGACCAGAAATGGCATGGGGGTTGAGTACGCCTTATTGGTCCTGGAGGTCCAGGCGTACTCGGGATCGGGGCCTGCTATTGCTATTATCGCGCCTTTGCTTCACCCATGAGCCTCGTTCCGCCCAACGACACGCATCCCAAGATTCACGCCCTCCAGCCAGATCGAGGGCTACTAACTATAGGATGTCGCCGTCTCAAGAGCTGGAGTGCATCTGGAGCATGATGCGATCCGCACGGGATCTCGTCGTGCGAGACGTTCGTCGCCGCCATCCCGACGCTGACGCCCGCGAGCAGACGCTCAGGGTTGTCTCGCGCTTCATCGAGCCGGAGCTCATGGCGCGAGCCTTCGGGTGGGATCCGCGCGAGGTTGGATACTGATCGTCCGAGGGCCGAGCCTCGTGTTTCCGATGCAATCGGGATCCGCTACCTGGTCGGAGGTTTGGCTGCGGTCCTACCGTATTCCTTTCACGAAGGCGTCCTCCTTGCGTGACCGGGCCCCTCTGCCTTTCGAGGGGCCTTCCGAACCCTCGCTCTCTCTGCGCGGGTCGATTAGTCAAAGTCACGGGGAGCGGAGGCCACCTGCTCGGGCGTTACGGGCGCGGCGGAGCTACTCTAACCTCCACTCCCATTGGTGGGATTCTTTTTAGAGTCGCCGCACTTGCTGGGATCAAGGATGCATTCGACCGTCGACCGAAAGCACACTGTCCTTGTCGATATCGTAGCGACACCTGTTGGGATCGACGGGGTCTCGGATGCAGTCGGCCAAAGGATCGCTATCGCCGTCAGATGGCATGGTCTTATGCTTTGGCGGCGAGGTTTTGGTTTTGGGGCTCTTTCTCGTGAGCTTCGGGTAAAGTATCTGCGCCTGGTTAGGCACCATCTCAAGAGGCTTCTCGGTGTAGCCCGGCACTTGCACCATCAGCCTGACCATATTGGTGCTTTCGGGGAGCCTGAAAGCTTCATTAGTTCGACCGACAACCATACCGCTGGCATCGATGATCTCTCCATCGAGCTTAGGGGTCGACACGGTGATCGAAACCGTGGCAGGTAAAGAGTCTACGTGGTCTGCAATGTTCTCGGTAGACTTGATCTGCGCCATATGCGCACTGTCGTCCGACCTCCGCCCATTACGGAAATCGAAATTCTGTTTGGGCATGGGGTTTTCGGGCTTAAGGATAGGGGCTTGTTGATTGTCGGCGCTTCGTTGGGCACTGGCCTCGACCTGCGGTACCTTGACCCCCGCCTGATTCTGGTTCCGCCATACAAAGAAGCCTGCTACCCCTAGACCCACCCCCAGCACGGATCCCATGATGAGTAACCAGCTGGACTTGGTCTTCTTCTTGGATATGTTGATCTTGGTCTTGAGACGTATCTGTTCATCCTTGGAACGGGTTCCCCGTTCGAGCCAAACCAATCCATCGACCTCCCGAACCTGTAGTTGCTCCTCTTGAGGCAGTTTTTGCTCGGGCCCCCAAACCTCAGTTGCCTGTATCTCGAAATACTTATATGATTCACTGGCTAATTTTCGGGCCTGACGCTCGGCTTTCTGGAGCCGACGCAACTCCCGTTGCCTGAGCAATTTACGTATGTTGGCAAGAACGACACAGAAAGCTGCTGCACTGTCCATTCGCTCTGCCGGATCCAGCGCCACTGTTGCCCGTAGGAGATTGTACGCCGTTTCACCGCGAGCAAGGTTGGTAAGGAATGAATCTTGTCGGTACATTATTTGACTTGGTAGTTTTCTTCCATATATGCAGAATACCGCTGTCATGCCTAGACTATAGATATCTGCGCGATGATCGACTACGCTTGCATCTTCGTTCTGTTCGGGGGCTGCATATATGACTGTTCCTAGTGCGCCTGTCCGTGTGCCGCCTGTTGTGTCTTTTGCATGGACCAGATCAAAATCCGCGATGGCCGGGGTTCCATCTTTTCGTAGAAGTATGTTGTGGGGTTTTACATCTCGATGAACTAGGCCTTTTTTGTGGGCCAGTTCTAGTGCGCCGGCAATCGACTCAAGTATATCCAGCGCTTGATAGACATTGACTTTCTTGTTCAGAATGGCTTGGTAAAGATCACCTTGTTCAAAAAATTCCATTGTATAGTAGTAGAATCCATGGTCCTTTCCCTCAGGAACGATGACTCGCGCAACGTTGGTGTGTTGAAGCTCCGCCATTCTTCTGGCGCCTCGGAATAGCCGTTCTCGGCGACTGGTGTCTTGCGCAAATTGCCCGTGCAGGACCTTGATGGCCACGTGGTCACGAGTTCGGCGATCATATGCTTTCCATACTGTTGCGAAACCGCCATAGCCAACTACTTCAATTAGTCTGAATCGACCGTGATCTAGAAATTCCCCTTCGTGGAGTGTTGGCCCTTGTCGCTGCTGTCGACGTAGTTCAAGGATCTCTTTATCAATCGCTTCCGTGTCTATATCTGCGACCATGAGGTCCTCGCGACGTTGATAGGCGAACTCAAGTCGTTCTGCGATTTCTTGTCGAAATGTTCTTCTTTCGCCGTTCTTCCGGAGAGTGCCAAAAAATGAATTGTCGGGATAAAATTTCGCGGCCTCAGTAATAATGCGCTGGACTCCCCCGGTCAGCGCCCCGTTTTCGGCGTCCGTTGCCACTCTTTCCCAGAACAAATTTGGTGTTCTGAATTCTGGGAGCATTTTCAAAGGAAAGCCCGCTTTCCGTGTGAGCGAAACCGCCGCATCACGGTCATGAAATACCCGCATTAGCTCTTCGAGGGCAGCCTGTTTCCATGCCTCGGACTCTGGCAGGTCGTCACCCATCGAGATCGAGATATCAAGTCGCCAAAACTGGCGTCAACTCTGATCTGACTCGGGTTTCGCCTTTATGCGGCCCTCGATTCTTGCGTAGAGGGGGGCGGCGGCGGATCTGGGATGGGTTTGTGTA
>JBCCWC010000241.1:0-21948 GCA_039194325.1 Myxococcota bacterium
CGCCCGCTCCGCCGCCGCCGTGCCCGGGATTCTGAGGGCAGTCCTGATCGTTGCCGCCGTCGCCCCCGCTGGCGTCGATCGTGCCGGTTACCGTGATCGAAGCGGTGGCGTTGATCCGTACCGCACCACCGCCGCCCCCGCCTCCGGTGCCCTCGTCATCGCCGGGATCGAGACCGGCGCCGAGCGGGCCATCCTTCTCCACGCCGCCTCCGCCTCCTCCCCCGCCCCCGATGAGCGGCGGCAGGCTCATGTGCGCCTCGCCGCCCGTGCCTGCGGTGCCTCCATTGTTCCCCAGGCCGTTGGCGCCCGCCATGGTGTGGCCCCCTCCGCCCCCGCCGGCGCCGCCAAAGGAGCCATCGATCACCGTCGAGCTTGTGCCTCCGCTGGCCGGAGCGCCTCCGGGGCCCTGCCCCGGCTCGCCGTTCTCCGTGCCGCTGCCCCCGTTGCCTGCTCCGGCGCCGCCGTCGAAGCCGCCCGGGCCGGCGAGTCCCCCGACGCCGGCCGTGCCGCAAAGCGGCGCGGTGGGGCCTCCGCCGTCGCCGCCCGACAGATCCAGCAGCCCCGTGATGACCACGTCGCCCTCCACCTCGATCGTCAGGGCGTTGGTCCCCACGACCGTCAGTATGCCGGCATTGGTGATCTCGAGCCCGGTGAGGTACCAGGTGGAGCTGGTGGGATCCCAGCTGGTCTGGGCTTCGCCGTCGAGCTCGCCGGTGTCGGTGTCGAATACGTGCACCATGTCGAGCACCACCGCGTCCGCGGGGGTGCACTCGTTGTTGCAAAAGTCGAAGTCGTCTCCGTTGCCGTCGTCGCAGCTCTCGTCGGCTGTCGTGTTAAGCACCCCGTCGCCGCACTCCACCGCGGTGCAGTCGGCGTCGCAGGTCTCAGACTCACCCTGGTCGTCGCATTCTTCTGCCGTGTCCCCGTCGACGATCCCGTCGCCGCAAGAGGGCACCAGGCACGTCTCGGTGCAGGTCTCGGAGGGGCCGCGGTCGTCGCACTCCTCGCCGGCGGTCTGGTTGACCACTCCGTCTCCGCAGATCGCCGCGGTGCAATCGGGGTCGCAGGTCGCAGACTCGCCGCGATCGTCGCATTCCTCGTCGCCGCCGACGAGTCCGTCCCCGCAGATCGCGTCTCCCTCGGTGGTGTCGGCCGCGGTCGACTCGGATGCGGTCGGCTCGGTCGCGGTCGACTCGGACGAGCTGGTGCCCGGCTCGGTCACCGTGGGGGTCGTGGGCTCGGTGGTGCTCGTGGTCGACGGTTCTCCGGTCGTGCCCTCGGTGTCCACTGGGGTCACCGCGTCGTCACTGGGACATGCCGCGAGCGCGACCAGCATGGTGGCGAGGAGCAAAGGGCGCTCCACCTCGGTGGAGACCACGGGCAGGACGCGTCCGAGTGTTCCGCGGTGTTTGGGTCGGCTCATGGGCCAGCCCAGGATAGCCGACCCGCCGGTCGGTTGGCGGGGGAACTCGACCGGTGGGCTGGCGAGGCGGTGGACTGGAGCACGTGCGCGCGGTCGATCGACGACAAGTGTCTGATACTGTCCGACACTTCGTCGGTCGGCTTCGAGCATGCTCGGAGATGGCCGAGGGGTGGGCGGCTCAGCGGGTGAGTCGGTACGCGATCAGCGTGCTGCGGGTGTCATCGATCTGGATCGGGATGATCACCGTGTCCGTATCTTCGATGTACTCGTGATCGACGGGGTCTCCCAGGTCGTCGATGATCGTGCGTACCTCACCCTCGGCGGTGATCTCGGTCAGCCGCCCGCCCTTGCCCCAGTCTGCTACATAGAACGACGACCCTCGGGGCTCGATCCCGTCGAGGTTGCCGAAGGGGGAGGTCACGTCCAAGATGCTCAGATCGTCCAGGTCGACCCGGAGCACCTTGCCGGGCACGTCGGTCCCGAAGGTCTGCGGATCGGTGATGATCCACCACGACGCCACGTAGAGGGCTCTGTCGTCGTCGAGCAGGCCGTTGGGCGAGTCGAGCGTGTCTGTCTTCAGCAAGACGCTCACCGCCGCGCCGCGCCGCGCCGCGCCGCGCCGCTGGTAGATCCGTTGCCCGAAGAAGTCGGTCACATAGACCGTGCCATCGGGGCCCACGGCGGGATCGTTGAGCGACGAGGCGCCCTCGGCTGGGTACCGGGTCACCGTCCGCGTGGTGATGTCGATCTCGACGAGTTCGTCGATGTCGCTGGTGTACAGCGTACGCCCGTCGAGGACGAGGCCCTTGGGGGAGTGAAGCCCGCCGACGAACATCGGCTCGAAGATCTCCCCGTCGAGGGAGATCTTCGCGATGTAGCCGTTGCCGTCCTTCTCGTCGAAGACGCCCTTGATGAGCGAACCGGGCAGGTTCCCAGTTCACGCGGTCGACGAGACCTGGGAGATCGAGGCTCATCGTTCGCTCTGGATCGTTGTTTCCGGCGAACTCCGTACCATCGGTTCGCGGCTATCAAGACAGTGCGCGCCACAGTCGTTCCGCCAGATCCTCTCCGTCGAACTCGGCCCCGGTCCGTACGCAGTGCGCGAGCGTGCCGAGGGTCATCGCGGCGGCAACGTCGGCGGAGGCGGTGAGTCCGAGATCAGCCATGAGCTCCCGAACGTGCGAATCGCTTTGTTGCTGACGACGCTGGTTCTTCCGATCCAGATACGCTTCGTGCGGCTGCCCCACCCAAAAGAGCAGCATCTCGGGCTCGTCCTTGGCGAACCGCGAGAACGACGACAAGAGATCTACGAATCGCGCCTTCCTGCTTCGATGTCGCGGGCCGGGAGGCTGGTAGGCGTTGATCGTCTCCACGACGAGCGCATAGACGTCGTTCGCCAGCGCTGGTTTGTCCGGCCACCGCCGGTAGAGCGTTCCAATGCCGACGCCCGCGGAGGCGGCGATGTCGCCCACCGTCGTGGCACCGTAGCCACGCTCGCTGAAGAGGCGAACGGCGGCCGCTCGGATTCTGTCGTCGATCGACGGTGCGTCTGGCTTGCCCACGATGCTCGATCGTAGCAAACGAGACCTTGCGGAGGAAATCCTCCGGTGCTAGACCAGAGACCGGAGGATTTCCTCCGGTCTCTGATCCGCACAACTCTTCGGGAGGCACCGATGAAACGCTTCGGCCGTACACGCCTGATCCTCGCTTCGCTTCTTCCTCAGCGAAGAGCTCCAGATCCCCGTCACGCGCTCCCGGAGGCCGACAAGAGGCTCTCGGGCAGGACGATCGTGTTCACGGGAGGCACCGACGGGATGGGGCGCGTTGCCGTCCAGATGCTGTACGAAATGGGGGCCACCGTCGTCCTGCTCGGACGAGACGATGCCAAGGGACAGCGCGTCACCGCCGAAATCGAGTCGTCCGGCAGAGCCGGAGCGGTCGGATTCCAGCGCTGCGACCTCTCATCGATGACCAGCGTCCGCAGGTGCGCCGCTCGAATCCTCGCCGACTACGACCGGGTCGACGTTCTGGTCAACTGCGCTGGCGCCAACGTGGCCTCCAGGAGGCTCACGAAGGACGGCTTCGAGGCCAACTGGGCGATCAACTTCCTGGGGCCATTCCTGCTGACCAACCTCCTGCTCGATCGGATCGTCCAATCGGCTCCAGCGCGTATCGTCAACCTATCCTCCGCCGGGGAAGCGATGGGGCACATTCACTTCGAGGACCTTCAGCTCGAACGAGGGTTCACCGTCGAAGGCGCCTACGCGCAGGCGAAGCTCGCGATCAACATGTTCACGATCGATCTCGCACGTAGGCTCCGGGGAACCGGGGTCACGGTCAATGCCCTGAATCCCGGCTTCATCAAGTCCAACCTGCTGCGGGAGCACAAGGGCTTCCGGGCCCTGTCCCGCCCCATGATGCGCATGGTCGCCTCGCCGCCCGAGGTGGGGGCCGACCGCATCGTCAGACTCGCGATTTCATCCGAATACGAGGGAGTCAGCGGCGAGTTCGTCTACGAGGACACGGTTCGGCCCCCGAACGCGGAGGCCGAGGACCCCGACATCGTCGCGAGGCTGATGCGCGTGAGCGAGGGAGCGGTCGCGCTCGAAGGAGGCTTGCCGCCGCTCCGCACTTGACTCGACGAACGTTGTGGTCGCGCTCGTACTGACAGGGGAACTCATGGAGAGCTTCATCGACCCCACGAGGGTGGAATGGGGATGAGCAGGGCATGGCAGTTGAAGAGCGCGAGCCTCTTGATGCGTGAGACCGAGCGTGGCAATCGATCTGCTCGCTCTAGGCCCTATCGATTACCACGCTCGGTCTCATCACTTGCTCATGCATAGAGGATCCGGTCGATCCAACCGTGCAGAGTGAAGAGCACGAGCATCCCCAAGACCATGACGGGCACGATGGGATAGAGGATCGGAGGCGCCCACGAGGGGTGTCCGTCCATGACGACCTTCTGGAACAGGAGCAGCTCGTAGAGCGTAAAGAGTCCCAGACAGATCAGCGCAACCAGAAGGTAGAACCGGAATCTCCACAGCGTTCCAGCACGTAGTCGAAACGCGCCATACCACCCCGAAAAGAGCAGGAACAGGACCGTGGGGGGCCACATCAGGTGGGCCATGACGAGCGCGCTGGGGTGTCCGGGGTACTGGTTCCACTCCCACCCCACGAGGATCGAATGGGCCCAGAACAGCCCGTAGCCGTTGGCGATGAGCTGGGCATAGAAGTTGAAGTGCGCGAGCGTCTTGATGCGTCGAAACTGCGGGCTGGTTTCGTCGATCGTGGAGCTTCGTGGCCCAGCGGGATGGTCCATGGTGGGGGTCCTCATCGGGAGGGGAGCGGGTCGACCGCGGCGGGTGCCGAGCAAGGGGCGGCGCGGGGCACCGCGTGGCCCGAGGGACTCCTCGACCTTGCCAGTTGCGGGATGCCAAGGTGCTCGCGCCAGTACGTGGACACGAAGAGCTGACCGGGGTCGAATCGCTCGCGTACCCTCATGAACTCGCGCCACATTGGATACCGCTGGCGGGTATACACGTGCCCGAACTCGCCGGACGCTGGTGGCATGTGCTTGCCCCAGTGGTAGCGAAAGCCGAAGGGCTTGAGCACGGTCCAGGCCTTGGCGAACAGGTCGCGCTCGGGTTGTCCACGACCTCGCGCGACCTCGATGACGTCGACCCGGAGCATGTCGGCGCCGTAGGATGGGCTCAGCCAGAAGCGGCTGCGCTTCCCAGCGTAGAGCTCGATGGCGAAGGTTCCCATCCACCCGCTCGGGTCGTTCGCCACGCACTCTTGGAGGGTGCGCATGACCTCGGGGGCGCGCTCGAGTGGGATGAACAGCTCGGTGAACGAGCAGGGCAAGATCGTGTGGTCGATCGGATCGTCCATCGGCAAGACATCGAGCCATGGACCCCAAAACGCCTGCGACTCGGACGCCAGCATCGCGTTGAACACGGGGGTCAGCACGAAGCGACGCAGGCGACCCATGGGGCGAGGGCCCGCGTTCGCGAGCGAGAACAGGGCGCCCAAGAATCGCTGGCCGAGTCGTCCGCCGGGGATCTGGGCGAGGGGGCGGGGCTCAGGTACACCACCGGGGTGAGTCTGGTCGCGATCCTTGGGGGTGGCTCGTCGGGCCGACCAGATCTGTAGCTTGTGGAGCCCGCGCTGATGCCACCAAAACAGGCGGGTGTAGGGAGTGTCGCGTAGGTGCTCGACGAGGCCGCCGGGGCCGTCCTCGAATAGATCGATCGGTGCATCGTCGATGGGCCGGGTCTCGTTGTCTCCGATGAGCTCGTAGCGAGGGACGCACTGGAACGTCACCTCGGTCACGACTCCCAGCAGGCCCAGCGATACCCCGGCGGCATAAAAGGGGTTCGTCTGCTCGTCGTGCGGATCGTCGGGATCGGGTTCGAGCACATGCACTCGTCCCCGGCCGTCGATCAGCCGCATGCGAACCACGGCATCGCCAAAGCCGTGGGTTACCGAGCCGCCCGCCGAGCCCGTGGCCAGGAATCCTCCGACGGTCTGGTCGGTGATACCCCCCAGATCGGGGAGGGCCCAGCCACGAGCCTCGAGCTGGCGCAGGAGGCTGCGCTCGGCGCTCGAGTGGGGGTTTTGGGGATCGACGCCGAGATTACATCCCGCCTGCACCGTGACCTGCATCCGGTCGTCGTCCCAGGCGACGATGTGACCGAGCCGATCGAGCACGAGATCGAGGTGGTCACGACCATCGGTATGGATCGCAGCGCGCACCGAGTGCCCGGACCCAAAGACTCGGATCTGCCGAGCCGCGGTGGCGGCGGAGCGTATGAGCGCGATCAATTCCTGCTCGTCGGCCGGGCTGACGAATCGCGAGGATCGCAGGGCCCGCGGGGAGCGAGCTCGCCGGTAGATTGCCCCCAGTAGCGTCGCCCCCAGCATGATCGCGACGAGGATCGACGGCAGGTTGACGAGGTCGGACATGTCCATGTCTCGGGCGGCGTGCCCGAGTTGTCCGAGGAGTGTCGACCGCCGTGGTCGTTATTCACTACGGGACTTGTGGCTCGTAGGGGTCGTGGGATGCGAGCTTGTCCCGTGGCCGGTCAGCGGTGCTCCCGGCCCGCGCGGTGAAACAGGTACAGCAGCGGGCCGATCGAGCCGAGCATGTACGTGAGGACCGCGTAGGGCAGCGGGTTGATCCCGCGCCGTCGCGCATCGGCCCAGGTCCAGACCACGCACACGCTCAGGGCCAGCAGCAGATCCAGCGCGGTGACGATGTTGGCCGGGTTGGCGAAGGCAGGCCCGATCCAGCCGGTGACTCCCATGCGCATCATCATCCACGCCGACGCCCCGGCGAACCCGAGCATAGCCGTCCCCGTCACGATTCTCGTTGTGTTCATGCCCCGGTGACCTTCCAAGCGGCGTGCCAAGGAACGCCTATGTCGTGCTCATAGGGGGATGGCGGGGGTCGGCGCTCGCGTGGGCGTCGTCGAGGCAGGCCGGCGACGGCTCCGACGTTGTGGGCCCGCCACGTGGCGTTGCAGCCCTGCAACGTCCCGTGGTCCATTGTCCCGTGTGGCCGCGGGGGAGCCCCTGGCATGCCGTATGCTTCCACGTAGACCGTGGCCGACCCGTTCTCGATACCCGACAATTCGGTGACGAGCGCCGCGCGGATCCCGGTGCACGCATGGCCCTGGTTGGGGGGGGTCGTCGGCTTGATGGTGGCGGGACTCGACATCGCGGCCAACCACTACCTTCGGCTCAGCGTCGACTACGAAAACAACGCGTTGCTGGTCTGGATGCTCGCCAGCTTGTTCTTCGGTCTGTTGGGCTACATGGGCGGGCGGCTGGCCCAGGCCCGCCGTCGGGCCGCCCACGATGCCGCCACGATCCACCAGCAGTTTCGGGAGCTCGAGGCCACCCGGGCCCAGGTCGTAGAGCACGAGAAGCTGGCGTCGATCGGTCGGATGGCGGCGGGGGTCGCCCACGAGGTGCGCAACCCGCTGGCGGTGATCGGCAGCGCCACTTCGCTGCTGGCCGAGGGCCTGCCCGCCGACGACGCAGAGGGGCACAAGGCCGCGTCGTTCGTGCGGGAGGAGATCGCCCGCCTCGACGGTTTCATCGGCGCGCTGCTGGACTTCGTGCGCCCGGTGGCCCTGGAGCGACGACAGGGGCCGGTGCGTCCGAGCCTCGAGCACGCCGTCACGCTGGCGGGCTCGGTGATGCCGTCCCAGGCCGACGTGCGGGTCGACGTGCCCGAGGCGGCGACGCGATGGTCGTTCGATGCCGACCTGCTCGCCCAGCTCGTCAGCGCCCTGGTGATCAACGCGGCCGAGGCGGTCGCCGACGATGGTCGGATCCGGATCACGGCGGCGGTGGATGGCGCGACGCTCGTGATCGAGGTCGTCGACGACGGTCCAGGGATCGATCCCGAGGTGGTCGAGCGACTCTTCGAGCCCTTCGTGACCACCCGCGCGCGGGGTACGGGGCTGGGCCTGCCCATGGCCCAGCGGATCGCCCGGGCGCACGGCGGTTGGATCGAGTCTGTCCCTGGGGTGGGCCTCGGCCCCGCGGGGCGAGGCGCATGCATTCGGGTCTTCGTGCCCGCCTCGGAGGCCTCATGACCCTCACCCCGATCGTGGCGATCCTCGACGATGAGCCTCGGCTGTGCGAAGTGCTGGCCATGGTCTTGCGCCGCGCGGGGCACCAGGTGCAGACCTACGGTCGGCCCCAAGACTGCCTGGATGCCCTCGAGCGCGACGGCTTCGATCTGCTGCTCACCGATCTCAAGATGCCCGGCATGGACGGCGTGGAGGTGACCCGCCGGGCCCGGGCACTTCAGCCCGAGCTCCCGGTGGTGCTTCTCACCGCCTACGCCACCGTGCAGACCGCGGTGGCGGCCATGAAGGAGGGCGCTTGCGACTACCTCACCAAGCCGATCGACAACGAGGTGTGTCGCGCGGCGGTGGCGCGGGCGCTGGAGCAGACGCGGCTCACCCGTCAAAACCGCCACCTACGGGCCCAGGTGCGGTCCGAGCAGGGGCTCGACGGGCTGGTGGCGCACAGCGACGCCATGATCCAGGCGCTGGATCTGGCCCGGCGAGCTGCTCGCAGTCGCTCCACCGTGCTGATCACCGGGCAGAGCGGCACGGGCAAGGAGGTGATCGCCCGGGCGATCCACGTGCACAGCGATCGGGTCGGCGAGTCCTTCATTGCCGTCAACTGCAAGGCTCTGGCCGCGGGAGTGCTGGAGTCGGAGCTGTTTGGCCATGCCCGCGGGGCGTTCAGCGGCGCCACCCAGGCGCACCGCGGGATCTTTGAGCGTGCCCACGGAGGTACCGTGTTCCTCGACGAGATCGGAGAGATCGAGCCCGACTTTCAGGCCAAGCTGCTGCGGGTGCTCCAGCACGGCGAGATCTCACCGGTCGGGGGCCAGACGCGTGCGGTCGACGTGCGAGTGGTCGCGGCGACCAACCGGGAGCTGCCGCAAGAGGTCAAGGCGGGGCGATTTCGGGAGGATCTGTTCTTTCGGCTCGCGGTGATTCCGATCCGGCTCGCCCCGCTGCGCGAGCGTCGGGCCGATGTCTTGCCCCTGGCGCGTGCGTTCTTGGTCCGGATGAACGAGGCGCAGGGGCGGCGCCTCGGCGGGTGGAGCGAAGACGTCGAGCGGTGGATGCTGGCCCACGACTGGCCGGGCAACGTGCGCGAGCTCGAGAACACCCTGGAGCGGGGCGTGGTCCTGGCGCGCGGCGATCGGATCGAGCTGTCCGATCTCGTGCTCGAGCCGCGGGGAGCTTATGGCGTCGGTGCGTCACCAACGTTGCAAGAGCACCTCGACGCGGCGGCGATCGACCGGATTCGGCAGGCCCTGCGCGAGTCTGGTGGGGTTCGGGTCGAGGCGGCGCGCCAGCTCGGCGTAGAGCGCACCACCCTCTACCGGTTGATGAAGCGCTACGGGATCACTGAGGGCTGACGCGGCGAGATCCCGAGCTCGTTCTCTCGAGTCCGGGGCTTCGTACCGGTGGCGGTCGGTCCCACGTGATCGGTCGTCGCCATTGGCCTCGCTCCCCCGATGTCATTTGTTGATGAACACTGGTTAATAATCAATATACTTGCTTGGGCGACTGGCTCGTCAACCTCGAGCACCTCGAGGAAGCGCTGGCCGGCATCTCGACGATCCTGCCCGGCCACGGCGGCCCGGCGGATGCGTCGCTGCTCCGTGAGCAACACGCGTACATCGAGCTGTACCGTCAGACGGTGGAGGCCCTGGCGCAGGGCCAGCCCATGCTGACCGAAGCGGCCAAGGGCGAGTTGACCGCGGTGATGAAGGAGCATCTGCCCGCTGAGGCGCTGGAGTTCCTCATCCCCTTGGGAGCGGATCCGGTGGCGATGGAGCTGCGGGGTCAGTAGGGCTCGGCGACGATGGTGGTGTGTCGCTGCGAGCTACCAGTGACTGCCACGTCGAGGTCGACGAACAACGCAAACGCCGACGCAGCGTGGTACTGAGCTGCGGGTCGAGTCGAACTCCTCTTACCCCACGCTCGGTGCCCGGTTGGTCGCTAGCCCAGAGCCATGGGCTCTCGCGAAGCTTCGATTCGAAACGGTTGTCCCATTCATGGCTGCTGTTGTTTGTTCTGAATGCGGATTGTCTCGAGCGAAGCTAGATCGGAGCATTTTTGTCGAGAAAAAGTCTCATTGAAGCGACAATAAAGCTCCTGCAATTCGGATTGTCCCAAAAATAGCATCTACAGAGCCCAGACGCGACGCGGCCCTTGTTCACGACCGCTGGGAACCTCTTGGCCATCCCGCTGTTCATTCACCGGCCAGGACCTGGCGTACCTTGTGGGTCAGCGAGGATGGGGTGAACGGCTTGGCGAGGAACGATGCGTCTGGAGGAACCCGGGCCTGGGCGTCATAGCCGGAGATGAACAGGCAGCGTAGTGCGGGCCGGAGGCTCCGCAGCCTCTCGAAGAGGGTCGGGCCATCGATGCCGGGCATCAGGACGTCGGTAATGAGCAGCGCTACGTCTTGCCTCTCAAAGAGCTGCTCTGCTTCGGTCCCGTCCTCGGCCACCAGTACCTGGTAGCCGGCGCGTTCCAGCGAAGCCAGCGCGAGCAGGCGTACTACCGGGTCGTCTTCCACCAACAGCAGGGTACCCGTTCCGGCGGTCACCGGGGCGATCGACCCGGGAGTCGGCACCGACACACGCTCGTCGCGTAGGGGAAAGTAGAGCTTGAACGTCGTGCCCTGATCGATCTCGCTGTCGAGCACGACCTTGCCCCCGTGCTGCTCGACGATGCCATAGACCGTGGACAAGCCGAGCCCCGTGCCTAGGCCTGGCTGCTTGGTGGTAAAGAAGGGGTCGAAGACCTGGGCCATGAGCTCGGGGGGGATCCCGCTCCCCGTGTCACGGACGGTGAGCAGGGCGTAGTGACCCGGCTCGACCCCGCGGGTGTCGGTGTGGACCATGACCGACTCCGTACGAAGCTCGAGCCGACCGCCGTGGGGCATGGCATCCTGGGCATTCGATGCCAGGTTGATCAGCACCTGATCGAGTCGCGATGCATCCGCTCGTATCGCGAGCGCGGCGGGGTGCAGCTGTACGTCGAGCGCCACGTCTTCCCGCACCAGCCGACGCAGAACGTCCAGGGCCTCGCGGACCACCTCGTTGAGGTCGCACGTTTGCAGGGCAAGGGGCTGACCCCGACTGAACGCCAGCAGATGCCGGGTCATCTTGCTGGCGCGGAGCGCCGCCTGTTGGATTGCGCGTAAATGAGGGAGCGCCTCGTGATCGGAGGGCAGGTTGTCTCGGATCAGCTCCGGATAGCTCATCATCGCGGTCAAGAGGTTGTTGAAGTCGTGGGCGACCCCCGCCGCCATCTGACCCAGCGCCTCCATCCGTTCGCTCTGCCGCACCCGCTGCTCGAGTTGTGCGCGGTGGGTGATGTCCCGGTTGATCGACAAGATCGCGGTCTGACCCCCGAAACGGGTGACCGAGGCGTTGACCTCGAGCAGGATCCGTCGACCGTCCTTGTGGTGCTGCCAGGTCTGGAATTGGGTGACGCCCTGCTGCTTGAGGGTCTGCTTGACCCGGGCCATGCCGGCGGGGACGTCGACGCTGAGCTCCCGCAGGCTCATCCCCACCAGCTCGTCGCGGGACAGCCCGTACATCTCGCAGGCACGCGGGTTGGCCTCGAGCACCACCTCGTGCACGGGCTCGAAGATGAGGATCGCGTCGTGGGCGGTGGCAAACAGGTGGGCGTAGTCGCGCTCGACCTGCTTGCGCTCGCCTAGTTCGGCCAAAAGGCCCATGGCGACGGCCGCGGTGCCGTCGGGGCGATGCAGGTTCTGGCTCCAGAGCATCAGCTCGATAGGGGAGCCGTCCTTTCGGCACAGCGTGAGCTCCAGGCCGTGGTACTCGTGATCCTCGTCGAGCGCGGCGCAAAGCAGCGCCACGTGGCGGGGGGCGCTGCCGTCGAGCGTGAGTCGAGGGGCCCCGAGCACCTCTTGGGGGGTCCAGCCCAGCAAGCGACTCGCCGCCGGATTCCACACCAGGGTATGACCGCGTCGATCGATCGCGACGGTGGCCAGCGGCAGGATGTCAAGCCAGGCGTGTACGCTCGAACCCGCGTCGCGGTGCCGCCCGTAGTCATCGTGTTGGCTGGTATCGAGCAACGCATCGAGGACCCGAGCCGAGCCGGTCACGACGCGAGGGTACCCGATGCCCACGCGCGGTGTTGCGAACCGTGCGTGACAGAGGAGTTTCACCGTCGGGGCGTTGCCCGAGCCGACGCCGCTGCAACCGCTGCGGGTGCCGACGACGATCCGCCGTCGGCATGACGACGTAGAGGGCGCCTACGCGGTCCGGCGGCGACGCCGACCCCAGCACGCCAGCAGCAACACCAGCAGACCCGCGGGTCCCGTGCCCCGGCCGCCGCTGCGGCAGCCTCCGTCGCCATCGTCTGCGTTGCCCGGATCACCCCCGGTGGAGCCCGATCCTTGCCCGGAGGTGCTCGATGCCGGTGGCGGCGGGCCGCTCGTGTCCGGGCTTCCCGAGCTCCCTACCCCGCCGGTCGTGGGATCGACCCCTTCGTCGCTGGAGGAGGGCGGCGGCGTACCGTCGGTCGAATCCGCGCCTCCCGAGGAGGAGGTGTCGCCCGGCTCGGGGCCGCCGGCGGCCCAGAGGATCCCTCCCGCGAGGTGCTGGAGGAAATCCGGCTCGGAGAAGCTCGCGCCGGTGTGCCCCCCGCCGGTATAGAACGCGCGCCCGCCCCCGTACTCGTGGATCCACGCGATCGGGTGGTCGTCGCCCATCGTGCCTCCGTTGTAGGACGACTCGTCGAGTCGCAGCAGCACCTGGATCGAGTCGGTGTCCGAGGGGTTGGGGCTGAAGTTGTACCACTCGTCGTTACGATCCCATTGACCGCCGAGGTGCTCGGTGGAGGGATGGGCGCCGTCGACGACATCGATCGTTGCCTCTTGCACGGCGGGGTGCCCGTCGAAGTAGCCCCCGAGCATCTCGCCGTACCAGGCCCAGTCGTACTCGGTGTCGGTGGCCGAGTGGATCCCCACGTAGCCGCGACCTTGTGCGATGTAGTCCTCGAAGGCTTGTTGCTGGCCCTCGTCGAGCACGTCGCCCGTGGTGTTGAGGAACACCACCACGTCGTAATTGTCGAGGTTCGCCGTCTCGAACGCATCCGGCTCCTCGGTGGCGTCGACCCGCCACCCCTGCTCGGCGCCCAGGCCTTCGAGGGCGGGAATGGCCTGATCGATCGAGCCGTGACGAAATCCCTCGGTGCGCGAGAACAGCAGCAGGCTCAGCCCCTCTTGGAGCGAAGCTCCTGGGGTGGCGTGAAGCGGCGCGAGCCGGGTGGACTGGCTAGGCTCCGCGGGATCGCTCGGATCGCAGCCCGCCGCGACCATGATCAAGATCGGGGTCAAGATGGAGGGAACGATCGTTGGTCGCGGTCTAGGCATGATTCGAATGGACTCGTATGGACTCGTATGGGCTCGTATGTACCCCTCAGGCGCGCGATCAGGCGCGCGATCAGGCGCTCGATCAGGCGAGGATCTCGCTCATGATCGAGCTGGTGTTGTCCCACGTGCCCCAGTTGTCGATCTCGACCCCCATGACCTGCATCAGGGTGAGCACGACCTCGGTGACCTTCTGCCCCTGGGCTTGGTGGTGGAGGTTGCCGCGCAGCATCCCCCCGGCCCGCCCCATGAGCGTGATCGGGTAGTCCACGTGGACGTGGTTTTTGGGGTTGGAGACCTCGGTGATCCCATAGATGAGGGTCTGGTCCAGCAGGTTCCCCGCGCCCATGGGGGTGTCCCGCATCACGGTGGCCAGATCGGCATACTGGTCGAAGATGTACTTCTCGATCGTCGCGGCTTGCTCTTGCGCGGCGTTGTTGCCGTGGGTCTGGCCGTGGTGGTCGGCGTTGACCCCCACCACCGGGTAGGTGTTGTCGTCGCGGGCGCCCGACCACAAGTGGGAGTAGACCCGGGTCAGGTTGCACGACAGGGCGGTGGCGATCAGCCGATTGATCGTCTGGCTCTGCTCGGTGATCTCCTCGATCGTGCCGGGCTCGGCGGGGACCTGGCAGCTCGCGGGCGGGGGGTTATCGCCGGGCGAGGGGATCCGCTGTTCGATCGCGCGGATGCTCTCCATGTGACGCTCGAGGCGCATCGAGTCCGCGGCGCCCAGCTTTTGGTCGAGGCGCTTGGCGTCCTCGAGCACCGCATCGAGCACGCTGCGTCGCAGCTGGTGGGTGATGTCCGAGGGGGTCGGGCCGTCGCCGGGAGGAGGGGACCCGCCCGGGATGTTGCCGAACAGCCGGTCGAAGAGCTTGGCTGGATCGCGCTCGGGGGGCAGATAGTCGTAGGGCCCCCGGTGGGCGATCGCCAGGCTCACCGTGCCCATGTTCAGCCCCTTGTAGGGCAGGATTCCCGTCTCGAGCGAGGCAAAGGGCGTGTCGCCACCGATCGCGTCGGCCACGATCTGATCGACGGTCGGGTCGAACTGGGTCGACTCGTCGGTCTCGAACGAGACGGGGTGGCTGTCGATGTCGGAGGTCACGTCGGCGTGATGCGAGTCGCCGCCGGCCAGCACGTAGCACACCCCCCAGCCGTGCCCCTTGAACACTCCGTCGAGCATCTGGGTGCCCGACACCAGCGTGAGGTAGTCCTTGACCTCGGCGAAGGCCTCGAGGTGGGAGGAGAGCTGCCAGGCATCGCCCGAGCCCATCGTGTCCGGGACCCAGTAGTTGTGGTGGATCCCGTTGCCCCAGTAGAACACGCCGAACGACGTGGGCAGCTCGCCTCCTTGAGCGAAGGCGGTGCCGTGGTCGTTGCACATCACGTCGAGCACGGGCAGCCACAGCGACACACCGACCCCGGAGAGCGCCCCACGCAGGGCAAAACGACGAGAGATCTTGAGTTGATCGAGCATTTTCGTTTCCCGATGGGCTCTGGGTTCAGGGGACGGGCGCGATGGAGCGGAAGGCCTCGCTGGCCACGAAGTCCACCAGCAGCTCCCGCCACTGGTAGTCGAGGCCCGGGAGTTGCTCGGCGACTTGTTCGATGACCTCGATGTCGGGCAGATCGTCCTTGAGGGCGTTCGAGTAGCGGTAGAGGTTTCGCACCATGCACGCGTCGGTCATGGGGGTGTCGCGGAGCCATGCGCCGAGCTCCGCCGCCCCGTTGACGGTGTTACCAAAGACCTCGGCGGTGGCGTCGACGGGGAGCCCGTGCTCGTCCGTTCGGTAGCGCCCGATCGGATCGAAGTGCTCGAGGGTGTAGCCCATCGGATCCATCAGGTTGTGACATCCCGCGCACGAGGGATCGGTGACGTGCTGTTCGAAGCGCTGCCGGGTGGTCATCGGCCCTTCGTCTTCCTCTCCCGAGTCGACGTCGGTGTCGACGTCGGGCGGGGGAGGGGGCGGGACCTGGCACAGGAACGCGCTGAGCAAGAAGAACCCGCGCCGGGTCGGTGCGCTCGAGTGAGGGGACGAGTGGCGGCTGAGGAAGCTCGCGTGGCCCAGGAGGCCCGCCCGTCCACTCTCGGGCGGGAGCGCCACCGGGACGAAGCCGGCTCCCGGCTCGGGGGGAGCCGCCAGTCCGTAGAGTTCGGCGAGCCGCGTGTCGACGAAGGTCTCGTTGCTGTCGAACAGCGACCGAACGTCGGTCCCCGGCGCGACCACTCGCTCGCGAAGCCAAAGCCGCGTCTCCTCGAGCATCGAGGCGGCGAGCGCCTCGTCGAACTCGGGGAAGCTCTCTTGGTCCTTGTCGATGTTGCCCACCGAGTCCACGCTCGCGAGCTCGACGAAGAACTCGCCGAGGTGGGCGCTGGCCTCGTCGGAGTCGAGCAAGGCCCGCGCCGCGTCTTGGATGCCTTGACGCGTGTCGAACTCGCCCTGCGCGGCTCGGTCGAGCATCGCCTCGTCGGGGGTGGCACCGGTCAGCAAGAACGCCAGCCGGGTCGCCATCGAGGCGCCGTCGAAGCGCCCGCGCCCCGACTCGGAGGCATTGTCGGGGTCGATGGTCTCCACCCGGTAAAGGAAGAAGGGCGACTGCAAGATCCCCGAGACCACGGTCGCCATCCCCTGGGCGGGCTCGTCGGTGAGCGCGGTCGCGTCCCGAGCTATTGCGGCCCACAGCTCGAGCTCTTCGGAGGTCAGGGGGCGGCGAAACGCGAGGCGGCCGAGCTTTTGGATGTAGTCGGTGGTGCACGCGTCGTCCAGAGTCGCCGCGGGTTGGCACCCCATCTGCGCCGACCAGTCCGAGTCGGCCGCAAAGACGCGATTGGCGACGGCCCACGCGGCGGCCTCGTACTTCTCGGCCGCCATCTCGCCCACGGTGACCTCGGCCGCGCCCACCGAGTGGAAGCCGGAGACCACGGTGTCGGGGACCAGGTCGAGGTCGAGACCGAGGTCGACCTCGTCGCCAAAGAGCACCCGGAGCGAGCCGCGATACTCGGAGCGAGTCAACAGCCGCAGGGGCACGTCGTAGTCACCCACATTGACCCCGTCGTCCCCGGTCGGGTCTTCGTCTTGATCTCCGTCGTCCGCGACGTCCTGCGGGGCTCCCTCGGGGTCGACGTCCCGGCCGTCATAACATCCAGATGACAATAGCAACGAGAGACTCGCTCCGATCACGGTGGCTTGGATATTCGGGCGAGTCATGACAGCAGCACTCCCATGAAGCGGCCGTGCGTTGCCCGCAGGCTCCGACGGTGTTCGATAGTCGACCCCATGATGCAATCATAGTTACCCTGACTCTGCTTTTGTCCCCAACTTTGAGTTTGGGCCCGAGATTTCCCGATCGTTGGCGTCGGGGCGTATAGAGTGTCGGGCCGATTGCGTGTCCGGCACGGTGGCGTGCTCGATCTCGTTCAGGGGACGCGCGATCGAGCACTCACAGCGAACGGCGCGGCGGAACCAACAGATCCGCGGCGAATGATCCCGCGGCCAGGGCCACCGCCACCAGGGCCACCCGGAATAGCCCATCGGTCCCAGCGACGGCGTCGGCATCGAGCAGTGAGGCCACGCTACGAAAGCCGAGGCTCCCCGGCACCAGCAACAGCAGCCCGGGCAGCCGCAGCACGGTGGTCGGTCGGCGGAGGCAGCGGGCGAACACGTTGCTGGCCACGCCAACCGAGGCCGCGGCGCTGGCCCAACGAGTCGCGCGAGGTCCATAGCGGGCGGGTTGGTGCGCGAGCGCGGCCAGGCGGGCCAGGCCGTCGGCCGGGCCGAGCCGACCTCCCGCCACCTCGTCGACGATCGCATCGAGCCCCCCGAAGGTGGACCCCGGTGCTCTTGGGCAGGGTCAGGTTGGCCCGGGTCACGTAGGCCACGACTTGGCCTTCGTTGTCCGGGTCGAGACTCTGGTTCGCGGGTGTGATCTCGGTCGCCCGCCCGGAGGTGACGTGGATTCCGGCCCGTTGGCCGGTCAGATTTCTGCTTGAAGAATTTTTGATACGTCGTATCAAATAATCAGAAATGGGCCGCCGAGAGGACAATCGCCGCCTGCGAAGAGCGCGCGTGCTGATGGCGGCACGTGCGCTCATCGAGGAGGGCGGGATCGAGGGCCTCTCGATGCGCAAGCTGGCCAGCGGCAGTGGGCTGGCGGTCAATACGATCTACGGTCTGTTCGGCGGTTCGCGCGAGGCGATCCTCGAGGCGCTGATCGAGGACGGGATCGAGAGCATGCACGCGGCGCTCGATCAGCAGTCGTTCGACGATCCCCTCCACTTCGCGCGGTCGATCATCACCCGGGGCATCGAGCATTTCCTCGCCTCGGAGGCGCTCTATCGGGCGGCGTTCCTGGCCGAGCTGCAATCACCCCAGGTGCGTCCGTGGGGGATGGGCGTGGTGCTACGCCGGGGCGGCGAGGCGATCCAGAACCTGGTGGGGGCAGGGCTGTTGCGTGACGACGTGGATCTGCGGCTGTTGGCACGCGAGATCATGTCGCGCTTTCGGGCATTGGCGCATCACTGGGCGCGCGGAACCATCGACGGATCCGAGCTGCGCGTGCGCGGGCTCTATAGCCTTCACATCTGTCTGCTGGCAATCGCGACCGACCTGGGGCGCCCCCGGCTGCTCGAAGGGCTACGCCAGGCCGAGCGCGAGCTGCAGGCGCTAGCAGCCAGTGGCTAAATCAAACTAAATCAAAAAGGAGCACACCATGATGAAGATGATGCTCGGGGCCCTGCTGGGCTTTGGGGCCGAACGCAACGCCCTACTCGACACGATGCTCGCGGAGCACGACGCCAAGGTCTTCGGGCTCGAAGGGCTCATCCATCCCCCGCCCGACGCCGATGCGCGCAATTCCTTTACCTCGAGTGTGCCGTTTGGGCAGACCTCGATGGCTCGCTTCACTCCGTCGCAGCGGATGCGGGTGGGGCCCACCATGTTCCGCTTGATGCGAGAGATGAGCCGCAGCGCCCGGTTCTATCGGCGGCCCAAAGAGCCGAAGCGGCGCGAGGCCGAGCCCGAGCTCATCGAGGAGCTCAAGGCCCTGGCCCAGGAGCATGGGGCCACCGCGGTGCGCTACGCGGTGCTCCCGGACGATTGCATCTTCGAGGGCAAGGCCGTCCCCTACCGCAGCGTCATCATCTACACCGTGCAGATGTCCAAGGAGGCCCTCGACACGGCGCCCAGCTTCGAGGCGTTCCACGAGGTGGCGCAGGGCTACCTGCGCATGGCGGTCATCGGCAACCGGGTGACCGCGTTGCTGCGCCGGCGAGGCCACGACGCCTACCCCGGCACCGCGCTGGGTGGCCTGACCGATTACACCCGGCTGGCCGAGCTCGCGGGCCTGGGCACGATCGGGTACCACGGCCTGCTGATCACCCCGGGTGAGGGGGCGCTGTTGCGGCTGAACACGATCTATACCTCCGTGGACAACCTGCCCATCGAGCCACGTGCGGCTTCGCTGGACTGGGTGCGGGACTTTTGCGCGATGTGTGGCAAGTGCGTGCGCTCGTGCCCCGTGGACGCGATCCACCCCGAGCCTATTCGCCGGGACAACGGGCGCGTGGAGTGCATCGAGACCACGACTTGTCTCGACTACTTTGCGGCCAACTACGGCTGTGCGATCTGTGCCGACGTGTGTCCCTTCACCCAGCGAGGCTTCGACGTGATCCAACAGCGGTTCAAGGGCAATCCCACGGCGCCTCGCTATCGGGTGCCGCTCTACGGGGAGCGGCCGCCGCACGTGGGCCCCAAGCCGCCTCAGGGGATCGTGCAGTAGGCGGGCAGGACCGACGGCAGGCCCGCGGTGTAGGGCGAGGTTGTCTGGCCAAAGGGATGGTCGAGCCAAAACTGCACCACCGCGGGTCCGACCCCGCCGGGGATCGTGTGGCCGCTGCCGTGGTCGCACAGCAGCGTCGAGCCCCCCGCGGCGCTCAGGGCCTGCTGGTACTCCACGCTGGCGTCTAGGAAATTGAAGCCGCTGACCTCGTCGCTCGGGCCGCCGTGGAGGATCATGGCGGCGGGAGCCGAGGAGGGATCTTGGAGGGTCCCGGTGCCGCCGCCGGAGTAGGTGGCCACGCTCGCCACGTAGCTCGAGCGTGCGAAGCTCAGGCTCGTGGTGAACAGGCCGCCCGCAGAGAAGCCTAGCGAGTGGATCCGGTGGGCGTCGATGCCGAGGGCCTGGTCGGCGCACGCGACCACTTCGTCGGTCAGTCGATGATCCGCCTCGCTGTCTTCGAGCCAGGGGAAGGGCCCACCGCCCGTATGCACGGGAGCGACGACCAGGCCACCACGGGCCGTGATCGTGGACAGGCCGTCGCCCAGCGCGTTTTGGGCCTGGGTGGGCTGACCTCCCGTGCCGTACCAGTACAGCACCACGGGGCCGTCCATGGCGGCGCTGGCGGTTGGATCGATCCACACCCGGGCCTGCCGGCTGACGCCGTCGACCGTGAAGGTGACCATGCCGTCGACGAACTCGGGGCATTCTGCGGTGGGAGTGGGCAGCGGAGGGGGAGGGGTGTCGGGCCCGCTCGAGTCGGGGTCGCCCGGGCTGTCGGCGGTTGGGCCGTCGGCGGTTGGGCTGTCGGCGGTCGGGCTGTCGGCGGTCGGGCTGTCGGCGGCCGTGCCCGAGCCGGGCGGTGTGGAGCCTTCCGGGCCGGCGTTGCACGCTCCGCCCAGCAGCAGCAGGGAGAGGAGCCGACCGAAGGAGCGCAGGTGGAGCCCGGGCATGCACGCACGCTAGCAGACCTCGCGGCCGGGGAAGCCGCCGAGCGGATGCGAGTCGAGGGGGCGCGCCTTGCTCCGGGCATCATGGGCTGCTCGTTCGTTGCCGCTCAGGCGGCCACGGGCCGCTCGTTCGTTGCCGCTCAGCGCACTTCGCTGGTCGCTTCGACCGAAGCACATACGGGGGCGGGCGATGCGGAGGCGAGGGTCGTCTCCTGGCCCTCGCGGGGGTTGCGGGGCACCAGCTGGCTCAGTGCCAGCGAGATCACGGCAAAGCCGGCCCCCACAAAGAACACCGCCGAGGGGCTGACCAGCCACAGGTAGCCCAGCAGCACCGGCAGCAGGACCGCCGCGATGTGGTTGATCGTGAAGGCCACCGCCGCGGTGGGGGCGATGTCGGCGGGCGCCGAGATCTTTTGAAAGTACGTCTTGATCGCGATCGCCAGGGCAAATAGCAGGTGATCGACGACGTACAGGCCCGCGGCGATCCGGGAATCGTCGACGAACGCGTAGCACAGGAACACGACGACGAGCCCCGAGTACTCCAGGGTCAGCGAGGTTCGTTCTCCCACCCGCGCGATCACCCGACCGAGTGCCGGTGCCAGCCAGATGTTGGCCGCATAATTGATCAGGAACAGCAAGGTGATGTCGGCCACGCCGTAGCCGAAGCGCTCGACCATCATGAAGCCGGCGAATACCGTGAAGATCTGCCGGCGTGCCCCCGCGAGGAAGGTCAGCGCGTAGTAGAGCCAGTAGCGGCGGCGCAGGATCAGCCGCTTGTGCTGCGCGACCGTCTGCGCAAAGCGGGGGAACGCCAGGGCCGCAAAGGCGGCCAGGGCCATGCTCAGGCCGCCGGCCACCAGGTAGACCACCGAGAAGTCGGCGCCCAAGCGGTCGAAGGCTAGCCAGATCAAGGCGTAGGCCGACAGCGAGGCCACGCTGGCCGCGGCGATCACTCGGCCCAGCACGACAGGGGCTCGATCCTTGCCCAGCCACTGTAGGGCGAGACTCTGCTGCATGGTCTCGCCGTAGTGAAAGCCGACCGACATCAGCACCGTGGTGCAGTAAAGGCCCACCACGGTGGGGAACAGGCCAGTGAGCGCCGCGCCCAGGCCCAGCAAGCTCAGCGAGACCAGGGCCAGGCGCTGCTCTCGGATCACGCGCAGCAAGAAGATCGCGGTGAAGGCCAAGAAGCCGGGGACCTCGCGCAGGCTCTGCAGGATGCCGATCTCCGCCCCGGTGAAGGCGGCCCGGTCCACGGCGAAGTTGTTGAGCAGCGCGTTCCAGGTGGAGAACGACAGGGCCGAGGCGGCGCCGAGTAGGATCAGCAGGCTCGCTGGGTTGTGGCGCCAGCTGGGCGAAGGAGCGGAAGGGACGTCGGGCACGGAGGCTCGGTGAACCTTACCCTGTCGCGCGCCCGAGGATCACTGGGGAGCGCCGGGGAGCACTGGGGATCGCCGGATAGCACCGGGGAGCACCTGGGAGCGCCGGGGGGCGCCGGGGGGCGGAGCGCGTGGCCGAAGCTCCGCTAGGGCGGGCCGTTGCACGAGCATCTGCGAGAGATGACCGCGTCGAGCGGCGAAGGTTCCGACCCCGACCCAACCCCAGGCGAGGACGGAGATGGGGACGAGGAGGATGAGTGGGTATTTTGATCACTCGACTCCTTCTCGGCGGGTAGTTCTAGAGTCCGCATCGTCCTTGGTGGTGAACCATCGGGCCGAGCGGAGTGGCCGAGGCGCGCTACGCCGCGAACACGTTGTCGAGGGTGTTGGCCGTCAGGACCTGTCGAGTCCAGGCGCGAAGCTGCTGCGGGCTGGCCGTGTTGATCTGGGCCCGAGTCGTGTCCGA
>JBCCWC010000242.1:0-21887 GCA_039194325.1 Myxococcota bacterium
GCTGGGCTACTTTGGCGCGGCGACCTCGCTGATGTACGCGGGCAACGTGCTCAACGTGGCCCTCGGGACGGCCACCACCCCTGCCCTCGCCCGCCTACACCGTGCAGGCCGCCGCCCGCTGCGACGGCTGCTGGCACGCCTGCTGGTAGTCGTCGGCGGGCTGGGTGGCGCCGTCGTGCTGGTGGCGCTGCTTTGGGGCGCGCGCTACCTCGCGCTCGTCTACGGGCCCACGTACTCGCACTACGCTCCCGAGCTGGTCCTGGCCACCATCGCCGCCGCCCTCGCCGGACTGGCCAACATGCTGTCGCAAACCCTCACCGCCATGGGACGGTTCGAGACCCAGCTGTCGATCAATGCGCTGTCGCTGGTGGCGAGCATACTGATCGGCCTGTGGCTGATCCCCGACGGCGGCCTGCGGGGTGCAGCCTGGGCCCTGGTGGGACTGGCGACCACCCGGCTTGGGATCTATGGGGTCGCGGTCCTACGGTCACCGCCGGCGTGAGCGCCCCCGAGCCCCCCCACGCCATCCTATGGACCGTGCAGTCGACCGGACCGACACGAACATCGGCCCGCATGACCAGCCCGGCCGATCACAGGAAATCAGCCGCCCCCCGGCGCGTGGAAGTCCTGCCGAGCCCGACAGGCTCGTGCACCCATGTCCATGCTGCGTGCTGCTCTTTGGGCGGGGCTCACCCTCGCACCGTTCTCGCTCGGTGGCAGCGGATGCGTCGATCGGGTGATCCACGAGACCCTACGCTGCGGCGACGGCGTCGTGGATCCTGGCGAGGTCTGCCTGGGTCGTGGCGAACCCCACACCCTCACCTTCGACGGACTCGAGGGTGCGTCCCTGCGGATCGCCAGCTTCGACGGCGACCCCCACCTCGATCTGTTGCTGAGCGGTCTGGACCCGGAAGGAGCGGTGGTCGCCCGGCTTTGGGTGGGGCACGGGGACGGGACCTTCGAGCCCCCCATCGATCCGGGCCTGACCGGCTGTCGACCCACCATGACCTCGGGAACGCTCGACGACGATACCGCGGCCGATGTGCTGATCGACGGATGTGGTGGGTCGCTGTTGGTGTTCCCGGGCTCGTCCGGACCCGGGCTCGGGATCCCCACGGCGCTGTCCATGGAGGTCGAGCTCCGGGCCTTCGGCATCGCCGATCTCGACGCCGACGGGCGTCGTGAGGTCGTGGCCCTGGGCCTGGACGCGGCCGGCCGCGTGGCGCTCAACGTCGCCGAGCGTCAGGCTGGCGGGGACTTCGCCCCCCTGAAGATCAACCTGCTGGCCGACTCGACCGAGGACTTCGACCCCCGGAGCCTGAGCCTGTTCGATCTGGATCGGGACGCACAGGCCGATGCCTTGCTCATCGACCCCGACCATCGCGTAGCCCTCGCTCGGGGTCAGCCCGGACTGGGCTTTGGTCCACCCGAGCCGGTCGGCCCGCCCATGCTGACCCTGACCACCGCGTTGGTGCACGATCTCGACGACGACTCGGTGCCCGACGTGCTCGCGGCGAGTGCCGAGCAAGAAGCGCTGATCTTCTTACAGGCGATCGACGGCCGGTTGGTCGAGACCGGTCGAACCTCGATCCCGCAGCTTCGCACGGGTCCCGCCGGGGTCGGGGACATCGACAACGACGACCGGACGGATCTGCTGCTGTTCGAGCCCGGCACTCGCCGGCTCCAGGCGTGGTTCGGACGCGGTGACGGTAGCTTCGAGGCGCCACAAGACGTGCCGATCGACGCGAGAGTCGATCGGATCGGCCTGGCCGACCTCGACGAGGACGGCGTGCTGGACATCGTCGCGGGGACCTTCCAGACGGGGACGATCCAGATCCTCCTGGGGGATCCGTAGCCCCGCATGCTGGACGTTCGCTCCGTCGAGACGCTCGCTGTGCCCCAAGAGCCTCGCTGGAGCCTCTTTTCGACCGCCTGGATGCCCGAGGAGCCTCGCCGAAGCTCTTTTCAGGACAATCTAATCCTAATGAGCTTCACTGAAGCTCTTTTCGAGACAGTTCAATCTCAAAGAGCTTCACTGAAGCTTTTTTCAAGACAATTTATCTTCAAAGAGCTTCACTGAAGCTTTTTTTGAGACGATTCAATCTTGAGAAGCTCCGCTGGAGCTTCTCAGGAGACCGTCAACGCGTGGGCGAAGATCCGGGCGAGTAGCGCACGCGATGGGGTCTCGTCGTCCCGGTCCGGTTCGCTCGGGCGCTCGCGGAGCTCTGGCGTATGAAGAGCGTCTCGTCGGGCGTCGACGCTCGAAGCGACGTGTTCGCCTTTTGCGTGTCCCTTTGGGAAGCGCTGAGCACGGTCCGACCCTTCCCCGAGCAATCGGTCCGCAGCCACCTCCAGGCCGTCCAGCAGGGCCGGGTGAGCGATCCGCCGCCGGGCACGATTGCGCGCCGGATCCAGACCGTGCTGCGACTGGGTCTGAGCCCGCGGCCCGAGGATCGCCCCGACAGCATCTCGCTGCTGCTTCGCCAGCTTCGCCGCGCGCGCCGCCGACGCTCGATCCCCGCCGCGCTCGGGCTCGGCACGCTGCTGGTGGCCGCCCTGCCATGGTGGGGCGCGGCGACCAAGCCCGATCCCCCCACCCGATGTGCCTCATCAGCGATCGTCGGCGAGGACATCGTGCTCGATCTGGGCCGCTTCGAGTCCTCCTTGCGAGACCACCTCGCGGGTGTGGGCACGCTGGTGGCCACCGAGGCCCGCACCAAGGCCGTCGAGCTGCACACGGCGATCGAGCTCACCGCCGAACGCACCTGTCACGACCAAGCAGCCGGACGCCTGTCCGCCGTGGAGGCCCGGGCGCGCGCCCATTGCCTACGAGCGCTCGAGATCCAGCTGCACACCGTCGTCACGCGAGCCATGCAGACCCCCGATGCGCTGGCGATCTTGCTCGAGATCCCTGCGCCCGCGACCTGCGAGACCTGGTCGAACGAGCTCGAGGACCAGGCGCTCGCCGGGCGACTCCGCACCGCCGAGGAGCAGGCCCTGGCCGATGCGCTGGAGCGCGTCGCCATCGGCAACCAGATGGACGACGATCCCCAAGCGCTGGAGGCCACCATCCGCCCGCTGCTCGATCGCGCGAGTGAGGGAGAGGACCGATGGCTTCACGCCAAGACCCTGCACCTCGCCGCAAAGGTGAGCACGGACGACCAATGGTCGCGCGCCTCGTCCCTGCGGGCATCGGAGCTCTTCGCGCACACCGGAGATCCAGTCGGTCGGATCAGCGCGCTGTTGCTCGTCATCCTGTCCGCGTTCGACGACAACGAAATCGAACCCCACGTCGGGGACCACTACCAGCAAGCGCGCGCGCTCTACGAACGACTCGAGGATCCGGACTCGATCCCCAGTGTGGGGATCTGGCTCGACATTATCGAGATGATGCTCACCTTCTACCGAGGGGATCACGCCGGGGCTCGTACGATCGCCGAGCGCGTCCGCCGAGACTCGCCCAAGGTCTCCCCGATGACCACGTACTTCGTCGTCGACTGGCTGACCGTGTTCGACGAGCTCGGTGGCAACTATGAAGACTTGGTGCGCTCATCGAAGACCCTGATCGACTGGCTCGTGGGGCGCGGCGTCTTTGCGCGCAGCTACCTGGCCGAGGCCGAGCTGCCGCTGTCGCTGTCGCTGGCCCAGCTGGGCCGACCGGACGAGGCCGAGCACGCGTGGAACCAAGCGAAGACGATCATGGAATCGATGCATCCCGGTGAACCGATGCCCGCCGATCCCCTGCTGATCCGCGCGCGCATCGACGCGACGAAGCACTCGCCGCCGTCGAGCCGCTCCGAGAGGCACTCCAGCACTTCGAGCAGTCCTCACCCGCCGCCCATGAGCCGATCGGTCGACCCACCGGGCTCGAGCTCGCCACCGTGATCGCCGAAGTTCATCGACGACGCGACGAGCTCGACCAGGCCCGCGCCGTGCTCGAGTTCCAGTCCCGGTAGAACATGGAGCACTATCCCCACGCCTTCCAAAGCATGCGGGCTGCGCTGGTCCAGGCGTGGATCGACAGTGACCGTGGGGTGCTCGACACCGCCCAAACCCACTTCGAATCTCTCGAGCAGGCGATCCCCAACCCTTACGAGTCGGCGTGGGCGACCGTGGGGCGGGTCGTCACCGCAACCCGGGCCGGGGATCCCCCCGTGCCTCACGTCACCGCCATCGAGCACGCTCGCCAGACGCTGGGCGCGTTTCCGCTCAGCTACCGCTACGAGCTGGCGGTGGTCGACGAATGGCTCGAGCATCACGCCGATACACTCCGCACCGCGTCCACGCCTCGGCCGTGACCGCGCTCGGGCCTCGCCCTCCGCCGAAGTATTTTCGATCGGGACCGCGACATCCTCGGATCGGGTTTGTCCTCGGAAGCAGGACAGCCCCCATGCTCATCCATCATCGACCCCTGTACACCGCCGCTGCTCTTGCCCTGCTCGTACCCTGCACCGCCCTCGCCGCCCACAGTGAGGAATCGGCCGCCCGCCCCCGACGCAGCGCGATGACCACGCTCACGCTCGCCCAAAAGGCCCCCAGCGACCGCGTTCAGCTCTTCGTTCGAGCCTCGGACGAGGCGCGCCTGCGGACCGCGGTGGCGGCCGCCGGGGGGACCATCGGGACCCTCGCGGGCGACGTGGCGACCGTCTCCTTGCCTGCGGCCGCCGTAGCGGAGCTCGAGGCTGCCTTGGGAGCCGATACCCAGCTGGAGATCGCCACGAGGCTCACCCCCCGGCTCGATCGCTCGGTGACCGCGACGCGGGCCAACCTGGTGCACGAAGGAGCATCACCGCTTCCCCGCGCCTTCACCGGGGCCGACGTCCTGGTGGGTGTGATCGACGCCGGTCTCGACCTCGAGCACCCCGCATTCCGCCACGCCGACGGCTCGTCGCGCGTCGTCGCCCTGTGGGATCAGAGCCTGGATGCGGGCTCGCCCCCCCCGGGCTACGACTACGGGCGATACTGCGGCGCGGACGAGCTCGCGGCCGATGACTGCCCGCACGTGGCCGATCAAAGCGAGCACGGGACCCACGTCACCGGGATCGCCGCCGGCTCGATCGTCGAGGGCGTCCCCTACTACGGGATCGCCCCCGACGCGGACATCGCCTTCGCCAACTACAGCACCGAAGGGGAGCTGTCGACGTCGCTGTGCGACGCGGTGGCCTGGATCTTCTCGGTCGCCAAGGAGCGCGGCCAGCCGGCAGTCATCAACATGAGCCTGGGCACTCACCAAGGGCCCCACGATGGGTCGAGCCTGGCCGACGCGTGCCTCGACAACCTGGTGGGACCGGGTCAGATCGTGGTCGCGGCGGCCGGCAACGAGGGACAGGGCACGCTGCTGCCGACCCCCGAGGGTAACGTCCAGGCCCAGGTCCATGCATCGGGCCAGGCCACCCCAGCCATGCCCTCGACGGTGCGCTTCATCCCCAGCTTCTTGGCCCCCCAGACGCTCATCGAGGCCTACTTCGACGACGGGGCCCAGCCCGAGCTCACCGTGGGGGTCGTCGACGCGGAGGGCATGACCCACTGGGGAACCCCCTTCTCCTCGGTCGGAGAGACTCCTCCCGAGTACCTCGACATCGACGGGGTCACGCTCGGACCCATCCTGATGGCCGGCGAGATGAGCGCGTCGGGAGCGCCCGCGTTCGGGCTGTTGCTCCTGGACGAGAACGATGACAGCGCCGAGCTCGGTCTCCCCTGGATCATCCGCGTGAGCGGTGAGGGCCAGTTCGACATGTTCCTCGACACGACCGCGGCCGCTGGCTTCGTAGCGCTGGACGAGCCCGGTGCCGCCGCGGTCGACAGCGCGACCACGATCGGGTATCCGGCGATCGCATCCAACGTGCTCGCCGTGGCCAGTTACGTGACGCGGGGCCAGTGGTCGAACGAGACCGGCGACCACACCCAAGTCGACTTCATCACCGGAGAGCCGGTGGTGGAGGGCGCCCGCTCGGGGTTCTCCAGCATGGGTCCGTCGCGAGATCCGATGGTCACCGGCCTCAAGCCCGACATCGCGGCCCCCGGCGAGCTCATCGCCTCGGCCCTCGCCCACGCCCACGCCGACACGGTCGATCCGACGCGCGTACTCCCCGACGGCTATGCGCTGTTCGAAGGCACGAGCATGGCCTCCCCCGCGGCGGCCGGGGCCATCGCGCTGATGCTGGAGGCAGATCCCGAGCTGACCACCGCGGAGATCCGGACGATCTGGGACGAGACCGCCGACCTGAGCGACGGCGCCGCACGGGGCGAAGCCTGGGGACGCGGCCGACTGGATGCGCTGGCGTCCGTCGAGGCGGTGGCGGAGATCGACATCGGCGGCACTGGAGGTCTCGATGACGCGGGCGGGACCGAGGAGGCTAGTGATGCCGAGGGAACCAGCACGGGCGGCGACACGGGCACCGATGGCGGCAACGCGGCGGGCGACGGCGACGCCGGAGGATGCGGCAGCTGCCAGCAAGGCAAGGGCCGCCCCACGATCTGGCTGAGCCTGCTGTGCCTGGGGCTCATCGCACGGAGGCGAGGCGCATGAACCGGAGCACGCTTACGGGGTGGATGGCGCTCGCCAGCCTGGGGCTCGCGTGCGGGCGCACGACCCCCTCACCGAGCACTCCGGCCGACTCGACGCACTCGTCTTCGGCGACCCCGCAGCCCGCCCGATCCTTCGAGGCGGACGACGAGCCCACGCACACGACCCCGGCCGCGGCGAGTGCCTCCGGCCCGCGACTGGTGCGAGACCATGAAGCCGAGGTGCGCTTCGAGCCCCCCACCCACGAAAGTCGGTCCACGCTGCTCGCCCAGTTCTCCTCGCAAGAAGCGCTGGACAAGATCGACCGCGTGCGCCTGCTGGCCTCGCTCGATTCCGACGTGAGCCCCACGACCGAGCTGTCCGTGTACGTGCGGCTGTGCCCATCGGCGGCCACGGGAGATCCGCAGCGCGCCCAGGACACGCTCGGCGAGCTGGGGCTGAACCCGGCCAAGCTCTCCGGCAACATCGCCCGGGGCCGGGTGACCCTCGAGCGACTCCCGCAGCTGGCCGACTGGTCATGCGTCGAGCGGATCGAGCTGGCGACGAAGGTCCAGCTGCGCAATCCCCGAGCTCACCCGGGGAGCCTCACCGCTCCGTCCTCGGCTCCGCCAAAGACCCCCCCGGGGTGAACATCCGGCGCTCGCCGGCTCCATACGGCCGGCGAGCGGATCCCCTGTAACTATCTGCGCGCTGGCGCACACACTCAGCGTGCGTAACGACGATTCCGAGCCCACGAGCGCGAACGAGATCGCCGACACCCCGCACCCCGCGGCCGAGCCCACCCGGCGCGAGCCGAGCGACTCCCGGGCCCCAACCCGTACGCTCGACCAGCCCCGGGACACCGCATCGAGCGCGGCACCCCGCCCCTTGCACACCGGCACCACCCTCGGTCACTTCACGGTGCTCGGCATCCTCGGCGAGGGCGGGATGGGCGTGGTCTACCGGGCCTACGACCGCACCCTCGATCGCCCGGTGGCGGTGAAGGTGCTGCGGCACGGCCTGGATCTCGAGTACGACCAGCGCCTGCTCCGCGAGGCCAAGGCGCTGGCCCAGCTGTCCCATCCCAACGTCGTCCAAGTCTACGAGGTGGGCCAAGTCGACGGCCAGAGCTTCGTGGCGATGGAGCTATTGCGGGGCCAGACCCTCCGGCGCTGGCAGCAGCAGCGACCGCAACCGAGCTGGCGCGCGTGCGTCCGGGTCTACCGACAGGCGGGTGCCGGGCTGGCCGCGGCCCACCAGCGAGGCCTGGTCCACCGCGACTTCAAGCCGAGCAACGCGATCGTCGACCACGAGGGGCGCGTGCGGGTGCTGGATTTCGGGCTCGCCCGAGCCGGGGACGACGGCCCCACGTACGAGCTCCACCAAGACGGCGGCTCGACGTGGGGCACCGGCCACGGAGCGCTCGACGACTCGTCGCTGGGTTCGGGGCTCGATCGGCGACTGACCCGCACGGGGCTGGTGATGGGCACCCCCATGTACATGCCGCTCGAGCAGATGCGGGGCGAGGCCTTCGACGCTCGGGGCGATCAGTTCAGCTTCTGCGTGGCACTTTACGAGGCGGTCTACGGCGTCCGCCCCTTCGCGGGCGACTCGCTCGCCAAGCTGCGGGCCAACCTGGCCGACGGCCGCTTCGCCCCGCGGCCCCGCGGCCCCGCGATCCCCACGAAACTGCACGAGATCATATGCCGCGGACTGGCGGTCGACCCCGAGCACCGATGGCCCTCGATGGACGCGCTGCTGCACGCGCTGCAGGCACTGGACAGCCCGCGACGCCGCGTCGCGAGCGTGCTGGGGCTCGGCCTCGGCCTCGTTGCGGCCGGCACCGGGCTGGTCTACCAGGCCGAAGTGGGCCAGCGCTGCACGGGCGGGCAGGCCCAGCTCGACGGCCTGTGGGACGACGACGCGCGCTCGGGCATCGTCGAAGCGATCCGCGCCAGCGTGCTCCCCTACGCCGAAGACACGGCGGAGCGGGTGCACCAGCGACTGGACGAGTACGCGGACGCGTGGGTCCGGTCGTATCGGCGCGCGTGCGAGGCCACCACGATCCGGCACGAGCAGAGCGAGGCCGAGATGAGTCTGCGCATGGGCTGTCTACAAGACCACCGCGCCGAGCTGCGCGCGGTGCTCGACGTGTTGCGAGACGCCGACGACGACGTGGTCACCAAGGCGGTCGCGCTGGTGGACGGACTTCCCCGACCGTCCCGATGTGACGACGTGCAGCCGCTCGCCCGACAGCAGCAGCGCGTCCCACCGCCCTGGGATCCCGAGATCGCTCGGCAGGTTTCCGACCTGCGCGATCAGCTGCGAGCGATCGACGCCCAGCAACACGCCGGGCGCTATGCCTCGGCGCTCGAGGCGGTCGACTCGGTGGTCGCACTGGCCGAAGACCTCTCGTACCCACCGCTGCTGGCCGAGGCCACGCTCCGGCGCGGATCGATCCAGCAGGACCACGCCCGGTACGACGAGGCGGAGCAGGATCTGCAGCACGCCTACGCGTTGGCCGTGGAGCACGATCACGAGCCGGTGGAGCTGCAGGCCCTGACGACCCTGGCCTACGTGGCCGGCGTCCGACAGGAGCGACATGCCGAGGGTCTCCAGTGGCTGCACGCCGCGCTCCCGCTGGCCACGCGGCTCGGGGAGCAGGAGCACATCGCTCGCGCCATGCTCGCTCGCGCGACGGTCCTGCTTCGCCAGGGCCAGTACGCGCCGGCCGAGGCGGAGTACCGGCGCGCCGTGGAGCGGCTGGAGCAGGCGCTGGGGCCCGAGCATCCGGATCTGGCGTCGGCCCGGACCAGCCTGGGCGCTGTGCTCTTTCGCCAGGGCGAGCACCAGGCGGCACGCGCCCAGCACCATCGAGCCCTGTCGATCCTCGAGCGCACCCTGGGACCCGAGCACCCGCGGGTGGCCTACGGCGTCAACAACCTGGCGATCGTGCTCCAGCACCTGCGTCGGTACGAGGAGGCGGAGGCCCTGCACCGACGCGCCCTACGGATCTTCACGTCGTCGCTGGGCCCCACCCACCCCACGGTCGGCGCCAGCCTCGACAACCTGGGGCTGGTGCTCACGGGCCAGGGCCGATTGCGAGATGCCGAAGCGCTGCACCGACGCGCTCTACGGCTGCGCCGACAGGCGCTGGGCGCCGATCACCCCGAGGTGGCCAACAGCCTCGACAACCTGGCCCAGGTCCTGATGGGTCAACAGCGATGGGCCGAGGCGGGCGAGCAGTTTCGACGCGCGCTACTGATCAAGCAAGCGGTGCTCGGGGCCGATCACCCCGACCTGGTGTACTCGATCTCGGGTCTCGTCCACGCGCGATTGCAGGGCCCCGATCCGCTGGTCGCACGGGAGCTTGCCGAGCGTGCCGTCTCGATCCGCGAGGCGGCCGCGGTCGCCCCCGAACTGCTCGCCGAGGCCCGCTTTGCCCTCGCCCGCGTCCTGTGGCTCGACCCGGCCGAGCGGACCCGAGCCCGCACGCTCGCCGAGCAAGCCCGCGAGGCCTACGCCACCGCGGGCCCCGCCGAGGCGAGATACCGGTCCGACGTGGAGGACTGGCTCGCGGCCCACACCCCGTGAGCCGTTGCCCGTGCGGTTGGTTGCCCGACCCCGTCCAGGCAAGGGCTCACGCGTCGTCGAGCGGGCGCAAGAGCGACCGAAAGGTATTTCGACTGATCTCCGCTTGCTGGGCCGCCCGGGTCTGATTGCCCCCGTTGTCGGTCATCAGCCGCGTCGCATAGAGAGTTCCGAAGGTCCGACGCGCTCGCTCCCACGACATACCGAAGAGCGTCTCGACCGCACTCATCGCCACCTTGATCCCGTCGGCACTGCGGGTAGCGTCCCCTTCCCTGGCCTCGAGGGACGGCAGGTCGCCGACATGGACGGTCTCGGACTCTGAGAGCATGGCCACCGTGCGCACGGTGTTGTAGAGCTCTCGGACGTTCCCTCGCCAGCGATGACGCTCGAGCACCGCGTAGACCTCTTTGTCGAAGCATAGATTCATGCCTCGCTCGCGCGACAGTCGCTCCAAGAAGAGATCCGCGAGCAACGAGATGTTGCCGTTGCTTCGATCCCGCAAGGGGGGAATATCGACCCTCGTCGCCGCCAAGCGATAGTAGAGATCTTCGCGAAACTCCCCCTTGGAGATCATGCGCAGGAGGTTGCGGTTGGTGGCCGCGACCAGGCGCGCATCGAACCGGCGGTAGCGGTAATCTCCAAGTCGTCGGGTCTCACTGGTCTCGAGACACCGCAGCAGCTTGGGCTGCAAGTCGACCGGCAGCTCGCCGATCTCGTCGAGGAACAGCGTCCCCCCGTCGGCCTGCTCGAGCAGCCCGGCCTGATCCCGCGACGCATCGGTGAAGCTGCCCTTGCGATGCCCGAACAGAATGCTCTCGGCAATGCCGCTGTTGAGCGTGGTGCAGTCGACCACCACGAATGGACCGTGGCGGCGATCCGAATGCTCGTGGATCCCCTTGGCGATGAGCTCCTTGCCCGTGCCCGTCTCACCGACACACAGCACGTCCAGCTCGACCGAGGCGATCCGCTCCAGCTTCGCGAACAGCTCCCCCATCGTCGTACCGCTGCCGTGGAGCCCGCCAAACCGCCCCTTGTTCGACACGTGGACCTCGACCGCGCCTACCCCCCGCAAGGTGACCGTGGAATTGCCGATGGTGAAGTGGCTGCCGACGGGGAGCCAGATCTCACTGACCTGGATTCCATTGAACCACGTGCCGTTCTTGCTTCCGCTGTCCCGGAGCATCACCCCGGTTTCCTTGACCTCGAGCTCGCAGTGCGCGCGACTGACCGAGAGGTCATCGACGGTGACGGTGCTGGCCTGGTGAGAGCCGATGGTGACGCGCGGTCCCTCGACCTCGAGGTCACGACCATCGCCCGCGGTGACCACCCGCAACCTCAACCGACCCGACCGGCTCGCAACGATCTCCTGGGGCCGGCGACGCGTCAGCGTTTCGGTGAAGCTCTTGGGCGCGATCGCCATGGCCCGCGACGATACCCGTCCCTACCCGTCCCGCGTACCGCAGAGGCGACCCTAGAGCGCTGCTCAATATTCTGAGCGGTGTGCACTGAAAATTGCGCAGCTCACCCCTCGCCCCGAGATCTAACCCCTCGAAATCGCAGTTGGCCTGGCCCTTGCTCTCGTGCCGGCCAGCTTTGCTCGATGGTCGACCCTTCCCACGGCTCACCGGTCGAAACGGTCCTGGTTGCCCAGGCACGTGCATCGTCTCGATCGATCGCTCGCAGCTCGACGAGCCACCCTGTAGGGGAGAGCCCGATGACGACAATGGCGACTCCAGAACAAACCCGTGTGGGTCCGTACGTACTCAAGCGGGCCCTGGGCAAGGGAGGCAGCGGGCAGGTCTATCTGGCCTGGAAAGACAACCCGACCGGAGAGCCCCTGCCCTGCGTGGTCAAGTTTCCCTTGCACAGCCACGCCACGGACAACGACGCCAAAGCCCACTTTTGGCGAGAGGCTCGTCTGGCGATGCGCCTGGGAAACCACAACAACATCGTCCATGTATTCGACGTGGGGTTGCACGAGAACTCCATGCCCTTCTTGGCCATGGAGTACGTCGACGGCCAAGATCTCGGCCACTTGCTCAAGACCCTGAGGAGTCGGCAACGCCCGTTATCGCTGGCCTCGATCTACAACATCCTCGCCAGCATCACCGCAGGACTCCACCACGCGCACTCGGCCCGAACGATCAACGGCGAGCCCGTGCGGATCGTCCACCGAGACGTGACGCCTTCGAACATCCTGGTCAACCAAGGAGGCGTGGTGAAGCTGCTTGATTTTGGCATCGGGGTCGCGTTGGCCGAGGGCACGACCGGCAGTCATCTGCGAGGCACCTATCGCTACATGAGCCCCGAGCACCTCGGCGGCCAGGTTTGCCCCGAGATGGACATCTACTCGCTGGGGGTGGTCGCCTGGGAAATGGTCGAGAACCGCGTGTTTCGAGCCGAGTGCGAGGGCATCACCCATATGCCCGCGATCATGGACGGCTCGGTCCCGGAGATGGAGCACGACGATCAGCGACTGGTGCGGATCATCATGTCGTGCCTCGAGCGCTACTCGCGTAATCGGCCCAATGCCGCCGAGCTCTATGAGGCACTGGCGCGGTGGGCCAAGCACGCGGGCTACGACCGCGACCCGGCCGTGCTGGAGCAGGAGCTCGCCTCGATCATGGGCTCTCATCGCCCGTCCGGAGCATCGGTAGAGAACCCGGCTGCCCCTGCTCCTCCTGAGCTCATCGCGACCTTCGCCGCGGTTCAGCAGGCCGCCGAAGCCCCGGAGTCGACCGCTTCGCATCCGATCAACGAGATCCAGTGGGAGATCATCTCGGGGCAACGTCGCGAGAAGGATGCGCCACGCGTCTATCGCCGACGCACGGGCAGCCCGCTCGAGCCGGCAGAGGCCAACGTGGCCGAACTGCGGGTCATGTCCGAGGTCGTCCACCCCGCTGCCGAGGCGGACACGGCGTCGTACCAGATGCTTCGAACACTCCTCGACGAAGTCGACCAAGAGGTCGGAGTCGACCAAGAGGTCGGAGTCGACCAAGACCTCGAAGCTGGCCAAGACCTCGAAGCCGGCCAAGACCTCGAAGCCGGCCAAGAGGCCAGAGTCGACCAAGACATCGATGTCAGTCAAGACCTCGATGTCGGCCAAGAAACCGATGTCATTCAAGAGGCTGAGATCAACCAAGACGCCAATGCTGGCAAAGAGGGCAATATTGGCCAAGACGCCGAAGTCAGCCAAGTCGACCCACTCGACCCACTCGGCCCAACCACTATTACGATTACCAATCGTGACGAGCAGGACGCGGTCGTTCCGCCCTCGTCCAGCTCTACGCCCGACGACGGCGAGGCTCCACCCGGACCATCAGCGCCCCCGGAGCGTTCGAGGCCTTCGGCTCCCTCGAGATCCCCGACCCCCTTGCGGACCGCACAACCCGAGCGACCCGAGCCCCCGAGGAACCCCCGAGCACCCGAATGGCCCGACCCCGTCGGGACACCGCCCGGGTCATCGCCCATGGCGGTCTACCTCGGCGGTCTGACCCGGCTCGCTATCGCCGTGCGACACCCGACCTCGACCCCGGAGGTCGTGCTCGGAGTGACCGCCGCGGTGCTGGCCGTGCTGGTGCTGGTGCTGGCCGTTCGCTGGCTGGGTGCGGTTGGCGACACCCCGCGGGCCGGTGACGACACCACGGGTCCGGCCGTGGGTCCGGCCATGGATCCGGCATCGCTCATGACCCCCGCCCCAAGGAGCTCCTCGTGACGCTCGGCTCCACCCACGAAGGCACCGGACCTCACTACTCGACGATCCCGGTCGATCGAGAGCCCCGGATCCCCGACGGCACGCGGCTGGTGGGGGGCGATCTGGAGGTCATCACCGAGTTGGCACGTGGCGGTATGTCGGTCGTGTATCGGGCCCGCGACCACCGCCACGGCGGGCGTGAAGTGGTCCTCAAGGTGGTCGCCACCGAGGTCGAGCGAGCGAACACCGAAGCCCGCTTTCGCAACGAAGCCCGACTGGGCGCCAGCTTGGCCCAGCACCCTCACGTGGTCAGCCCGATCCGCTATGGCCAGCTCGACGGCCCAGCCGGGTTCGAGGGGCGTATGTACCTGGTGACCGATCTCGTGGAGGGCACATCGCTCGACCACGTCATGGGCACCCACCGCGTGGGACTGAACTGGCGCCGAGCTTGCTCGATCGCCCGCGACATCGCCCGAGCCCTGATCGAGCTCCACGCTCGCGGCATCGTTCACCGCGACATCAAGCCGGGAAACGTCTTGATCACGCGTAACAAACCCGAGTGCGCGAAGCTCATCGACTTTGGCCTCTCATACGCAACCGGAGAAGGCTGGGCTGAGCGTTCCCCCGATCTAACGCAACAAGGTCGGGCTCCAGGCACGGTGATCTACATGGCGCCGGAGCAGGTGGCACACAAGCGGCCGACGCCCTCGATGGACATCTACTCGCTGGGGGTGATGCTCTACGAGCTGTTCGCGGGCAACCCGCCATATCACCGGCTGGGCCGGGCCGAGACGCTCGCCCGCAAATGCGATCCCCAACGGTCTCCCTTTCCGCTCACCACCATGTGCCCCGAGCTGGACAAACGCTTGGCCGCACTCGTTCACCAGTGCCTGGCGTATGACCCGGGCCTACGCCCCGATGCCGCCGAGGTCGCGCGAATGCTCGAGACGGTGCTCGGAGTGTCGTCCCCGACGGCCGACCACGAGCCGAGCGCCTCCCGACCTCGCTGGCGGCTGCTCGTCTTCGCGACGGTGATCGCCGCCGTGTACAGCCGCGATGCATGGTGGCCCCCGTCCCGCGTGCCAGAGCCGGTCTCACCGGCGTCCGCGGTAGCGGCTCCCGGTACCGCCGCGCACACGCCTGACTCCGCAGAGCAGCAGCCGGCCAAGTGGCCACAACTGGGGTCCACCGAGCCATCCGAACCGGTCGAGCCCCCCCCGACACAGCCGACCTCGAAGGCTCCGCCGCCCATCCCCGCACAGACATCGACCGAGCGCCCCCTTCCCGATACGCCACCGACCTCTGGTGCGCCCACGACTCCGCGGCCGTCACCCAAGCGCCGCCGCCCCCAACGAGGGCGCAAGCCGGACGAGCACAGCAACGAACCTCGGGCTGCGCACGACCGATGTCCCGATGATGTTCCAGCAGCCGCCGAAAGCGCCGCCAAGGCCCGAAACTGGCGCCAAGTCCTCCAATCGACCCAGGACCAAGCCTGCTGGACCGGCGCTCGGCAAGCGTGGGCCTCGCTGCGCACCCGCGCTCTGTTCGAGATGCAGCGCTACGCCGACTGCATCCGGGTGGGCAGTGACTCCCGAGATCCCAGCGTCGTGCGGTGGGTCTCGATCTGTCGGGCGCACAGCAACCAGGACCACCCATGACTCGAACGCTCCTGCTCACCCTCGCGGGGCTCGTGCCCCAGCTCGCCCTCGCGGCGGAGCCGATGGTCTCCCTCGACGTTGACGTCTCCGCACTGCCGGACAACGAGGTCACGGTCGATCTACGTAGCTGGCTCGTCGAGCACCAGACCGAGGTCTTGCGCGATCACGGCATCGGGACCTCTGACGACACCCCCACGCAGCTCCGGCTCATCGTCAGCCGATATGGCGACGGCGACATCCACTATCGAACCACCATCGTGCTCATCGACCAGACCACTGGCGCCATCGAGCTCGAACGCACCATTCGCTGCGAGCTCTGCCGCGACACCGATCTCAACACCATGGTTGGAGACGAGCTGGCTCGCCTGTCGGATCGCCTGTGGCCGATCGACTCCGACGGGCTGCCGATCGACCCGCCCGAATCCGAGGAGCATGCGCTCAATGAGCTCGATGCGCTCAATGAGCTCAATGCGCTCGATCAAGCGGTCTCCGAACCCGACCCACGAGGCGAGCCCAACTCTCCCGCCCGAGCTCGTCGGATCGGGTGGCGGGGTGCGATCGGTATCGCCACATTGGGCATAGGCGCGAGTACCACCACCGCGGGCATCACCCTGGCCGCAAGATCCGAGCGCACGCGTCTGGACGACGGGAACGTAGTCCGACGCAACACCCGTCCGGCTGGCCTGGCGCTGGTGGGAGTCGGCAGCGCGCTGCTCGTGACCGGGGCCGTCCTCGTCGGCCGCGACGTGGTTCGACGCCGGCGACGCCATGATTTCTCGTTCACCCCGACCGTCGCTCCGGCGACACTGACCATCCAGATGAGTATGAGGTTCTGACCGTGAACAACAAGTACATTGGCCTCGGCACCCTTATGGGTTTTTGCCTGAGTTGTTGGCAATACGACAAAGAGCACTGTGGGAACAACCTCGGCGATGCATCGTGCCCCGAGGGCCAGTTCTGCGACGCATGCAATGCACAAAACAACGGTTGCGTCGACCAGCAGCCCGCGCCTGGCTGCTATATCATGACCGCGGGATCCGACGGGGCGAGCACCTCGGACCCGGGCACCACGACCACGACCCCGCCCCCCCCACCGACCACGACCACCGCGGTCGTGGATGACTCGGCGGATACATCGAGCGGCCCGACCGACCCGACCTCGGAGACCGCAGAACCCCCATGCGCGAGCGACGTGGACTGTCCCGACGCGGGGCAGCCTTTTTGCGATCCCCAAGGACAGTGTGTCGCCTGTAGCGATCTGGCCGATCCCAACGACGCCTGCACGCAGGCCGACCCACAAAACCCGGTGTGCTCCGCCGGGACTTGCGTGCAGTGCACCGCCGATCAGCCCGGCGAGTGCGGCGGCCAGACCCCGGTCTGCAACCCCGACGTCAACCAGTGTGCCCCCTGCACCGAGCACACCCACTGCCCGCAGAGCGCCTGCCACCTCGACGGGACCTTCGTGGGCAGCTGCTTCGACCCCGGCGATGTCCTCCAGATCACCGATACCAACGAGCTGACCACCGCCCTCGACCTGCTTGGCGAGATGGACCAAGCGGTCTTCGTGCTCACTCCGGGGGCCTACACCACGAACCTCGGCATCGGCGCCCAGATCGAGCTGGCAATCATCAACAGCGACCCCGAACAGCAAATCGTCATCATCGGGAATCTCGGCGGTGTCGACACCATCGGGGTCTACAGCCAGGCACTCGTGTACCTGTCCCATGTCACGGTCTCGAACTTCCTCGGCTCGAGCATCAGCTGCAGCGACGCTTCGCTATGGCTCGATGACTCCGAGGTGGCCAACAGCGATGAACTCGGCATGAACCTGTTCCAAAACTGCTCGACGCACCTGCGACGGGCGGCCGTGACGAGCAACGCCTTGGGGGGCATCAACGCGCTTGGCGGCGAGGTCGTCATCCATAACTCTTTGATCGCGCTCAACGGCTCCTCGTTGTTCTCGTTCATCGGCGGACTCCAGTTCAACGGCACCGTGCTCAATGTCGCCTACTCTACGATCGTCGCCAACGAGTCGACCAATGCCGCGCGTGGGTCGCTGTTTTGCACCGGTATTGAGTCGGGACATATTCGCAACTCGATCATCGCCAGCGACGGCGACTCGATCGACGGATGTAACTCGATCGATCTGGAGAACAATGCCGTCGACGACCTGCTCGAGATCGGCGCCAATGTCTACGTAGGTCCGGTCATGCCCAGCTGGTTCCTCTCGACGGAGTTATCCAACTACCGCCTATCCGCAGCTGGGCAGGGGCTACTGGCGGACATCGCCCAGTGGGAAGAAGGCGACCCTCTGACCGACATCGACGGACAACCCATCCCGATGGTCTCCCCCAGCTTCCCCGGACTCGACCAGCCGTAGCGCGCCCGCGGGCCCTACGCTTGTTCCCCTCACCGAGCCGCTCGATGCTCCGCGACCAGCACCGAGCGGCTCTGACTCACGACCGGACGCGACGCGGCGCATCCCGATCATCGACCTTCATCAGGATCCACGTTACGCCGGGAGGCCGAGGTCCACCCAAGGGAGAATCGGCAGGCTCCACCGTCGGCCTCGACCTCCCGGCGTCGTGGTTTCTACGAGGGCAAGAGACATCAATGACAATGGAGAATGCGCCAAGTAATCGCGCCCAATCGGATCTCGACCTGCTGTGGGTTGCCCTGGGCCGCCTGGCCCTGAGCGGGCAGGTACCCCTCCCGGTCGCTCGTTGGGCGTGCGCGACCCTCGTGGTGGTGTCCTCCTATCGACGCCATGGAAAGATCAAGACCTATGTCGCCGAGGAACTCCACACCTCACGGCGGGTCGTGCGCGAGACCTTGGCCCGATGGACCGAGTATCACAGCATCCATCCCCTCATCGACGATCTACGTCGCGAAATGGAGCCCGGCACGGATCGATGACCGATTCGGTCACGGAACCGGTTGCGGGCCCTCGGCCTCGACCACAAAGGCGCGATCACCGAAGCATCCGGTGACGCCGTCGTCGAGCATCGGGTCGTCAGCGTTCCCCTCACCGCGACCCAGCGCCCAACAAACACCCACCAAGAGCGCGACGACGACCTCTTCTCGCTTGTTAGACTGGGCCCCGATGGCGGATGAGCCCTACGTCACCAAGACCGGCATGGTCGTCGACCCCTCCCGCCTCAAGCGCAATGGCGAGACACTGATGTTCACGCCCTTCACGGTCGAGCTCACCGAGCCCATCGGCAGCGTGCTCGAGCACCGCACGATCCCGCCGGACACGGATCTGCTGGTCGCCGTTCGCGACGATGACCGGGTGATCGCGCTGTCCCGACAGCAGATGGCCTATCACCACGTCGCCCAGGGCCAGCTCGACGGCGAGCCCTGGGTCGTGTTCTTTTGAGCGGCGTGCAACACGGGAGTCAGTTCGACCCCCATCATCGACGAGACCCTCTACGAGTTCCGCGTGGCGGGGCTTTACAACGGCCTGGCCGTGATGGAAGACGTCCAGACCCGCTCGTACTGGGACCACGTGACCGGCGAGTGCATCCATGGCCCGCTGCGCGGCCAGCAGCTGCCGCGGGTGACTCACCTGCGCTATTTCCCGGCCCGAGCGGTCGAGCAGCGCTACCCCAACGCTCGGCTGGCGCTCTCCCGCCCGGGGTTGCGCCAGCGGGTGCTCCAGCGGGTCGTCTTGCGCCGCATGCTCTCGGACGAGGGACACCTGCCCTTCATGTTCTCCGCGTCGATGGCACAGGGCGACACTCGCCGCCCCGCCATGGAGCTGGGGCTGGGGGTATGGTGGCCAGGAGCCAGCCGCTTCTACCCGATGGAGCGGTTGCGAGCGCAGGGCGGCGCGGTGATCGACACCCTGGGCGATCGCCGGGTGCTGGTCTTCGTCGATCCCGTCTCGCACTCCCCCGTCGCTGGCCACACCCAGGCCCACGACTGCCGCTGGCAGGGCGAGGATCTGCTCCTGGATACCAAGGAGATTATTCGCGACCTTCACCAGCTCCAGCCCGATGGCTCGACCCACCCCCTCGAGCTGCTCCCCCAGCTGTTCACCCGTTGGTACGGGTTCGCGGCCACCTTCCCGGGGTGCGAGCTCTACGAGCCCTGAAAAGGCAAGCTGCCCGGCCCCAGCTGCCCGACCTCAGCTGCCCCGTCGTCACGCCGCCGCAGGCGGGATCTGCCCGCCCACCTCCACCCGATCCCGCCCCCGCCCCTTGGCCCGATAGAGCGCCTCGTCGGCGGCGGTGAGCAGCACCTTGCCCTGCAGCGGGGCCGGTAAGCACTCGGAGCTCGCGATGCCCACCGAGACGGTCTGCACGATCTTGGGCTCGATCGTCGCCGACGTCGCGCGGAAGACCAGCCGGATCCGCTCGGCGAGCGCGGTGGCCTGCCGGCTGTGGGTCTGCGGAGCAATGACCACGAACTCCTCGCCGCCGTAGCGACAAGGCAGATCGGAGGCCCGCGTCTCGATCCGCATGATCCGACCGAACATCTCCAGCATGCTGTCACCCACCACATGGCCATGGGCGTCGTTGAGCGCCTTGAAGTGATCGATATCGAACATCAGCAGCGACAGCGGCTGCCCATGGCGACGCGAACGCGCCACCTCGGCCCGCAGGCGCTCGTCAAAGATCCGACGGTTGCCGAGCCCGGTGAGCGGATCGGTCAGGGCCGCTCGCTCCAGCTGATGGGTCTTGTCCTCGAGCGCCCGGGTCAATGCCCGGATCCGCAGCATGGCCTTGAGCCGCACCCGCAGCTCGAGGCGATCCACGGGCTTGTTGAGGAAATCGTCGGCCCCCGCGTCGATGCACTGCTCGCGCAGCTCCATGCTGCGGATCCCGGTGAGGAACACGGTGGGCACGTAGGACTCGGATTGATCCCGCAAGAGCCGGGTCAGCTTGAGACCATCGACGTTGGGCATCACCGCATCCATGAGCACCAGATCGGTCTGCGCGGGATCGAAGGCCCGCAACGCGTCGGTCCAGTTATGGGCCACGGTCACGGTGTGACCCAGCTCGACCAGGATCGACGCGGTCCGAGCGGCTACGACGGGCTCGTCGTCGACGACCAAGATATGGGCGCGCTCCGACTCGGGCATACGCGTGGACGCCAACCCGGGAGCCAACTCGGAGGCCGACTTGGGGGCCGACGCTTGCACGGCATCTTGCGTCGACGATCTTGCCAACGGTCTCGACGGTCTCATCACAGCCAAGGTGACCCTCATCGAGGATCGCCCATTGATGTTCGCACGATCGACGCACGCGCGCCGCCCCCCGTCCCACCTCAGCACTCTTCGGTGAACGGCCGCAGATTGACGGGTTTTCCCGACTCCATGCAGTGGCTCACATTGGATCAACAGGTCACACGTGATGACCCGTCAGTGCCCTCGGCTCGCCGTAGCCATCGCCCGAACACCCAGGCTTTGACGTCATCACGACCAAGCACGATCCACGCGAAGGCCGAGGCCGTCACCAAGCCCGCCGAGGTGACCAACGCGGTGATCCCGGCGGGATCGTGCGGGGCCCACATCAAGACACCCCATAAGATCCACCCATCGATCGAAAGTCCCACCCCGGCGGCGGTCCGAATGAGGACCCGGGTGAGCTCGGTGGCCCGCGACAGCATGACGACCACGGCGGAATCGACCACCAGGGCGCCCCACTCGAGGGCGGCGGTCTGCGCCGACTCTGCGGGCTCGCCCCACACCAAAACCACGAGATCGACCACCAGCTGCACCACGAGGGCGATGAGCAACCAGCGCATGACACGGGGCATCGGGGGATCATCCACCGGCCGGCAAGACACCCCACGAGCCGCAGGGTTCCCCCGAACGCATCCATCGACCCCGCGCAGGCCCTGCTTCGGCCCTGCTCAGACCTAGCGCGGGCCCAGATCGGGCCCAGATCGGGCCCATACGGGGTTCCATGACCCGCTGGGCGATTGTTCCCATCACCCCCTGGCATGTTACCGGCACGAAAAGCGGCGCATCATCACCCAAGGTCGTGCGTCGAACCGACCAACGACGACGAAGACCGACGATGCGACGCCGCTCCATGATGCTCTTGCCCTGCCTGCTCGCCCTGACCCTGCCCGCCTGTGCCTCTCGGTACAAGCTGGACACCGAGCCCCCCGCCTACGCGGGCCAGGCCAAGATCAAGGTCAAGGTCAACAAGACGGACAACCGCGAGGTGGAGATCCGCGTCGACCACCTCGCCCCACCTGCCCGGATCGACGCCAGCCTTCGCGCCTATGTGGTGTGGATCGCGGTCCCCGGACACGGGGTCACCAAGGCCGGGGTGCTCGACTACAGCGAGAAGCGACGCCGCGGCACGCTCACCGCCACCACGCCTCACCCCAAGTTCGAGGTGTTCATCTCGCTGGAGAGCAACCCCTCCACGGCGCAGCCCAGCGAGCGGCTCGTGCTCCGCAAGCTGGTGGCTCGGGCCTAGAC
>JBCCWC010000243.1:0-21774 GCA_039194325.1 Myxococcota bacterium
CCGGCACCGCGAGCGAACACACTCCCGCGAGCGAACCCGAGCACTTCGACGTCATCATTGTGGGGTCCGGAATCTCGGGAATCAGCGCCGGCTACCACCTCGGGCGGCACTGTCCCGGACGCCGCTACGTGGTCCTGGAGGGCCGCGACGACCTGGGAGGAACCTGGGATCTGTTTCGCTACCCCGGGATCCGCTCCGACTCGGACATGCACACGCTGGGGTATTCGTTCCGCCCCTGGACCGAGGACGCGTCGATCGCCACGGGCGACTCGATCCTCCAGTACCTGCGATCGACGGCGACCGAGTACGGGATCGACCAGCACATCCGCTTCGGTCACCGCGTCACCGGGGCCCGATGGTCCAGCGCGGACAACCGGTGGAGGGTCGAGGTGCGCCAGGGAGCCAGCGGTCGCACCGTCGAGCTGACCTGCAACTTCATGTTCCTGTGCTGCGGCTACTACGACTACGCGCAGGGGTACACGCCGGACTTCCCCGGCACGGAGCGCTTCACGGGCCGGATCGTGCACCCCCAGCACTGGACCGAGGACATTGAGTACGAGGGGCAGCGGGTCGTGGTGATCGGCAGCGGCGCCACCGCGGTAACCCTGATCCCCGCGCTCGCCGAGCGAGCGGCCCACGTGACGATGCTCCAGCGATCGCCCAGCTACATCCTGTCGCGACCCTCGCAGGACGCGATCGCCCTGTGGCTCGGCCGCATCCTGCCCCCCCGCGTGGCCTACCGGCTCACGCGCTGGAAGAACGTGACCCTGGGGATGCTCATCTACTCGCTGTGCCGCCGCGCGCCCGAGCACCTGCGACGGATGTTGATCGAGGGCGTGCGCGAGCAGCTGCCCCCGGGCTACGACGTAAAGACCCACTTCTCGCCGCGCTATGCCCCCTGGGACGAGCGGCTGTGTCTGGCGCCCAACGGCGATCTCTTCGAGGCGATCCGCGACGGCCGAGCGTCGGTGGTCACCGATCACGTCGAGACCTTCACCGAGCGGGGGATCTTGCTGCGCTCGGGCGACGAGCTGCCAGCCGACCTCATCGTGACGGCGACCGGGCTGCAGCTGCGATTCTTGGGGGGGATCGACCTCGAGGTCGACGGCCAGGCCGTCGACCTGCCCGACACCATGACCTACAAGGCCATGATGCTCAGCGACGTGCCCAACCTCGCGCTGTGGACGGGCTACACCAACGCATCCTGGACGCTCAAGGCGGATCTGACCGGCGAGTACGTCTGCCGGCTGCTCAACTACATGGACGACCACGGCCACCGACGATTCGTCCCCCGCTGCCGGGAGCCGGACATGGCCCAGACCCCCTTGCTCGACCTGAAATCCGGGTACATCCAGCGCGCGCGTGCGATGATGCCCAAGCAGGGCACGAAGGCTCCGTGGCGCCTGCGGCAGAGCTACCTGCTCGACCTGCTGACCCTGCGCTACGGAGCCGTGAACGACGAGGCGATGGAGCTCGGCTAGGCCCGGGTCTTGCCGGCGGCGATCACCGTCGCGTAGACCCGCTCGGGCGCGGTGCCCTTCGCCACCAGAGCCTCGGCCTTGTTCATCTCCTCGTCGATCAGCGCCTCGAAGACCTCCACCGGTTGCACGCCGGCCAAGAAGCGACCGTTGATGAAGAACGCCGGGGTCCCTCCAGCGCCCAGGCTCCGGCTTTGTTGCTGCTGCTCCTTGATCCGCCGAGCGAGCGCCGGATCCGCGAGATCTCGGCGAAACTGCTCCACGTCGAGGCCCAGCTCTCCGGCCCAGGCCACGAAGTTGTCGTCGGTGAGCTCTTTGGCGTGCGCAAAGAGCTTGTCGTGCATCGGCCAAAACTTGCCCTGGCGATGGGCCGCCTCGGCCGCGATCGCAGCGGGCATCGCCCGAGCATGAAAGCCGAGCGGGTTGTGCTTGAACACGATCCTCAGGTCATCGCCGTACTTGTCCCGAAGCTGCTCGACCCGCGAGACGGCGCGACTACAGTGAGGACACTGGAAATCGGACCACTGCACGAGGGTGACCTTGGCGGCGGCCGGACCCATCGCGGGCTCATCGGCGACCGGAACTCGATAGGTCGCCGCCGGGTCGGGCTTGCGCGGCCGAGCCTTCTTGGACGGGGCCGCCCGGGCCGATCCCGCGGCCTGGATCCCATCGAGCCGGTCACCGAGGGCACCGAGCTGCCGCAGGATCTCGGCCTGGTTGTCGGCCAGGCTCGCCTGCGATTGCTGCATCGAGGCAAACGCCCCCGCGCTGCCCTGACACCCAGGCATCACGGTCGTAAGCAAGAGGCTGCTCGCCCAGGCGAGCGGAACGAATCGTCGTCGCATCGAGAATCTCCTACTGGGGTGATCTCACCGCGCGATCCCGGCCCGTGGCCGTCGCTCGGTGGGGGGCGTCGGGCGCCCTCGCTGGGTTCAACGGCACGGTCGCCGAACCCATATCGCCCTGTCCCGGCTCGCCCTGTCCCCCGCCCGTCCTCACCCGCCCGTACCGACGGTGAGCAGCGGACTATTGGTATGCGAGGCGGCGGTGAGGTTGAACAGGAACATCAGCAGGGCGAACGCCCGCTTGGACTCGCGATCGCTCTCGTCTACATAGAACCAGCGCTCTCGGTACCTCACCGCAACGTAGGCGTCCTGCGGCTGGCGTCGAACCGAACGAACCCGTAGCCGGGGCGGAGACCGCGGCTCGGCCCCCCCCACGCCCCAAGCGGCCGGATCTCCGGCGGGGGTATCGACGCCCTCCGCCAGATAGAACATGGTCCCCAGCACCGACCGCCCTTCAACGGCGATCGTCCCGGGCAAGGGCTCCGCGGTCGGCTCGACCACCGGGTATGGGCCCAGATCTGGTGATAGGCCCAGCAGCGCGAGCGCCTCGATCGCGTCGGCGCTCAGCTCTTCGCCGGGCGGTCGTACCGACACGACCGGCCCCCGCTCGCTGCCATACACGGTCAGCTGATGGCTGCGCTGCAGCGAGTACAGCAGATCGGCGAGCCGGAGGTAGTCACGGTCTTGCTCTCGCGAGGAGCCCCTGGGCGCGTAGACGCCGTTGATCCGCCGCACGCAGGTGGTGAGTACCAGATCCGCCCCCCAGCCGGACTGGATGAGCATCAGCACCTGCTCGGCACGAAGCGGCGTTGCCACCTGACGAACGAATTGCTCTCCCTGCAACGGGACGTACGTGATCGTCGGCCGCTCCGTCACGGCAACCCCGGCCGCCCCTCCGACCGAGCCCAGGGGCAAGGGACCTCCGCCCGCGCCCGGGTTGTAGCTGCCCGAGGCCCCGATGTCGGCGGTGAGGGAGTACTGGGTGACGACGCTGCCCAGCTGCAAGAACGTGGTGGAGTGCAAGTACCGCAGCCGGACGATGTTGAGGAGCATCTGTTGATCGGCGGACTGAGAGATCGCCTCGTTGTAGCTGGCCCGCACCCGGGGCAGGCTTCGCGAACCCATGCGTGTCGCACAAGCGGGCGCGGCAAGGGTCAGGACGAGACAAGGTGCCAACAGCCGACGGAAGCGAGCGGTCACCGCAGGAGTATCTCCGAGCGCGCCAGCCTTCGGTACCGTCCGCTCCAAGGCCCGCCGGCGAGGCCGGTGGGGTTCGCTCGGCGCCAACGTCGTCGATGAACCGAATGCACGACCAGTGATGGACCTCTCCTGGACGACCGGCGCCACACCGGCGCCACACCGGCACCACACCGAAAGGTCGGTCGTGACGAGCACGAGGGGATCTGGCCCCCCGATCTCACTGAGCTCGACCCACGTGGCGCTGGGCAGGACGCCCGTTTTTGCTGTACATCGCGATCGGAGCCCGAGCTTTTCGTATGTCCGTCGATCGAATCATCACCCGTCCTCTCACGATACTGCTGCTGCTCACCGGATCGGGCTGCGACGATGGTGGAGGCACGGGAGTCTCCGAGGGAGTCTCCGAGGGATCCACGGGCGAGGTCGCGTCGACCGGGCCCGGGACTACCGTCGGCGGGACCACAGACGCCACGGGCACCACGGGCAAAGCGACCCCCGCATCCGACGACACCACCGGCGACTCGACCACCGCCGACTCCGGCGACGACGAGACGACCGCCCAGACGAGCAGCTCCGGCGAGCCAGCCGACCCCAAGCCCCCGATCCCCGAGGATCTGGTCCACTACGTCACCGGCAACCCCGACGATGCCGACGTCGATCCTACCGGCCCTGGCCTGGTGCTGATGGGCGGTGGCTCCGACGTGGACGAGGCCTTCCAGTGGTGGGGTGACTACATCGCAGGCGGTGACGTCGTGGTGATCCGCACCCGGGGCTCGGACGGCTACAACGAGTACCTCTACGACTTCGGCAACGCCGACTCGGTGGAGACCATGCTGATCACCAGCAAGGAGCTCGCCCTCGATCCCTACGTAAGCTGGACGCTACGCCACGCCGAAGCGATCTGGATGGCGGGCGGCGATCAGGCCACCTACCTCGACAACTGGATGAACACGCCGGTCGAGGACGCCATCGAGCAGGCGTGGGATCGAGGGGCGATCGTGGGAGGGACCAGCGCGGGCCTGGCCGTGCTGGGCGAGTTCATGTTCGCGGCCTACAACGACACCGTATACTCCTACGAGGCCCTCGAAGATCCCTACAACCAGTACATGACGATGGAGCAGGGGTTCTTGGCCCTGCACCCGATGGTCGGCATCATCACCGACTCCCACTTCGGCGAGCGCGACCGCATGGGCCGCCTGGTCGGATTCTTGGCCCGGATCCACGCCGACGGCTGGGCCAACGCTGTCACCGGGCTCGGCATCGACGAGCGCACGGCGGTGGTGGTGGATCCCGACGGCGAAGGCACGGTCATCGGCCAAAACAACGTCTATGTGGTCCACGCTGACCAAGCGCCCGAGGTCTGCGCGCCGGGCACGGATCTGGAGTACGCGGGGCTGGAGTACTACACCCTTGTGCCGGGCAGCACGCTGACCTTCCCCGGCGCAACGGTCGTCGGTGCTCCCTCACCGCTGGCCGCATCGGCGGGGGCGACCATTCCCGCCGATCCGTATTAGACCTGACCTGACACTAGACCTGACCTGACTAGACCGGGTCGGGGGTCTTCGCCGAGCCCCTCGCTGCGGCGGCTCGCGGTCAAGGGCTCGATAGGCTCTGCTCAAAATGCTCGAGGATCGCACGCGCCATGACATCGGCGCCCTCGGGATCGAAGTGGGGATCGTGGGCAAAGTAGCCCTCGCCGTCGAGCCGATCGAGGATGTCGAGCACGTCGATCCCCTGGGCGGTGATCCCATCGATGTAGGCCCGCCCCCAGTCCGAGTATTTGCCCGCCTTCGCCTCGCCCACCGCGGGAATCAAGACCACCGTGAACATCGCACCGCGCTCGCGCGCCAGCGCCAACATCGACGTGGTGATGTCGACCGCCGCGTCGATGTTGGTCGGCTTGACCAGCGCATCGGGGATCCCGGTCAGGCGGGTGTTCTCGTGCGTGACCTGGTAGGCGATCTTACGCAGTGAGGGCAAGGTGAACGAGAGGCGCAGCCGCCCCTTGCGGTGCACGCTACGCTCCCGAACGGCGTGGAGTAGCGCCGTCCACTGCTCGGGGGTGTAGCGCTCCCCATCGGAGCGAAAGCGGCGGACGACGAACCCTTCGTGCACCGCGTAGTAGTCCGCTCGTGCGTCGGTGTCGGCCAGATCGTTGGCGAAGAACAGGTAGTAGATCGCTCGACCCGTCCACCAACTCGATTCCTTCAGCCGCCGTAGCGAGTTGCTCGGCCCATAGCCCATCACCCCGAGGGTGTACGCGTCGACCTCATCGTCGGAGTAGTGCTCGATCCGACGATCGATCTTCTGCTCGTCGGTCAGCCCCTGGCCAAAGGTGAACGAGTCGCCGACGAGGAGGATCCGGCGCTCGGCGGGATGCTCCGAGCGCGGCTCGTCATCGCGATCGCCTCGGCTGTTGATCCGGATCGGGATCTGCAGGACACCATCGTCGAAGGTGCCGGTGTACCCCGCCACGTGACGATACGCGACCTGGTCGCCCACCTCGTACATTCCCGGCAGCGAGAGCGCGTGAGGCTTGAAATCTCGGGCGGGATCGAGCCCGTAGGTCAGCACCAACTCGGCCCCCCACAGCGCCAGGTAGATCGACAGGACCATGGCGTAGGCACGGGCGACCAACAGGCGCGCGCGGGGTCGAGTCCCCAAGGCTCCCCACAGCGCAATGGCCAGCCCCAGCCCCAACAGCCCCAGCTGCAGGCCCCCGACCCCCGGCTCGGACGGGATGCCGATCCAGTCCGCGCAAAGCCCGACCACGGCGACCCCACCTCCCACCAGCGATGCGATCCGGGAGGGTGTCCAGGTTCGTGCCTTCGATGGTTCAGGCGGTGGGATGGGCGGCTCCACTTGGCATGGTGCCACAAAGCCGCCCCACTCGTCAGGGCGAAGCACGCGGGTCCCCGCCCCCGCTCGGCCTACGACGAGCGCGAGCCCATGCACCCGTGGGCGAAGCGAGCGATCCGGTCGCTCACTCGATCGATCGATCGGCCCATGGAGAGGACCAACCCCATGTGACCGATCCCCGGAGCGACCCACGACTCGCACCGACTCCCCGCCCGCCGGGCTGCCTCGCGGAGCTCGGCGTGCGCCTGGCGGATGGGCTCCGGATCGCGCTGCGCCACGACGGCAAAGATCGGCGGTGAGTCGGGCCCGAGCTGCGCCGGCACGCTCCATCTCGCGCCATCACCAAAGATCGCCCGCAGCCGCTGTGACCCCCGGCCCATGGCCCGAGCGAAGGCATCCGGATCGTAGTAGCCGCCCATGCCGACCACCCCAGCCACCCGCGGGGTCACAGCGTGGGCCAGCCATGCCGCGAGGTGAGCCCCCGCCGAGTGACCGACCAACACGACCTGGGTCGCCGCCCCTCGCTGCTCGCCCTGCTGCCGCAGCGTCGCGAGAGCATGGTGCAGATCGTGCAATGACTCGTCGGCATCGGGCTGACGATAGCTGGCGACCGCCACCACGAGACCCCGGCGGGCCAACGCTCGCCCTACGTTGCCGTAGAGGCCCAACCAAGGCTGGAGGTACCGTCGATCCTGGGTCTTCCAGGCGCCACCGTGGACGAACAGAACCATCGGCGCATCGGTGGGGCACGGCGGGACGAACAGATCCAAGTGCTGCTTGGGCTGCGATCGCTGCCCCGCATAGGGCACCCCCAGCTCGATGACGACCGAGTCCGAGGCCGACCTCAGGTTACCGCGGGCCGGCCACAACCTTTCGAGTAACCCCGACATGGACCCCGACATGGATTCGATCGAATTGGACCCGCCGCCTCCCGTGCGGGGTTCGCCCGGTGGTCGTCCCTCTCGGGCCGAGGGCCCCGAATACGTCGGCCAGTCGGGGTCGATGCGTACGACCCATGCGAGCCACGACGTGGCCATGTGCCAAGAACGGAGCGGATCGCCCCGCAAGCCCCACGTGGCCACCCGGCGTGTTTTTGCCGGGTGATTGACATGGATCGGACATCGAAAAGAACTGCACATCGGCCTCGCGGCGCTAAGACTTACATGTAAGCACAAAACACTACAGGTAAGCCAGTAGCACACCCATTCGATCCCTCACCCGAGGGGCCGAGCAACGGTGAAGGTGGATCCGACGAGCCGAGTCCTGGCTTTGGTGGTGACGCCTCTACCGCGGGTTCGCACGAACCAGAGGTCACCAGAGTGTCGAATTCATCCGATCCTTCTCCTTTATCGATCCACCCCACCCTTGGGACCCGCTTTCGTCTGCGACGGGTCGTCCGCCACGAGGTCGGCCTTGGAGCCACCCTCTACCTCGCGCACGATCTTCGTGCACGACGCGAGGTGCTCGTGGTGCTCAGCGACAACGAGCACGCGGACCCAGACGCCGATCCGTTCCGCGATTGGATCTCGATCTTCGGCCATCCCGGGCTGGTCGACGTGGTCGCGACCCAGCCGCCTGGCGAGCGCCCCTACCTGGCGCTGGCCATGCCCAAGGGCCCGACGATGGGCCGGCTCGTGGCCCGACGTGGACGCTACGACGTGGCGGAGTTCGCCAACATCGGCGCCCAGCTGCTCGGCACGGTGGGCTACCTCCATGACCAGGGGCTAGTCTTGGGCGATCTCCACGTGGACTCGATCCATGTGTGCGGGGACGATCCCCGCACGACTCGGGTCACGGTGGACGGGGTGATCGGGTGCGCGCGCACCCACCGATTCACGCCGGTCAATGATATGGACAAGACGTGTCTCGTGCTGCGCACCGACGTGTGCCGGCTCGACCCGCGCGACGACGTGGCCGCCCTGGGGACAATGCTGCAACAGGTGTTGGCGTTGGCCTCCAACCCGGTGGATGGTCGTGACCCGATCCGCGCTCGGCTGCACGCGCTGTGTGAGCGATGCACGGCGCCGGCTCGAGATCAACGACCGGCCGACGCCGGGGAGCTGTTGCTGGCGTTCTACGCGTGCTTCGAGACCCCACCGGCCCAGGCCGATCCCATGCCGTGGCCGCAGGTCCCCAACGTCTACCCGCCATCACCGTCTTCGGTGACCGAGATGGCCATGGGACCGGTGGCTCCGCCCTTTGTCGCTTCGGGCTCGGCGATGCACCCCGGAGCGATGGCCGCCGCCTACCCGGCCGCGCTACCGGCCGCGCTACCGGCCGCGCTACCGGCCGCGACCTCGCCGACGAGCGCGGCGGGGCACCCTCCCGCCATGCCGCTTCCCTGGCCCGCGTCCTGCCCCGGGCTTCAGGCTCCGCTCGCTCCGGTTGGTCCATCGACCCCGCCGCAGGCCGTGCCGCCAGCCGCAAGCCTCGGACCCGCCGCGGGGACGGGCGTTTGTCCTGCCCCCTTGCCTCGATCGACCTCGAGCCGCTTCGGCCGGATGTTCGGGCTCGTGGCCGCGGCCGCCGTTTCGGTGGGGATCTTGGTGGCGTGGCCTCGACCGGAGGTGGCGAACGCACAGGTAGCCCCGACGTCGAGCGAGTCGCTGACGGCGAAGGTCGCGGCGAGTTCATCATCGGAGGCGGTCCGCAAGGCCGCACCCGCCTCGAAGGCTCGGCCTACCGAGCCTGAGCCCACGTGTCAGGAGCCCGTGCAGGCACAGCCCGCGCCGACCCGAGCGAGCCGGGCGGTTGCGGTCGCCCCGAAGAAACGCCGAGCCAAGGCCCGAAGCAATTCGCCTCGCTCTAGCACGTCTGCGACCCGTTCCACGCCCCGGGCTAGCACCGGAGGCCTTCCGTTCATGGGGGTGAGCCGATGAACCCGTCAATCGTCCTGCTAGCCGCGCTCAGTGGCCAACCCGCACCCATCGATGGAGCAACCCGCGACGAGTTGGTCGCCCAAGCCGTCGAGCGCTATGGCGCGCACGATCTGCCAGGAGCCATCGAGGCATTCGAGCGAGCCTATGCGCTCGGGCGCCAGGCCGCCGATCTGTACAACATCGGGCGGATCTATGAGCAGATGGGCCAACCCCAGCGAGCTCGTGAGTACTACCGACGGTTCCTGGCGCATGCGGAGCTGAGCCCGGAGGAGCGCAAGGAAGGCAAGGCCCGGATCGCGGCGCTGCCTCCTCCGCCAACGCCAACGCCGACGCCAGCACCGGCCGAGCCCGAGACCGAGCCTGAGACCGAGTCCACCTCACCGCGCCGAGAACACCGGCGGCACTGGACGGTGATTACCGGGGCCACGCTGCTGCCGGTGGGTGCGGTGGCATTGCTCAGCGGCGGCGTGATGGCCAGCTCGGCGCTCGGTCGGGCCCGCAGCGCCGAGCAGAGCGCGGAGGGCGAGCCCGATGTCGATCCGACGCGGGCGCTCGAGCAAGCACGACGGCAAGCGATCGCCTCGGATGTGCTGCTGGGCCTCGGTGGCACAGTGGCCGTGACCGGCGTGGCCATGCTGACCGCCGGACTGGTCCGCAAGCGCCGGGCCCAACGCGGCGGGGACGAGCCCACGAGGGTTGCGGTCACGCCAATGGGCGCGGGGGTTCGACTCAACGTGCGTTTCTAGGCGAATCGCATCAACTGTATTGATCCGTGTCGATCTGGATCGACAACTGACACTTCGGATCGTTAGTCGCTAGACAGTTGCCCCCGGGTAGGGGCGCCATCCAACCGGTTTCAACTCGTTTCACGTCTCGAAAAGACAGCAGGAGATCATCATGACACAGCCGTTGAATACTCGTTCCAACGAGCGCGCTCGTACCTTCGTGCACCGAACCCGTGAGCTGGCCTTGTTGGCTTGTACGAGCCTGGCCGGTGTAAGCCTGAGCGGCTGCGTCAGCGCAGCGCTCGACGACTATGGACCGGGGGAAGGCGGCACGGGCGGCAGCGAGGATGGTGGCGCCGATGAACTCGACGGAAGCGGCGGTGAGAGCGAGCCCAGCGGCGACGAAAGCGGCACCAATGGCGAGTGCGTCGAGACCGAGCAGAACGCACTCGCGGTTCTCGAAGCCAGCTGCGCCGGCTGCCACGGTCCTAGCACGAACACCGCTGGTTTTGGCTTCGTGACCGACCGGGACAAGCTCCTTCACAGTGAGATGATCGTGAAGGGGCAATCCGCCGACAGTCCGATGTTCCAGCGTATCGCCGATGGGACAATGCCCCCGGCCAGCGCGCCGAACCAGCCGAGCGCCGAAGACATCGCGGTGGTCCGCGAGTGGATTGACTCGTGCATTGACGACTCTCCGCCAGCATGTGCCGACCAGGAGTGGATCTCTGTCGACACAATGATCGACCTGATGTTGGCGGATATCGCAACCGTCCCGGCCCCCGACCGCCCCTTTACACGCTACCTCACCCTAACCCACCTGCACAACATTGGAATGTGCAACCAGGAGCTCAACCGGTTCCGCTTTGGGCTCAACAAGGCAATCAACAGCCTGAGCCTCGATCCTTTCGTTACCCGACCCGAGGCCATCGATGAACAGGAGACAATCTACCGCATCGATCTGCGCGACTACGACTGGGAGGCAGCCCAGGAACTCGACAAATGGGAGCTATTGATCGACAACAATCCCTATGCATTCCAACGGGTCGACGACGACGCGGTGGTGCTCCAAGAATTCACTCAGACCACCGTCCCCTTCATGCCGGCAGACTGGCTGGTCCATGACGCATCGGAGCCTCCGCTCTACTACGACATGGTAGATATCCCAGAGTCATTGGATCAGCTCGAGACGCAGCTCGGGATCGACATTGATGCTAACATCGAGAACAACGAGGTCGCGAGATCAGGTTTTCTGGAGTCAGGCGTCTCACAGAACAACCGCATGTTCGAGCGACACCAACTGCTGGGCAACTCCGAGGGCGCCTTTTGGCTGAGCTACGACTTCGCGAGCAACACCGGAGACCAGAACCTGCTAGCCAACCCTCTCGACTTCGACGAAGACGGCGGCGAAGCGATCTACAACCTCCCCAACGGGCTTCAAGCATACGTTATCACCGACGCTTTGGGTAACCGACTCGACGAGGCGCCGATCGCCATCGTGTCCGATCTGCAACAGCCCGACCGGGTGGTTCGCGCCGGAATCTCGTGCATGAGCTGCCATGATCAGGGCCTCAAGCTCAAGAACGACGAATTGCTCGCCCATGTCACTGGCGTCAACGGCAACGACTTCGACCAAGTGACCAAAGATACCATCGAGCTGCTACATCCACCCCACGACGAAATGAAAGCGCTAATCGATCAAGGCAACGAGACCTTCAACAACGCCGTCGCTCAGCTATGGGACGGCCCGACCGAAGGTGGCGAGCCCATCATGGAAGTATTTACCAACTTCGAGGATACCGTGGACCTGGCCCGCGCCGCGGCCGAGCTGGGGATCGAACCCGATGCCCTATCGCTACAACTCGGGAAACTCGATCCGACCTATGCACCGCTGGCCAGCGGCTCGATCGCCCGAGACACCTTCGAGGACCGATTCGCCGAGTCCGTCTGCATCCTCAACATCGGAGTCGCCGACGATCCCGAGTGCGGGAGCTGAGCTCGAAGCAACAACGCAGCTACCGATCACGAAAGACCATACCACCAGCAGAAGTTCCGCACCGACGGGCGAGCGCAATGCTCCCCGTCGTTGTTTTTGTTCGCGGCTCGCGAGTAGCACTCACGCTGGCAGCCGATGTACTGAGCGACAGTCAGATGGATTAGGACACACTGTGCCATTCCTCGCCCTTGGCCCAAATAGGCAACACGGACCATCGATTTGCTCGTGAGAACGAGATCTCCCCTTTGACATAGAGTGTGAGTCTGACCCATTCCGGTGACACGCCCAACACGATGGTCCCACTAGACCCACTCGCCTCTCCGATCAGCTCTCCCCCACCCAATCCACGCCCCAGCGACCGACCGCGGCAACGTCGCCGCCGACCCGAACGGGTATGCCTTCGCGCAAGAGTCGATCCTTCACCCTCCGCGCGACCCTCTCGTCCCGGCGACAAGGGACACGAAGACGTGCTGGTCGGGCGGCTGCTCCTTCGAGGACGGAGATCCCTCCGCACTCGGCGGAGTCATCTCGATCGGAATCTTCCGATGAATCGTAATCCGCGGCTCGTCCGCACATTCATCTTCGATGGCGATACGATACCCCCCACTGTGTAGCGCGTGGACCGCCTCGGCCAGCTCACGAAATGCCCGGCCCTTGGCGTGAAGTGGGTCGGCCCGACCCTCCACGGCCTGCGCGCGCACGAGCTTCACGACGGACGCCCACCACGCCTCGAAGCCATCTTCAGAGGACATCTCAGTCTCGCTCCGGTCGCCCCTCACGCACCACGTGAATATCGACACCAGATCTCTTCGCGGTCGTCACCAACGCAGCAACAAAGGGCTCCACCAGCGAATCGTCGGCTGAATCACCAGCAATCGTCACCCCGCGGGCTCTCGGACCCCTCGACGCACTAGATCCTCGACCCCAGCCAAATCCTGGATATTGCCGACGATGCTCGGCGGGTCGGAGATCAGACCGCCCGGGAATGTTTCGAAGGGCTCGCTCGACCGCTTGGGTGTCGCCGTGAGGCTCCATCTGCTCGCGAAGCAGCTCTTTGGCCCGCCTGAACTGAATCCTGACCGCATTCTCCGGGATGCCCATGACCTGGGCCAAAGCCCCCTCGGTGAACCCTTCGCACAGATAGAGCTCAAGCAACAGCTGCAACTTGAGCGGAATACGAGGCATCGCCCACCTCAGGAGATCGTCCTCACACCGCGCGACGATCCATGTGTAAGACAACCCACCAAGATCCTTGCACGAGATCTCTCCCGGGTCGACCAAGACCGTTCGATTCCTCTTGGCCCGCGTCCGACGAAAATACCCATAGAGCTTCTTGCGCGCCTCTCCAAAGAGCCACGTCTTGAATGAAGACCCCTTCTTGCGCGGGTAGACACCACGCTTAGCGACACACACGACAAACGTGCCCTGGACTAGCTCCTTCACGTCACCGGCGATTTTGCTCGAGAAGAAGCCATAGACCCCCGAGTAGTGCCGCCTCGTCAAGATCTGGCCCGCCTCGCGATCACCCGCCCGCCACTGCACCAACAAGTCGTGATCGGTGTGCCCCGCATACTGGGCGGTCGCAAGACTCGCATCGCCGCTCACAGCCACCTTGCTTACATATACCATTACGACTCGACCATACAGGAAAATCTCCTGACCACCATCAAGCCAACCTCTACCCAAGGCCCTCTAACCCAAAAGGGTCGATCTTCACTGCATACAAGTCACCCGCAGAACGAGAACCACGCACACGTCACGACTACACGCGTCGCGCAGATCACAGTACCATCGCTCGGACCAACCCGACTGCCGCCCTCTCGTGCGCGGCCCACTTGCCCCTTGGAGATCCCCCTTGGAGATCAAGCAGAGATCGAAGGCCGAGCACACGGGCCAAGACCACTCGTATCCACCGCTCCCCTCGCCACGTGCTCCCTCGGCAGATCGTTCACCGCACGACCACGGCCACGCAAACAACTCGGAGGCGATCCCGACCGCATCTTCGAAGACCTCGTCGCCGAGTCTGCCTTCGCGGCCCCCCCCGCGACGCTCCAACATCGACTGATCAACTTTTCAGCACTCGGCTTGCCGCTTCACCTCGATCCCCTGTTGCTCCGCTATCGCTCGATTCGCCAGCACGATCTCCTCGTCACGATCACTACATGAAGCACCGGGCACCAGGTAACCATCGACGACTCCGACCCTCGGACCAGAAAATCTAGACCCTACCGCAAACACCCGATGCCCCGGGAGCCAACCCCCGAGCGACGGAGAAAAGAACGTCCCAAGACAGCTCCCTCCTCCACCCTTGTGTCCCACCCTTCCTCCCCGGCACGCCATCACAACTCGTGTCACCATCGTACCGCCCGTCCTCCGGTCGCTTTGTCCACCATGCTCACCTTGCCCCCCACCCCTCCGGCGCGGCCGGTCATCCTGGTCATCGACGACGATCCCACGATCCAAGCCGCGCTCAAGCTCGTGTTCGAAGACGAGTACGACGTGCTCACCTGCGCATCGGGAGCCGAGGCCATCGAGCTGATGGACGAACGCGTCCATGCCGTGATCCTCGATATCGATCTGCAAAGCAAGGACGGCTCCCAGATCTACGCGGCGCTCCGGGAACGCTTCGACCAGGTCCCGATCCTGTTCTTCTCGGCACTCAAGGGGATCGCAGATCCCTACGCGCTCATCAACGAATACCGCCCCTTCGCCTACCTGCCCAAGGACGGCAAGCTCGGCAAGCTGCAGCACCTGGTCGGCCGGGCGGTCGAGCAGTACGCGAGCGTACGCCGGCGTGACCGACACCTGCGCATCGCCGAGCGCCGAGCGGCAGTGGGCACGCTGGCCGTGGGCGCCGCCCACGAGATCAACAATCCGCTGGGCTTCATCGTCAGTAACCTCGAGTTCATCCAGGAGACGATGACGAGCAACCCGACGGCGTTCGCCCGCTGGCCCGCCCTGCAACGCGCCGTCGAAGACTCGCTGTACGGAGCGTGGCGCATCGCCAAGGTCGTCCGCGACCTACAGTCCTTCGGTCGCGGCTCTTCGACCCCCTCGACCGATCGCGCCGACGTGGTCGCCGCATGTGAGCAGGCCGCGGAGATGGCCCACCCCGAGATCCGCCACCGAGCGCGGCTGATCACCGAGCACGCCGCGCTGCCCGAAGTCGACGTCGATCCCGACACCCTGTGCCAGATCTTCCTCAACCTCCTGGTCAACGCCGCCCAGGCGCTGCCGATGGGCGAGACCGGCCGCAACTACATCCTGATCCGCTCACAGCGGGCCGACGACGAACAGCGAGTGCTGGTCGACGTCACCGACAGCGGCCCGGGGATCCCCCAGGACGTGCGCGGCCATATCTTCGATCCCTCGTTCACCGCCGAAGACCCCAACGAGGGCACCGGCTTAGGCATGTTCGTGACCCGTAACCTCCTCGAGTCGATCGGCGGGTCGATCGAGCTAGTCGAGCTGCCAGACGAGCCGGGGGCCACCTTCCGGGTGAGCTTGCCGGTAGCCCCCCCGACCTCGTCGACCACCGCAGTCCCTTCGTCGACCACCTCGACCACCGCACCGAACGCCCCAGCTCCTGCGCCCACCACCCCGTCGAAACCACCATCGAAACCACCATCGAAACCACCATCGAAACCGCCATCGAAACCGGACCTCCCCCCCCCAGCAGCGCCCACGCGAACCCGCCGCCGGATCCTGGTCGTCGACGACGACGAATTGGTCGGCCGCTCGCTGGCGTTGATCTTGCCCATGCATGACGCCGAGGTCGTGGAAAGCGGCCAGCAAGCCCTCGAGCGGGTCCAACAAGAAGATTTCGACGTGATCCTCTGCGACGTGCTCATGCCCCAGATGAGTGGGATCGATCTGTATCGTCGGCTCGAGGCCGAGCACCCGGCGCTAACACGCCGCATCGTCTTCATGACCGGTGGCATCTTCGACCCAAACACGGTCGAAGCACTCAACGCGCTCGATCGGCTCGTGCTCTACAAACCCATGAGCACAGAGCTCCTGCTCGAGACGATCGAGTCGATCGCGCGTGCGCCCTCACACTGACCTTTCGCGCTCATCCGACCGCTGCAACGTCCCAGCGGCCGCAGCGCGTCCCTCGGTCGCGGCCGTACGCATAATCTGCGCGACGGCCCGCGCCTCCGCGCCGAGTCGGCGCTGGCCCGGCGTCGGTCCGTGATCCACACCCAACCGGGACTTCGTGCCGGACGTTCGCTCCAGCACGAAGCAGTCGCCATCGCCGCGACCGCTCACGATCGCCAATGGCCGATCCCCTCGAACTGCTCCACCTCGAGCCCTTGTCCCGGCTGGCCAATCGCCTCCAGGATCTGGTGCAAGGGCGACTTTGGCTCGAGGTGCTGCTGGCCATGCTCGCCGGAATCGGGGTGGGTCTTTTGCTGGGCCCCGACACGGGGCTGGTCGCCCCCTCGATCGCACAGCCGCTCACCGCCTGGCTGGCCCTGCCCGGCAAGCTGTTCCTCGCCCTCATCCAGATGATCGTGGTCCCCCTGGTCTTCGCCTCCGTGGTGCGAGGCCTGACGGCCAGCGAGAACATGGAGCAGCTACGCCGCATGGGCCTGCGCGCGCTGGCGTTGTTCTTGGCGACCACCGCCGTGGCCACCGCGGTGGGCGTGTCGCTGGCCTTGCTGCTGCGACCGGGGCACATGATCGACGCCTCCGCGGTCACCCGCGAGCTAGCAGGCGCCACCGCGGCCCACCCGACCCCGACCGCCGTCGAGCTGCCCCGCCTCGCCGAGGTGCCCGAAGTCCTCACCGGGCTGCTGCCCGAAAACCCCCTGGCCTCGCTCGCGGGCGGAGAGATGCTCCAGATCATCCTGTTCGCCGTGCTGATGGGCATGGCCCTGCTGTCGCTGTCGCCCGCCAAGTCGGCCCCGCTGTACGATCTATTGGGCTCGCTGCAGGACGTGAGCATGACGGTGGTCAAGTGGGCGATGCGCCTGGCCCCGCTGGCGGTGTTCGGGCTGATGGCCCGACTGACCGCATCGGTGGGCCTGGGCACGCTGGGCGGCATGGGAGCGTACGTGGGGGTGGTGCTGCTGGGCCTGCTCGTCCTGATGATCGGCTATCTGCTGCTGATGTGGCTGACCGACGGCCTGTCGCCGGGACGATTCTTGCGACACACCCGCGAGCTGCTGCTGCTGGCGTTCTCCACGTCGAGCTCCGCGGCCGTGATGCCGATGACCGTCCGTATGGTCAAGTCGTTCGGCATCCGCGAGACCACCGCCCAGTTCCTGGTCCCGCTGGGCGCCACCATCAACATGACGGGCACGGCCCTCTACCAGGGAGTCGCCGCCGTGTTCCTGGCCCAGGTGTTCGGGGTCGACCTGGCCCCCTCCGCGCTGTTGCTGGTGGTCGTGACCACGGTGGCCGCGTCGGTCGGCTCACCGGCCACCCCGGGCGTCGGCATCGTGATCCTCGCCTCGGTCGCGCAATCGGTGGGGATCCCGGCGTCGGGGGTGGTCTTGCTCATCGGCGTCGATCGGCTCCTCGACATGAGCCGCACCGTGGTCAACGTGACCGGGGATCTGGCCGCCTGCATCGTGCTCGAGCCGGGACGTCAGAGCGACCCCGGAGCACCGATACGCCTCGACGACACGACCGGAGAGCCCGCCCCCGAGTCCACTCCCGGCCCCAATCCCGATCCCGACGCCCTAACAAGTTAATCCCGGTTTTCGTCCATCCTGGGTGCCGCGTGGCCAAGACCGAGGCCGGGCGCGACAGCCGTCGCGCATCCCGAGCCGGCCTCGGCCTAGATCGCTCAATCCCCACCATCAAGGCCAGGACCGGACCGAGCGCTCCACCGGTACTGGAGCTCGGTGACGATCTTCACCAGACCCGCGGAACGCTCGCCCCGTACGATGAACAGCAGGCCGTAGCGAGGCCCGTCCCGGCGCCGGACCTCAGCCTCCAGCGTCACACCGGTACGCCCCAGCGCAAGCTCCACCATGCGACGATGGCCCTGCTCCATGTCGGGGACCTCCCCCTCCCGAAACTCGATGAGGATCCCCTTGAGGCTCAGGTCGATCGCCACCACGGGCCGGGGGGTCTCGCCGCACAAGACCCCCGCACGCAACGTGCCCGGCGGCACGGGGACGCGCACCGAGGCACGCTGCTGCCCCACGTGGATCCGCTCGGGAACCTCCACCACGACCGCCAAGGCGCCATCGGGGCGCGGCTCCACGCGGGTGACCCGACCGGTGAAGCCCGCCGCCCGACCTGCAACGGGGAAGCTGATGGCGACCATGGCCCCACGCAGTGCGTCGTGAGGAGCAGGAGGATGCGGCAGCTCGATGATCACCCCGTCCGGCGAGGCGGCCCGCAGGTGACCAGCGCACGAGAGCACCATGTGGGCCGCCATCAGGGAGATCGGCGTGGACATCTCACACATGGTCCGCAGCCGACCCAGCGCCACGCTCTCCGGTGGCCCGGACTGTCGCTCGGCACACGCGAGCATGTCCTCCCAATCTCCCATGGCCCTCAGCGGGACGATTCTAGCGTGAGCCCGCGCTCGCCGAGCGCCAAGGAGTCCGATCTAGGCCGCCTAAAGACGGGACACCGACCCACAAGGACACCGACCGATCCGATCTACCCGATCTACCCGATCTCGCGCGATTTCGTGGTCGTAGGTCGACCTACCCGAACCCCGTCGATCACCCGACCCGCCCGCTGGCCGGCTCGTGCCCGGCGAACAGCCGCTCCAGCGCTTCTCGCCAGCGATCCCTCCACGTGCTCTCGATACTGATGATCGAGAGACTCGACCCTCGCGCTCAGATCTTCGCCCGCCCGGTCGGCGCGAAGCAGCTCGACCGTAAAGCTGTTGGACAGGGCGATGAAATCGGTCCCGGGACTGTAGATGAGGATCGGCGAAGATCCCAGCCTCGCCGACCACGGCCCAGCGATCGGCCGACCACGAGCGCGCAATGCCGTGGCTATAGCTCCGCGTGCAACGAAAATCCAAGATCTCAGCCTGGGACAGGCGCCGGGTGAGCGCGGGCTCGTGCTGGCCCAAGAAGGCCAGCGCTCGCTCGAGGGTTCGGACTCGCTCGAAGCCATGGCGCTCGTCATGGGTCACCACGCCGATGCTCGTGCGCTCACCGGGCAAGGCGATGGTCCACACCCAGTAGCCCACCCCCATCAGGTGCGTGGTGGACCGCCAGCGCTCGGCGGCCAGCGGCGCCTCGCGCCACGATGGAGTCGGCGTGGTGACCATCTCGTCGAGATACTGCGTGCCGAGCTCGGCGTTGGACTCGCCGACCTTGTGGCAGCAGACCGAGATCGGACGCTCGGTACGCTCGACGACGACCAGCCGCAGCGCGGGAAGCTCGAGCCGTAGCTGCCGGGCCAGGGTCAGGCCCGCCATGCCACCCCCGCAGATGATTACGTCCCACTGTGGTTCGACTTTCATCCCTGCCGTCGTCACTTCGCGTCGATACCTTCCAGCGAACGGGTCAGAGCGTCCAGTACCACGAACCTAGCGAACCGGCGGGCGGATACGGCCCTACGCTGCCCCTGATGCGCTCACGATCGCGGCGGCCGGCCAACGCACCGACAGGTCGTGTCCCGCATCGGCCGCCTCGTCGACTGGGGCCAAGACGACCCATCCACTACACTGTCGTGGAGAGCGGTCGCGCACCCACGATCATGCCCCTGCGGAACACGGAGCGGTTCGAGGTCATCGCCAAGCTCGGCGAAGGAGGTGCAGGCATCGTCTACGAGGTCTACGACCGGCTCCGGGACATGCTGGTCGCCCTCAAGCTGCTTCGTGAGGTCTCCGCTGAGGAGATCTTCCGCTTCAAGCGAGAGTTTCGGGTGCTGGCCAGCCTCAGCCACACCAATATCGTCACGTTGTACGATCTGGTCCACGAGCAAGACCAGTGGCTGTTTACGATGGAGCTGGTCAAGGGCGAGGACTTCCTCGGCTACGTACGCCCCCCCGGAGCCCCCGGGGTGCTAGACGCAGATACCAGCGGGATCGCATCGAAACAGCGGCTCGAGCTCAGCACGGCACCGACCCGGGTCGAGCCGGTGGTCGAGCGGCTCGTCGCGCCGGTATTCGAGCCGACCGAGCCGACCGAACCGACCGGACAGGCCGGACAGGCCGGACCGACCGGACCGACCGGACAGGCCGGACAGGCCGGACAGGCCGGACAGGCCGGACCAACCGGACAGGCCGAGCCGGTCCCGAACCAACGCTCGCCATCGCTGCCGAGCCCCGAGCCCCGAGCCCCGTGGCCCCCCCTCCCACGCAACCAGATCCAGGAGATCGTCGATCTACCGCGGCTACGGGCAGCACTCGCTCAGCTCGCCGACGCCCTGAGCACCCTCCACAGCGCAGGGATCGTGCACCGCGATCTCAAGCCATCCAACGTCCGAGTGACCCCCGAAGGCCGCGTGGTCCTGATGGACTTCGGGATCGCGTCGGAGGCGGGTCGCGATCGCGACCTGCAAACGGGCACCCTGGTCATCGGCACGCCGGAGTTCATGGCCCCCGAGCAAGTCGAGGGGCGCCAGGCCACGGCCGCGAGCGACTGGTTCTCGTTTGGCGCCCTGATGTACCTGTCGCTGACGGGCAGCTTGCCTCACGGCGGTCGCCGGTGGGAATCGGCACAGCTCAAGCAGCACCACGACCCGATCGCGCCGAGCATGCGGGTCAGCGGGATCCCCCCCGAGCTGGAGGCGCTGACCATGCGCCTGCTGGCTCGCGACCCACGAGCTCGCCCGCGGGGCCCGGAGGTCGCGGGAGCCCTCGGTGTGCGCTCCACGCCGGCACTCCATGCTCGATCCGAGCCCCCCGACGGCGCCGAGATCTTCGTCGGGCGCGAGCAAGAGCTCACCCGACTGACCGCGATGTACGATCGGGTACGCGATGGCGAGGCCGGGTGCGTGCTGGTGCTGGGCCAATCCGGGATCGGCAAATCGAGCCTGGTCGAACAATTCCTCCGTCTGCGGCGCGCCAATGCCCCGTCCCTGCTGATCTTGCAGGGTCGCTCCCACGAGCGCGAGAGCCTGGCCTACAAGGCGTTCGACGGCGTGATCGATGCGCTATGCCACCACCTGGTCAACCTGCCCCCCGCGCAGCAAGACGCGGTGCTCCCGGACGACGCGGCGCTGCTCGCCCGCCTGTTTCCGGTGCTCCTGGCCGTGCCCGGGTGCCGAGCCAGCGACGTGCCGCAGTGGCGCGATCCCCATGAGGTCAAGCAAGGAGCGCTGACCGCCATGCGACAGCTGCTGGCGGCGCTGGCCCGTCCCCAGCCGGTGGTGGTGCATACCGACGATCTCCAGTGGACCGACCCCGAGAGCCTGTCCCTGTTGCAGTCCCTGGTGCGCCCTCCGGTGATTCCCGGGCTCTTGGTGATCGCGACGATCCGTACCGAAGATCTGAGCGGAGCCGATCCCTCGCCGCTCACCCGCACCGTGGCCGCGCTCGACCAGATGCCCCACTGCCTGCGGATCGACGTCGGGCCGCTCGGCGAGCAAGAGCAAGAGGCGCTGACCCACGCCGTGGTCAAGCGGCAGGGCGCCTCCCTGGCAAGCGACGTGGAGCCGTGGCGAAGCAGCGCGGGCCACCCCATGATGCTCGCGGAGGTCTTGCGGCACATGCTCGAGCTCCACGACGACACCCTCCCCGCCCGCTCGCTCGGGCTCGAGCAGGTGATCCTCGCGCGGATCACCCGACTCTCGGAGCACGCCCGACGACTGCTCGAGGTGGTCGCGGGGGGGGGGGGGGCCCACCCCGCCCCCCCCCGGGGCCGGGCGGGC
>JBCCWC010000244.1:0-21231 GCA_039194325.1 Myxococcota bacterium
CACACCCAGACCAGCCACACCCAGACCAGCCACACCCAGACCAGCCACACCCAGACCAGCCACACCCAGACCAGCCCAAACCACACCCAGGCCAAGCACACTCAGATCAAGCGCATCCCAAATCACACCCCTGGATCAGGCGCCCTCCAGCCCTCACACACCCAGACCGATCCAACGGGCCACCGCTCAGCGCGAGGGCCGTCCGAATACCAGGCTCACATGCCCCCCGAGCCACACCTCGAGGCCCCCCACTCGGAACAGTGCTCGATCGTCATCGGCCTCGATGCCCGAGGTGATCGTGGCGACTCGTGCGCCTTCGTCGATCACGAACGAGCCAGCCACGCCCAGCGCCAGCCCCACACGCAGAGCCGCGAGCGCCCCGGCATCCAGCGGCAGATTTACCGACGGCTCGAAACGCAGCCCACCTCCCAAGGCCAAGGTGCCGCTGGGAGGGGCATCGAGACTGGTTGCAGACAGCCGCTCGCCCTCGAAGACCACCCACCACGGCTCTAGGCTCAACTCCCCGCGCACAGGGAGGTCGAGCCGACCGATCCGCCAACCATACCCGGCCCCCACCGCGACCCGGAGGCGAGACAGCCGAAAGCCTCCGTCCTCGCGAGCGAGGTAGCGAACGCGAAGACCGAAGCGAGCACCACCGCGATGCTCGCCGTCGGCTCCCAGCACCAGGCCACCGCCCTGCAACAGGCTCCCGAAGCGAGGACCTCCGACGGGCAGCAAGACCCCGCCCGAAAGGGGCACCACAACCAGCCACCGCGGAGCGGGCAAAGGCGGACCAGGCGCCTTGGTGGCGTCCGGCGCCTCGGTCACGGGCTCGGGTTCGGCCTCGGACTCGACGCCCATTTCGGCGGGAGTGTCGGCGGGAGTATCGGTGGTCGCCGGCCCGTCGAGCCGAGACACTGCCCGCTCCACGTCCTCGGCGGCGCTGGTCGGTGGCACCTCGAGATCTTCGACATCGGCTTCGAGCGCCTGATGTTCGATCGAGAACAACAAGTTGGCGAGCACGCTGGCGATCCGACGAGCGTCGTCCGGGGGCACGTCGACCCGCCGCGAGTAGCCCCGCCCGTCGTCGGCGATGACCTCGGTCCGCACCGCAGCCCCGTCGGGCGTGGGTCGCACGGAGATGAACACCCGCCCGGCACCTCCCGCTCGACTCCACTGCGTGCGCAGCTCGAGGGCGGGCAGCCGAAGGGCGAGCGCGTCGCGCAGCGCCTCCGCGTCGACTCCCAAGGACGACAAGAGGCCCACCCGAAAACGAGGTTCATCGTCGGGAGCCACCGCCGCTACACCGGCGGTGGACACCTCGAGCCCGACCGACGGCGCGGCGAGCACCTGAAGTCCCAGGCACAGCGACGCGACGATCACGGCACCCTGTACCGTTCATCGGGAGCGGCAGGCGAGACGATCGGCCGACCGCCGTACGAGCCCACCGAGGCGATCGCGGCTGGGGCTAGTACTCCTAGGGCCTGGGCCGTGGTCATTCGGCTCACGGACCGTGGATACCATTGGGATAGCGTCGCCGGTATCGCGCCCAGCAGGCCTCTCGCTCGTCCGACCCCGCCCGGCGGCACAGGCCCGCCTCGACATCCTCGGCATAACGCCCTCGCGGAAAGCGCCTGAGGTAGGCCCGCCACAGCGACGTCAGAGAGCCACCCCGCTGCCGTACGATCGCAAACAGCTCCCCGTAGGCCAGCTCGGCGACCTCACGACGGCCTCCGAGCTTGACGATCGCCCGATAGCGACGCTCGGCCGTCCGCAGATCTCCGCGGCGCCAGGCGGCCTGCGCCTGAGCATCGAGCTCTGCGAGTCGCTCGTCGCGCGACGGCCTTCGTGCGGCTCGAGGCGATGGCTCCGGCTCGACCTGCTCGACCTGCGCGACCGGCTCGACCGGCTCGACCGGCTCGACCTGCTCGACCTGCTCGACCTGCTCGACATCGGCCTCATCCCCCGCCGCCTCCTCAGCTGCGGCCGAGTCCGGTAACGAGTGCGTTCGAGTTCCCGAACGAGTCCCCGAACGAGTATGGGAGCCGCGGGACCGGGGCCGAGGCCGAGAGAAGGTCCCCTCGTCCTCGGAACCTCCATCGAGCACCTCATGCTGGGCTTCTTGACCCGAGTCTCCGAGCACTTCGACCATCCACCGACGCGCCCCGTCGAGCCACGACAGCACCCCGACGACCAGCACAACCGCGGCCGCCGCAGCCAACGCGGCCACCCATGCACCCCGGTGATGCTCGGGGCGCTCGGGCGCCTGCCCCGGCTGGAGACCCTCCAGCTCCCGGTCGAGCATCTCCACGTAGGCCTCGATGAAGGGCGCGAGCACGTGTTCATCGTCGAGCTGGTCCAGCTCGTCTCCCTGAAGACGACTAGCTCGCGCAAAGACATCCACCAGATCGGGCATCGGCGCCGCTTCGTTCAGACGCGCATCGATCTGCTCGCGGATCAGCCGCCCGGGATCACCCTGTTCGGTCATGCCGGACGCTCCTCTTCGACCAAGCCCATGGCCATCAGCCGCTTGCGCAGCCGCGCGCGGGCCCGGGTGGCTCGCACCCGCAGGTTCCCGGGGCTGATCCCGAACTCCTCCGCGGCTTGGGCCGCGCTCATCCCGTGAACATCGGACAGCACGAAAGCCTCGCGCAGGTGTGGAGGCAACTCGGCGAGCGCCTCTCCCAAGGCCTCCGCTCGGCGCTGGGTCAGCACCTGATCATCGGGGGCTTCGCCGCCGACCGGCGGTACCGCGCCCAGGCGGTGATGCGCCCGATCGCGGCGCCGGTTCTTGCGCCAGTGCTTGTGAACGAGCTTCATCGCGATCCCCCGCAACCACCCCCCGAATGCGCAGCGCCCGTCGAAACGGGAGAGCCGGACCAGCGCGATAGCGAACGCCTCCTGGGTGATCTCCTCCGCGATCGCCACGTCCCCAATGGCATGAGCCGTCAGGCGCAGCACAGCGTGGAAATTCTCCAGGTAGAGCTCGGTCCACGCCTGCCGATCGCCTCCGAGCGCCCGCTGGACGCGGAGATCGGCGCCATGGGCCACTTCATCCTGGACCACGCGGAGGTTGGCGGCAGGCGCTGTCGACGATCGCGGCATAGGAGGTAGTCGGGGGCTCCGTGCTGATGCGTCCCCGCCCGCCCCAGAACGTTACAGGGGATGAGCACGGCGATGCAGCCATATCGATCCGCGCACATTACGCACTGTCGCTAGAGCGCCTACTCGTCACGAAATGTACGGGTCTGCGATTCGCACCGACGGGGCAATCCGCGCCGATACCCCATCCCTCCCAGGTGTCGCGTGCGCAAGACCGAGGCCGGGCGCGACGAAGTCGCGCATATCCCAGCCGGCCTCGGCCAAGATACCTCAGTAACTCTTACACCGAGAGTTGCCCGGCGTGCAGGTGAAGCGCACGTGCAGGTGCACGGTATGCCCCGGCGCGTGCCGAACGATCGCCTTGGTCCGCTGGCTGGGCTTTTTGGGATACTGCACGATCTTGGCCAGCTCGGCCTTGGTGGCCCCGGCGCTTTGGGCTGCGCGATACAGGTACTTTTGGCGGGACCACGACACGAAGATGTACTCGACCTCCCGAGTCTCCGCGAGCGCCTTGACCAGAGCCCAGGTCTTGGACCAGTCGATGGACGAGGGCGCCTCGCCCTTCTTGTGTCCCGGCTTGCGGGGCAGCCGAATGTCAACGTCGCGCCCAGTACGGTGCGAGCTGTGCGGCCGAAAGCGACCGCCTTTCTTGAGGCTGATCGAGCTAATCGTCAGCGGCCGGTCGTAGCCCGAGTCCCGACGGAAGGTAGCGATGGCCTCGAGCAGGTGCTCGATGCAATGCGTGGTGCCCCAGACCCGGCCCTTGTCCAGGATCTTGACCATGTCGCTCTCGGGGAGCTGCACGCCGTTGACGAGGCTACCCCGGTTGGGGGCACCTACGCCGATTCCCCCCGGTCGCACGTGGAACTTCGGGATCGGGGCTACCGCACCGCCGCCCCCCGACCCGCTTGTACCAGTCGCACCGGCGACCGCTCCACTCGCACCGGCACCGCCACTACCGGCCGCCGCTGCGCCAGGAGGCGGTGGCTTGGGGTCGGTGTAGATCTTGAGCATCTTGCCCGCGATGAGACCCTTGGACTTGGCAGCGGGGTTCCATTCTCGAACGTGGCTCTTGGGCACCCCAAAGTGCTTGGCGATCTTGGCCCACGTGTCCCGCTTCTTGATGATGTAGTCGATCTTCTCGCGCGGCGGCGCCAAGATCCGAGCCTTGATCCGCAGAGTCTTGCCGGCGTAGATCCACTTCTTCTTGCCCAGTTTCTTCTTGTTCCAGCGGATGATCTCTTCGCGCGTAACCCCGTAGCGCGCACCAATGGACTCGTAGGTTTCCTTGGGTACGACCTTGTGCTTGATCCACTTGCGCTCGGGAGCGACCGCCGAGGCGGCTTCCTCGGCCCACGCCCCTCGTGCTCCCCCGGGGAGGCCGAGCCATGTCCCCACCCCCAACAAAAGGGCGAGACACAGACTAGTGGCGACACGCGATCGATGCATCGGGTTCACGCGAAGGGCGTCCGGGCAAGCAACGGACCGCGCACGATACGCAGTGCCAACGCCTCAAGGCTCGGGTTGGACGTCGGGAAGCTCGAGAACTTCCAAAACCTTCGGATACAGATGGCCGGCGAGATACTCGCTGCCGGCCATGGTGAAGTGGATCTTGTCCTCCGACCGCAACCGCTGCTGCTTGTTCTTGCGACCAACCGTGGCCGTGGTGAGCATCCCGCCGTCTTCGTTGGTAACGAAAGGTACGGTATCGAAGTACACACCGGTCTCACCCAACGCCTCGACCGCTTCTTGTTGGACCCCGCGGATGAGCACGAGTTTCTTCTCGAGGCTGCGTAGACCCATCGTAGGCAAGCCGACCCACAGCACCCTGCGCTCGGGCCCGGTGACCTCGGCCAACAAGGCGTCCACCCGCGCGCGGTAACCCTTGGCCCAGTCTTCATGCATCCAAGGGACGTGCCGGCCCCGCCCGGTTCGACGCGTCAGATCCTGCCCGTCATTCCCGCCAAGAAGCACGATGACCAGATCGGGCTTCCGAAACTCCACCTGGCGCTTGGCCTGGTCGATCCAATCGTAGAAGTCGGGCCGGGCCAAGCCTGAGGAGCTCTTGCCCTTGCGGTAGCAGACCACGTGGGGGTGGGCGTCGAGCTTCTTCTCGAGCAATGCGCCGATCCCGGTGGCGACCAAGCTGTCGCCGAGCATCAGCACTCTATAAGGCTCGTCGGGCACGGCGGGCTCGGCCGGTGCCTCGGTGGTACCCGCCTCCGCGGTCGTCGGGGCCCCGGAGGACCCGGTTGGCGTGTCGAGCGCACCGGGATCTCCCGCGGTCTGCCCGGGGCTGGGGGGAGGATCCACCGGCGCGGTTTTGGCTTCGGGAGGTTCGTCGGCGGAGTCTTGCGCGAGCTCCGCGACCGGAGCGGGCCCCTCCTCGGGCGAGCCAGCGGCCGCCGTCTCGGCGGGTGCCTCGGGTTTGCACGCGACAAGACCCAGTACGAGGCCCCCGAGGGTGCCCATAGCCCGACCACGCCACGCACGAGCGTTCATGAGCCGAGGCTATAGCGGACCGGCAAGGCGAACAAAACATCTCGACGAAAAACCGGTGAGGGCGATCTCCCTCGCCGGTCCACACGGAGTTCCGCGTCGCTCTCGATGCGGGCCACCCCGATGCAGCCCCGCCGACAGGAAGGCTCGCGACCATCACGAGGACCGTCCCGGCGGTGCTCACCGGTCGCGCGCCCATCGGCGTTCATCAACGGCCTTCGGGTCCTCGTTTGCGGCCCGCTCGGCGCCAACCTGGAGCATTGGCGTAGCCCGACCGCCCGCTGCGAAGACGACATGTCCCCAACGACGCTCCCAAAAGCGCGATCGCCAAAGGCGCCGCTTGGCAGCACCGCGGTCATGTGGAAAACTGTCGCCGGACCGAAGTTTGAGAGGCCACCTTCGATATGCGCGCTGCTGACTCGACCCGAACCACTCTTGCCCGCTGGCGTACCGCTCGTCGTGCCGTTCTCGGCGCCATCGTTCTCGCCGGCTCCGTCGTAACCTCGGCTGCGGTGATGTACCGCATGGGCACGCGTGACTGCGGCGCCTACCAACGCGTCGACCGAGCGTACACATACAGCGGGATCGGCGTCGTCATCGAGCGTCACAAGGGCGACATCGTAGTTCGTCGCGTGCTGCGGGGCTCGCCGGCCAGCGGCAAGCTGCACCCAGGTGTCCGCCTGGTCTCGGTCGACGGTCAAGACCCACCCACCCTTGAGTCCTGGGCGGCCGCGATCCGTGGAGCCCCGGGCACCACGGTCGACGTGAAGGTCTCCTCCCCCTGCGGCGGCGAGAAGATGGTCAGCATCACTCGCGATATCGTCCGCATGGCCTACTAGGTCGGGCGACGCACATCGCCGGGAGCAAGGCTTCCGGCGCCTCCGACTCAAAAAAAGCCCAGGATCGCCTCCTGGGCTTTTTCATCGGGGATCTGCCTGCTCCACGACCCACAAGTCATCGAAGTAGAGCGCCGCCTTCGGGCTGTGGTCTGCCAGGCGCACGCGGATCTGGACTCCCGACCATGCAGGCGTGATCTCCCAGCGTACTGTCGATAGCGAGTGCGGCGTGGCGGGCACGTCCAGCCGCACCGTCCGACCTCCGCCGCCGTCTTCCTCGAGCCACACCGATAGGCCGCGAGGGCGACGGCCCGCAAAGCCCAGCAACATCTCCAGGTGCCCCTTTTCGGGCAACGAAACGAGCGGCGAGGTCGCCGTCCCGGTGAGCTTCAGGTCGCCGCGGACACCCGCGCTGGTGAGCAGGTACTCGCCCCCGTACGGCCCTGCGAGCGGAAGGCTGCGCGGTGATCCGCGCTGAGGCCGACCGAAGGCCGGGCCCTCGGTCGCAAAACCGTCGAGGGTTCGGTCCTCGAAATCGGCGACCACGGTCGCCCCTGCCGGCAGCGGGCGAGGCCCGCGGGGCACAAGCAGCAGCTGATCCCGACGATACGGCGTCACCATGCCCGCTTCGGACATATATCCACTCATCGGACGAACCCGCTGGGCACCGTGCCGCCGCCGCTCGACGCGATAGCCCCGTAAGAGCGCGCCCGCCAGCCAGCGAGGGGCCTCGCCCTCGACCCAGACCCATGCGTAGCGCCCCTGCTTGACCGACTCGCGCAGGGCCTTTTCGATCGTCCGCCGCTCTTCGGGGCCCACATCGGTCACCCCCATGCTGCCCACATGCCCGTCGCCACCGGCGAGCACCGACCACCACGGGCGATGCAACGCAAAGATCTCGCCCGGGCAGGCCTCGATCTCGGCCCGCAGCGCGCTCGCTCGCTCCCAGACCTCAGCATCGGGCAGCGTGCGCCAGGGATCCTGCCACGCGTAGCTCTCGCTCAAGCCGGCCAGGCCCTTCTTCTGCACCGGGTGATAGAGCGGCTCGACGAACAGACAAGACAGCAGCTGCAGCGCGACCAGAGCGAGGCTGAGCACCTCACCCCAACCCCCCACGGGCAGCGCCACCGCTAGCGCGAGCGCTCCGAGCACCACCCCTGGGATGAAGGCGTTGGGTTCGGCCCACTGCGTCGAGTAGCCCAGCGCCGACACGAGCAGGCCGGCCAACGCCATCAGCGTCCAGTAGGCCCGCGCTCGCCCGCCGCGAGCCGGATCGATCTCGGTCGCCTTCGAGCTCGCATCGACGCCGGTGTTGGATGCTCCGGACTCCGAGTCGACGCCGGCCTCGACCGACTCGGCCCCCGACTCGCCCGACTCGCCCGACTCGCCCGATCGGCTGTGCCGACTCGCTCGCCACCGACGCAACCGCGCCGGCACTCGCCCCAGGCCTACGGACACGAGCCCGAAGACCACCACCGTCACCGCCGGCCAGGCATGCACGAACATACCCCAAGTCTTGGTGGTGAAGCGCTCGTGGTTGAAGGCATGGCTCTGGTGGAGCTCGTAGATGTATGTCCACAGCCAGCCTTCGGTGAGCCAGTTGCCCAACAGCACCCCTGCGCCGTCGAGCAAGGCGATCGTGCCCGCGTAGAGCCCGAATCGCCGCCAATTCACCAACAAGACCCCCAGCCCGGAGGCGATCACGAAGGAGGCGGCGGTCTGCTTGGTCCAAAACGCCAGGGCCATCAGCACCCCCGCCCAGACCGCCAAAGAGGCCCGCGGCCCGCTGCGTCGCAGCAGCACCAGCGCCCAGGTGACCAGCGCGATGTGAAGCGTGTCGGGCCGCGCCAGATCCAGCCAGCGAAAGGTGAACACATACCCGGCACACGCAAGACCCACCGCGGCCGCGGCATGAGCCCGGGGCTTGTCCTCGCCTCGCACGGCGTGCCACAGCGCCAGGCCGGTCGCGACCCAGGCCAGGATGCTCACCGCCCGCCCCAGCGCGTAGCCCAGCGGCACCACGAACCCGAGCCCCGCCAGCACGACCGAGTAAAGCGGCGTATACAAGAAGGGCACGTAGTCGGCGCCAGGCGGCGGATAGGGGGACTGGCCCAGCTGGATCCGCCGAGCCTGGTGCAGCAGGCCGCCCTCCATCCACTCGAGCTCCAAGGGAAAGGCCAGCCGCCAGGCAAAGACGACGAGCAAGAGCACCGCCCAGCCAAGCGCCAGCCGCTCGACCACGCGACGGCTCGCGACCAAGCGCCTCGGGGGCGGGCTCATCGGACCTCCGGCCCGAAAGGCCCGACCGTCCGCTCGCGGGGTCGCCGACAGCAGTAGAACCCCACATCGAGCAGACCGCCCTCGGCCCGGGGATCAGGCACCGGCGGAGGCTCGATGCAGGCCCATCGATACCCGCGCCGAAACGCACGATGCGCCCGACCTTCGCTCGGACGCCGGGGCCCCCGGTAGCCCACGTGACACAGAAGATCCGGATCGCGCCGCTTCATGTACGAGACGGGAGCAATTATCTGATGGCCCGGACGCGCCCCCTTGCCCTGATAGGGACGCAGCCGAGGATGACGGACCAGGTGAGGATCGACCAGCCCATAGGCATCGACCACCGGCAGGTTCGCCCCATAGGGCACGGCCCCCGCCGCTCCCACCGAGATCAGGGTGTCGGGCGGCAGGTTGCCCTGCATCCACTCGCCCACCGCGCGACCGACCCGCGCGAAGCGATCCATGGTCGCCACCCCCTCCCACTTGCCGTCGAGCCAACCGGTCGGCTTGGCCATGTCAGCCTGCCAGCGCGCTCGAGCCCGCACGCTCAGGCCCGCCGCCAGGGCGATCCCGAGGACCACGGGAATGGCGGCCGCGACCATGGGCGGCACTACGCGACCTAGCCACCGCCCGGCATCCGCGAGCAGCCAGCCCGTCAGTGCGGCGAGCAAGCCGGTGGCCACCACGTAGAAGCGACCGTAGGCCATGAAGTCACCTCCCACCCACCAGCCGTAGTACACCACCCCTGCGATCGGACAGAGCAGCAGCAGGTGTCGTGGGCGGAGCCACACCGCCAATGGGCTCAGATAGACCAACGGCAGGGCGTCGAACCAGGCGTAGACATACGCCTGGCCATAGGTATCGCGCAGCAAGGCCCCGTGGGCCTTGATCGCCCACGTGTTGGGCAACCACTCTCCGTAGTAACTGCGGCGCCACATCAGGTGCACGAGCAGCGGCACCGCGAACACGAGCGCGGCCTGCAACAGCCGCAAGGTAGGCACGCGACGTAGCGCGGCCTTACCCTCGCGCACGAGCACGGGGGCGCTGACGATCGCAAGCCAAGCCAGACCGAAGATCGCTACGGGCAGCAGACCATCCGGCCGCGTCAGCGCGGTGAGGGCCGCCAGCACCGCCGCCAGCCGGAGGCGATCGGCCAACCACGCTGCGATCGCACCGATCGTCAGCGCCGCCGCCACGCTGGTCTCCAGGCCTCCGTGGGACCACACCATCGTCTCGGGGGTGCAGACCAGCAAGCCGGCCGGGACCAGATCGACAGCTCGCAGCCGGTCGAACGCCCCTTTGCTAAAACGAGCCCTCGAGAGCCGAGCCACCAGGGTCACCGCAACCAGCTCCATCAGCGCACCCAGCTGCGTCAGCATGGGCGCGGCCTCGGGCGGGGACCAGCCTAGCCAGTGCAGCCCCGCCAGCACGACGACCCACGAGAAGTTGGTATAGCCCTCCACGTACTCGGGCGGCTCGACCCCCACGTTGAATACCAGCGCCCCGTGCTCGGCCAAGTTGCGGGCGTAGCGAAACGAGATAAAGGCATCGTCGCACAAGAACTCCCAGGCCCGGGCATGCACGACGAAGACCGCGGTCACCACGGTCGCTATCGCGATGGCAATGGCCGTGGGTCGCCATGTCGTGGCGGGCGAAACGTCCTGCATGGGAGCTGCGATGGTCACGCATCCTAGAGCAGCGATCCGGGCGAGCACCAGCACTCCAACCGAACCCCTCCTGCGGGGTCCAATGCGGCAAACCTACGGTGGTAGCCTGGGGCTCCGTGATGGCCTCGCGCTGCTCGCCACGACGCCTTGGCCCACGCAGCTCCGGCTCTACGAGCACCCACCGCTCGCCATCGCCGCCTTGCTCTACCCGACCGATGGGTCCGATCGACGGGTACAGGCGGACGAGGCATACCCAAGAACTCCGCGAACCTGCACTCGGACCCGGAAGATCCCTATCGTGACCCCAGCAACATCGGTCGTCGCTCGTACGGTTGGCCTACTGGTCGTATCCAACCTCTTCATGCTTACCGCGTGGTACTTCCACCTCAAGCGACTCAGCCACCATGCCTGGTATATCGCCGTGCTCGCCAGCTGGGGGATCGCGTTCTTCGAATACACGGTGCACATTCCCGCCAATCGGATCGGGCACACCCAGCTGACCCTCTCGCAGCTTCAGATCCTGCAGGTGGGCATGTCCTTGGTGCTGTTCGTACCGTTCTCACTGATCGTGATGAAGGCGCCCGTCAAGCTCGACTACATCTGGTCGGCGCTCCTGTTGCTGGGTGCGGCTTACTTCATCTTTCGGGGCTCGTAACGCCCATCGCCCGTCGCCCCCGCGGTCCGTGGTACAACCCGCCTGCGGGTGAAGCTGATCATCCAGATCCCCTGCCTCGACGAGCGAGAGCAGCTAGGCTCCACCTTCGCCGATCTGCCGCGCCACGTGCCGGGGATCGACGAGATCGAGGTGCTGGTGATCGACGACGGGAGCACCGACGGCACCGCCGAGGTGGCCCGAGACTTGGGCGTCCACCACATCATCCGCTTTCCCCGCAACCGAGGGCTCTCCGCCGCCTACACCGCCGGGATCGACGCCTGCCTGCGCCTGGGCGCCGACATCGTCGTCAACACCGACGCCGACAACCAGTACCGCGGCTCCGACATCGAGCGGCTGGTCGAGCCGATCCTCTCCGGCCGAGCCGACGTGGTGGTCGGCGACCGGCAGACCGACACCATCGAGCACTTCTCGCTGCTCAAGCGCATGCTCCAGCGCTGGGGCTCACGCGTGGTTCGTCGGGCCTCGGGCACCGCGGTGGCCGATTCCACCAGCGGCTTCCGAGCCCTGAGCCGTCACGCAGCGTCCACCCTGTTCGTGCACAACCGCTTCACCTACACGCTGGAGACGATCATCCAGGCGGGCCAGGCGGGGCTGGTGCTCGAGAACGTCCCCATCGAGACCAACCCCGACACCCGTAAGTCGCGGCTGTTCCGGTCGATCCCCGAGTACCTGCGACGCAACGGCAGCGTGATCATTCGCGCCTACAACATGTACTGGCCCGTGCAGACCTTCGGCTTCCTCGCCGCCGTGCTGCTGCTCGTAGGCCTGGGCCTCGGGGCGCGCTTCGTCTACTTCTACATCCAGGATCCCAGCTACAGCGGGCACGTCCAGTCGCTGCTGGTGGGGGTGGGCGCGATCGTGCTGGCATTCCTGGTGGGACTGATGGCGCTGCTGGGGGATCTGATGGCCACCAACCGGCGCCTCCTGGAAGAATTGCTCACCCGCGTACGTCGGCTCGACGCCACCCAGGCCCAGGGAGCGACCGATGTGGAAGGGATCGAGAGCACCGGGGCCGCGGCCTGGCGGGCCCCCGCTCCCCCTAGCCGGGAGCAGTCCGCATGAAGGACCCCTGCCCCCCCGCAGCCGACGCGGGCAACGTGGTCGGTAACGTCTACGACAAGTACGGGACCCGCAACCCGATCGCGCGCCGGCTGATGGCCGGCTTTTTGGAGGCGGTCACTGACCTATACCGCGTGGCCGAGCCGCTGCGTGTGCTCGAGGTGGGCTGCGGCGAGGGCGAGCTGGCCTGGCACCTGTGGCAGCAGGGGCCGCGCCCCGAACGCTTCGAGATCTGCGACGTCGACCTGGGTCGCCTGCGCCCCGGGCTGCCCCCGGCGATCGCGGCCCGCCCGGCGTCGATCTATGCCCTGCCCTGGCCCGACGACGCCTTCGATCTCGTGCTGTGCTGCGAGGTCCTGGAGCACCTGCACGAACCCGCCCGTGGCCTGGCCGAGCTGGCGCGCGTGGCCCGGCGCCATGTGCTGCTGTCGACCCCCCGCGAGCCGCTGTGGCGGGCGCTCAACATGGCGCGCGGCCGCTACCTGAGCGCGCTGGGCAACACCCCCGGTCATGTGCAGCACTGGAGCCGCACGGGCCTGGCCCGGCTCGCCCGCACTCGGCTGCACCTGGTCGCCGAGCGCCGGCCGCTGCCGTGGACGGTCTTGCTGGGCGTGCCGATCCGCGGGAGCCACGGCAGGAACCAAAATGGCTGAGCGACCGACCGCCATCGCCCTCCCCGCGTGGGCTCCCCGGCTCGTCGCCGCGCTGCCCTTTGCGCTGGTCACCGGCTTGGCCCTGCTGCTGCTGTGGCCGGTACCCACCGGCCGCATGCCGCTATCGGCCGATCACACCGTCCACCTGACCCGGATCACCATGTTTGCCGAGCAGCTGGCCCAGGGGCACCTGCGCGGCTGGGACAGCACGTGGTTCTTCGGCACCCCGGTGGGCGAGCTCTACCCCGTGCTCGGCGATCTCATCATCGTGCTCGTGCGAGCGCTGAGCTTCGGGCTGCTGTCGTGGCCCCAGGCCTACGCGCTGGGCTTCTTCCTCGTGTTCACCATACAAGGCTGGGCCCTGCTACGGGTGGGTCGCGCGCTCGGCCTCGGCCCCGTGCCGGGGCTGGTGGCCGCCGTGCTGCTGCTGGTCGACGTGGGGGCCTACCGCGAAGGCGGGTGGCTCTACACCGTCTTTTACGGGGTCTGGCCCCAAGCCCTGAGCACCGCGTTCACGTGGCTGTCCCTGGCCGAGCTGTGTATCGCATGCGAGACCGACGACGCCACCACCCTCCGCACGCGGCTGGCCACCGGTGCCCTGGCCATGGCCGCCGCCCTGCTCGCCCACCCCATGGCCATGCTCGGCCTCGCGATCGGCGGGCCCCTGCTGGTCCTCACCCTCGGACTGCGCTCTCGGGACGCGCTTTGCCGCACCACCGTGGTGGCCGGGCTCGGGGCGGCGCTCGGAATCGCGGCGGCCGGCTGGTGGCTCGTGCCCATGCTTCAGCATCGGGCCTGGATGGCCAGCTACGGGTGGATGTGGGAGCCGCTGGATCGCATGGCGGCCCAGGTTGTCGAGGGCCACTGGGCCCAGTCCATGCCCACCGCGGTGGGCATGGTGGTGAGCTTGGGCCGGGTGCTGCTGGTGGTCTTCGGCTCGCGAACCGCCCGCTTCGTGGCCGCCTTTGCGCTGGTGCAGTGGCTGCTGGCTAGTCGGGAACCGCTATGGCACTTGCGACTCGATCGGCTGAGCGAAGGCTTTGCCCACATCCAGTATCAGCGCTTCCTCATCGCGGCCAAGCCCGGGCTGCTGCTCGCCGCCGGGGCCGGCCTGGGGCTCGGGCTGCACGGGGCCCGGGCTGCCTGGTCTCGCAAAGCTCGCTGGGGACGACCGCTGGCGGCGGCCCTGCTAAGCGGCGTACTCGGCCTGGTCGGCTGGATGTTCGTGGACCAGCGGGAGATCAGCACCAAGTACGATGTGGGCGAGATCCAACTCGAGCGCCTGCCCAGCAAGCCGGAGTTCGATGCCGACTACGCCGCGCTGCTCGAGTGGCTCGCCCCGGTAGGAGCCAACGACGATGACCCGCCCTACCGAACAACCGTGGTCGCCAACCGCAACCTCCACTGGTTCATGGACGCGCCGGCCCTAACCGGGGTGCGGCTATACAAGCAAGGGTTCACCCCCGGGGACAACTTCGTCCACAAGCCCGAGGCCGGCTCGCGCAAGCTGCTCGACAGGCTGCGGGTCCGCTACGTGATCTCGGCCTTCCGGCGGCCCTCCCGACGCGATCCGGTGGTCGCGACTTTTGGATCGATCACCGTGCAAGAGCGTACCGGCTGGGAGCAACTGCCGGTCGCCTGGCTCGAGGGCCCCGGGACCGTTCAAGTGCTGGAGGACGACGTCGACGGCGGCGTAGTCCGGCTGCGCGTGTCGGGCTCGGAGGGCCAGACCCGCGTGATCTTCGGTGTCGCCGGCTTCCCTCGCTGGTCGCTCACCCACGACGGGCAACCCGTGGAGTGGATCGAGGTCCCGGCGCTCGGCGACGGCGAAGGGGTGACCCAGGCCGAGCGTCGCGCCGGAGCGCTGCGTGGCGGCAAGGCCCACGGCGACAACGGCACCGAGCCCACCCTCATCGCGGCCGACGTGGGCGACGGCGAGATCGAGCTGCGCTATCGATCGCGCCGGCCTGTCGATCTGGGCGCGGGCCTGCTGTCGCTGCTGTCGCTGTCCCTGTGCGGCGTACTCCTGTGGCGACCGCGGCGATGGGTCACGCCGACGACCCAGCTCGACGCGCTCGTACGCCGCGCGGCCCCCTTGGGGCACCCGCTGCTCCTGGGCGGGCTGGCGCTGCTGCTGTTGGTCGGTGCCGTCGTTCAGTATCGACGAGGCGACGCGACCGAGCGCGCCCAGGCGGTGGGCTGGCTCGACCACGGCCACGGCCAGCCAGGCCCCCACGCCCGCGCGGGGCTGCTCAAGGCCGACATGTTGATCCGCCCCGCGGTCCTCGTCGACGCCAAGCGCCGCGAGCCCGCCCAGGTCGTCTTTTCCGACGTGACCATGGGCGAGACGCTCACCGGCTGGATCGCGCTCGACGATGACGCGGCCAAGAAGCGCGCCAAGGGCAAACACCAGGTGCGGATCGAGCTGGCCCAAGACGGCAGCTGGATCCCCATCGACACGCGGCGACTGAGGCATCAGCCCGGCCTGCGCCCGATCGCGATCGATACCTCGACCTGGTCGGGACAACGCGTGGATCTTCGGGTGGTCGTCGAATCGGAGGGGAAATCTCCTCCGGCGCTCGGCTTCGACCTCAACCTGGGGGCGCCCCCGTGACCGCGCCGAGCAAGACCCCCGCCCCTTCGCGGCGGTGGGCCCGGGCCCTATTGGGCGGGGTGATCGGACTTGCGCTAGTCGAGTGGATCGCCAGCGCCGTGGTCTATCGACCGGCGATCCAGCCTGCCGACTGGCAGGCCGCCAGCACGACCCTGGCCGGCCTTCCCGCCGACGAGCCCGTATGGCTGGGCACCCCCTGGCTCGGGCCGCGCGCCCGCATGCACCTGCCCCGGCTGGCGCGGTGGGATGCGGTGGCGCCCGCGGATCTGCGTGGTGCGCCCCGCTTCCATGTGCTCGGGCGCAGCGGCGATCGTTGGTCCTCCGCCCTGCAAGACGACCTCGAGGACATGCCCATGCCCACGCTCACCGGCACGCAGATGCTCGGCGGGCTCGCGCTCTACACCTACGAGCAGCCCGCCGCCCGCGTGCCCCGGGCCGACTTCGTGACCGACGCCGCCGCGCTCGTGGTACGGACCGACGGCGGCGCCTGCCGCGGTCGTCAGGAGCGACGGTGCCAGGAAGGGCGGGTCGATCTCGCGATCGCCGAGATCGAGCACCGCCCTCGTCGATGCCTGAAGGTCGAGCTCGAGGACGGGGTGACCGCGCGGCTGCGCTACCCCGACATGCCCACCGGCGACGTGCTGCGAGGGCACGTTGGGGTGCACGATTTCAACGCTCGCCTGCGCAGCGACGCTCCGCTGCGGATCGAGGTGCGAGTCGACGACGAGCTCCGCGCGCGGTGGCTCTACTCGGACGCTCAGGGATGGTGGCCCTTCGCGGTGAGCACCGAGCCGGGCACACACGAGGTGGAGCTTCGGCTGACGCCGGCGGTGCGCGGCACCTGGCAACGCTCGGGCTACGAGGCGGGCCGGGAACACGCGCCCTGCGTGGAGCTACGCAGCCTGCAGGAAGGTGCGTCGTGAGCGAGGTGGACGATCGGAACGAGGTCGAGGACGAGGTCGAGGTCGTGGCGTACCGTGCCTCCAACGAGCCACCCGCCGAGAACGACGAGCCACGATCTACCCGCCGCCTGCGGCGTCCGCCCGCGGTGTGGCTGCTAGCGCTGGCGTTGGGGTTGCTCACCGTGGTGCTGTTGGCCCGAGGGCACCGCGACGTCGGCTACGTTAGAGACGAGGGGATCTACTTCGATGCCAGCCGCCGCTACGCGGCCTGGGTCGTCGCGGTGGCCAAGGATCCGGGGCGGCTATCGGACCGCAAGCTCCGCGACAAGCACTTCGCCACCAATCATGAGCACCCGGTACTCATGAAGATCCTGGGCGGCTTGTCCGCGCGCCTGCTCACCGACCCACCACCTAAACAGGCCAAACGGACCACGCGCGGCACGGCTGCGCCCCGCGGTATGCCCGAGGGGGCCGCCATGCGGCTGCCCGCTCAGATCCTCGCCGGCCTCGGGGTCAGCCTGCTCATGCTCGTGGGTCACGCCTGGGGCCGCAGCATTACCGCTGGTCTGCTCGCCGCAGGATGGTTCATTCTCCTGCCCCGGGTAGCCTTTCACGCCGGGCTCCATGCCTTCGACGTTCCCGTGGCGGTGGCGATCTTTGGGGTCGCCCTGGCCTACCGCGCTGCGCTGCGGCGCCGTGCTTGGGGCTGGATCGTGGGTCCGCTGCTCGGAGTAGCGATTGCGATCAAGCACAACGCGCTCTTCGTCGGCCCGTTGCTCGCCCTGCACTACTATGCGTGCCTGGCCTGGGGGCGCTGGCGTCATGGGCATGCGATCACTCGGGCGCAGTGGCTACCGCTGCCGCTGCTGAGCATGGCGTTGCTCGCCCCGCTGGTGGCCTGGTCGCTGTGGCCGTGGATGTGGACCGACCCCGTCGCGCGCCTGCTCGACTACTTCGCGTTCCACCAACAGCACTCTTGGTACAACATGGAGCTGCTGGGCGAGAACTACAATCAGCCGCCCATGCCGATCTCCTATGTGTCGATCATGACGTGGGCTACCGTGCCCACCGCGTTGCTGGTGCTTTCGGGCCTGGGGTTGTGGCTCGGGGGGCGAGCCGAGCTGCGGGCCCCCGAGACTCCTCCGCCCGCTACCGCCCGCTGGTCGCGGCCGCTACCGCCGGGCTGGTCTCGCCTCGACGTGCTGTGGCTCGCTATTCTAGGGCTGTTCCCCTTGGTGCTCATCAGCCTGCCCAACACGCCGATCTTCGGCGGCACCAAGCACTGGCTGACCGCCTACCCCTTCTTGGCTCTCGCCGCCGCCGTGGCCTGGCGGGAGCTGTGGCAAGCGGCGAAGCCCGGCCGGCACGGGCGCTGGCTGGAGCCGGCGGCCCTTGTGGTCTGCTTGGGTCCGGCGGCGATCTCCACGATAGACGGTCACCCCTACAACCTCTCGCAGTACGCTCCCCTCGCCGGTGGCCCCCGAGGGGCGGCCGATCTCGGCCTCAACCGCGGGTTTTGGGGCCATACCCTCTCCGAGCTATGGCCCACGCTTCAGCAGATCCCGGGCCCCTTGTACCTGCACGACATGCACGAGCTCGCGCGACGGCAGTACGAGCGTGAGGGTCGCTGGCCCGCGAGCCTCGACCCGGCCCCGGCCCGTCGCGCCCGCTCCGGGCTGCTGTTCCACGAGCTGCACATGGGGGTCGAGGAGCAATCGCTGTGGCAGAGGATGGGAACGACCGCCCCGATGCAGGTGCTCAGCCTCGATGATGTACCGCTGACCAGCCTCTATGTGGAGCCGGTCGAGGAGCCGCACCGCGGGCGGTGAGCGCCTATACTCGGCCGTGCTCGACTGTTTCATCGCATATATCGTCCAGGATGTACTCTCGCGCGGCATGATTCGATCGCAAACAGCATTTCTCCTCCTTATTATTGTTGCTCTCGCGCCCGAGGTCGCGTGTACTGATCCGACCTCTCCCGGCGACCCCCTCGTTGAAGTCACCGTAAGCGAGACCGGCACAGGTAGCGGAGACAACGATACTACCGTCAGCAGTGCCGACGATAGCGGTGGGGAGCCGTCCTTGGTCGATGGGCGGTGCCTATTCGCCAACAACGACGCCGAGGCCAACAACGTGTTTGGCTACCGCTACCAGTGCAGAGGGCGCCTAGAGGTCAACATTCAGTTCGACGGAGATTCGGCGCCTATTGTCGTGGACTATGGCTCCTCGATCGAAGACGATTCCTATGCGGAGCCCAAGGTCATGGCGTGCTGCCCGCCTGCAGGGGTCGGTCTGACTTGCGCGGAGCCACACAGCCAGGCATGTGTCGTCGATGCCATCGAACAGGGATGCAAGAGCATGGCGATTCGGCTCGAGGAGTTCGCGCAAGATCTCGGCCCTGCACCGAAAGAGGCAGCACTCAAGGCTGCGGACTATATCGCGACCCACCAGCAAGACTGCTTCGACACGTTCGCGGTCGACACTGGGATCACGACGACGCCGCCCGGGTGCGATGCCAACAGCAACTCGGACCCGAACTTCGCGGACCTCGCAATCGGTGCGTCTTGGTCGTTCGACCCCCCGGGCCTGCTGAACGACGTGATGATCACCATCACGAATGCGGAACAGCAAGGCGTCTTTCCATGGACGAGCGACGCTGAGTATCCTGGCGAAGAATGCCTCTCGTCAGACTTCAATGACCACGTCGCGTTCAGCGAGCTCCCGCCGGAGCTCGACCCCGACGACTTGATTTCGCTCCTCCACGGCCAGGTCGAAATCCGAGGACCCATGGTGCTCGAAACAGCGGCTCTCGCGTCTGTTCGAACCGGATGCTCCGAGGCTTGCTCACGCCTCGCAGTTGTCGAGACGGCGAGCACTGCGAAGCTCAGCTACATGCTTGGCCGCGGCGACACTCCAGTGACCATTGGCGGCCTCGCCGTCGACGCGTTTCGCGCCGAACTCGTCGGCGAGGTCGACGCTGTCAGCCTTGACAGCTCAGCATACGAGATCCCTCGAGCAGATGCCATCTTTGCCATTTCGGGTCAGGCCCTGGGGAACTCGGCGCTTGTTAGCGTCACGAACCACACGCCGATTCGCTTTCGACCCGGGTACTTGCCCGGCTCGTGGGACGTTGACCCCATTCAGCTGAGGTATACTGACGAGGAGGGGAGCGTGTACGACTTCTTCCTTGGAGCCACACAGTGGCAGTAGCCCGGCAACACCACTCTAAGCTAAACCCGGCGGCCGCATTGGCCGCGGGTCTGTCGGCTTGCCAGCCGCCGGCAGACGAACTCCAGCTACCAGCTGTGGTGTGGGAGGGCGACCACCTAGAGTTCGGCGTATCCGAGCAAGCGGGTGAGTACTGCGCCGGTACTCCGGCCTACCTCGACGGGTATGTCGCGGGCCTTCTCGAAGTTCTCCACCGACCCCTGCTCGGCGAGAAGATCCGATACTCGTTCCTCGCGCCTGACGAGGTTCCGGGCTCACACGGCGGTGTTTTGGGCACCTCGACCGCGCGCGGCATCCTCAGCGGTTCGCCCCTACTAGAGCACGAACTCGTGCACGCCGTCCTGCGACCGAATGGCCTCACGCAACCGGTACTCGAGGAGGGGTTGGCCGAGTACTTCGGTGGCGATGGCCACTTCCCTTTCCGCAACGACACGGGCCTACCACTCGAAGAAGCCCTGGCGGCAGTCGATGATACTCGACTTCCCGGCGAGTACTACGGCGTTGCAGGCAGATTCATCTCTTATATCGACACGACATTTGAACGCCGCATGCTCCTCGAACTAGAAGAACAGCTGGGACCTTGGAGCTCCACAGCCGACCTCGAGACGGCCTTCACTGCGACGATCGGCGTTTCATTCGACAGCGCAGTCGCCGATTTTGGACAACTCGAAGCATGCCCGCAGACTGTCTACCGCGACCCAAGCGCGGCCTGCCTTGGGTCAGAATCTCTCGCGTGGTGCAATGGGTCCAACACAGTTGAGCACAGTATCGAGCTAGCCTGCGATTCACCCGCCGTCGTCGGAGTGCGAGATGAAGAGATCTGGACGTACCGTGTCGTGACCGTCCCGGCTCCGGGTCGGTATGGGATTTTCATCTCCTACTTCGAGGAACCGGTGGAGGGGTACGCTGAGCTGAAGCAGTGCGCTGGTGGCTGCAATTCATTCCAGCAACGAATCGTGTTTCCGACGAGTGGGACGCCTGCGAGGTGGTTCGACATAGAGGAAGCAGGTGACTACATCCTGAAGATCGCAGTGCAGCAGCCCCACGAAGTGACGGTGAAGCTCCAGCTCCTCGGGGTTGAGTGTAAGTAGTCAGTAGTCACAACCGGCGAGCCGTGCGGCCCGTCGCTCAGGGATCCGCGTACCAGATCACCACCTGCCCCGAGCCATCGTGCACGGCGGAGACGACGTCGGGGGCGCCGTCCTCGTCGAGATCGGCGACCTCCACCGTGTAGGCGGGCCCGCCAGCGATGAACTCCACGTCGCTCAGCGTCATCCCCCCCGCGCCGTCGTTGAGGTAGAGCACCACGCGGTTGAGCGTAGTGGTGGGCACCAGCAAGTCTCGGTCGCCGTCCCCGTCGAGATCGTACGCATAGGGGCGATGGGCTCCATCCAAGGAGTACACGACATACTCACTCCACGACATCGGGCCATTGGCCAAGCTGACCGTGAAATCGCCCCCCATGCAGGTGACGATGATGTCTTGCGCGCCGTCCCCGTCGAGATCGTCCGTGATGACATGACGGACCCCCGCAAAGCGCCCGGGGCACACCTGGTGGGTGGCGACCTCGTCGAAGCTGCGAGTGTGTCAGATTTTCTGTGTACGAAGATATCGCACCTTTAGACAGGCAGTCGTCCTTCAAAATGAATTGCTAGCTGGTTGAGAGCTTGATTCCAACCCTTCACCGGGCGAGTCCAGCGTTTCTCAGCAGCAATGAC
>JBCCWC010000245.1:0-21085 GCA_039194325.1 Myxococcota bacterium
CGCGTAGCGCGGAGGGGACCCGACGACGCGCAGTCGGCGACTAGATGTCGTCCAAGCACTCAAGCTTACCAATTCGCCGGCGAGCATCGGCGGGGAGGAGTCCGCGCGTTAAACAGGGCCCAACCGGCTGCCCGCACCAGGCGCCTGCGCGGTGCTCCACGCCCAAGCCCCCCTTCATCGAAGCCCCGAGATCACCCCTCAGCTAACCCCCTCGATCGACCGCAGCCCCCCCCCAAGATGACCACCCTCGACCAGCCTGCTAGCGTAGACACGTCGATGCTCGGATCGTTCGTCATGTTCGCCACGTGGGCTTCGGTGTCGGCTCCCGCCACCTCGCTAGCCGCTCCCCTGACGACCCCCGCGATCCCCGTCGCGACCTTCCACGAGGACCAACGCCCGCGAGCCGCCGGCTCTCCCGAGCTGCTCTACATCAACTTCGACGGCGGCGTGCTCCAGAGCGGCTGCGGCAACGACCCGCACTACGACTGCAGCACGCTGGCCCATTTGTTCGACGGTTACGTGGGGCCTTACGACGGCAACGAGACCCAGCGGATCTCGATCCTCCAGGCCACGCGCAAAGATCTAGCCGAGTTCGCGGTCAACGTGACCCTCGAGCGCCCTCCCGACGACGTCGACTACACGATGGTGATCTACGGCGATCTGGGCCCGCAGAGCTTCGCTGGGATCGCCCCCTACATCGACTGCGAGGATCGCCGCGGCGGCGACACCAGCTTCACCCAGGGCTTTGGCTCGTCCAACACTGGATCGACCGTAATCCTCCAGGAGGCCGCCCATACCTGGGGCCTCGAGCACGTCGACGCGGAGATCGACATCCTCAATCCCTTCAAGGCTTCGGGGCTCAATCAGCGGTTCGAGGACGAGTGCTACAAGATCGTCGCCAACACCGATCTCGAGCCCACCCCCGGGTCGTGCAACCAGGTCCACACCCTCTTTTGCGAGACGGGCTTTCAAAATAGCTGGCAGGAGATGAACCTCCTGTTCGGACCGGCGATCCCCGACACGAGCCCGCCCACGCTGGAGATCACCAGCCCTGAAGACGAGTCGACCTTCGTGTTGCCGGTCACCGTGCCGCTGCTGGGTGAGATCGAGGACGACCGCCACCCGCAGTTCTACGGGGTGCAGGTCTACAACGGAGATCAGCTGATCTACGAGGAAGATCGGATCAAGCTCGATTTGCTGCTCAACAACCCGCCGGCGGCCGACTACGACTTGCGGGTGGTGATCACCGACGAGGCTGGCAACACGGCCGAGGACCGGGTGCGTTTTTCGATCCTGGCCGAGGGTAGCGAGCTGCCCGAGCCCGAGGAAGAACAAGAGCCCGCCGATCCGGCCGAGGCCGGCTGCCGCAGCGGCGGCGCCCCGGCCGGCGGGCTTGGCCTTGGTGGGCTCGTGCTCCTGTCGCTGTTGCGACGCTCGGGGCGGCGGTCATGATCCCGACCGCGTGGATCCTGCTTACGACTCCCTTGCCGACCGCTGCCGACTTGGCCTCGGATCCGGCCTCGGATCCGGCCTCGGATCCGGCTCCCGAGCGAGCTCCCGAGCGGGCTCCGCTGCTCGCTTCGGGCTCGCCCCCGGGGCTCCACCGCATGGACGCGCCCTTACCCCCTCGACCGACGCGCCTGACCGCGTCGCCACGGGCGCCCGCCGCCCGCGAGCTGGGCACCCCCACCACGCTCTACGTCAACTTCGACGGGATCGAGCTGTCCGAGTGCAACCCCAGCCGCAGCCAGGACAACTGCCACTGGTACAACGTGGGCGAGACGATCGCCCCGTTCTCGGGGAGCGTGCAGACCAAGGTCTCCGTGCTCCAGGCCATGCGCCGCGACGTGGACGAGTACGGGATCCGGGTGACCGGCCAGCGCCCGGATCCCAGCGAGGCCTACACCATGGTGGTCTACGGGGGCACCGAGGAGCGCTTTGGCGCCCTGGGCAGCGCGCCCTCGGGGGACTGCGGCGACCAGAGCCCCAGCCAGATCGCGTTTGCCCACCTCGACGGCGCGCTGGTCGAGTGGGTCAACGGCGGAGCGACCACCGCCCTGCACGAGGCGGCCCATAGCTGGGGTCTGGACCACATCCAGACCGAGCGCTCGATCATGTTCCCCAGCGGGGACGACGAGCCCAATGCGTTCCGGGGCGAGTGCGCGCCGGTGGTCACCGACGTGAATCTCTCGCCCGGACCCGCCTCGTGCCCCGAGTTCAACGCGGTCCACTGCGAAGGCGATGACCTCCAAAATGCCCGCGCCCTGCTGGGCCAGCTGTTCGGCGGCCCATACGTCGACACGCAGGCGCCCACCGTGGATCTGGTGGAGCCAGCCGACGGCCAGTATTTCCAGGCCCCGGCCGACTTCGACGTGGTGCTCGAGATCCGCGACGATCTGCACCCTCAGGTCTACGACGCGAGTTTTTGGCTGAACGACGAGCCCAAGCCGCAGGCGCGCCCCTTCCTCGAGGATCGCTTCGCGGTCACCGGGCTGCCCGTGGGCACCTGGGCCTTCCACGTCGAGCTGACCGACGAGGCGGGGAACGCGACCCGCCTCGATTTCGAGATCGAGGTTGGCGAGGATCCCCCGCCCGAGCCGGGCGGGGACGACGGCGGGTGCGCCGTGGGAGGCCCCCGGTGGGCAAGGTCGGCCGGGGGTGTAAGCGGACCGCTGGGGCTCGTTGTCCTGCTGCTGTGCGTGGCGCGTCGCCGCCACCCGCGGTAAGACATCGCCCGCCATGCGCGCCCACGCTCGGTTCCTCCCCCTTCTCGGGTTGCTGCTCGGCTGCCCCACCGAGACCGGCAACCCCTACGGCCAGCCCAAGAAGGCCACGCCGGCCCCCCAGGTCTCCGCCGACGATCCGCGCGTGGTGGTGCGCGACGGCGAGCTCTACACTCAGCGGACGATCGCGCGAGCCGACGAGAAGATCCGCGACCGGGCCGTCGACGACGACGAGCGCGGCCCGGGCTCGGGCCGGCCCGACGAGACCAACGGCGAGTGCCGGCTGTTCGCGCCAAAGCTACCCCGCCCCACGTGCTGCAAGGGCGAGCTGGGCTTCGACGTGCCCACGGTCAAGGAGGCGTGCGGCTACGAGATCTACCTGGGGGAGTCCTTCCACATGTCGTGCGGCTACTACTTCCACCACGACCAGGGCTCGCGCTGGCTCCGGCTGTCGATGATCCCCGAGACCAAGCCCGAGCAGGCGGCCGAGCACCACGACCGCAAGATGGCCGCCACCCTGGGGGACAAGTACCAGCCCTCGACCCCCGTGCCCGGCGTGCCCGGAGCGTGGTGGAGCCGCCACGATCAATACCGCTGGGCGTTCTTGCCGGGCTGGGACAACGTGCGCCAGCTGAGCTGGGAGGAGCGCTCGTGCTCGGACGAGGGGATCACCGAGGTGATCGCGCAGATCATCGCGGCCAAGCCCGCACCCAAGGGGGCCCCACGGCCCGGGCTGGTGCCCACGGCGCGAATGTAGGCAGTCGGGCACTCGCGACTCACCGGCACTCGGGGCTCAAGACGTCCACCAGGCGTTCATCGGCGGCGAACTCGTACTCTGCCGCGATCCGCTCGGGCGTCCAGGCCATGCTGGCGATGTGGACCTCGTCGATGTCGCCGTGGAAGACGACGGTCCCCGAGGTACTCGACCCTACGACGAGCAGCGGGGGGCCTATCTCTTCCCAGGGGATGTCGAGATCCCCTTCGACGGATCTCGGGACTCCTGGCTGTTCGACGTCGGGCGGCGGTTCGCCGGGCATGGGCACGATGGGCAGCGGGACCTCGAGCTCACCATCGACATAAAGCGACTTACGCGCAGTCGACGACGCTCCCTGGATCTCCTCATACACGATGGCCACGTGATGCCAGATGGCGTCGAGCTCGTCCTGGATGACGGGATTGCTCGATCCCGTCAAGAAGTGCCTTTGCTCGAACGGCCACTCACAGTCTTTGCTGATCCCGCAATAGCTGTAGAACGCCGCCTGGACCGGGGGAACGTAGTCGTGGGGCACGCCATCATCCTCATCGGAGATCGACATCGCCCACGCGTTCCCGCCGCGGGAGATCACGGTTCGCAGGAACTGATCGCCGGTCACGCTAGGGGTCGGCCGGATCCAGGCGGTCACCGTGAAGGCACGGCTTGCTTCCATATGGGCATCGATCGGCGAGACGTCGGCCAGCTCGACCCGAGAGCCGACATTGGCCTCCTCGAAGTGGACGGCCTGACCCAGCATCCCCTCGTTGTAGGCCGACACGGCCCCCTCCTCGACGACTTGCCCATCGTGCTCACCCCGAGCGTCGTCGAGATCCCCCCCAAAGTGCAGCACGGCCTCGAGCCCCGCCGCTTCGGACGACCAGGGATCGACCTCCGATAGCGGCTCGGCAAGGCGATGACCGTAGTACATCCAAAGCGAGGCCCCGCTCGGGTCGAGCTGGGGCAACCGCACCCACACCACCGCCTCGACATCGACCGACCACTCGTCGATCTCGTGCTCGAGCGGCTCTCCCTGGTCGTCCACGAACAGTAGATCGACGCGATCCGGCCCGGCACACGCGTACTCGAAGCCCTCGTCGAGCCGCACGGGCACGACCACATCGGTCAGGGAGACGTCGAGCGGAGAGGACACCTCGATCCTCCGCCGGAAGGGCCAACGGATATCGTCCCACGGCTGCTGCGGGGAGTCGCACCCCGTCTGGCGCAGCATGCAGACCGGCGGGAGTGCCGGGCGCGGCGTCGGGCAGCCCAGCATCAGGCCGAGCAGCACCCCACCGACCAGTCGCTTTTGGGTGGTCATCGACATATCGACTGTCCCGCTCCCACCGTCGGGGGATCTTGATCGACGGTCACGTAGTCCGCCGCGATCTCAGCCGCACCTCGAGCGCCCGACATGATCCGGATCTCATCCAAAGAGCCGCCCCAGCGACGATGGGTGTTGAGGTTGTGACCAAAGCGGACCGGCGCATCATCTTCGGGCACTTGTAGCTCCAGGACGGAGCTGGCGGCCGCCTCCGCACCGTCCACGTAGAGTCGCAGCTGGACCATCGACGGCAGCATCGGCGAGAGCCCCTCAACGGTCATCGCGACGTAGTGCCATTGTCCATCGTTGACATTGCCATTGGCAGACTCTGGTGAGATCTTCAGCTTATATTCACAGTCCGCGAGGCCCCCGTCATACTCATAGCCGTCACCGATCCCTTCACACACACACTGATCACTGCACGCACAAATGACATCCTCCGGGCACATGTCGAGGCACATGTCCATGCACTCGCCCACGCTCTGGTCCGTGCACGCCTCCGCGCAATCCCCCTCGCACTCACAAGGATCCAGCAGTGCGGTTTGCTCGAGCGATAGCGCGACGCCGTTGCTGCTCCGGTAGGTCTGCATCTTCCATGTGTCGTCTCCCTTGGCGACCAGGCCTCCCGACTCGTACGCATTGAGCGACGTGCTTTGCATCCACAGGGTGACGCTGAAGGATCGAGTGGACTCATGGAAGGGATCGTGGCCCAGATCAAAGCCCTGTTCTCCTTCGAGGATGACTTCGTGCAGCAGCTCGGGCACGAAACGGCGAGCCGCGCCGATCCGCGGGCCACACTCGCCGTCGCATAGCTCGGGCTCCCACGGCGATGCCCCATGGTGCGACCCGGCAGAGTCCAAGAGATCCGCGCCCAGGTGGTGTACGCTGATGAAATCCGCCCACACGCTCTGGGCGCGTTCCCCCGCGGGAGCCTCGGGATTGTCGTAATAGAGCCACACCACCAGGGGGCCGAGATCTGGGATGATCTCGGGGATCTTGACCCACAGCGAGAGCTCCCCCCCCGCGTCGACCTGGTCGATGTCGTAGTCCAGGGCGATCTCCTGGTCGGCCGCGCGAACCCGCAGATCGGCGCCTTCGCGCTCGCTCCAGGTCTTCCCCAGATCCTCGGCCGGCAGACGCACCAACAGCGGGAAGTTCAGGAGCGGAGCGGAGATCGCCGGGTCATTGGCGAACGGCGCCGTGTCGATCTCGATCCGACGACGGCGACGCCACGAAGGATCCCACCAGTCCTCGACGGGATCGGAGGGACGGCAAACAGCCGAGTCCGTCTCTATCTCTATGGAGGTCGAGCTGGCGCCTTCGCCCGACGTCGCCGGCTCCTCCACAAAGAAGACCTCGGGCGTGCAGGCCAGCAACATCACGCCAAGGACCTCCAGGCCAACGCGTAGTCCCCCCCGCCCGCGCCGGTCGAGGTGTTGGGGCCACGGCATCCGCGCGGTCCGCTCGATCGGCTCCAGACTCATTGATCAGAGGATCCCTCACACTTCCCCGACCGTCCGTGAACCCGCATACACGAGGGTGAAATTCGATCTCTTTCGTGTCGTGCCGGGCCCGCCCGAAAACCGCGGCGCTGGATCCGATCCTCACCACCGATGAAAATCGACGGCAATCGATGACCGTCGCGGCGTGCCGCCTCGCGGCCCAAGCCCTCACGCTCAGGCCCCGCAGGACCACTTGCCCAGCTGCTTGGGCGCATCGCCCTGCAGCTGGATGATCGCATCGCCGGCGCCCTCTTCGTAGATCATCCGTACCCACAGCTCCCGGGTCCCCGTGCCGTCCACGTCGAGCACGCCGAGCACCTCGAACACGTCCTTGCGGGACTTGGACTTGGCCAAGAGGATCAGATCGTCGAGGTTGCCGTCGCGCGCCAAGAACACCCCGCTCCAGGTGTACTGCTCGAGCATCGTCTTGTGGGGCACGAACACGGAGTAGATCTCGTCCTTCTTGTCGTTGCCGTCGATGTCGACCTCGGCCACCTGGTGCGCGGTCAGCTCGCCCTTGGCGGGCACCTTCTTGGCCAGCTTGGCCTTGGTGTCGTCGTCTATCTGGGTCTGCGCCGGCGAGGTGCTGTCGCCGGACACAGTCTTGAGGATCTTGAGGGCCGAGGGAGGCCAGGCGCCGAAGGTGAACTCGGCCCCGCCGGTCAGGCCCTCGGCGCCCAGGGCGACCTTCTTGCCCGAGCCGACCATACAGCGCGGCTCGACGCGCTCGCCCACCTTCTTGTTGAAGGCCTGGTCGCCCCCGCTGACCCGCACCATCCCGTCGGCGGGCACCATGTCCAGACAGCCGGTGCCCGCGGCCAGGGTGCCCTTGTCCTTGTCGAAGCAGGCCAGCGGGATGAGTCCCGCCTCGACCTGAAAGAACACCATGCTGGTCTCGGGAGGCACCGGACCCTCGGCGCCCTGATCGCCGTCGGCCACCTGGAGCGTGGGCTCGCCCTCGTCGCCGGCGGGCTCGTCCGCCTTCTTGGGGGTCTTGGACTTGGCGCCCTTTTCGTCCTTGCCCTTGCCCCCCTCGTCCTTGTTGTCACAGGCGGAGGCCGTAAGAGCGAGGGTCGCGACGATGGGCAACAGCAGGGCGCGGGCTAGCATGGTGAACGGTGCGTAGCATAGCTGCCACAGCCGAGACCAGCCCTTGGGCGGAGGCGCCCGCGGGCGCCTTGGCGTATGGGCGCCTTGGCCATTGTTCACGTATCGCCGGTGCTTGCAGAGTGCGCCGCCGCACGCAACCGCACGCGGCTGCATACGGCGGCGCCGAGGGGGTACGGACTAGTCGCCCGAGTTGAGCTTCTTGACCTTGAGGTAGCCGCTCATCGCCACCGTGCCCGTGCCGCTCGTGGGACGCATCTCCACGTCGTAGTCGACGGTCTCTTCCAGGCCCGCCCCCGGCACGTCGATGTCTTGCGAGATCTGGCCGGTGGTCCACGAGCTCCACGCGCCCCACGTCCCGTCGACCTGGAATCGCATGCGGTGCTCGTCCCCGGATTGCGGCTCGAAGCGCGCCGCCACCTCGGAGATCGAGCTCCCGGCCGTGATATTGTCCTGGATGTTGTCGTCGGTCAGCGTCCACTGCGTGCCGACTTTAAGATCCAACACCATCCGACCGAACAAGTTGCGAAAGCGACACTCGAGAAGACTATAGTCAGTGACTGTTGTCATCGTTCCTACTCCACTGGTTGTCAGCACGGCGCCATCAAACGCCGTGAGGTTTGGGGGCCTTGATTGGCCAGCCGAGGGGCCGCGCACGCGACCCTACGGACACCGTTTCCGGCGCAAGCGCCCGCGATAGGCCGCGGTACGCACGATCCCGTCCCCCAAGCGCTCGGCTGGGGTCATCGGGGCGCCATGGCGAGTGACGACCTCGCCATCAATCCTACTCGTCGTTCGATCAGCTCACTGGCACTTCTTCCCACACTCCACCAAAGCTGCATCTAGTCGAGCGACGTCATCCATCCGCTCCTGTTCCACCAAGGTCTTACGCGCAATGGCCCACAGCTCACGAGCGCGCTGTGGCTCGTCGGTCTGCCATAGCACTCGGGCAAGCCACTGAGCCACATTGGCCCGAAGCTCGCCATCCTCAAGGTCGACTTGAAGGGTCCACGCCTTGTCCAGGGTATCTCGTGCCTCACGCAGGCGACCTTGCGCCATGCGGAGCTTCCCGAGACTGAACAGAGGATAGGCAAGCACGGGCTGCCGAGCACCGACCGCCTTCTCAGCGAGCTCCATCGCCGCAGTGAGCCGCGAATCGGCCTCGTCCAGACGTTCCAACAACAACAGGGTGTCCCCGATGCCCACGAGCACCGTGGCGCGCGACATATCGTCGATTCCATCGGCATCTCGAATGAGGGCCTCGGCCCGCTGGAAGGCGTCGAGTGCCTCATTCGGACGCTCCTGCCTGGCCAGCAGGTTGGCGACCGAGAGCAGCGCCCAGAGTCGATCGTCGGTTGACCCACCCTTCCGAAAGCTCTGCTCGGCCCGCTGCGCATGCTCCAGCGCTTCGCTCCTGGCTCCTCGACGCGACAATGCGATCGACAGGCCATAATGAGCCAAAGCAACGACCGGGGAATCCGCATCGTGGAACATGGACAGAAGCGCCAGTGCCTCACGATAGGTAGCCACCGCTTCACGGAGCTCACCCCTCTGGTAGTAGAGCCCGGCCAAGTTGTAGACCACCTCTCCTGCTCCCTGCAGGTCACCATGGCGCCGGTGCTCGGCGAGCGCCTGAGTGTAGAGCGCCTGGGCTTCCCCAGACAGCCCCTGCCGCTCGCGTACGAGGGCGAGGGTCGCCATTTGCCCCGGCCGGCACGTGCTCGAGTTGTCTTCGGCTCGGCACAGCTCACCGACCTCTTCGAGCAACGTAGCGGCGCGCTCGAGCTCGTCTCGCGCGAGCGCCATCTTGCTCTGGTCGAGCTTCATCAGCCGGATCCGCATCGGATCGTTGCCCACCCGAGCCAGCTTGGCTCGCGCTTGATGGAACCACACGCCTCCTTCGTCCAGGCGATCTCGCTCCAGCGACAGCAACATCAGCTCGTGCAAGACGTCGATCGCCCCCCGGTCATCCCGGTTGCCCTCGGCCAGGGGCAACGCCTCGAGCAAGACCTCCTCCGCGGGCTCGAAGCGCCGTGAGCGTCGCAACAGGCGACCTTGGACATAGAGCGCCTGGAGCAGCGGCGGCTCGAAGCGCTCCGCGAAGGCCCGCGCGGCCACGACCACCTCCTCGGCGTCTCGTAGGCCATCCTCGAAGCGACCGAGGCGCTCGAGCACGGCGGTGCGGGCGATCCGATCGAGCAGGGCGTCCCGTTCCTCGCGCAGCTGCGGCGGCACCGAGGGCGGCCCGTAGTCGATGTACACCGCCGCCTGCTGGCACTCGGACACGGCCGGCAACGTCTCGGCTGCCGACACCGCCCGCGCCGCGATCATCCGATCGGCCTGCGACAGACGTTCGGTCAGCGCCCCGAGGATCCGGGCGCGATCACCCAGGCAGATCTGCTGCGCCTCGTAGACGGCGGCGGCCGTGCGCTGCTCCACGTGGGCCGCCTTGCAGGCCGCCAGCTGGAGCGCCGACCACTCCTGGGCGTAGGCGTCCAAGTGACTCGACAGGCCCGTCCAGACCGCGGGCGCGTCCTGCATCTGCGTGCCCAGGATCGCCCGCTGCACCTCGCCTCGCCGACCCGCGTCCCACCCCGCGGGGGCCCGCCCCTCGAGCGCCGCGCACGGCGACGGCGACGATGGGAGCACCTGCACCACGCCGGCACCTACCGTGCCGGATGCCACGATCCCCACCGTGGCCAGGACCCACCGTCGCCGCCGCCGCGGGATGCTCTCCAGCGCGTCGAGCAGCTCCTTCATCGAGGCGTATCGCTCTTGCCGGTCGAGGCGAAGCCCGCGACGCAGCACCCGCCGCAGCGCCACGGGCACCCGCACCGAGGGATGACCTATCCGCGCCTCTTGCCGCGCCACGATGGCGCTCAGCAGCTCTCCGGCGGTCTGCGCCATGAACGGGCGCCGCCCAAAGAGCGCTTCGTGGAGCGATACGCAAAAGCTGAACTGATCGCTGCGAGCGTCGGCCGAAAGGCCCCGCAGCTGCTCGGGAGACATATACGCCACCGTGCCCAGCATCGCCCCCGTGCGGGTGATGCTGTGGGCCAGGGCCGACCCCTGACTGACCGCTACCGTCTCGGCCGGCACCGGGCCGGCCGCGGAGTCGCGGGCCAAGCCGAAGTCGAGCACCCGCACTCGCCCCCTGTGGTCGATGATGCAATTGCCCGGCTTGAAGTCACGATGGACCAGCTGCTCGGCATGGGCGGCCGCGAGCCCCCGGCCCGCCTGTACGTACACATCCAGGCACTCCTTCCACGTGCGCGGCCGCTCCCGCTGCCATCGATCGAGCGTGATCCCATCGACCAGCTCCATTGCGATGAACAGCTGATCTTCGTGCACGTCGGCCTCGTACACGGTGACCACGTTGGGATGGGACACCCGCGCCATCGCCTGGGCCTCTCGCAGCAGCCGAACCCGCTGCCGTGCCTCGTGGCCGAGATCCTCGTGCAGTAGCTTGAGCGCGACGCTGCGATCGAGGGTCTCGTCGTGAGCCGCGAACACCGTGCCCATGCCCCCGCGCCCGAGGGAATGGAGCACACGATAGCGGCCGATGTGCACCGCGGTGTCTGCCTCTCCCCCCTCCTCGCCGCCCTTGTCGCCACCGATCACGTCGACCCGCACGACTGCGCGGCGCCACGGCGCACGCCCTCGCTTGCCTTCCCCCGTCTCGGTTTGCAGCGGATCGACGGAGGGAGTCTCCGTGTCTTGCTCGCTGGCCCGGGCATGGGGCACGGCGGCCGCAGGCTCGCGGTCACCAAGCTCGAGGTCGTCACGCGTCATCGTCGATCAGCAGTGCGATGATAGAGGCCAACCGATCACGTCGTTTCAGATTCGAACGTTTGACCCAAAGGGGCCATATCGTGCTCGGTGTTGTCGTGCTCGGTGTTGTCGTGCTCGGTCTTCATCGGCCCGTCCTCCGGTAGCGGCTTGCCCATGGCCATTCGAAGCTGTCGTCGACCGCGGCGCAAGCGGCTTCGCACCGTGCCCTCGGGTAGAACCACGAGCCGAGCGATGTCGAGCGCAGAAAGCCCCTCGAAGTAGTGCAGTTCGAGCACCATCCGTAGATCGACCGGCAGCTGCTCGAGCCCCTGGGCCAGCCGCTCGGCGTCTTCGCGCGCCCCCATCCACGTGGTCGGCCCCGGTGCCGCCGAGCGCACCGAACCGGCGCCTTCCTCGACCACGGGCACCGTATCGCGCCGCTGTCGACGATCGACCCGCATCACGTTGTAGGCGACACCGAACACATAGGCGCGAAAGCTGCTCCCTTCTCGCACGCGATCGCGCCCCTTGACGCAGGCCTCGAAGGTCTGCTGGACCATGTCATCGACATCACCACCCCGGCGGGCATAGAAGAAGCGCTGGACCAGCTTGAAGTAGCGCTGGCAGAGCACCTCGCCGGCGGCCCGATCGCCGCCTCTCCACGCCTCCAATAGCTCCGTATCATCCACCATCGATTCACCATGCGATCACCATGCGATCATGGTCGAGCATAGTGAATGCGCTCCCGAATGCTTGGTGCCGGTTTGGTGCCCAGGGTTCCCCGAGGCGACAGGTCATGCGGCCGGTTCGCTCGCCGGTTCGCTCGCCAGCGGGTCTGGCGGCTCGATCGGATCGGATCGACAGCGTAGCGCTCGATTCAGGACGAGCGGCCCAGCACATCCTCGAAGTCGGCCCCTCGGGCCAGCTCGTGGATCCGGCTGCGCCGTATCGCGCTGGGCGGTCGCTGCAGCACGCGGACCAGATCGTCGAGCCCCTCGAGGGTCAGCGGCACCATGGGATACACCTGGCCAATGGCCGCGATGGTCGGCGCATCCCAGACGTGGGTGGGCTCTGGGTTGATCCACGCCGAGCGCGAGAACCGGTCGGCGAGGCGCGCCAGCCAGGTCAGACCGGTCGGGCCACGGGTGCCGTCCCACCAATTGCCGCTGGACATCAGCAGCTCCCCGGGATGCATGTATGCGTCACCCACCATGATGAGCCGCCAGTGGGCATCGTAGGTGCGCAGCAGCTCGTCCACCCCCACGGGCTTCATGAACGCCGCGTCCTCGTAGACCCGTCGGTACACGCAGTTGTGGAAGTAGTAGGACCGCAGTTCACGAAACCCTCCGCCCGAGTGGGCGGCCGAGAACAGCCGGCTGACCATCCGCGCGAAGGGATCCATGCTGCCGCCCACGTCCATCATCAGCAACACCCGCACGTCGTTCTTGCGCGGGGGTCGGGTCACGATCTCCAGATCGCCGCAATTGCGCGCGGTGGCGTCGACCGTCTCGTCGAGATCGAGCTCCTCGTCGACCCCCTTGCGCGCCATCGTTCGCAGCCGTCGCAGCGCCGCAGCTATTTGGCGGGTGTCGAGCACCAGATCGCGCCGATAGGCCCGAAAGCGGCGGGCGTCGGCCACCGCCAGCGCGCTGCGCCCCCCGCCGCTGCCGCCCATGCGAATGCCCGAGGGGTGCATGCCTCCCTGCCCGAAGGGTGAAGTCCCGCCGGTGCCGATCCAGCGGTTGCCCCCCTCGTGGCGCTTCTTTTGTTGCTCGAGCCGCTCGAGCAGCTGGCGACGCAGCTCGTCAATGCCCATCGACTCCAGGGCCTGCCGCAGCGCGGGATCGAGGTGCAGCAGCCGCTTGGGATCGTCCAGCCAGTCCCGCAGCTCGTCCGCGAGGTGACGAAGATCCCGCTCCACCCCGCGGAAGGTCTCGGCAAAAGCCTGGTCGAAGGCGTCGTACTGGGTCTCGGTGGGCACCAGCAAACATCGCGCGACCTGGTAGAAACCGTCGAGGCTGTCGCCGTGCAGCCCGTCGCCGAGCGCCTGCATCAGCGCCAGCCAGCCGTGGGTGCTCACCGGCACCCGGTGCGCGCGTAGGTTGTAAAAGAAGTCGAGGAACAGCACCTCGCAGGCAGTCTACGCCACCGAGCGCCCGCGCACCCATCGCCCGTTCCGCGAGCCCGCCTGCCGCCCGTCCCAGGCATGCTCGGGGGCCCTCGCCCCCCATCGACTCGCCCCCCTCGATCATCGCGTAAGCCCAGCAACGACCCCGTCAAGCCTCGAATTCTCGAGTTTTCGTTTCACCCGAACGGGCCCGCGACCGTATCCCGACCGCCGAGCCCATGCGAACGCCCCGCCTCGCTGTTCCCTCCTCGATGCTCCTGGCGCTGCTGACCGGCGCGCTCGCCACCGGATGCTACAGCGGCCATGACGGCCTGCCGGGCGCCGACGATGTGGACGATCATCCGGGCGACGATCCCGAGCACGGCGACGACGACGACGACCCGGCCATCGCGGGGTTCGAATGCGACCCGTCGCTCGTCCCGCCCGCGCTGCCGCTGCGCCGCCTGACCCGGGTGCAGCTCGATCACACGATCCGCGATCTGCTGCGCTGGGCGCTGCCCAGCGAGGGCGACGCGGTGGCCGATCTGGTGGCGCCCCAGCTGGCCGCGATCCCCGACGACGCCCGCCGAGCCCCCGATGGCGTGCACCATGGGGGGTTCTCGCGGCTGGACCAGAGCGTCCACCAAGAGCACATCAACGCCACCTACGAGGTGGGCCGGGCGGTGGGTGACGCGCTGACCCGCGACCCGGCTCGCCTCGAGGTGGTGGTGGGCAGCTGCGCCATCGATGCCGACCCCCAAAACGACACCGCGTGCGTCGACGACTTCATCCGTCGCTTCGGCGGCCGAACGCTGCGGCGGCCGGTCACCGACGAGGAGCTGTCGTTCTACCGCGAGATCTTCGACGGCGAGGGGGTCACCGAGGGCATGGAGCCCGAGGCCTTCGCCGACGTGATCACGGTGATGCTGGCCTCGCCCGCGGTCCTTTACCTCATCGAGCATGGCGAGGATCCGGTGGAGGGCCAGCCGGGGGCCTACGCCCTGTCGGCCTACGAGCTGGCCTCGCGGCTCTCGTACCACTTGTGGCAGACCATGCCCGACGACGAGTTGCTCGACGCCGCACAAAGCGGGGCCCTGCTCACCGACGAGGGCTACCGGGCCCAGGTCGACCGGATGTTCGCCGATCCGCGGACCCGGGAGGCGATGGCCGAGTTCTACCGCCAGTGGCTGTGGCTGGACGATCTGCCGCCCATGGACGCCTTGGTGGGCAATCCCCGCTTCGACGCCTTCTTGGGGGACTTCGCGCCCGGGCCCGACACCCACCGGCACATGGCCGACGAGGCGCTGGCGATGCTCGAATACCTCACCTTCGACACCCCGGGATCGCTGTCGCAGCTGATGCTCGACGAGCGCTCCTTCGCCCGCCACGAGGACGTGGCCGAGCTTTACGGCGTGGCCCCGTGGCAAGGGGGCGAGCCGCCCGCGCTGCCGCCGGGGCAGCGGGTGGGCCTTTTGTCCCGCGCGGCCCTGACCGCCTCGGGCACGGCGAACACGCGGCCCATCGTCAAAGGGGTGTTCATCCGCACCGCGATGCTGTGCCAGCAGATCCCGCCGCCGCCCGACAACGCCAACGCCATGCCCCCCGCGCCCCAGCCGAACATGAGCACCCGCGAGGTGGTCGAGCAGCTCACCGAGCAAGAGGGCAGCGCCTGCGCCTCGTGCCACGCCACCTTCATCAACCCCTTGGGCTACGCCACCGAGGGCTTCGACGCCCTGGGCCGGGTGCGCACCACCCAGGTGCTGTTCGACGACGACGGCCAGGTCACCGGGGAGCGACCGATCGACACCCGATCGATCCCCCAGGTGATCCCCGGCGACGACACCCCCTCGGAGGGCGTGGCCGATCTGGCCCAGCAGATCATCGACAGCGGGGAGCTGTCGGCCTGCTTCGCGCGCCAGTACGTCCGCTTCTCCCACGGGCGCCCCGAGGACTCGCAGCGGGACGGGTGTGCCCTGGAGGATCTGACCGCCCGCCTCGACGCCGACGCGCCGCTGGCCGAGGTCTTGCGCGCGATCGCCCTGCGCCCCGAGTTTCGCCAGCGCGCCATCGACTAGGACAATCACCATGGCTCGAGTCAATCCCTCTCGTCGACAGTTCCTGCACGGCGCCGCCGGCTTCTCCCTGGCGCTGCCCGTGCTGCCCTCGCTGCTGCCCCGCGACGCGGGGGCCGGCGGCGTCCCCTCGGGTACCCGGCGCCGCTTCGTGGCCCTGTGCACCGAGCACGGCGGGGTCTGGGGGGCCAACATGTTCCCCGCCGACTCGGCGCTCACCGACTCCCAGTCCTACGCAGGTCACTCGATCCGTCGCGGTGACTTGGTCGCCGCTGATGTAGGCGGGCAGCCCCAGCTGTCGCCCGTGCTGCGGGCCTCGGCCGACGCGCTGACCCCCGAGCGCCTGGCCCAGCTCAACGTGATCCGCGGCCTCGATCACATGTTCTACATCGCCCACCACCGCGGCGGCCACCTGGGCAACTACGCCGAGAACGACGGCAACGGACTCGACGGCCAGATCGTCGGCGGCTACCCGCGCCCCACCATAGACCAGGTGCTCGCCTGGTCCGACCACTTCTACCCCGACCTGTCCTCGATCCTGGAGCGCTCGATGATCGTGGGACACGACATCTCGTTCGGCTGGTCCAACCCGGCAACCCAGTCGGGCCAGGTCCAGGCCCTGCCGCCCGAGTGGAGCTCGCTTTCGCTGTTCAACCGGATCTTCGTGCCGCAGGAGGACACCCAAAGCCCCCGCCCCCCGGTGGTCGATCGGGTGATCGACAGCTACCGCTCGCTACGGCAGAGCAACCGCCGGCTCTCGGCCGCCGACCGACAGCGGCTCGACGACCACCTACAGCGACTCGACGAGCTGCAGCGACGGCTGGCGGTGGCCGTGTCGTGCGGCGAGATCCCCACCCCCCAGGCCGACTCGCAGGACGAATGGGGCAACAGCGGGTACGACTTCGATCCCGCCGCCCAGGCGCGTTTTTGGCAGCTGTTCAACGATGTGGTCGCGGCGGCCTTCATCTGCGACACCTCGCGGATCGCCGTCTTTCGCGTCACCGACCACTTCTCCGACTACGCCGGCGACTGGCACCAAGAGATCGCCCACGAGGCGCACACCCCCGACGGCGCGGCCCAGCAGGTGCTCGCCGACGCACACCAGCGCTTCTTTGCCGACGTGTTCATGGATCTGGTGGGCAAGCTCGACGTCGACCAGGGCGACGGCACCACCCTGCTCCACGATACGCTGGTCACCTGGAGCCAGGAGTCGGGCAACCTCACCCACGAGTCGGTCTCCACCCCGGTCATCACCGCGGGCGCCGCGGGCGGGTCGTTACGCACCGGTCAGTACCTCGACTACCGGAACCGGCAGGCGGACGGCTTTGGCGATTGGGGCGAGACCAACGAGCGCTTGCTCCCGGGCCTTTCGTACAGCCAATGGCTGGGCACCGTCTTGCAGTCCATGGGCCTGCCCCCCGCCACGTACGAGCAGGGACCGTACGGGGGCTACGGCGAGCACTTCGTCGGCGAGGGGCGCGAGGCGCTCTACCCCTCGTCGGTGCTCGACGTCCAGGGCCAGCCCTTGCCGTGGCTCGGAGGGTGAGGTCAACGGCCGCCGGGTGCGTGAGGGTCGATGCGCGTCCAGGGAGTGAGCCGACCCCCCTGGTGACCCGCATCGCTCGAGCCTTCACATCGACGACCCCGCTCGATGGCCCGTCGGGGTGAGCACGAGCACGCTTGGCGTCTATCGCGCCTAACGGACGCACCGCGCCCCCCCAAGACCGCGGTCGCTCGCTTGCGTGCACCATGAATGCAAGATATTTGCAGGAGCATACTCACCGCATTCATCGCCCTCACCGCATCCACGATCCGAGAGCCAGACCGTGCATCGAACATCCATGGACGACGACCGTCGCCTGCCCGTCACCGTCCTTTCGGGGTTCTTGGGCGCCGGCAAGACCACGCTGCTCAACCAGGTGCTCCACAACCGCCAAGGCCTACGCGTGGCGGTGATCGTCAACGACATGAGCGAGGTCAACATCGACGCCGCGCTGGTCGATCGCGGCGGCGCCGAGCTGTCGCGCACCGAGGAGAAGCTCGTCGAGATGTCCAATGGCTGCATCTGCTGCACCCTGCGCGACGATCTGCTCGCCGAAGTGTCGCGCCTGGCCGGTGAGCAGCGCTTCGACTACCTGCTCATCGAGTCGACAGGAATCTCCGAGCCGATCCCCGTGGCCCAGACCTTCACCTTCGAAGACGAGCAAGGGGAAAGCCTCAGCCAGCTCGCCCGCCTCGACACCATGGTCACGGTGGTCGACGCCTCGAGCTTCCTCACCGACTACCGCGCGGCCGAGGCGCTGCACGCACGCGGCGAAGCGCTCGGCGACGATGACCACCGCACGGTAACCGATCTGCTGGTCGATCAGGTCGAGTTCGCCGACGTCATCGTGCTCAACAAGCTCGACCTGGTCACCGACGAGCAGGCGGTCGAGGTGGAGACGGTCCTCAAGGCCCTCAACCGGGGCGCGCGCATCCTCAAGGCGACCCGCGGCCAGGTGCCGCTGCCCGCCGTCCTGGGCACGGGTCTGTTCGACTACGAGGAAGCCACCCGGCACGCGGGCTGGGTCCGCGAGCTCGAGGGCGAGCACGTGCCCGAGACCGAGGCCTACGGGATCTCGAGCTTCGTCTACCGCACGCCGCATCCCTTCGACGCCCAGAAGCTGTGGGCGTTCCTGCACGACGACGAAAGCTGGCGCGGCGTGCTTCGGTCCAAGGGCTTTTTTTGGGTCGCCGCGGATCATCGAGTCGCCTACGAGTGGGCCCAGGCCGGCGGGGTGAGCAGCATCAACCCGCTCGGTATGTGGTGGGCCGCCGTTCCCCGCGATCGATGGCAGCACCCCGAGGGCCAGCGACCCGACGACGATCCCCAGTGGCATCCACGCTTTGGCGATCGCGCCCAGCAGTTGGTCTTCATCGGGCAGCAGATGGACGAAGCGGAGATCCGCGCCCGCCTGGACGCATGCCTGCTCGACAAGCAGCTCGCCGCGGCCAACAGCCAAGACTGGGCCGGCTTGGACAATCCCTTCCCCGCGCTGGGTACCACCGCAGACCGGTCATGAGCCAGCCGTCATGAGCGATCCGTCGAACACTCCACAAGGTGGCGCCGGGCTCGGCCGCACCAAGGTGACGATCCTCAGCGGGTTTCTGGGCGCCGGCAAGACCACCCTGCTCAATGCCCTGCTCCGCGACACCACCGAGCCGCTCGGGGTCATCGTCAACGACTTTGGCATCGTCAACGTCGACGCCCAGCTCGTGGGGAGTCGAGCGACCGTCGAAGGCGAGGTCGCCCTGCAAAATGGCTGCATCTGCTGCACGATCCGCGGGGACCTGCTGGACGCGCTGCTGTCCTTGACCCGCCGACCGTCCCCCCCCTCGCAGATCCTCATCGAGACCAGCGGGGTGTCCGACCCCACGTCGGTGGCGCGGACGTTCGTGGATCCGAGGGTCCAGGACTACGTAGAGTTGGCGGCCATCGTCGTGTGTGTCGATCCCACCGAGTTCATGGACCTGCCCGAGCCAGAGTGGTCACTGGCGGCCGACCAGGTCAAGGTGGCCGACTTCGTCGTGATGACCAAGGGCGACTTCGCGACACCGGACGAGCGCCTCGCCGCCGGCGAGCGCGTGCGAACGATCGCCCCCCATGCGCGCGTGGTCGAGTCGTCGGCTCAGCACACGCCGACCGATCTCATCTTGAACTTGCCCCAGCTATGGACGAGTGACCGCCTGGCGCAGACTCCGGCCCGATCGGTTCACGTGCACGAGGTCGGGCATGACCACGGGCATGACCACGACCATGACCACGACCATGACCACCATGGCGTGCACGCCTACGAGACCTGGACGTACCAGGCCCAACAGCCGCTGTCGCTCTACGCCCTGCGTCGAGCGCTCCGCCGGCTCCCTCCCCTGGTGTTTCGGGCCAAAGGGTTCGTCCACGTCGCCGAGGATCCGGGCGTTCGCGTGCTGGTCCAGGTCGTCGGCCGCCGAGCTGAGCTTACGACCCAAGGGCCGTGGGGCGAGGGTGATGCGAGGACCGAGCTGGTCTTCTTGGGCCCCGAGGGCACGCTGGTGCCCGACGAGCTCCAGTCACTGATGGACGGGTGCCGAGCCCAGGGCGTCGACGCGACCGAAGGCTTCATGCAAGACATGGTGGGATACTTCAACCGCCTGCTCAGCGGCGTGCCCGGGCACGGCCGCTGAGGCCCGAGGCCGTCCTCGCTTCGCGGTTGCGTCGCGGGTCGACGCGCGTACCACCAACCTCCGCACGTCGCGAGCCCGTCGCGAGCCCCCGTCACGAGCCCCCGTCACAAATTGGGGGCGCTCGGAGCCTGGACCCCGAGCGCCCCTCGCAAGGGCAAGGCCGCCCGTCTAGCTCTTCGTTCAGCCGATGCGACGGCGTCGGCCCGAGAACAGACCCAGCGCTAGCAGCAGGCCCAAGACCCCTGCATCGCGCCCCGAGCCGCCGATCCGACAGCCTCCGTCATCACCATCGTCACTGGCCCCGGTCCCTCCGGAGCTCCCCGAGCCACCCGTGCTGCTCGTGCTGCTGTCGTCATCGGGAGGCGGCGGCATCGTCGTCGAGGTGGTCGTGCCATCGGACGTGGTGCCGGGGTCGATCGGGCCCCCGGTCGTCGGATCGGGCTCGCCGGTCGAGCTTTCGTCCGACGCGCCCGAGCTGCTGCTACCGCCTACGTCGGGGAAGGGCTCGGCGTCGCCACACAGCTGGCTGATCTCGGCGTCCGCGTCGTCGTAGGCGAGCAGGGGGTTATAGCCCAGCGCAAGCTCCTCGATGTCGCCCACGCCGTCCCCATCGCTGTCGACGTTCATGTCGACCATCGTGGGGACGACCTCGTCGGCCAGCATCATGGCGTTCGCGCCAGCGTTCGCGCCACCCGCCACGGGCATCCAGCCTCCGACCCCGGTCAGGGATTCGAAGAGCGGACCGTTGCGCGTCCCGAGATCGGCGTCGCCCCCTCCGACGACCACGTTCTCCAGCCGGTCACCCTCGTTGGGCGGGTGACACAGGCCGCAGGTCATCCCCGGAAGGGGGCACGCCGGGGGCATGAACGCCGCCTCCGTCGCGTCGCTGAGCGCCTGAAGATACGGAGGGCGCGCCTCGGCCTCGGACGGCAGGGCCATGACCCCGGCGACCGCCACAGTGATCATCCAAACATGCTTGTTCATCCCAATTGCTCCTCACGAAGGCCGGGATCCGGCGCTTCGCGCGGCTCACCATAGGGCAACTCCGTGTACCGTTCCATGGGATGTTTGGTCTCCCTGGACGCACCGATTTCAACGAGGACGCTCGACCCTCGGGGTCCGTCGTCGCGCAACGCCAGACCCCAATCTGCCAGTACAATAACATCAATGCGTGAGGGAGGTTTCATTACTTATGCGTCGATCGAACGAGTGACCACCGATCGGAATCGACGCGCACGCTTCGCAGACCCGTCCCCGGGTCCGCGGGTCCCCAGATCCCGGGGGTCAGTGCCCCCGGGTCACCATCCCTCCAAGCCCTCCCCGGGCTCGTAAAATTTTCCAGGAATTTACCCAACACCCAACGGCGGGAGCGTCCAGCCGAAATCGCCCGTTCATTCCAATCGCGGTGCACAGTCGCGTCGAGCACGAGGGTCATTGACGGGCTCTTGTGGCTCGTCCTCTTCGCTACACCACTGTGGCGGCGTGAACCGATACGACGGCTCTTCGCCGAATGCCGAATGCCGAA
>JBCCWC010000246.1:0-20773 GCA_039194325.1 Myxococcota bacterium
CACCCCTTGATAGGGACACACGGTTCGCGGGTGTGAGGCCGCGGGGCGCAGGGTCGCGCCCGTGAGGGCCGGCCCGGGCACGTAGATGCGGGCGGGTAGTCCGTTCTCCAGCACCAGCTGGGCCCGATCCGTTCGGGCGATCGGCTGGTCGTCCAGCCACACCGAGGCCGATTGAGACAGTGGCGGGGTCCCCCGTCGGCCTCGCGTCGAAACCGGCGGGGAGCGTCGCGGCACCAAAGGGTTAGTCGTCGCGGTTGGGCGAGTCCTCGGGCTCGCTGTCTTGTGGGTCCTCGGGCTCGCCGTCTGGGTCGTCCGGGCTCGGGCCATTGCCCTGATCGGGGAAGGGGGGCTCGAACCGAGGTCGCGCGTTCGGATCCCTGGTTTGCTCTTGCTTGCCCGAGTTGGTGGTGAACGCGTTGCTCGTGGCAGAGCTGTCTCCGCAGCGATACGCCCACGAGCCCGGCGAGCCGGTGCTCAGGCACACTCGGCCGCTGAGGGGAACCCGCATGGGGCCCTCGTTGTCGTGCTCGTCCTTGGAGGTCACGACCTGCTCGTCCGGACCCTGATCGAAGCGAAGCCGGCCGTCGTTCCAGGTGGGTGGCGCCACGCGGCGCAGCGACAGGGCCCGTTCCAGACGACTGGGGTTGGCCAGCTGGTCCTGGGTGTCGATCGCCCAGATCCCATCGTCGGCCATGGGCATGAAGGTGAGCTCTTGGCCGATCCGTTTGCCATCAACGCGCCCCTCGGCGATGCTGGCGTGCGAGCCTCGGCGCACGCCTACCGCCCACAGCCGCTCGATTTCATCGTGCTCGTCGGTGACTTTTCCGGGCACAGCGGCCAGGTGCCAACCGCTTTGCTCGTGCCCCAGCGGGACGATCTGCTGGTGCCGGGGATCGTAGGCGTAGACGAAGCTGTCGGACGCGCCCACCGTGTACTCGGCGTAGAGCAGTCCGTCGGCGGAGAAGCCGGCCACCGCATGATCGCCGGCCCGACGGGTGCGCGTGCGACCCGTGCCCATGCGATTGGTGTTGCGGACCAAGCACGAGGTCTGGGTGTCCAGCCGGCGCACGGCCAGCGCACCCGAGGTGGTGCGGTAGGCCAGCTGCTCGCCGCTGGGCGAGACCGCGTGCATGCCCGGCAACTCCTCGATCGCCCGGTACTCGTTCTCGGTGCGGCTGCTTATCAGATCCCCGGCGAAGGCATCGACCAACAGGTGGTCTTCGGTGTCGTAGACCAGCACCGACGCATCCGCCCCGCGCCCCTGCGAGAGCACGAGGGTCTGGTCGCCCGCCCCGAACACCACGCTGGTGAAGTCTCCGGTGGCGACCGGGTGGGCCTGCGACGGGTTGTTGACCACGTCGACCACGTACACGGTCTGCTCTCCGGACGAGTGGGTCTCGCGGACGGCGATCGTCTGCTCACCGACCGCGGCCAGGCGCGGCCACCTCAGCCCCTCCGCGATGGGGATCGCCTGGCTGGCCGTGGGTTGGTAGACGGCCAGATGCGCATCCCGGTCTCGTACGATGAGCAGGTTGCTGTTGCGCATGCCGATGACGAGCGAGGCGGGGCCCTCCTCGTCGGTATATGTGGCCTCCTTATGGTAGAGCCGACCGGCGTCGTCGAACTCGTAGGTCCACACCCCTCCGTCGTCGTGGTCAATCGCGACCAGGGCGCTGCCGTCGGTGGTGAGCATCACCTGACTGCCCGGCGAAAGCTCCGCCAGCGCGCGCTTTTCCACGTGACAGCGATCATCGGATCCGTCACAGACGTTGCGCAGCACGAAGGCGTTGTGCATGGCCACCGCCGCGACCACCCCCTCATGGGCCCGCACGACGACGTTGTGGGAGGCCTTCCCGGGCTCGAACGCTGCGCAGGGGACCATGGGGTCGGCCACGCATGCGACCGGCCCAAGACTCGCGGCAAGGGCGATCAGGGCGATGGATCGCAGCTTCCGCACAAACCCCACATTGCGAGCGTATCATGATTCAACCCACTTGTGGCAACCTCCGTTCGATGCCGATCGACATGCGGCGTAAGCGCAGATTTGATGCGCTGAGCGAAAACGCGCCTTTGGCCGCGTGGATGGCTCACGGTGGTCGTCCGCGGCGATCGATGCGGCGGTGGGCCGTGGAGCGGGCGGTCGGGCTGACGATGGGTCTGGTCGTGGGTTGGGGGTGCAACGGGGCGCCCGACCGCGAGCCGATTCCCAATCCGCCCCCACCGGCCAACCACGAGCCCGCCGAGGCGAAGGCCACGGCGACCCCGCTCGATGACGATGCGGCGGCCGAGGCCTATCTGGGGATCAAGGCCAAGTTCGAGGCCGATCCCGCCGTGGCGCAGGGATCTCAATTCCCCGCATTCAAGAAGACCCTCGACGGGATCACCAACGGGTCAGGAGCCAAGCCCATGCGGGCCAACGCGGCGCTGTTGCTCGGTGCCATGGTCGATGCGCGAGGCGAGCCGACCCAGGCGGCGGGCTACTACGAGCACGCGGCCACGCTGATCCCGGACGATGCCGGTCCCTATATGGCCCTGGCGGTCAGCTATGCGGCGAGCAAGAACTTCGTCGAGGCGGTCAAGGCCCAAGAAGATGCCGCCCGCCTCGACCCGGACAACCTCGAGAACTGGCTGGCGCTGGGGGAGCTGCGCATGCGCGCGGGCGACGAGGACGGCAGCGTGCAGGCCTACCTGGCCTACGAAAAGCGCCGCAAGGGGCTCATCGACGGGCTCACGCTCCATGACGAAGAGGGTACGTACGTGGTGCCCCCGGCGGATCGGGTCGGCTGCGCCGAGGCCCTGGCCGCCGCGCCCGATCAGGGCACCGCGGTGGCGCTCGTCTATGCGTTGCGCCGCGAGCCCGAGCCCACCGTGCGGGCCGCGGTGGCCCGGGTGATGGGGATCCATCGGCTGGAGACGTACCTGCCCGTGCTCCAGACCCAGTCCAAGGAGGAGGCCGATCCGGCCGCCAAGGAAGCGGTCGACTGGGCGCTGGCCGAGATCGCTCGGGATCCCGTGAAGATGGATCCCACCGAGCGCCCACGCCTGGGCCAAGATGATCCCCGCGCAACGGGCGGGGACGTGCCGCGGGCCGAGATCGCTCCGGTGGCGCCGACCGAGGCCAGCACGATCGCCACCGATGACCAGGCGGCTGCGATGGGGAAGGCGACGCCCGCCGAACCGGCGGCGATGCCCGCCGGCTCCGCGGCAACGCCCGCCGGCTCCGCGACGCCCCAGGCTGCCGGTCGCTCCAAGGGGCCAGCCGAGCCCGCCGCCGATGCGGCCGCGCCATCGGGATGAACGGATCGCACCCCCCCGCCTTGCTGGTCCAGGCGCTCGATCACCGGTACCCGGGGGCCGAGCGTCGGGCCCTTCGCGATGTGGCCGTGCGGGTGGAGCCGGGGGAGCGCCTGGGCCTTCTGGGGCCCAACGGGGCCGGCAAGTCGACCTTGATGCGGCTTTGCTGTGGGTTCTTGCCGATCGCCGTGGGGCCGGACACCCGGGTCGAACTGGTCGGGCTCGACGTGTGCCAGCACTCCCGTCGAGCCCGGGCCCAGGTGGGCTACCTACCCGAGCACGTGCCGCTCTATCACGAGCTGCGAGCGCGTGAGCACCTCGCCTTTCGGGCGCAGATCAAGGGAGTGCCGCGCCGTCGTCGACGGGCCGAGATCGAGCGGGTGGCCGAGTGCACCGGGGTCAGCGACGTGCTCGAGGTCCCGGTGGGTCAGCTGTCGCGCGGCTACCGGCAGCGGGTGGGGGTGGCCGATGCCTTGCTCGGATCGCCGCCTGTCGTGATCCTCGACGAGCCGACGGTGGGCCTCGATCCCAACCAGGTTCGTGAGATCCGGGCGATGCTGCGGGGGTTGGGTGAGGGAGGGGGCGGGTCGCACACGCTGATCTTCTCCAGTCACATCCTGGCCGAAGTCGAGATGCTCTGCGATCGGGTGGTGATCTTGTCGAAGGGGCAGGTGGTGGCGGATGAGTCGTTGGCGCAGGCCACCGCCGGGCAGCAGTTGGTGGCCGGCTGGAAGGCGCAGGCCTCGGATGTTCGCGACGTGCTCCGGGCGGCCTGGGCGGCGCTGGGGCGGTCGGCGCCTCCGGAGCTGGCCCTGTTCGATGAGCCGCCGGTGTGCCGGGTGCAAGCACCGGCCCCCGAAGGGGTCGCGATCGCCGAGGTCCTGGCCGCCGTCGGGGAAGCCTCGCGGGCGGCCGGGCTGGCCCTGGTCGAGCTACGCGCCGGTCGGACCCGGCTCGAGGAGCGCTTTGCCGCGGTCACCGGGGCCGATCGTGGGTCGCCCGAACAAGAGGCACCGAGCGAGCGCGTATGAGTACCCTCGATCTGGAACCGGCACGACGGCGGCGCGAGGTCCCTGGCTGGCTTGCGGGGCTTTGGGCGGTGGCCGGGCGCGAGCTGCTGTCGCTATTCGTGACCCCGCTGGCCTACGTGGTGGGCACGCTGTTCTTGCTGCTGCAGGGCTGGAACTTCGCGCTGCTGTTGCGGGTGCTCAATGATCCGTTGGCCGCGGCCGGTCCGGTCATGCAGTTCTACTTCGGGGGCAGCTTCTTCATCTTTTGGCTGCCGGTGCTCTTTTTGTGCTCGACGATCAGCATGCGGCTTGTGGCCGAGGAGAACAAGCAAGGCACGCTCGAGGCGCTGCTCACCGCGCCGCTTTCGCCCGCCCAGGTGGTGGTGGGCAAGTACCTCGGGGCCTTGGGGTTTTACGGGGCGCTGTGGCTGCCCACCGCGGTGTTCTATGTGTTGCTGCGCGGGGCTGGGGTCCAGCCCGATCCGGGGCCTGTCCTCTCGGGCTACCTGGGCACGGCCCTGGTCGGGGCGAGCTTCTTGGCGTTGGGCCTTTTGACCTCGGCCCTGACTCGCAGCCAGCTGACCGCGGCGATCGGTAGCTTCGTGGCCTGCACGATCGTGCTGCTGGCGGGGCTTTTGGCCGACGAGGTCGAGTCGGAGACCTTGGCCGAAGTACTGCGTCGCACCAGCTTGTTGTCCATGATCCAGGAGCTGGCCCAGGGGATCGTGGACGGGCGCTGGCTATGGCTGCACGGCGCGGTGGTGGTGGTGAGCCTGGCGGCGGCGGTGGTGGTGGTGGATCCACGCCGCGGGCGGCAGCGCGTGGTGCAGTGGGTGCTGCTGAGCGTGGCGGTGGGGCACATCGCCTGGGCTGGCGCGCGGCACAGCGAGCGCGACGACTGGACGGGCGGGCGCAAGTACTCGCTATCCGATCGCGCGCAGCAGGTGCTCGAGGCGTTGCCGGGGCCGGTCGACGTGCGCGTGCTGGTGCCGTCGACGATCGGCGGGGGGCGCCCCAACCCGCTGGCCCAGGAGCTGCGCGAGGTCTTGGGGCGCATGGCTGCGATCACGCCGCGCTTGCGGGTGCGCTTGCTTGACCCGGATCGCGATCGGCAAGACGCCGAGCAGTGGGTCGCGCAGTTTGGCCTGGGGGGTCGTGATCTGGCCGACGGCGTCGTGCTCGTGCGGGCGGGGCAGGGGGCGCAGCTTCGCAAGACCCACCTGCTGCCCGGCGATCTGGTCACCTATGCCACCGGGCCCGACGTGCAGGCTACCGGTCCCCGGGTCCAGGAGTTTCGCGGCGAAGAGGCGCTGCTGCTCGCGTTCTTGCGGGTCAGCGATCCCACCCCGACCATCGTGTGCCACACGCAAGGGCACGGAGAGGCGCCCTTCGATGATCTGCAGCCCTTTGGGGGCTACGCCCACCTCGACCGTCTGCTGCGTCGGGCCAACCTCACCGTGCGACCCGCCGATCTAGACGCGGCCGAGGGCCTGCGGGGGTGCGACGTGTTGCTGGTGGCGGGCCCGGGCGGTGTGCTGCCGCCGGCGCATGTGCGGGCGGCGGAGCGCTTTGCCGAGCAGGGCGGGGCGTTGCTGCTGCTGACCGGCGCGGTGGTGCGGCCGGGGGCGACCGGCCTGGCCGAGCACGGGCTCGAGCCGCTGGTCGCTCGCTACGGGATCCGCTACGGCGACCGCGTGGTGCTCGATCCCCACGCGATGCCGGGCGGGACCCCGCTGCTGTCGTTCACCCTGATCGACGGCTGGGGGGATCATCCGGCGGTGCGCGCCCTGGTGGGGCGCCCGGTGAGCTTCGTGCTCGCGCGGGAGCTTTCGGTCCAACCCGTGCCCGACGCCGAGGCGCCCGCGGTGTTGGTGTCGGTGGGGGAGCAGGGCTGGGCCGAGTCGGACATTGCCGCGCTGCGCTCGGGGGACGCGGTCGAGCCCGACCCGGAGCGCGATCGTATGGGACCGGTCCCGGTGGCGGTGGCCGGGCAGCGGGGTGGGTCGCGGCTGGTGGTGGTGGGCTCCGATCAGTTTGCGCTCAACGCCTACCTGCGCGAGGACATCGTCTACGATCACGGGCGGGATCTGATCCTCAACGCCGTCGGGTGGCTGACCGATCGCGAGGCGCTGCTGGGGATCCGGCCGCGGGCGCGCGAGCACGTCAAGCTCGTGCTGCTGCCCCAGCAGCTCGAGCGCATGACCCTGGTGTGCCTGCTGGGGCTACCGGGGTTCGGGATCTTGCTGGGGATCTGGGTGCTGGGCCGGAGGCGAAGGCGGCGATGACGGGCGTCCCTCGGCCGACCTCCACCACGGTGGTGCTGGCGGTGGTGGCCGCGGTCAGCACCACCTGGGCGCACCTCGACGCGCGGCGGGGCGAGGGGGAGCGGGCCACGCTGGTGTCGACCCGCTCGGCAGCGTGGCGCGTGCTCCCCGAGCTGGCGCACCTCGGAGCGACGGGCGCTACGGTGGAGCTTTGGCCCTCGCGCGGAGATCCGGTGCGGCTCGTACCCGGGCCCGTGCCCGGGGGCCACCAGGTGTGGGTGGGCGACCAGGTACTGGGCCCGGCCGATCCCGAGGCCATCGAGGGGGTCTGGGACTCGCTGCGCATGGCGACCACCGTGCGGGCGGCCAGTGAGGCCCAGGATCCTGGGCTGGGCGACGGCGGTCGGATCGTGGTGACCCTGCCCGAGCCCGTCGGCGTGCGCACGTTGGTGCTGGGCCGGCCCACCGTCGATGAGACCGGGATCTATGGGGTCGTCGAAGGTGGGGCCGAGGGGACCGAGGGGCTGTGGGTGCTCGAGCGTGAGATGTCGGCGCTGGTGCAGCAGGCGCCCGAGGCTTGGCTGGCCCGGCGCGCGGTGGTGGCCGAGCCGGCGCAGGTCAGCCGGGTGCTCGAGGGCGAGCTGACGGTGGAGCGCGGGCTCGATGACCTTTGGCGGGCGCGGGTGGCCGACGGTCCCGCCGCGATCCTCGACCGGGTGGCGGTGCGGACCCGGCTCGATCGGTTGGTCTCTGCGCGGCTCGATCCGCTGGTCACTGCGCGGCCCGACGATCCCGGGGAGCCGTGGATCACCCTCGAAGGGAGCGATGGCGTGGACTGGTCGCTGCGTCGGCACGGGCCGTGTCCGGGTCGACCACAGCGGGTGCTGGTCGATCGCGGGCCCGGACGTTGGGGCTGTATCGACGCGGCCGTGACCGCGCCCTGGCCGGTGCCCGGCCGTGCGGGGGGGCGCCAGGGCCATCAGGGCGAGTCGCCCGGGGCGCTGCTCGACCCGCGGCTGTTGCCTCACGCGTACGGTCGGGTGCTACGGATCGAACAGCGCGTGCCGCAGGCCCGGGTGCTCCAGCGCCACGGGGGAGGCTGGCGGATCGAGGAGTCGAAGGGCGATCGCGAGACTCAGTTGTCCGTGGACGAGCCCGAGGTCTTTGCGTGGTACGACGCGCTGCATGACGCCGAGGTGACCCTGGAGGCCGTGGCCGAGGACGCGCCCGCGCCCGAGTGGTCGACGCCCGACGTGGAGCTGCTCGTGGTGACCGACAGCACGGCCACGCTGCGCCTACGTTGTATCCTGGGCCCGCCGATGCGTTGCCGTCGAGATGACGGTCCGGTGCTGCACGTGCGTCGACCTCCGCCGGCGTTGGCCTTCGATGCCGACACCTTTGCCGAGCGCCGCCTGACTGCGCTGCGCAGTGAGGACGTGCGGGCGATCGAGATCCTCGCCGGTCCCGCCGATCCCCAGGTGTTGCGACAGAGCGCGCACTTCGATCTCGGAGTCTGGCGGATGGACGCTCCGGTGCATCCCGAGGGCGACGCGGCGCTCGATGGGATGGCCCTCGAGCGTCTGCTGGGCGTGCTGGGCGGGTTGCGGGCGCAGGCGTGGGTCGACGACGCGGCCGACGTGGCCGCTCGGCGTCGGATCCGGGTCGAGCGGGTGCCCCGGCGCGGTCAGGACCCGGTGCTGGAGATCGATGTGTTGCCCGATTGCGTCGTTCGGGTAACGGGCCATCGTCCGGCGCGCCTGCCCGAGGGCCCCTGCGAGACCCTCGGGCAGGATCTGCTGGTGCAGTGGCCGCTGCAGCGGCTGCTCGATCTGGCGCGGGGGCTGGAGCTATCCCGCGGCGGGGAGACGATCGCGCTTTCGCGGAAGGGGGATGCGTGGGCGCGCCTCGACGGTGGTCCTGCGCCCGAAGTCTCCGCGTGGCTGGACCGCATGCACGCGCGTACCGCCTCGGGCGTGCGCCGAGCCGAGCCGCCCGTCTCGGTCGCGTGGCGCTTGCGGGTGCTGCCGGGCCAGGGGACGGCGTTCGTGGTCGACGGCGGGCGGGGGTGGGTCCGGTTCGAGGGGGAGGACTGGCACTATCGGCTCGACGAAGGGTCCGGGCCGGACGAGCCAGCCGGGCCAGACGAGCTCGATGACCGGTGAGGGGCGCGAGTCAGTCGCCGAGTTGTTCCAGTCGCCTTGCGTCTTCGAGGTCCTTGGGCCTCCCGGTTGCCTTCTTGTTGGCGAGCAAAGCGGCTCGTCCAGGGACGTGGAACGTGATGGTTCCTACATGCACGGTCTGCGCATGGCTCTTTGCATCGTCGAACGTGACCCCGGAAATCGACGTGAGGATGTCGATTCGGCGTGGCGGAAGACCGAGTTGATAGACGGTGCCCGGTTTGGCGAAATCGGCTCGACCGACCCCATGGGCAGATAGAGGGGCACCAAAGGCTCGCAGCCCCTCGATGATCCGAGCGGCATTGGCCGAGCTTGGCTTCACCAGGATGTCGAGATCGCCCGTTGCCCGCACCACGCCGTGTGCGGCCAGAGCATGGGCGCCGACGACGAGGAACTCCACACCGGCATCGACGAGCGCATGCAGGACGTCCAGGAAATCGTCGTTGAGATCGGGCCGATCACTCATCGTGGGAGCGGATCAACCGACCGGGGATCTCGGCCCGCGTATACGATGGGAGCGGTCGACCGGACGATGCCCATGCGTCCAGCGTGATACTCCAGACCATGGCCACCCGCTGACCTGGTGTCCCATGACGGACGAATGCGGCATCGGACTGCTCGGCCACTGTGGTTAGCATGCCCGGCCACAGCGCTCGACGTCGGGCGCGTGCCTGACGGTCGGATTCAGTCGGTCGGCCCACTATCGGAGCATACCATGGCCCGGGGGATCCGATGGCCAGCTCCGATCCTGCCGTATGCCCGGCCTCCAGTGGGTCGAGGTGAACGACAGGCGCATGGAACTTCGATCCAAAGTCTCCGATCGATCCGGATCGGTAAGCGGGCCGACCGGGTCGCCTACCGTGCCATGCGCCCGATCGGCCGCAGCGTGCCTGCCGGCTCAGGTCATCGCGAGGATCCGCGCCCGGTGCTGAGGAAACGCCATCAGCAGCTCGTCTCGATCGGCCAGGGTCATGTCGGCGTAGTCGAACCCCGGCGCTACCGCCTCGCTGATGAGCCCATAGGCTCCGTCACTACGACAGCGGAGCGCCGACGCCTTCCACACTCCGCCGCGCACCACCAGCTGCAGCGTGTGCCCCTGGGTCGGGTCGGGCCCCATGACCGCGGTCTCCAGCGTGCCGTCGGGGTGGATCATCGAGTACTCGATCGGCCCCCCGAGATGGAAGTAGTGGAGGATGTCTGACGCATTGCGATGCCAGCGGCCGATCGGGCGATCGTGGGTCAGGAGGTAGTAGATAGACGTCATCGTCCATCGGTCGCCCCCGGCGGTGGGAATTGGCGCCCGGTGATCGGCCTGGAACGTTCGCCGGAAGTACCCGCCTTCCACGTGCGGCTGAAGCTGCAAGGCGGCGAGCAGCGCGTCGAGGGGAGGGGAGGCCATGGACATTCACGCGCCGGCGCCAAGGCGAGCGGCGCGAGCGAGCCGATTGCCAGCGTGACCGGATTGCCGGCCGAGCCCGATCGGGGCCCCGCTACTTCTTCTTGGCCGCCTTGGCGGCCGCCTCGGCGAGCTTGGCGTTTTGCTCTTCTTGCTGCTGGATCGTCAGCGGGTGCCAGGCGGCCCCGGGCGGATAGACCCAGTCGGGCATCTCGGTGCCAGTCTCGGGGTTGAGGGGCTTGTAGGATCGGAACTCCAAGAGCCCCCGGTCCGAGGCGAACCCGGTGTCGGAGAACTGCTTGAAGATCCCCTTGAAGGTGTACTGCTTGCCCTTCTCGAAGATTACGTCGGGCTGGTCCTTCCAGTCCTTGACCTGCCACTCGGGGATCGTGAAGCGGTAGTTGACGATCATCATCGCCCGCTTCTTGCCCTCGACCCCCTCCTTGTCGGTGATCCAGATGTGGGGCTGCTTGGGCGGCGGGCAGGTCTCGCCTTCGGGGCACTCGGGGGGGATATAGATGTCCTGGACCCACCCCTTCATGGTGATCTCGGTGCCGGCCGCGCCCTCTTCGACGTGCTTGTCGACGTCGCGGCGCAGCCCCCAGATCGACCACGAGCCGTCGGGCCATTGCTCGTCGACCTTGCCCTCGTCGAAGTCGGGCGCGGGGGGCAAGCTGACTTGCACGGGAGGCCCGGCCTCTTCGTCCTTTTTGTCGCCCTTGATCTCGAGCTCCTCCTCGTTGTCGCAGCCGACGAGCAAGAAGGACCCAGCAAGAACGGCGGCGAGCGCGGTCGGGAACAGGGACGAGGGGATTTCGCTTCGCATGGCCATGTCCGGCGTTGCAACGACCCACGGGCCCGATCGGGCGCAGGGCGAGTGCAGCGGTTCGTATCACGCCATCGGCGCGATGTTCAAGCCGGGCTCGACGCGGTACACGAACGATCGGTGCCCGGATCCAACGCTTCCCGACCGGTTCGTGATCGTGGGCCGTACCGTGGACCGCATCGTGGGTCATGCCGTGACCACCGCTACGGTGGCTACACCCGGTGGCGCGGCGCCGGGTCATGGGTACGTGCGGGCGTGCTGGCGTCGAGTCTGGCGGGGGGCTGTGGAGGGCCAGCGCCGGACCCCTCCGAGCCCGGACCCGGGGAGGGGCCCGCGGTGGATCGGCTCATCGAGGAGATCGAAGCCGAACGCGGCCCCGACCGTCGCGACGGTCGGCTGGTGATCGCGGTCCGCCGGGTGCCGGACACGCTTGATCCGCTGGGCGACATGGATCCTTGGGGCGCGCGGGTAGCGGATGATCTGGTCTTCGAGGGGTTGACCCGTCGCGTAAGTCTCGGGGCGCCCTGGGCCGAGCCCGCGCTGGCCGACCAGTGTATCGGCCGACCTCAGGTGGCCCCGCGGGATGTCTACTGTCACCTGCGCGACGACGCGATGTTCCACGACGGCACGCCGGTCACCCCGGCCGACGTCCTTTACAGCCTGTCGTGGTGGCTCGATCCGCGGCGCGGCACCATGCGCCTGCGGCAGGGCCTGGGTGGCCTCAAGCGGGTCGAGATGGTCGATGGTCCTCCCGGGGGGGTCGCGGCCGGGATCGTCCGCGATCCGGGTCGCTGGGCCCACATCAGCTTCTCCCGACCCGAGCCGCTGGCGCTGGAGCAGTTGGCCGATCTGAAGGTGGTGCCGCGGGCCAAGCACCGGGGGCGCGCACGGGCCTTTGGTCGCCGGCCGATCGGCACCGGGCCCATGCAAGTGATCGCGCTGGACTCGGAGCGGCTGGAGCTCACGCCCTGGACTCCCGAGGGCGTCGGGCCGGACCCGGCGGTCGATGGAGCCCCGGGCGGGGCTTCGCATGGGACTGCGGACGGGTCGGGCGACGACGCCCTGTCGAGCGTCGAGCTGCGGGAGATGCCCGACGGTGCTCAGGTGCTCACCGCCATGCGGCGAGGCGACGTACACATCGCCGCAGAGCTCTCGCCGGCCCATGTGCCCGACGAGCTGGCCAAGCCGGGGATGGCCCCTCGATTTCGCGCCTATGTGCTCAGTCCGCCCCGCTTCGACGTGCTGCTGTACAACCTGCGCCGGGGGGTCCAGGCCGGTCCCAAGATGCGCGGCGTGCTCGACGACGCGATCGGGCGGGCCACGCTGGCCGACGCCTTGGGAGATCTGCCCTCGCCCGGTGTGGCCGTGCCCGTGGATCTCGCGGCGCCGGTCGAGATCGATCTGCTCGCGCTCTACGAGGCGGGGGTCTCGGCCCGTTGGGGCATGGCCGGGCTGCCCGCGCGCGCGGACATCAGCCATGACGACGCGGGCCAGGCCCGGGCGGTGGCCACCCTCGACCAGCTCGAGTGGGTGCTGGAGCGGGGCGTGCGGCGTCGCCCCACCGGATCGCTGCGGGTGGTGCTGATGTGGAGCGGGGCCACCTCGGGGGTCGGCCGCGTCCTCGCCCACGGGATCCGCGACGCCTGGCGAGCGGTGGGGATCATCGTGCCCTTCGCCACCGCGGGCTGGTCGTACCTGCTGTCGCTGATGCGCAAGGGCGAATTCGACGTCGCCCTGATGCGCATGGCCGAGCGCAGCGACGCGGATCTCTACGCCTACTTCCACAGCCGCGGCGATCTCAACCTCGCCGGGGTCACCGACGTAGTCCTCGACGAGGCCCTCGAGGCCTACCGGGCCGCGACCACGCCCGACGCGCGTCGTGACGCCCAGGCCGCGGTGGCCTCGCGCCTTTCGGCCCTGCGGGTGACCTCGGTGGTGCGCGCACCGACCCAGGTGATGCTGGTCTCGCGGCGGGTGCATGGGCTCGCGTTCATCGACGACCTGCCCCGGCTCGATCGTCTGCGGCTGGCTCCGATCGATCGCTGGATCTTGGGCCAACGATCCCGATGATCGCGCGACGGCATCGATGATCGAGGGGTTGGCATACCCGCTCGGTGCCGTCCAATTTTTTGGTCGTCGGGCGACCGGTCGGCAAGGTGGGCCCACCCATCACCAAGGACCCACCCATGCACCTTTGGATCTTCGCCATCAGCGCCGTGTTCACCCCCATCATCGAGCCGCTGGGTATCACCGCGCCTTCCATCGAGCTTCCTTCCGTCGTTGGCCCGGAATCCACCGAGCCGTCGGCCTCGTCGGTGCTGGGCGACATGCGCTATCCCGGGATCGAGCGCATGTTCGCTCGGCTCGAGGCCGACCAGTGAAGACGGGCCAGTCGTCGAAGTCGCCGTCTTCGAGCCCCGCGTTCGCGGGGGCGCCCGGTGTCAGAATCGATAGGCAATGCCGCCGCTGCCGACCAGGTAGGTCTGGAGCGCGGGCACCGGTGAGCGAACCGTCTTGTCGTCCAAGAGCGCGCCCCGGTTGCTCACCCTATCTGGATCGGTGAAGACCCCGTAGGCGCGCGCCGATACCACGAACGCGATCCGCTTGACCAAGAACTCCGCGTCCGCGCCCACCCGCACCAGCCCCGAGCCGAACAGCTGCGTCCCCTCGCGCTCGAGCTCGTAGGAGATCCGAGTGCCCATGCCGCCCAGGCCGGCGTCGAATGCCAGCTGGGCGATCTCTCCCCGCGCCACGAACAGCAATACGCCGAGGTCGGCCATCACCTGATCTTGAGAGACGACATCGTCGTTGTCGCCCGCTTGGCTGGCGTAGCGGACCGAGCCCGAGCGCACGACGGCCTCAACCCCGATCCGGGGGTGCAATCGCAGCCGGGCGACCAGGCCCAGTCCCGCCAGCGACACGCTGCGTCCAACGAAGCGCGGATCGAAGCGTACGACCTCCGGTCGCAGCGGAGGCGCTTGGATCACCACCCCCTCGATTCCGAGGATGAAGCGGCGATCGAGCGGGGTCTCGTCAGACAGACCCCACGTAAGACCTCGGCGTCCGCGGTTGCTCGCGGGCTCGGCTTCGGACGCGGGCTTGGTTTCAGACGCGGGCTTGGTTTCAGACGCGGGCTTGGTTTCAGACGCGGGCTCGGTTTCAGACGCGGGCTTGGCTTCGGACGCGGGCTCGGCCTTGGTCTTGGGCTCGGCTTTGGACGCGGACGGGGATCCCAGCGCCGCCCACGTCTGGCTCTTGGGCTCGGCCGGGGGTCGAGCTTCGACCATCGTCGCGCCGTCGTCGTGCCCGGACGGGTCAATGCCGGGCCCGAGCGCCACGACACACCACAGCGAGAGGGGAGTGATCACCGAGCGACGCAGCATAACAAGCTCGCGTCTTTGGGGTCGTGGTGAGGGAGGGGCAGGCCCGGGTCCGCGGTGGTGACCGCCTCGACTGGCGTCATGGGACCACAGATAGGGCAGGGGGCCGCAGACCGGTGAGTGCGCACTCGGAGGGTTGCCCCTTGCGAGCGCACCACCGCAGGGGGTATGCCCGAACCGGTGTCTCTGCGCAGCATGACCGGCTACGGTACGGCGAGCCGGCGATGGGTGGCCGACGATGGGCCCTGGTCACTGGACGTCGAGACGCGCTCGGTCAACGCGAGGTTCCTCGAGATCAAGGTGCGCCAGCCCTTCGGCGCGGCCATCGAGCAGCACCTTCGGCGCCTGCTCGAGGCGCGGCTGGGTCGAGGGCGCGTCGAGCTGGCGATCCATCTGCGGGCGACCACCCCCGAGGAGTTCGACAAGAGCGATCCCTTGGTCGCGCTGGGAGTCGATCGCGGGCGGGTCGAGCAGACGATCCGGGCCGCGGCCGAGGTCGCCCACATCGCTCACTCTTCACTTCATCTCTCGCAGGCCAGTGCCCTGGAAATACTGAGATTTTGTCAGGCGGCCCAGCGAGGGCCCACCCCGACGGTGGAGGCCCCCCCCAAGCCGCCCGAGTTTCTCGATGCATTGGTCGACGAGGCCCTCGAAGGTCTGTGCGGCTTTCGAGAGCGCGAGGGCGAGGCGCTGGCCGTGGCGATCGGTGGGCTGGCCGCCGAGCTCGCGCAGCAGGTCGAGCGCCTCGAGGCGTGCCTGCCTCCCGAGCGCGAGCGCTTGGCCCAGCGGGTGACCCAACGCCTGCACGAGCTCACGGCCCGGCTCGGGGCCGATGCGGTCGACCGCGATCGGGTGGCCCAGGAGATCGCGATTGTGGTCGCTCGGGGTGACGTCGCCGAAGAGCTCGCCCGGATCGCCAGCCACCTGACCCAGCTGCGCGAGACGGTCGCCAGCCCCGCCGCCTCGGGCCAGGGCAAGACCCTCGAGTTCGTCGGCCAGGAATTGCTGCGTGAGATCACCACGATCGGCTCCAAGATCACCAGCCACGAGGGCAGTCGGATCGTGATCGAGGCCAAGGGCAGCATCGAGCGCATTCGCGAGCAGGTCCACAATGTCGAGTAGGTCGAGTGGGTCGAGTAGGTCGAGTGGGTCGGGTGGTTCGGGTCGGTCGAGTCGGTCGCAAGGCTCGGGCCTACCACCACGGCCCAGCCTCCCCGGGCAGCCCCCGCGCGGGCTGCTGCTGGTGGTGTCGTCGCCCTCGGGGGCGGGCAAGACCACCCTGTGCACCCGGCTGCGTAAGGAGTTCCCGTCGCTGGGCTTTTCGGTCTCCTACACCACGCGGTCGCCGCGGCCGGGAGAGACCGACGGGATCGAATACAATTTCGTCGAGAAGGCGACCTTCCAGGAGATGATCGCGCTCGACGAGTTCGCCGAGTACGCCATGGTGCACGGCAACATGTACGGCACCTCGGCTCGGCGGGTTGCCGAGGCGATCGAGGGCGGGCGCGACCTGTTGTTCGATATCGACTACCAGGGCGGTCGCCAGCTTCGCCAGAAGTTTCCCGACGACGTGGTGCTCGTGTTCATCTTGCCCCCCAGCCTCAAGGAGCTTGAGCACCGCCTACGCGGGCGGGGCACCGACTCCGACGAGGTGATCGAGCGGCGGATCCGAGTGGCTCGCGAGGAGCTGCGGCACTACGATGAGTACGACTACTTGGTGATGAACGACGAGCTGTCCCGAGCCTACGATGCGCTCCGCGCGGTGTACCTGTCGCAGGTGCACACCCGGGTGCGGCAGGCGCCCGCCGCCGAACAGGTGCTGTCGGGGCAGGAGCAATTGCTTTGACCGTACCGGCCCCGAGCGCTCCTTTGGCCAAACCGGCGGCCCAACCGGCGGCCCAACCGGCGACCCAACCGGCGACCCAACCGGCGGCGTGGGGGGGGCCCGGCTGGGGTCCGGTGATCCCCTCGGTCGACGAGAGGACGCTGGCCGACGGTCGTGCACTCGACGAGCTGCTCACCGAGCTGCGCCGCCAGCAGTCACACCCCGACGAGAGCCTGGTCACCCGCGCCTTCGAGGCGGCCCAGCGCGCTCATGCCACCCAGCGGCGTCGTAGCGGCGAACCGTACCTCGTGCACCCGGTCCGGGTGGCTCACAGCATCGCGCAGCTCGGGCTCGATTCCCCCTCGGTGGCCGCCGGCTTGCTCCACGACTCGGTCGAGGACTCCGAAATCACCGTGTTCGAGCTCACCGAACAGTTCGGGCGCGAGGTGGCCACCATCGTCGACGGGGTGACCAAGCTGGGCAAGGTCCCGTACCTGTCGCGGGCCACCCAGCAGGCCGAGAGCTTTCGCAAGATGCTGCTGGCCATGAGCCGCGACATCCGCGTGCTCATCGTCAAGCTGCTCGACCGCCTCGACAACATGCGGACGCTCGAGCACATGGCGTCCGACAAGCAAGAGCGGATCAGCCGCGAGACCATGCAGATCTACGCCCCGCTGGCCAATCGTCTGGGCCTGGAGGGGGTGCGCCGCGAGCTGCAGGATCTGTCGTTTCGCTACCTGGAGCCGGTCTCCTTCGAGACCGTGCGTCACGATATCGACGAGGTGCTCGCCCGCCACCCCGGGCAGCCCGACGACGCCCTGGCCGCCTTGCGGCGGGCCTTCGAGGGGGGCCCGGCCCGGACCGGTCGGCCTGCGGGAGCCCCCGAGCCCGAGGGCGAGCGCATGGCCTGGCCGACCACCGGTGGTGAGGTCGACGTGCGCGCCACGCTACGCACCCCCTATCGGGTCCATCGCCGCCGCGAGGCCACCGGGCGCAAGCTCGAGCTGTCCGACGTGGTCACCTTCCAGGTGATCACCCGCGATCGCGCCGCCTGCTACGCCGCGCTAGGCCTGCTCCACGCCCACTTCCAGCCCGTCCCCGGCCGCTTTCGCGACTATATCGCCCTGCCGCGGCCCAACCATTATCGGGGCCTGCACACCTCGTTGGTGGCCGCCCAGGGGGGTCGGCTCGAGCTGCAGATCCGCTCCCGGGCCATGGACGACGTGGCCCAGCGGGGGATCGCCGCCGCGTGGAAGGACGGCAGCCACCCCGGCGGCGAGGCCGAGCGCCTGGCGTGGCTGCGCGGGCTGATGGACTGGCAGCAGGATGTCTCCGATCCCAACGAGTTCATCGCCGCGGTCAAGGCCGACCTGTTTGCCGACGAGATCTATGCGTTCACCCCCGAGGGCGACGTGCACACCTTCCCCAAGGGAGCCACGCCCATCGACTTTGCGTTCCTGATCCACACCGATGTGGGCATGCACTGCTCGGGAGCCCGGGTCAACGGGCAGGCGGTGCCCCTGCGCTACCACTTGAGGCAGGGCGACACCGTCGAGATCATCACCAATCCCAACCACGGGCCCCGCCCCGAGTGGATGTCGATGTGCGTCACCTCGCGGGCCAAGGCGCGCATTCGCCAGCACCTGCGCCACCAGGAGCGATTGCACCTGCGCGAGGTGGGTCGCAGCCTGGTGCAGCAGGTCTTGGGCACCCATGGCCTGTCGCTGACTGATTACGAGGCTCGGGGCTGGGTGGAAGAGCAGGCCGAGTCGCTCGGGTTGCCGCAGAACTCCCGCGACATCGATGGGGTCTACGCGGCGGTGGGGGCGGGCCAGGTCGACGCCGAGGTGCTCGCCCAGGCCCTGGCCGCCCGCGACGGTCGATCCGCCCGGCCGTCGGTCTCGGTGGCCGACGACGGCAACCTCTTGTCCAGGATGTTTCGTCGGATGGCCCGGGCCGGCACCGGGCCCTGGGTGGGTGGGGGCGTCGGAGGGCGCGACAGCAAGGTGGGGACGGTGCTGGGGGCTACGCCCACGGCGCCTATCGAGGTGACCCGGGATCGGGTCACCTCGCCGGGCGGGGGGCGGGCGATGATCGAGCTGGCCCCGTGCTGCTCACCGGTGCCCGGCGACGCCTTGGTGGGGGTGTTCGAGCCCGGTCGTGGGATCACGGCCCACGTGGAGGGCTGTCCCGACGTGCTCGAGCAGGTGACAGAGCGCCGGGTCTACCTCATCTGGGAGGAGGGGCTCACCCTGGAGCGCCCGGTGACGATCGAGGTTCGCACGAGCAACATGGTGGGGCTGTTGGCCGAGATGTCTCGCGCGTTCTCGGCCAACGACGTCAACATCAAGCAGGCCAATTGCCGCTCCTACGCCGAGGGAGCACGCGCGATCAACACGTTTGCGGCCAGTGTCCACTCGCGGCGCCAGCTCGAGGCGCTGCTACACACCCTCAAGGGGATCCCGGGCGTGCTGGGGGTCGAGCGGGTGTTCACCCACGGGTCGGGGCTCTATCCGCGCCCCGTCTAGACCGGAGTACAGGCACATGTCCGGTTCTTGCGCAGGGCCTTCGGATCAGGCTCGCCCCCCGCGCGAGGCCCGGCCTTGACACCAGCCCACGCGGGCCCTATTTCTCGCCGGCCATGGCATCGTTCACCCAGATCACCCAGGCCAAGCGGCGCGCCAAGCAAAAGAAGGCCGGTCGCGCGCGCAAGCTCCAGCAGGGCCAGCGCAGCACCCAGTCGTACGACGAGCTGTTCGCCGGTTGCGGTGAGCCTCGCGATGCCGAGCCGAAGGCGGCCTCGTCCGAGGACTGATCGTCCGACCACCCCTTGGGCCACGATCGATCGGCCACGATCGGCGGTCACGATCGGCGGACACGATCGATCCGCTCGCTGCGAAGCGGCCCGTCTGCTCCCGGGCGCTTCCTTGATCCCCGTCGGTTGCGCGCCGTAGTCTCGTCTACGGCGCCCCGCAGGGCTCGGAGCCGTCTATGAGCACAGCACAGCTTTCCCCGGGCACGGTCGTCGACGGTACGTTCACGGTAGGCGACCCAGGACGCACGCGCGCCGGCGCGCGGAGCTACGCCGCGACCGACCCACAGGGGCAATCGCTCGTCCTGACCCGCTACGATCCCGAGTGCTTTCCCTCGGCGTTGGTCCTCGAGCGGAGCCTTCGCGAGCTGCGGCAGCTGCAAGGCGTGCAATCGGATCGGGTCGCGCCAGTGGTGGCCTGCGGCAAGCTCCCGGAGGGGGGGATCTACGAGGTCAACCCGTCGCTGCCCTCACAGCGGCTCGACGAGCTGGTGGCCCATGGCCCGCTGGCCGCCCCGGAGGCGGCGGCCCTCATCGAGCAGGTCGGCCAGGGGCTACTGGAGGCGCAAAAGGTCGGAGTGATCCACCGCAACCTCGGTCCCCGGGTGATCTACGTGGGGGCGCAGGGGGTGGTACTCGCCGGTTTCACCGTGGGCGAGCCCCACGGCGGCAAGAGCTTCGGTCCGCTGGACACGATCGCGCCCGAGCAGGTCGAGGGCAAGGTCGTCGATCAGCGCACGATCATCTACAACCTCGCGGCACTCATGCACCTGCTGCTCCATGGCACGCCCCTTTATGGGGGGGATCCGGCGGCGCAGCTGGCCGCCGATCGGTCCGACGACCCCCCGGCGCAGACGCATGACCGCCTCAAGCGGGCGCTGGGCAAGGATCCGCGCATGCGGCCGATGATGCTGGGGCCGTTCCTCACCGAGCTGCGCACGATAGGCGGCGGTGCGGCGCGGGCTCCCGTGGCCCCGTCCGCAGGGGGTCCCACCGCGCCTCCGGTGCCCGGCACGTCCCCGGGTCGCTCGGGCGGTCCGAGCAGCCGCGGGTGGACCATGTTCATGAAGGCCGAGGAGGGATCCGAGCCCGCCCCGGCCGCCGAGGGCACGAAGGCGCCCGCGGTGGGCGAGGCCGGCGGGGCCAAGCCCAAGACGCGGGGCTGGACCATGTTCATGAATGCCGAGGGCGACCAGGCTTCCCCAAGCCCCCCCGCCGACGCGCCCAAGCCCGGCACCCGGGGGTGGACCATGTTCACCGAGGATGAAGGCGGCGCGGCGGCCCCGGCTCCGGCCGGATCCGAGGCGCCCGCGGCGGGCGAAGCGGGCGGGGCCAAGCCCAAGACGCGGGGTTGGACCATGTTCATGGAGTCCGAGGCCGGGGAGGCGGGATCCTCGGGCGCTGCGGCTCGAGGTGCCGCGCCCGAGCCCGGCGCGTCCGAGTCGATGCCTCCTGCGGCGGGCGGCACCGCGCCCAAGCCCAAGACGCGGGGTTGGACCATGTTCATGGAGTCCGACGACAGCGACGAGGCTCAGTCGGCGAAGTCCGCGGGAACGACGGCGCCCGCTCCCGCGGCGGCACCGCCGGTCCAACCACCGGCGACACCTCCGGCCGCGGCGGCACCGGCCGCGACGGCACCGGCCGCGACGGCACCGGCCGCGAAGGCTCCGACCCCGCCCGGTGTGGGATCGAGCGGTCCCAAGACCCCGCCCAAGAGCCGGGGGTGGACCATGTTCATGGACGCCGACGACGGGGCACCCTCGGCGAGTGCACCCGCGGCCGAGGCCAC
>JBCCWC010000247.1:0-20361 GCA_039194325.1 Myxococcota bacterium
CCCCGTGGCGGCCGAGTCGGCGGCGACCACCGAGTAGCCGTCCTCGGCGAAGGTCTTCTCCAGCACCGCGCGGGCGTCGGCGTCGTCGTCGACGATCAGCAGCAGGCGCTTGCTCCGATCCCCGGGGAATGGCCGTGACGGCCGAGCGGGGGCGGGGGCGGGCTCGTCCTCGCGTGGCGGGGGTGGGGGGCGGAGGTTGTCGAGCCCCTCGGGTCGGACGTGGGTGGGGGCGGTCTCGGTCTGCGGGTCGAGCAGCAGGGAGAAGGTGCTCCCCTGTCCCGGCTCGCTGTCGACCACCAGCGAGAACCCCATCATCTGGGCCAGGGCGTGGGAGATCGACAGCCCCAGGCCGGTGCCGCCGTAGCGGCGCGCGGTGGTGCCGTCGGCTTGGGCGAAGGGCTCGAAGATCCGCTTTTGGTGGTCGGGCGAGATCCCGATCCCGCTGTCGATCACGTCGACGCGGGTGGCCCGGCCCTCACGGGCGATCACGCGGACCCACACCGCCCCCTGATCGGTGAACTTGATCGCGTTGCCCACCAGGTTGGTCACGATCTGCTGCAGGCGCTTGGCGTCGCCGCGCAATCGCACCAGGTCGCCCGGGATCTCCACCAGCAGCGAGATCCCCTTGTGGGTGACCTGGGGCATCATCTCCTGGGTCACCTCCTCGACGATCTGACCCAGGTTGACCTCTTCGTCGACCACCTCGAGGCGTCCCGCCTCGACCTTGGAGATGTCGAGTACGTCGTTGATCAGGTTGAGCAGGTGGATCCCGGACTTGTTGATCCGCCCGATGTAGTCCAGCTGGGAGTCGTCGAGCGTCTTGGCTCGGTTGCGGCCCAGGATCCGCGAGAACCCGATGATCGAGTTGAGCGGGGTTCGTAGCTCGTGGCTCATGTTGGCCAAGAACTCGCTCTTGGCTCGGTTGGCCATCTGCGCCGCCATTGTTGCCTCGCGCGAGCGCTCCGCGACCGTCTTGAGCTCGGTGATGTCGCGGGCCACGGCCAGCAGCGTGTCGCCGCTGGGGCTCACCCGGGCGGCCCACGAGAGCCACACGTAGTTGCCGTCCTTGGTGCGGTAGCGGTTGACGAACGAGATCGTCTCGTGGCCGCCCGCGGCCAGCTTTTGGGCCTCGGCGATCGTCGCCTCGTGGTCTTCGGGGTGGACTCGCTCGATGTACGGATGGGCGAGCAGCTCCTGTTGCGAGTAGCCCAGGACCTGCTCCCACGTTGGGTTGAGCTCCTTGAAATAGCCGTCCGTGCCTGCGATGCACAGCATGTCCAGGGACATCGAGAAGAACTGTGAGTAGCGGTCACTCATCGATGACCCGTGCCGATCGTGGCCAAAGTCCGTCGTTCGCACAACGCTCTACGGGCGCGTGGGGTGGGGCAATATTGGTCTAATTGCGGAATATTGCCCCGGCTGGTCGGTGGGGTGGGCCCGGGCTCGATGGGCGGCTGGCCCGGGTTGCCAGGGGGGTGTATTGCCTACATCATCCCGCCTTGGCATACCGTGTTCAGCGAGTCTTCGATCACCGAGAACTGCGCGATGATCTCCTCGACGGACCGGCACAGGTCGACCGATTGGAAGCGGTCGAATTGGCCCGTGCCCAGGATGTAGCCCGCGAAATCGAGGATGTTGGTGGCGAACTCCGCTCCTTCGCCGTCGGTGCTGTCGGGGGTCCAGTTGCACGTGAGAGGATCGGTCGAGGCCAGCAGCACCATGGCCATCTCGTCCAGATCCTTGATCTGTGTGAGCTGGTCCCACCAATTGAACGGGCCGCCGGCCGAGCCGGTGCGATCGGGCGCCTCGCCCGGGGTGCTGCTGTCGTCATCGTCGTCTTCGTCGGTGACCATCACGATCAGCAGCGGGACGCCCTCGCGCATGAACCCTTCGTTGCAGGCCCCCGGAGCCGCGAGCTCGGGGCCGAGCGCGGCGAGTAAGGTGTCGAACTGCTTCTCGTCGTCCTCTTCGTTCTCTCCCACCCCGAACAGGCAGCCCAGCTTGCTGATGTCGTCCTCCTCGGAGATCCAGGGAGGGTGGTCGGTGCCTTCCCAAAGATCTGGGCACAAGACACCGGCCTGCGACAGCGCCCCCCGCACCTGGCACTCCGTGGGCTGAAAGGAGGGCTGGGGCTCGGTGGTGGTCACCCCGATGTGGAAGCTACACATGTTCTCCACCTGCGCCAGCAGCAGACCTTGCAAGCTGGCGAGCACGGGGATCAAGACGTTGTTGTCCTCTTGCATGCTGCCGGAGTTGTCGATCACGAACAGCAGGTCGAGCGCGTCACAGGTGCCGACGGCCTGGCCGCATGAACCTCCGGTGCTGTCGCTGCTCGCCGTCGTGGCCATCGTTGTCGAGCCCGAGCCCGAGCCCGATGACGAGGTGTCGTCGAGCACCACGGTGGGGTCGATGCTGCCGCTGCTCGGGGCGCTGCTCGACGATGGATCGGGGAGCGGGGTGGTCGTGCCCGTCGACGGCGTAGTGGGCGGATCGCCGGACAGGCACGTGCCTTCGGGTCCGCAGTGCTGGCCCGGGTTACAGTGCTCGGGTTCGTTGCAGGGTAGCCCCAGCGTGTTGGGGATCTGGCAGCCGGACGCGGCGATGGCGGCGGCGGCGATCGAGAGCCACGGGGAGCGGTGCATCGGGCAACCGCGATGATAGCAGCGGCTAGCAGACCGTGTCGTGCTCGTTTTGTGTGCCATGATGGAATGTGTCGACGCCTACCGAGGCCGAACGCCAGGCCAATCGTCAGCGGGCCGATGAGGCGCGTCATGCCCTGCTGGAGGATGCCCACAAACGCGACGCACCAGGGCTAGGCGCATCGACATTCGACCGCCTGATCATCGGGGGTGGGCTCGCAGCCACACTCGACTGGGCAACCCTCGACGGTCCCGAGAGTTCGTGCATAGCGCTGGCCAGGGGGACCGATCCGTGGTGGTCCCGAGGTCAGTGGAGGATGGGCCAACCTGGTCGGGAGCTCGTCTCGGAGGGCTTCGTCCTGCAGCCCCACGATTTCGAGCTAGACGAGGAGGGATTTGCTCCGGCATCGGGGGTTGGTCGAGCGATCGCGCTAACGGCCCACGAGCGAGAAATGCCCGTGGTGTTCGCATGTTGTGTGAGACACGCGCTCGAGCTCGCTGAAACGGAGCTGGTGGTCCGTACCGAGCACCACTCGATCACCACCCGCCGAGTGGACATCGCGGTGGGCCTCGGTCCGCCACGCCGACTACGGGATCGGGACGGCAAACCCACGATCGTGTCCGAGGACGACGAGCGTGACCTCGTCGAGTCGGGGCGCATGATCTTCGGCCAGGATCAGTGGAAGTCCCCTGTGCTCGGCCCTCGTGTGCTGGTCTACGGGGGCGGGGCAACCGCCGCCTGGAACGTCGAGTATGCTCGCCGGTCTGGGGCCGAGGTGTGGTGGTATGCCCGGCGGGCCGAGCAGGATGACATCAAGAGCGAGGTGAAGGACATCGAGCAAAACCTTGCCAAGCGTGGCGAGCAATTCAACGAGGAACGTGCGCGGCTGCGGCAGAATCGGACTCGTCTGCTCGCCTTTCACAAGGCCGATCTTCCTCGCAATCGAGCCATCTTCGAGGATCCTGGGGTGACCTGGGACATGGGAGAGCCGAGGATGGTCAGGCCTACCGCCGATGCCGTAGAGGTGACCCTCGCCACCGAGTCTGGACCTCGGACGCTCGTGGTCGAGCAGATCGTCGTCTCGATCGGTCAGGACGACCGAGCACCCGAGGCATCCTCTTCGCTGGTCGGAGAGCTCGGCATGACCTGGCTGGAGTGCGATGGCCAGCGAGTCAGCCCCGGCGATCGTCGTCGTGCACCTCGTGGTCGCATCGTGGGAGTCTGTGACGACGCACCCGTTCCCCGTGTGCGCGGCCTGGGCGTCGTCCTACGAAGCCCAGGATGGCGGGCCAAGCTGATGTCTGGCTTGACGACCGGGTTGCGCGAAGATCTCGAGGCACAGCTGCAGATACAGGCTGACGCCGCACTACCTTACTCGCGGGGGATCGAAGGGGCTATCTTTCAGGTCGCGGCCAACGTGATCCTCGCCAATGGCCAGCCGCTCGATCCGTCCCTTGGCTCGGAGCGAGTACGGCTCATCGAGGAGACCATCTCGGGTCTCTAGCCGGGCCCACTATTGGGCGGTCGCGACGTCGAGGGGGGTCGGAGGGTACGACCGAGAAAACCGCTCGGGGGCGTGCAGCCACGCCAGGCGCCGCCGTGCCTTGCGCTCGAGGCTACGCCCCGCCTCGGTGGTCCAGGTCTCGACGATGGCTCCATCGAACACGTCGCTGCTCGCTCGGTCGACCGGTGAAGGGCTCGCGTTGTCATCGAGGCCAAGATAGGCCAGGCGCGCGAGCGATGAGGAGCACGCGATCGTCTCATGAGCTCGCCCGGTGAGACGATTGCCCGAGAGATCGAGCCATCGAAGACTGCCGATGTGGGGGCTTTGGGCCATGACCACGATGTCGTCGTCGGTGAGGCCCTGCCTGACCAGCCCCAGCGACTGGATCCCACGAAATACGGACGCTTCGAAGAGCGAGGGGCCCACCTCGCGATAGTCGGTGATGTGGAGGTGACGGACCCACGGGGCGCGCTCGAGCAGCCGTGCTCCGTGGTCCATGAAGCTACGAGCCGGCACGACGAGCTCGGCCACACGGCCGTCGTGCAGGTCGACCGCGCTGACCCCGTCGCCGAGCAGCGTGAGGGCATCGTCTCGCTTTTGCTCGAGCTCGGGTCGAAGCGCCTTACGGAGCTTGGCCCAGTTGGGCTTGCGAGCCTCGCGAGCCAGCCGCGCGGCCCTCATGCGCTCAGCGAGATCTGGATCGAAGAGCTGAGCTTCGACATCGCCCTGCGTTGGGCTGCTTGGAGGGGGCTGTGCCGCCACGAGCACTGGCTGGAGGCGTTTCGAACTACCGGTCGACCTTCCCTTGATGATCTGTCCTCGGACGATCCGATTTCTACCGTAGGCCACGCGCTCCATATCCCGAACGACCTTGACTTCACCAGCAAGCGTGACCTCTGTGCCGTACGAGGTCGCCGATCTCTTGGACGTCGAGTTCCGCTCGAATTTCTTCACCCGGTACGAGCCCCGGGGAGACGCAGTTGTCTGTTGCGTCGCGCGATAGAGGAGAGCTCGGCCCTTACCGGTCATGCTCGTTCCGAGTCTAGCGCCCGTTGCATGCGCGGCACCATGGCCTCCAGCGCTTCGGCCTCGCGCAGGGCGGCCTGTAGCTTGTCAACCACCAGTCGGAGGTCATCGACGTGTAGCTGGACGCGGAGGTGCTCCTGGGTGTCGGTGCTCATGGCCATGGACACGATCGGGACGAGATCCCGCACTTCGGGCTCATACGAGGACAATCGCTCGCCCAGGATGAACGACCGCCCGAAGACGGCGCGGAGCTCGACCGTCGTTTCGATGGCATCGAACTCGGGCAACACTCCAGGCTGACGCCGAGCGAGCTGACCAGCGACCTCTTCGAGAGGTAGCGTGCCGAGCGGTGCGAGCGCACTCCTCAGCTGCTCGGACTCCTCCTTGTGCAGGCCAAGCATTGCCGTCAGATCCGTGACCCACTGCTCGATCGTATCGTCGTTGTTATCGTGGAGCAGGTTGCGAACGAAGAAATCATAGCAGCGCAACGTTCCTAGCACGGTGCTCTGCGGCACGCCGAACTGCTCGGCGAACTCTCGAGCTAGCGCATCCCCGATTCGCAGTACGAACCAACGTGGCAGGCGCTCGAGCAGCTTTTCGCGAACGTGGGCGTCTAGCTCCAGCAACCGTCGAAGATCCGGCTCAAACTCTCGATTTTCGTCTTCGCTGAGGTCGAACTGGGAGAAGAGTGCCGATTGAGCCACGTTGGGCTCTATGTAACACGCGAGTGTTGACCATGGGCTGCTAAAGGGTAAAGCGGTGCTCGGCGGTCTGGGCCAGCCGGGCCGCCGAGAACCTTGTGCCGCGGACCACCTGCTCGATGCAGCGGGCTCCCTTGTGGCTGAATGCACCCATGACCTTGGCCGAGGAGACCCGGCCATTGGGAGCGATCTTCAGCTGGACCGTGACCGACTCGCCCGGGAACAGGCCCGCCTTCTTGCCGCATGCGCGTACCTTGCCGCGCACGCGAGCCAGCCGGCTGCGGATCGCTCGCGCGGGGCGGCGGGAAGGAAGGCTCGACGAGGGTGGTGCCGGATCTGTGGCCGGATCTGCGGCCGGATCTGCAGCCGGATCTGACGGCGGCGACTGAGGCGGCGGATCGGTGGGGGGTTCGGGAAGGTCGTCCTCGTTCGGTGGCGACGAGTCGGCGGGGTCGGGCTCGGTCGGCGGCTTATCGGGTTGGGTTCCGGTCGCGGAGTCGGCTGCCGGATCGGGGGTTGCCTCGTTCGGTTCACCCGGTGCTCCCGCGGCGGCTGCGTTGGCGGGCGGACCATCGTCCTCGGCTTTGGCGGCGAGCGAGCCCGGCAGCGAGCTGGCGACCGATGCCTCGGTGGCCGCGGTCGGTGGAGCGGCGCCGTCGGTCCCGGGGGCCCCGAGGGTCGTGAACACGACCGCCACGACCAATGCGAGCGCGGCCACAGCTCCGCCGGCGATCCATGGTGTTCGCGGGCTCCATCGCCGACTGGGCGGGGCCACGACCGGTGGGGGCGGCGGCTCCTCGTCAACGGCCTCGATGGCGGCGATGAACTCCGCCGCCGAGGCGAAGCGGTCGTCTCGATCTTTGGCGAGGGCCTTGAGCACCAGCGCGTCGAGTCGAGGCCCGATCTGCGCCTCGGGGCACGCCTCGCTGGGCGGGATCCGCTGGGCGTGGATGTGCTGGTAGAGGATCGCCATCGGGTTGTTGCCCTTGTAGGGCACCGCGCCGGTGAGCAGCCGATAGAGGATCACCCCCACCGAATAGAGGTCGGTACGCCCGTCGAGCTCGGCGCCCATCCCCTGCTCGGGCGACATGTACTCGGCGGTGCCCATGATCGCCCCCGTTTGGGTCAGCTGCTCGTCCGAGCCCTCGTCGAACTTGGCGATCCCGAAGTCGATCACCTTGACGAAGTCCCGCCGGTCGCTGCGTGGGGTGATGAAGCAGTTGTGGGGCTTGATGTCGCGGTGGACGATCCCCGCGTCGTGGGCGGCACCGAGGGCTTTGAGCAGCTGGATCGCGATGGGCTTGATCCGCGCCCAGGGTTGCCGGCCCTCGCGCTTGACCAGGGCGCTCAGATCTTCGCCCTCGAGGTACTCCATCACGAAGAACGCGCACCCGTCGCTCTCGCCGTAATCGTTGATGTCGACCACGTTCTCGTGGCGGATCCTCGAGGCCGCCTTGGCTTCCTGGAGGAAGCGGATCACCGTCCGCGGTCGGCGCATCTGCTCGGGGGCGAGCACCTTGATCGCCACCTTCTTGTCGATCGCCAGGTGGGTGGCCAGGTATACGTCGCCCATCCCACCCTCCCCGATCAGCTCCCGGATCGAGTAGCGACCCGCCAAGGTCGCCCCGGCGGGGAGGTGGGTGCGCTCGATCAGCGGCGTCTCGATCGTGGCGAGCGTCGTTGACTTGCCGGTGGGCTGCGTGTTCAACGGTGCTCTCATGGTAGCGGTGCGTCGGCGATGGCGCAGCCCGTGTGTCCCATCCTTGAGCCGTTGATAAGAGCCTGCCTATGATCGCGGATGATGTCGTGGGTCACGCAGTCGCACCGCGGAGTTTCCGTCGTGCACGGGGTTTCGGTGGCCATGGCGCTGCTAGTGGTCGTTGGGCCCGCTCGGGTCGCCTGGGCCACCACGTCGGGGCCCGCACGTGGCGGCGAGCCCGCGGGTGGCTCGGCCGACATTGGCGAGCTGTGGCAGCAGGCGCAGGCTCGGATGGATACCGCCGACTACGACGAGGCGATTACGCTGTTGACCCGCGTTTATGACGCAATTGCGTTCGATCCCGACGCCCTGGCGCTGCGACTTCGGGTGCAGTGGGCGCTCCATCGGGCCCACCTGGGATCCTTTGGTGTCGATGGTGAGGCCTCGCATCTTTTCATTGCGCGGGATCTGCTTGAGAAATACCGCGCGGCCCTACCCCCTGGAGAGGTGGAGCGGGCGGGCGAGGCTGACGCCGCCCTCGCCGACATCGAGGCGCGGATCGCCGAGCAGCGCGCGGTCGTCGAACCGGAGCCAGCGCCCGAACCGGAGCCGGAGCCGGAGCCGGAGCCGGAACCGGAGCCCGAGCCCGAACCGGAGCCAGCGCCGATCCGGGCGCCGTCTTCTCAGGAGCAAGCGATGGTGATCGGGGGCGCGGTCACGGCGGGGGTCGGACTCTTTGGTTTGGGGGTGATGGCGGGGGGGTTGGGCTACGCCAATACGTGGGTCGATCGCTTTCGGAACGAGCCCGAACAGCGGGTGACCGCTCGCGAAGAGATCCAGCGGGGCAACACGATCGGGATCGTGGGCGGGGTGGTTGGCGGCGTGCTCCTGGCTGGAGGGGCGGTGGTGCTGGGTCTGGGCCTGCGGCGTCGCGCGGCGAGGTTGGGCTCGCTGTCGGCGGGTCCGGGGCAGATCGGGCTGGGATGGCGCGTGGTGTTTTGAGCGAGCTCAGCCCACCACGACCCACAGCGAGACGGCCACCACGCCGGTGAGCACGATCAGCACCACCGCCAGCCACCCCGGGATCCCCTCGACTTCACCCGTGGGTGACGGGGCGCCGACCGTGGAGGAATCGGCCATCGGTCGAGCGATCGCCTCGGCCGGGGCGGGCATGGGCGGGGCGGGCATGGGCGGGGCTGCGGGAGCGGGGCCATGGTTGCCGGCCGCCAGAGGGTTTGCGGGCGCTCGCGGTTGTTCGTGAGGAAGGCCGTGCGCAGAACCGTGAGGTTGTCCGTGCGGTTGGCCATGCGGTTGGCCGTACGGCGGCGCCGGGTTGCGGCGCTCGTGGCGGGGCCGCGGAGGGGGCATGTGCGCGGAGTGGCTGGATGGGGCGTGGGCTGGGCCCTTGCCCGCGCCCTCGGATCGTGGCATCGGGGCGCGGTCTGGGGCGCGGTCTGGGGTTGGGCCCGCCGGGCGTGGAGCGTTGAGCAGGGCGTTCGCGCGAAGCGTTCCGGCCCCGAACAGCAGGGTCGGCGCCTCTTCGGAGAACGGGTCGGGCTTGCTCGGCACCGACATCACCTCGGTTCCCGTCGGTCCGTTCGAGGGCTGGCGACTCACCGCCGGCGGGGGCGGGGCGTCTCGCGAGGGGGGCGGGGTCGGGATCTCGGTTAGGGCCGCCTCGAACGCGGCCATCGACTCGAAGCGTTCCTCGGGCTGCTTGGCGATCGCGCGGAGCACCACCGCTTCGAGCGCGGGGGGCAGCCCGGCCACGTGCTGGCTCGGTGGCACCGGCGTCTCTTCGATGTGGCCCCGCATGATGTCGTAGACGTTCTTGCCCGAGAACGGCGGCGCCCCGGTGAGCAGCTCGTACGCCATGATCCCCAGCGAGTAGATGTCGGTGGGGACGCCGGCCGAGGCGCCCAGGGTCAGCTCGGGGGCCAGGTACGTCGCCGTGCCCACGATCTCCCCGGTGGCGGTCAGGCCGGTGATGCTCTGGGCGGTATCTTCGACCTTGGCGATCCCGAAGTCGAGCAGCTTGACCACCTCGACCACCTGATCGTCCTCGACCGGCTGGATCACACAGTTGTTGGGCTTGATGTCGCGATGGATGATCCCCTGGGCGTGGGCGGCCTGCACCGCGCTGGCCGCCTGGCGCAGGATGTTGCACGCTCGCGGCCACCGCAGCGCGCCTTGCTCGCGAAGGATCGCCCGCAGGTCGCGGCCCTCGAGCAGCTCCATGACCAGGTACACCGAGCCCTGGGGCGTCTCGCCGAAGTCAATCGTCTCGACCACGTTGGGGTGGTGGACCGCCGCGGCCGCCCGGGCCTCCCGTAGCAGGCGCTTGCGCGAGCGCTCGTCGGACGCGACCCGAGCGTTGAGCACCTTGATCGCCACCGGTCGCCGCAACACCGCGTGGATCCCCTCGAACACGCGGCCCATGCCGCCCTCGCCGATCTCGCGGACGATCTCGTAGCGTCCGTCGAGGAACTCGGGGGCCTCTTGCGGTGGCGGGGAAGCGTCGGGCATGAACGGAGCCGGGGCCGGGTCAATCTACGCCATCGGTGGGCCGGCAAGACGGCGAGATCGCGAAAAAGGCCCGCAAAGCGGCGCCTGGCGGGGAATCTGCGCCAGGGGGCGCCGGGCTCGGGTTTGCGACCGGGTCGCGACTTTGGTCAGATCCTCGCGATGTCCGATTCCCCGTCTCATCCCCTCGCGCGGCGCACTTTTGTGGGTGGTGGCGTTGGTCTGGTGCTCACCGGATGCGCCGGGTCGACCGAGCCCTGGGAGGTCAAGCCGGTGCCCGTGGAGTCTGGGGTGGTCGAGATCGACATCAAGGATCATCCCGAGCTGCTCACCCCCGGCGGGCTGCTCGCGCTGCGCCCCGGCCGTTCGCGCAAGCCCGTGCTCGTGCAGCGCCTCGAGAACGATCAGGTGCGGGTGCTCTCGCTGCGCTGCTCTCACCTGGGCTGCACCGTGCGCTGGGACAACGAGGAGCAGGTCTTGCGCTGCCCCTGCCATGGCTCGCGCTTCGACGATCGAGGGGCCGTGCTCGAGGGGCCGGCCAAGGAAGCGCTGGCCGTGTATCGCAGCCAGATGTCGGGCAACCGGGTGCGCTTCGAATATGAGGAGTGAGGGCGCCTTGAGCGTGGACTTACGGGGCGAGTCGGGCCACGTAGACGTCGAGTCCGTCCACTCCCTGGTTGAGGCCGCCGGCCACCCAGATCCGGCGTCCGGGCCCGATCGCCACGCCCCATCCCACTTGATTGGTCTCGGGGGCGCCGTCGATGAGGGTGGTCCAGCGCTCGTTGCCGTTGGGGTCGAGCTTGCGGACCAGCAACTGGTCGAAGCCGGCGTTTCGGTGCTGGCCGGTGACCACGATGTCCCCCGTGTCGTCCACGGCCACCGCGAAGGCCCGACCGCCCTCGCCGGCTTCGCCATCCCACAGCTGGGCCCATAGCAGCATCCCCATGGGGTCGTACTTGGCCAGCCATAGCCGCCATTGGATCGCCGGATCGGGATCGCCCTCGAAGCCGGCCACCACCACGTTGCCCTCGGGGTCGAAGGCCACGCCCCAGGCCTCGTCGTTTGTCATGGTGAGGCTGGTGTGGGTGGCCGTCCACAGTACGCCGCCGTTGGTGTCGTATGTACGGATCCACATGTCGCGGCCCTGCTCGATCGTGGTTTGGAAGCCCACCACGGCGATGTTGCTGGCACTGTCGATCGCCACCCCGCGCGATTGATCATCGCCCAAGGCCGGGCCGTTGTGGCCTACCGTCCATAGCGGGGTGCCCGCAGGGTCGTGCTTGCGGACCCAGATGTTGTTGCTTTGCATGCTGACCAACTCGTTGGACACCACTACGATGTTGCCGCTGGGATCCACCGCGACGCCGTAGCCCACGTTGTTGCCGTTGAGCGGATCGTTGAAGCTGAGGTTGAGACCCGCGTTGTTGCCGTCGAGGTCGAAGCTTCGCAGGCGCACGTTGTTGCTCTGGGCTGGCACGTTTTGATAGCCGGCGACGTAGAGGGTGTCGCCGCGGCGGGCGATCGCGCGGCCTCCCTCGTTGCCTCCGCCGTCGGCGGCCGAGGTCCAGCCCAGCCCGTCGCCTTCGTACTGGCGCACCCAAAAGTCCACGTCGATCGCGCCGAAGACGTCGCCGGCCACGTAGGCGCGGCCCTGGTCGTCTACGGTGATCGCGAACGCCTGGTCGGTTTGGCCCATTCCGCTGGCCTGGGTGTGGAACCAGAGCACCGAGCCTGAGATCGTGCAGTCGTTGTTGCAGCCGTCGGCGTCGACCATGTTGGCGTCGTCGCAGGCCTCGTCGGGGTCGGTGATCCCGTCGCCGCAGTTGGGGGGGATCTCGCCGGTGGTGGGATCGCTTGTGTCGGTCGCGTCGTCGGTGGCAGGGCCGGGGCCCTGGGTCGTGTCGGGATCGGTCGGGGAGGTGGTGCCGTTGCTCGTTGGGCCTGCGTCGCTGTCGCCGCTGGGGGTCGTGAGCATGGTGGCTGAGCCCGTGGAGGCGGAGTCTCCATCGGCGTCGCTGTCGGCGGGGCAGGCGGGGGTGGCGAGCAATGTGGCGAGCCCGAGTGTGGTTGGACTTAGGATCGATCTCCGATGGTCCCGGGGCGCGTTCATCGTGGGGGGGAGTGTCGCATGGGGCGGTGGGGTTGAGCCGAGACGCGGACAGGGTGGGGGAGGTTGTTCCGGGGCGGGGTCGTGGCAGCCTGACCCTGCTCCCGCCCACCGTGGGTGGTGCGACGTTGCGGTGGGGAATTGGGGCTTGTTCGTTCGGGAGAGGATGAGACGAAGCGAGAGAGGAGCAGGAGGAGAGGAGAAGAGCAGACGAGCGGAGACGGCAGACGGGCGCAGAGGGGAGCGGATAAAGAGGTGGGGATGAGCGGAGGAGATGGGAAGAGACGAACAAGAGAGAGGGGGAAAACGAGACGGGGATGAGAGGAAGCGTTGTTACAGTCCGGTGACAAAAAAAGCTTGCGGATGTTGCATAGACCCCCTATCGTGCAACGCTCGTGTTCGAGCCTGGCATTGCGGCCGGCTGTGCACGGGGCTAGACGGCGTTCTGCGTGAATCCGCCGTCATCGTTCACTGGGTCTGGCCATGGGTCAGCTCATGATGCCGCTGCGGTCGTTGGGCCAGGGGCGGTGCGCCTCGATGGAGGAGAGACGATGCCGACGATCGGTTCCCACTGGATCCTGGAGATGTACGACTGCCCGCCCGAGGTGATCGACGACCTCGAGCGCGTGCGGCAGGCCATTCGAGGGGCCGCCAAGGCGGCCCGATCCACGATGTTGCACGAGTCGGCGCATCGGTTCGAACCCCAGGGGGTGACTGCGTTGGGGCTGTTGGCCGAGTCGCACATCTCGGTGCACACCTGGCCCGAGCTCGGCTATGCCGCGGCCGATGTGTTCACCTGCGGGGAGCATGCCCTGCCCGAGCAGGCGTGTGAGCACCTGGCGAAGGTCCTCCAGGCGGGTCGACGACAAGTGCAGCACTTCGAGCGTGGCACCGCAGCACCGCCCGAGCGTCCGCTTCGCGAGCCACAGCCGCTGGTGGCCGCGACCGAAGCGAACGCAGACGGGTCGCGCGACGTGGGCTGAGCCCAGAGGGCTGCCCGAGGGCTCGACGAGCACGCGAGCTATCATGCGCTATGCTTGCTCGGCGGCTCCCAAGCCACCCGCCGGCCAGCGCTTGCTCGCCCCACCAGACTCCGGCTCCTCCTCGGGGATGCGACTGCCCGGTGAGACCAAGCCGGCTGCTTGGCCGCGGGTCGACGAGCATCTCGTCGTGCCCGAGACTCGCGAGGAAGTGGTGCGCGGCCGCAAGGTCCTTGCCCTCCCCGCCAATCCTCATGGCAAGCGCCACCTCAAGCTCGACTACGTCGTGAGCGCGCACGTCGCGGATGGGTACGAGGGAGCGACTGATCTGCTGACCCGCTTCAGCTCCCAGTCCAACTTCGCGACCGACACTTGCATCTTTCGCAAGGGCAAGGATCCCAGCACGGACGCTCGCTGGCTCGAAGAACTGGCCTTCGAGGTCGTTGCCGAGCAGTCGCTCCATAACATCACCGAGCGTGCCAAGGAGCTGAGCGCGCGGGGTGTTCGACGGCTCATCACGATCTTCGTCAAGAAGGACGAGGTCTGCGAGTGGTCACCTCAGGATGAGCGGTGGGTCGTGCTCGACCCGGACAGCGTCCTGACCGATCGTACGTTGCGACGACCGCTGAAGGTTCGCGCGTTGCTCGACGCTGCCGAAGCAGATAACGCCGTCGTCGATGCCCTAAAGGACAAGGGCAACCGCCGGATCGCCGATCTCGAAGCCGCAAGCCATGATGAAGGCCATCGTGAGGGCCGTCGTGAAGGCATTCGCGAGGGCTTCCGTGAGGGCCGTCGTGAGGGCCGTCGTGAGGGCCGCACAGAGGGCCGTACAGATGGCGGGAGGACATCGAGCTGGTATGTGCTCGGCTCAAGATTCCCACGACCGACCAGCAGCGGGCCCAACTGCTCCAGCTCGAGAACGCGGCGCTCAAAGCCCTCTTCGACCACCTCCTGACGAAGCGTCGTTGGCCATGAGCGAAGTCGTCGTTTGCGCGAGGTAGGCTGAGTCCACCGTGCTCGCGAGCGCGGGCGCTCGCGAGTGTGGACGCCGAGGCCCTTGGGAGTTGGATGGTGGATGTTGGCGGGACGTTCGCTGGCGTCCTTTGGCGGGGGTCAGTCCGGCGAGGTATTGGGGGTGGTGGCCGCCGCGTTAGGGGTCGCGTTGGCGTCGGGGGCCGCGTTGGCCTGGGTTGGGTCGGCGGTTGCGTTGGGGGCGGGATCCGCGGCGGTGGCGGGGTCGGCTTTGGCGCTGCGGAACTCGGTGGTGACCAGCTCCAAGAAGGCGCTCAGCGAGGCGGGCATGTAGCGGCGGTCGGGGTAGGCGGCGTAGAGCGGCACCGCGAAGGGGTCGTAGGCGGTATGCACGACGACTAGATCACCGTTGCGCAGGTGCTTGGTGCATACGTGATCGGGCAGGAACGCGGCGCCCAGCCCTCGTAGGTGGTGTCGGGGTCGCCAGTGGGGTCGGGGTCGCCGGTGGGGTCGGAGGTGCCGGTGGGGTCGGGGGTGCCGGTGGGATCGGGAGCGGTGGTCGAAGGCGCGGTCTCGGTCATGGTCTCGGCCCCGGTGAGGTCGGTGGGGTCGGTGCCGTCGGTTTCGTTGCCGCTACCGTCGGTGCAGCCTGCGGCGAGTAGCAGGTCAGCGGCGGAGAGCGTGGTGATGATGCGCTGCATGCTCAGCAAGGTAGGCGGCGGGGGGCCGGCGACCAGGGAGCACGTTTGGCACGCGGTGTTCCGAAAATCGAACAGCGCGGGGGGGAGCGGGGATGCGCGGTGTCGCTCGGGCGCAGGCTCGGGCGCAGGCTCGGGCGCGAGCTCAGGCGCAGGCTCGCGCTCGGGCGCGCAACGCTACGGGACGTCTTCGGGCGCGTGGTTTTCGTGTTGGTCCACGAAGCACAGCAGGGTGTCGAGGTCGGGAGAGTCGAAGCCGTAGACCCAGGTCCACGAGATCGCCGCGAAGCCGTCGGCGGGGAGCTCTGGGTCGGGGGTGATCAAGATCCGCAGGTCGGGGCGCATCTCCATGACGGTGCGCAAGATCTCGAGCTGCGGCTCACAGCCGCCCGGGCAGCGGTAGCTCAAGACGATCCCGCCGTGCTCGAGGTTGTGGACCCACATCTCGCGAGCAAGCGTCGACGGATGCTCGCCCCACGTGGACCACATCGGCCAGTGCGGACCCGAGTGCGGCGGGTTGGCCTCCCAGGTGAGCTCGGTGTCGATGGGGTGGTGGGCCGAGCCCTCCGAGCAAAAGGACTCGCCGACCGGGGCAGGGCAACCGTCGACCTCGGTGAACTCGAAGCGCTCACAGTCGTCGCCCGTAGGGTCGAACTCGGTGAGCTGGCCGTGCGTCGTGTCCAGGGCGGTGGCCGCCGTGGTGTCGGCGGCCATGGTCGTGGTGGTGCCAACCTCGGTGGTCGCCGTGGTGGGGGCGGGATCCGAGGTCGGTGGGTCGTCGCTAGGCGAGGGGATGCAGCCGAGGGTGATTGCCAGTGCAAGGAGGGAAGGGCCCGGCCGGGGTGCCATTGAGGGGTGAATACCATGGCTCGAATGGGCAGTCTGTTGTGGGCGGGAGGTGTTGGGCGGAACGTGCGCTGGGGGGGGATGAGGGGCGGGGGGATCGAGGAGGTGGCGAGCGTTGATTGGATCGGTTTTGTCCCCAAGGTGAAGTGCAGATCGGGTGTCGGAGTACCCCGGAGCTGGCTAGTCTAAAGAGACCGACGAGCAGCTGTCCCCAGCAAGGATGGCTGCCGTATTTGGGGAGTGAGCAGGATGAGGAGCTTCGGGGGGAGGCGTTGGTGGGACGCTGCGGAGTGCGCACGCGCGGTTGGGCGCGGTGTGGCTTGGGGGGTGATTGCGGGGGGGTTGTTGGCGCCTGGGGGGGCGCTGGCGGGGGAGGGTGCGCGGGATGGGCAGGTTGAGCAGGATGGGCGAGGTGAGCGGGATGGGCAAGGTGAGCGGAATGAGCGGGATGGGCAGGGTGAACTGGCTGGGCGAGGTGAGCAGGGTGGCCCGCCGGCTGCAGACTCGGCGAAGGATGATTTGGTCGGGGCGCTCGTCGTCGAGGTCGAGCCCTCGGTCGCCGACGCGGAAGATTTTCCCGGGTGGCTGACGCGACGGCACCCGGAGCTCGCGGAGCGCTTGCCCGAGGCGCCGGGGCACGAGCAGTGGATCGCGGTGAAGATCGGAGGGACGACCTACGACTACCGCGTGACCGTGACCGCTATGCGCGACGGCGCGCCGGTGGGAGCGGGCGGGGAGGAGTTCGCGTGCGAGTGCGTCAACCGGATGCTGTTCGAGCGGGTGGATGAGGAGATCGGTCGGGCGGTGGGGGAGCTGCAGGCGGTGGCGGAGGAAGAAGAACGAGCGGCGGCGAGGTCGGTTGCGAGTGAGCTTGACGAGCAGACGGATAGTTCGAGCGCACTGTTGAGCGACGGTGGACGCTCGCGCAGACTTACGACGCTCGGGTACGCCGGAGTGGCGGCAGGGGCCGTGGGGTTAGGGGCGATGGTGGCCGGGGTCGTCTTAGCGGTCCGGGGGCCTTATGGTCTTGAAGGACAGTCAGAAGGCATCTACTACCGCTCGACGCGGACGCCTGGCGTGGTCCTCGCGGCTGGGGGCGGTGTGGCCTTGGCGGCGGGGGTTACGTTGGTTGTGTTCGACGCGGTGCGGCAGCGGCGGAGGCGTGTGCATGTTGCCGCCAATGTTTATGAGGGATCGGCTGGCGTGTCTGTTTGGGGAAGGTTTTGAGGAGTGTATGAAGACTCAAGATTTGTTGATTATGTGTTCAGGAGCATTGTCGGGAGGGGCAATGCTCGGAGGCTGCCTGGTCTTCGCAGAGTCACACTGCGCAAATCTCGAAGGAGATGCAAGCTGCGGTGCTGGAATGTTCTGTAGCTCATGCGAGCTGGTGAACGATGGGTGCGTGGCGGAGATGCCCTTGAGTGATTGCTACAATCCAGGAGCGATGGGGAGCACGAGTGCGCCGGGGAGTTCAGGTATGGCTGTGAGCACTGATATCCCTGATGCCACGATGACTACGAGTGTTGATGATGCCGGTAGCAAGGAAAGCGAAGATAGTGGTACCACGTTGGGGCTGGACGATAGCACGACAGGGACCACGTCGACGGATGAAGATACGACGGGGGTCAAGCAACCGTGCGTGGATGATGGTGACTGTATGTCACCGGAGATTCCACTGTGCAATGTAGAGACAGGGTTCTGTGCTCGTTGCGATGACCTATCCGACTCAGATGCCTTGTGCGCGACTAAGACTGGGGGAGAAAACCCGATCTGCGCATCCAACGGCGCGTGCGCTGCGTGCACGGCGACGCGTGCGGGAGTGTGCGAGATGGCCGGTTCGGTGTGCGATGAAATGACAGGAAGTTGCGTGGATTGCACACATCATTCGCAATGCTTGGACACAGAAGAGTACAGGTCAGGTTGCCATATCGCTGACGGGCACTGTCTCGATCCAGATGTGGTGTTCGATGTGGGCGGCGGTATGATGGATTATCCCACCATTGCTGCTGCCGTGCAAGAAGTCTCCATGCAAGCAGAGGGGACAATCATGGTGCATGTGAATGGGGGCATGGCGTATAGTGAATCCCTTGAAATAAATGAGGGGGCAGTTGTGGCCATTATCGCCAGTGATGGTGCGCATCCGAGCGTAGAGTCCATTGGCGCTGGGGAGCGGGTGGTTGATGCCATTGGTCCTGATACCTATGTCTATCTTGAGGGTATGCGATTGGTTGGAAATAATGAGAGGACAGTTGCTTTACTAACCGGAAGTATACTCTATCTGGACCAGTGTGAGGTGATTGCAGGCGCTGGCCACGCGGCCGTAGATGTCCGGCAGGTCCTCGAATCTGGAGATAGAGGAGGAGCAGCAGGGGAGAGATCGTATGTTACAATACGAAATAGTACGATATGGGCCAATAATAATAGTAATGAAGACCTGATGGCCGCGGTGGAAGTTAGAGGCTCCTCTGCGAATATTGAATACTCGACAATCGTGAATGTGGCTGGTACGATGGCGACAGATGTGAATGACTTGGGCTGTGTTCCTGATAATGGTGCTCCGCTTGTCAATGTCCGTAATAGCATATTGTTCAATCGCGGTGAGGTGATGGTGGACGGAGGATGTAGCGAGGCGACAGTATCCTATAGTGCTGTGACAGACGAGGAGTGGACGGTGGGTGGCAATATGGCAAAGGAGAATACCCACGTGAACGAGTCAGATGTGATGATGGTGCCTAGCGGTGATTTTGCTGAACTGTTTGTCTCTCTTGCTCCGCCGAGTCAAAGTGACCTCCGTTTGAGTGGAGCGGGACAGGCGTTATTGGTCAACGTCGCCCAGCGGGGTCCAGATGATCTGCCCTTCGATATTGACGGTGATGAGCGTCCTCCGGTCGGGGATATGGACTATGCCGGTGCTGACTTACCTGGACCGTGACCGACAGTGGTCCCCAGGGTCCCGAGGCCAATAGAACCGTTCGATAGTGGGCGATTTGTCACGAACGTGCACGGGGTGGCTGCTGTCATGTGAACCAGTAAGTCGCTAAGCTATTCCTGAAGAAAAGAAAAGGGAAATGCGTTTGTCGCGCAGGTTGATCACTGTGTTCACCTTTATCCATAGGCTCTGGCGAAATACGCAACTCATTCGTGAAGCGTGCAATACTGCAAGCTTTGCAATGGTCGTTCTGGTTGGGGCACTATTGTGTCGCGTTGTCTGGGCAGACCAAGCCTATTACGGAAGCGGAGATCCAGAAGAGGGTGGTGACAGCGCGGAGCCACAAGAAGAAGGTGCGGAATTATCCGTCGATGTAGCAAGCCCTGGCGAAGAAGGAGGGAGCGACGATGGGACCATACAGGGCGACACTTCCGGTCGAGAAGTCTTGGCTGACGATGAGGACGCTGCTGGAGGCGTACCTTCGGACGGACTCGACGCATATGACATTGATCCAGAGACATCAGCTGAAAATGGTACGATAGCTGGAATTGTGGACGATGTGCAGCGGGCTGGCGACGAGGATGCTGAGGAGGGTGTTGTCAAAAGTGCTCTCTTCGTCGATGTTGATCCTGGAATCGCAGACGGGGAGCTCTATCCTAGTTGGATCGAACAGAGGAATCCCAAGTTAAAAGAGCGTCTTCCCGAATCACTTGGAGCCAGACCGTGGATCGCCGTGAAGATCGCCGGAGCAACTTATGACTATCAAGTCGCCATTACTCCAATGCAAGATGAGACATCGATTGCTTCGGGGGCCATTCGCTTTTCCTGTGAATGCAGTGGCGAAGCTTTACTCGATTCAATCGACGAAGGTATCGCGAAGGCCATTGATGGTTTGAGTCGCAAGGCAGAGGTCGAACCGAACGACCCAGAGCCCGGGGAAGCAACTGGGACTAGTGACTACGAACCGCAACCTCCGGAGACGAGCGGAAGCAGTGACCGACGTCCTGCCCTCGGCCCTCTCGGCTACACTGGATTGGCGTTGGGGCTGCTGGGTGGTGGCGCGCTAGCCAGCGGTGTTGTCTTGTATCCTCGGGAGCCATACGACATCATGGAAGAGGGTGGAGAATTTGAACTTCGAACGACAGAATCTGTGGGATTGGCACTCGTTGCCGGAGGATCGGTTGCACTAGTAGGCGGAATAATCATGCTGGCCGTCGATGGGGCGAAGCATCGACCACGTCGTGTGGCGATCATTCCTGCGTTAGATGCTAGACTGACGGGAGTTGCCGTTAGAGGAAGGTTCTGAGCTAATGGAATTTCAACTTCGAGTCATATCTATGTGCGCTGGGTCGGGTCTTGCGGTCGGTGCTATCTTCGGAGGTTGCTGGGTAGAAGCGCCCTCCCATTGTGCGAATCTTGACGGAGACCCGAGCTGCGGCTCGGGAATGTACTGTAGCTCATGTGAACCCGCGAACAACGGGTGTGTGTCGGATATGCCCCCGAGTGATTGTCATCGACCTGGAGCGATGGGGAGCACGAGTGCGCCGGGGAGTTCAGGTATGGCTGTGAGCACTGATATCCCTGATGCCACGATGACTACGAGTGTTGATGATGCCAGTAGCAAGGAAAGCGAAGATAGTGGTACCACGTTGGGGCTGGACGATAGCACGACAGGGACCACGTCGACGGATGAAGATACGACGGGGGTCAAGCAACCGTGCGTGGATGATGGTGAC
>JBCCWC010000248.1:0-20223 GCA_039194325.1 Myxococcota bacterium
CGCGAAGCGGACCGTCCTCAAGCGTACGTAGCAGCGAGAGGTCCACCTGCGTCGTGAGTAAGAAGCGATGTACGGCCCCCTGCAGATCTGGATCGAGGTTGTCGGTGGTGACCTCTAGATCTGCATCGTCCACGTGGAGCAACGCCGCCGAAGCAGCCGTGAGGAAGTCCTCGAGCGGGCCACCGACGATCAGATCACTGAGCGCCCACTCCAACTCCTCGGGCGTCTGGACGGTCCGGATTTCCTCGACCATGGAGCGCATGAGCAGCTCGAGAGACCCCACATCGAACTCGTCCCCGCTCGGCTCGATCTGTGGATCGCTCGTGGGGCTGGGCGTCGCACTCGCAGCGAGACGCGACGATGTGCCCTCGTGCACAGGAGCCGCACACGCCAGCGGCGCGGTCAGCACAGCTCCTTTAGCCGCCTGTAACGCGACCTTGACCAGCTGGGGCAGCGTCGAGTGGTCATGATAGCAGCGAACCCGGTGAGGGGCGCTTGGGCCGGGCGAGCTCCTTGTATTGGGAGGTCACCCATCGCGCAGGCTAGCGCAGCAGGCGCGGGCGGCGAGTTCGGCCGGATGGGGGTAGCCTTCGCCCCGTGCCTCACGTGGTGTACGCACTGTTCACCGACTCCGCGACCGCCGACGCGGTGTGCATCGATCTGACGCGACGCGGCGAGGGAAACCCCGGCTACGACGTCCAGCCCCACGCGCAGCACCTCGACACCAACCAGCTGCCCGAGTCCGCCACCACCTACGGGCGTAACATGGTGATGTCCACCGTCGTAGGCAGCGTATTTTTCATGATCGTCGGCGTCGTGGTGGGGATCTACGACGTGGTGCCGGGCCTCGGCCCCGGCATGGGCGTGCTGCTGGGCCTCATCTCGGGGGTGGTCATCGGGATCTACACGGCCATGCAGGCGGGCACCCGCGTGGCCAAGGATCCGATCGCTGTGCTGGGCCCTCGGCTGCAGGAGGGCGCCGTACTCCTCACCGTGGAAGTGCCCACCCGCGAGGAAGCCGAGCGTCTGGTCGACCAACTCGACGAACGCGACGCCGAGACGTCGGGCATCTGTTGACCACCTGCGCTCCTCCGAGCTCCGTCGCCAGAGTCACCATGACCTCGCTTCGCCTCCTCCGCGCCCCGCTGCTGAGCTCCCTGCTTCTGCTGGCCTGCGGTGAGCCCCCGGCCGACGCCGCGGCCATCCCACCGCCGAGCACTCCGCCCGCACAGGCCAAAGCCTCGCCGCAAGATCCACCGAGCACCGCCGAGGCCGAGCCCGAGGGCAAGACCGAGCCCAAAGCCGAGGCCGAGCCCGCGCCCAAGCCCGCGCCCGAGCCCGAGCCCGCCGCCGAGCCGGTGATGGCCCCGCCACCGCCGCCCGAGTCGCTCACCCACCACGGGCTGGCCGCCTACGAGGTGGTCACGATCTATGCACGACCCGACCTGTCGGCGACCAAGCTGGGCTACCTGCGCTTTGGGCATCGCACCATGGTGACCGCCAAGGTAGACGACGCCGGCGAGGGCTGTGGCAAGGGCTGGCACCAACTCCCCAGCGGCGGCTACGCCTGCCGGAGCAAGGGCCTGAGCGTCGAACCCGACAAAGAGCCCTACATGCACCAGCCGCCGCCGCGGCCCCGGCTCGACGATCCAATGCCCTACGACTACGGCGTGGTGGCACGCGACGGCGCGGAGATGTGGTGGCGAACCGCCGACTCGCTCGAGCGCGAGCTGGCGGCCGAGAAGTTCGAGATCCAGCAGCAAAAGGAGGCCGCGGCCGCCGGGGACACCGCACCGTCCAAGCCCAAGCCCAACGCCGAGCCGGCGCCCGCAGCCCAGACCGATCCCCAGCCCGAGCCCGAACCTGCGCCCAAGCCCAAGCCCACGCTGCCTGGGCTCGACGACCTCCCCGACGAACCGGCCGAGCCCGAGACCCCGCTGACCCCCGAACAGATCGCAGAGCAAGAGCGCCGGGAGGCCGAAGCCAAGCGCCGCGCCAAGGAACGTCGACAAAAGGAAGAAGAGGAGCGAAAGCTGCGGCTCGAAAAGATGGGCCGGCTCCCCCTGCACCCCGAGCGTCCGTTTCTCGAGCGAGGCTTCATCGTGACCGCCACCATGAAGATCCGGGACAAGGGGCGCTCATGGTGGCGCACCAGCCGGGGCGGCTATGTGGAGACCAGCAAGGTCTATCGCCGTGGCAAGCCCAAGGTCCTCGAGCTGGGCGCGGTCATTCCCGAGGACGCCGGCTTCCCCTTCGGGTTCATCGGTGACGACAAGGAGCCCGTGTACGGCCGGCAGGAGGACGGCAAGCTGCGCCGGGTGGGCTCACTCGAGTACCGCACCTTCGTGCAGGGGGCCGAGCTGGTCACCGAGAGGGATCGCCAGTACATGCGCACCGCCGAGGACAAGTTCGTGCGGGTCTCCGATCTACGGCTGGCGACGGCGCAGGCGCGACCCGAGGGCGTGGGAGAGGACGAGCGCTGGATCGACGTCGATCTGAAGCAGCAGCTGTTGGTCGCCTACGAGGGCGATCGCCCCGTGTTCACCACGCTGGTCTCGAGCGGGCGCAAGGGCACCACCGAAGAACCCTTCGACACACCCACGGGTACGTTTCGCGTGCAGACCAAGCACGTATCGTCTTCGATGGACGGCAACACCGCGTCGGATGGGAACTACTCGATCCAAGACGTCCCCTGGGCGATCTTCTTCGACGGCAACTACGCGCTGCACGGCGCGTTCTGGCACTCGGGTTTCGGCGGACGACGCAGCCATGGGTGCATCAACCTGGCACCCGGCGACGCCCGGTGGCTGTTTTGGTGGGTCCTCCCGGAGCTCCCCAAGGGGTGGCACGGGGCCGCGGCCCACGAGGGTGCGTCGGGGACCACGGTGGTCGTGCGCTGAAGCGCGAAAACGAACGGTCACGGAGGTACGGCCCGTGCTGCCGTCGACTCGCCCTCGGCGACGCTCCCTGCGCATGCTCTAGGTCCGCGTCGGTGGGCTGCGATGACGAATTCATGGGAATCGGTCGAACGACCGATGCGCTCGGATCCCGTGGCCTGCCCCCACGGGGTGAGCGCCGCGGCTGGAACCCCCCCTCGGTCGTTTGACCGAGGCCTGACCGGCTCCGCTAGTTTCCACACATTGCCTACATTGTCATCCATATCCGACCTCTTATCTTGTGCACGTGGGCTCGAGCTCCTTTGTATGAGCGCCGAGCCGATGGGGGAGAATCTATGGGGTACGGCATCGACAAGATCAGCCAGACCGAACGGCGCTGGCAATTCCCAATCCACTATGTGTTCGACGGGGACGGCCTCTCGAAAGCAACCCGAGAGATGCTCGCCCATGCGATGGAGGCGTGGTCCCAGATCCCGGGTGTCGCGTTCATCGAGGGCGCCCACAAAAACGGCCCCACCGTGAGGGTCAAGTCGACCTCGGGCAGCAATATGTGGAGCGCGGGTGATACCAAACAGGGGTACAACCCGGGCGCTGCCAAGCAAGAGGCGCGGCACAACGTCCTGTTCTTGCAAGATATGCCGGACCTCAATCTGATGATCCACGAGGTCGGCCACATGCTCGGCCTCGCCCATGAGCATGATCGGCCCGACGGCGGAGTCTATCGCTCGACCCAAATGAACCACAAGAACTCGTTCGCCGCGGAGATCGCCGAGTCGGTGGCCAAAGCCTCGGCCGAGGTGAAGGGCTACAAAACCTACGGCGACTTCGACGCCGACTCGGTGATGATCTACGGAGCCAACGCGACGCCCAAGCCGAGCGCGGGCGACCTCGCCACGGTCCGAGAGATCTACGACCTGTGAGCGGCCGGGCCGCGCCTTCAGGACACCCGCCACGGGGGTCGCAGGCAACCCTGCCTGCGTAGCTCGTGCGCCACTAGAGGATATCGACGCTGCAGGAACGGCAGCGAAATTCGACCCTCCCAAAAGTCTCTACACACGTCTTCCCGGGTCTGCCGAAGGGCGTCCCCGTTGAGCCGAAGCTGCTCGATCGTACGCTCGATCCGAGCGATCAGCTCGGGTGGAAGACCAGGAGCCGGGTGTAGCTGAAAGCGAACGAGATCGATCTGAAACCAACCGTCCTCGACCTCGAAGGGATCGAGCACATCGGTCGCGCTCCCTTTGCGTGCATTCATGCGTCCACACGCGAATCGATAATTACTCCACTCGTAGGCAAGCCGAGGCTGGAGCGACTTGGGCACATAGTGATCGACAGAGCCCCAGCCCGTAGTCGGCTCCACGTAGTGACAAGAGTACGCACAGATCCGCTGATACGCGGTAGCGAGCTGCGGTAGACAACGTCGCCAAAGCGGCGGGAGATCGCCATAGCGAAGGTCTGTGATGCGATACGTGGCGCCGAGCTCATGGGAGTCCGGTTGCTCGACCAATTCTTCGAGCGCGGCCCGTCCAGGCCGACGAACCTCGGCGTCGAAATCATCAGGCTCGGGCTGAGGCTCGACGTAGATCACTTCACCCCTCGCTGCTCCAAGAAATAGCCCCAGCGCGCCCAGAAGGAATCATCATCGGGCAAGACACGAAGCAGCTCCTCGTTCACCTCACGTAGCTTCGGTCGATCGGGCTCGGCCTCGCGCAACAACGCCTCGGCGCGCTGGAGGGCCTGCTCGGCCTCCAAGGAGCGAGGGATCGCCAGATCGAAGACCTCGGAGGTGAGCCAGCGATTTGCGTCGCCTTGGCGGTGCCACATGATCTTGGACAGCTCGACGGCATCATCGACGAGTTCGAGGGTCCACAGCGCATCCCGAGCCGGATCGAACAGGGGCTCCAGCGAAGCGAGCAACAGTGGTGAGTGCGTCGCCGTGATCACCTGAACCCGAACGTCACCGGCGCCGGTGAGCGCCTCCATCACGCCGAGCAGGGCTCCCAGGATCCGGCGCTGCCACTGTGGATGCAGGTGGGACTCGATCTCGTCGATCAGAAACGTGATGGATCGGGCGGGTGGCTCACCGAGCAATTCGCTGGCCTTGAGATGCTCCTGCCAGGTCCAGACCAACATGTAGGCCAGCGCGATGATCCGCCGCATTCCAGCCGACGCGTGGACCACGGGAACATCTTGACCGTAGGGCATCCGCAAGGTGGGGATGTCGCGGGCCTGAAAGCCCAAGCGAACGAAATCTCCGGGCCGCAGGCGTTCTCGTGGTGACGGGGACAAGCCCTCCAGCACCGCCCGCAGTTGGGCAAACGCCTCTCCGCCTTCTTTTTGCCAGCTCGCCCAGTCGCGAACGAGCCCTTCACACAGCGAGACTCCATCGTGCTCAAGTCCGTCCCATACTTGATTGGGATCCAGCACATAGCTGGCGAGCCGGTCGGGCGGAGCGGCGACGCCCTGTGGTGTCCGATGGTTGCGAGCGGGATCCCACACCGAGAAACCGCCGTCGACGCGCGCGTAGGCGACCATCCCGAGATCGGCCGGGTGGCCAGTCGCTTCGTTCTCCCAGCGCTGCTCCCGGGATGACCACCAGAAGCGACTCTCTTCATCAAACCCGACCCTGATGTCAGCGCGATGAACCCCTTTGGCGGGTCGCGCCATCATGCCCGACCAGGTCTGCGTCAGGGCCCACCATGCCACATCGAGCAAGAAGCTCTTGCCCAGCCCGTTGTCGCCCGTGACGAGGTTGATCCGCTCGGCAAGGTCGAGCTCGAGCTCTGGAACTGGACCGACGTTGCTCAGGTGGAGGCGACGCAGCATCGACCGGTCAACCGTCGAGGATGTCTTTCTCCTTATCGGTCACGATCTTGTCGACCTCCTTGACCCGGGCGTTGGTCAGGTCCTGGATGTTCTCCAGCCCGCGATCGCGGTCATCCTCGGAGATGTCCTTGTCCTTCTCGGCTTGCTTGAGCAGGTCGTTGGCGTCCCGCCGAGCCTGGCGGATCGCGATTTTGGCGTCCTCGCCCGCGTCGTGGGCCTGCTTGACCAGCTGCTTGCGACGCTCCTCGGTCAGCGCGGGGATCGGCACCCGCACGATCACCCCGTCGTTCATGGCGTTGAGCCCCAGCTGCGAGTTGTTGATCGCGCGCTCGATGGCCGCGATGTTGTTGCGATCGTAGGGCTTGACCACCAGCAAGCGCGCGTCCCCCACGCTGACGGTGGCGGCCTGCTTGAGGGGAAGCTGGGTGCCGTAGCTGTCGACCTTGACCTCGTCGAGAAGCGCAGGGTTGGCTCGGCCCGCTCGCACTCGGGCCAGCTCCTTCTTGAGCCGGTCGAGGGCCTTGTCCATTCCTTCCTTCGCCAGTTCCTCCGCTTCTTCCAGCATCGATCTTCGCTCCTTCGTTCTTCAGCCCGCCGTGGGCTCGTTGCTCACCACGGTGCCCACCGGCTCGCCGCAGACAACCCTACGAATGTTACCCCGGGTCCGCATGTTGAACACGATGATGGGCAGATCATTGTCCTTGCCCAGCGAGGTGGCCGTGCTGTCCATCACCCGCAGGCCGCGGCTGAGCACCTCCATGTAGGAGAGGCGCTCGAAGCGACGGGCATCATCGTGCACCATGGGGTCCTTGTCGTAGCAGCCGTCGACCTTGGTGGCCTTGAGCATGACCTCGGCCTGGATCTCCAGCGCCCGCAGGGCCGCCGCGGTGTCGGTGGTGAAGTAGGGGTTGCCGGTGCCGGCCGCGAGGATCACCACCTCGCCTCCCTCGAGGTGGCGAACCGCGTCTCGCTGGGCATAGGTGTCGCAGACCCGCTGCATCGCGATGGCCGAGAGCACCCGAGCGGGCACCTGCTGTCGACGCAGGGCGTCCTGGAGCGCGAGCGAGTTGATCACCGTGCCCAGCATCCCCATCGAGTCGGCCAGGGCTCGATCCATCCCCTCGGCCGCGTCGCTGACTCCTCGAAAGATGTTGCCCGCCCCGATCACCACGCCCACCTGGACGCCGAGCGACACAACCTCGCGGATCTCGACGGAGATCTCGCGCAAGACCTCGCCGTCGATGCCGTAGCCGGCGTTGCCCTGCAGGGCCTCGCCCGAGAGCTTGAGCAGGATCCGCTTGTAGGCGGGCGTAGAAGTCGATGAGGTGGGGCTTGCGTCGGACATGATCAAGAGGCTCGAGTCCGACCCCGGCACCCAAGGGGCTGCGGTGCGCCCGGGTCGGAGGGCGCGCCGCAGCACGGCCCTCAGCTCGCGCCGGCGACCTGCGCGGCGACCTCGGCCGCGAAGTCGTCCTTCTTCTTCTCCAGCCCCTCGCCGAGCTCGAAGCGGGTGAAGCGGCGGATCTGGATGTTCTCGCCGAGCTTGGCCACCATCTCCTTTTGGAGCTGCTCGACGGTGCGCTTGCTGTTGTCGGCGTCGTTCTTGACGAACACCTGCTCGAGCAGCACGCGCTCGGAGTAGAACTTACCTATCTGACCTTCGACGATCCGGTCGACGATCTTCTCGGGCTTGCCCTCGCCCAGGGCCTTCTCCCGCAGGATCTCGCGCTCCTTGTCGACCGCGGCCTGGTCCATCTCTTCACGGCGGACCGCCTCGGGGGCCATCGCCGCGATCTGCATGGCGATGTCGTTGCAGAACTGCTGAAAGCCGTCGGTCTTGGCCACGAAATCGGTCTCGCAGTTGACCTCGAGCAACACGCCAACCCGGCGGTTGGAGTGGATGTATGAGACCACGGCGCCCTCGGTAGCGGCGCGGCCGGCCTTCTTGGCCGCCTTGGCCAGGCCCTTCTTGCGCAGGAACTCGGTGGCCTTTTCGATGTCGCCGTCGACCTCCTTGAGGGCCTTTTTGCAGTCCATCAGGCCCGCGCCGGTCGCCTCGCGGAGCTCCTTGATCAGTGCAGCGTTGATCTGTGCCATGTTCGTCTCGTCGGGGCAGGGGAAAAACGGGAAGAAACGGGAAGAAAACGGGGAGCCAACCCGGGTCGCCGCCAGGCGACCCGTTGGACTCAGTTGCTGCCCTCTGGGGCGGCCGGGGCAGCGGCGGCCGCCGCCGCTTCCTCGGACTCGGGCGTGGCCGCGGCCTCGGGCGTGGGCAGGTTGCCGCGCCGTGACACCAGCTCGACCTTGGGGCCATCACCGCCGGTCATCACCCGGATCGTCTCCGGGGCCTCCTCGTCGGACGCCGACGCCTGGACCGCGCGTTGCTTGCCGATCCGCGTGCCCTCGATGCACGCGTCGGCGATCTTGGTGCAAAAGAGCTTGATCGAGCGGATCGCGTCGTCGTTGCCGGGGATGACGTGGGCGATCTTGTCGGGGTTGGCGTTGGTGTCGGCCACGCCCACCACGGGGATCCCCAGGCGGTTGGCCTCGCTGACCGCGATGTACTCCTTGGCGGGATCGATCACGAAGATCGCTCCGGGGAGCTTGGGCATGTCCTTGATGCCGCCGAGGTTGCGCTCGAGCTTCATGCGAAGCCGCTCCATGCGTAGTACCTCTTTTTTGGTCAGCTTCTCGTGGGTGCCGTCCTCGGCCATGCGCTCGAGGCCTCGCAGCTTGTCGACCGACTGGCGCACGGTCTTCCAGTTGGTGAGCGTGCCGCCCAGCCAGCGCGAAGCCACGAAGAACTGCCCGGCTCGTTGCGCCTCGGCCACCATCACGTCGGCCGCCTGCTTCTTGGTGCCCACGAAGAGCACCGGGCTGCCCTCGGAGGCGATGCTGCGGACGAAGTTGTAGGCGCGGCGGAACAGCACCGCCGTCTGCTGCAAGTCGATGATGTGGATCCCGTTGCGCGCCCCGTAGATGAAGGGCTTCATCTTGGGGTTCCAGCGATCGGTGCGGTGCCCGAAGTGGACCCCCGCCTCGAGCAGCTGGCGAACGGTGATGATGCGCTGAGCCTGGTCGAGGGTGGCCTCGCCCCCCTCGGTGGTCGTCGATTCCATTGTGGTCTCCTTGGCGTTGGGCCTCTGCTCCCGTCATTGGTGCTCGTCAAGCCGCCGATCCCGGCCGGGACGACGACCACGCCACGAGCCCCTCGAGGAGCATGCGTCGTTGAAAGTCGGCGGTAGGTAGCACGCTCCATCCGCGGCCGACAAGCGGCCCAGCCGCCAGCGCGCGACGACCCACACGGTGAGGAAACCAGGCGAGCGCACAATCCGCATTTTTCGTGGCCTGTGGATCCGGTCGGCGCTTGCGCTATCGTTGCCGCCGCATGATCCCCCCGCGCTGGCTGGTCGTCGCGCTCACCCTCGTCGTGGGTCCGGTGCTCGGCATCAGCTGCTATTCGGAGCAGCAACCCCCCCCGACCTACCGCTACCCCTGCGACGCCGACGCCGACTGCACCGGCGCGGAGATCTGTCGCCGCGGTCTGTGCGAGCGCCCGTGCACCCAGACGGAGGTGTTCGCGGCCGTGCTCGTGAGCGCCGAGGAGCAGCCGTGCCCCATCGAGGACGGGTATGTAGGCTGCTACAACGGCGCCTGCGCCAGCATCTGCGAGCTGGGCAGCGACTACTGCCCCAACGGCCACGCCTGCCTCGACGTCGGGTTCGAGGCCAGCAGCGGGGGCTTTGGGGGCACCACCGAGGTCGGGGCGTGCATGTTCGAGTGCAGCGGCGACGACTCCGACCTATGCCTTGCGACCGAGGTCTGCACGGATGGGGTGTGCACGCCGATCGACTGCGAGGCCGGCGAGACCTGCCCCGACGGCTATCTATGCCTGTTCGGCTCGTGCAGCGCTCTTTGCTCCGGCGGCCAGGCCTGCCCTGATGGCACCGCCTGCGACCCCATGTTCGGGATCTGCACCCCCGAGTGCTCCCCGGCGTGCGCCGATGACAGCACCTGCTACTTCGGGGCCTGCGCGACCAACTGCACCGAGGACGACGACTGCCCCGATGATCTGGTCTGCCTGGCGGGCGTGTGCCTGCTCGAAGGGCTGCTGCCCGACGGCCTCGGGACCACCGGCGGCAGCACCACGGGCGACGACATGACCGATGCCGGCATGACCGACACCGGCATGACTGACACCGGCCCCACCGACATGACCGACGACGGCAGCTCCACGGGCGACACCGGTACCACCGGCGACACCGACACGACCGGCACGGTCATCGAACCCACGCATGCGGAGGGCGCCCGATGAGCTCGACACGCTGGCTCGCCGCCCCCCTGGCCTTGCTGACCGGGTGCGCCACGGCATCGGCCTCCACCCCTCACCTGCTTGCGGCCGACCTCCACGTGGGCGCGCTCGACGAGCGCACCGCGTTCGAGCTCGACGCGTTCGAGCCCGAAGACGGCCGCGATGCCCCGAACACCGGGCGTGCCCCCAAGGACCGGGTCGACACGCCCAAGAAGCAGCGCCGCCGCAAGGGCCTGTTCTTCCTCGGCATAGGGGCGGCGGGCTTCGGCGCCCTGGGGCTTTTGGGCTTCGGGATCGGCGGCCGGGTGGTGCAAGGCCAGATCTCCAATGGGTACGCAGACGGCACCCTCACGCGCGAGCGATCCGACTCCTTGGCCACCACCGGTGAGGTGATGAACGGCCTGACGATCGGCAGCGCGGCGCTAGGCCTGGCTGGCTTGATCCTAGCCGGGACCATGTACGGCATCGACCACGCCCGCTGCGGCGAGCTCCCGCCCCGCCGTAAGAAGTGCCCGAAGAAGGGCGAGGCCTCTGACGCCTCGCCGGCCGACGCTTCTCCGAGCGCTCCCGCGGACGCTTCTCCGAGCGCTCCCGCGGACGCTTCTCCGAGCGCTCCCGCGGACGCTTCTCCGAGCGCTCCCGCCGATCCCTCCGCCCCCTAGGCCCCGCCCCCCCTAGACATTGTCGTCCTCGGACTCGGCGTACGATGATCCCTGGTCGCGGGTCTCGCCGCGGGTACTGCTGCTGGGCGTGCTGTTGCTGGCCGGGCTGGTCTTCCTGCCCACCCTCACCTTCGATCTGGTCTACGACGACCACTGGACGATCCTGGCCAACGGCTTCTTGCGCGAGCCCGCCGATCTGGGCCTGTTGCTCGGACCCGAAGCGCGCGCGCGACACGTTCCCGATGCGTTTCGACCTACGTTGGTCGCGTTCGACATGGCCAGCTACCAATGGCTGGGCGTGGAGCCATGGCGCCACCACGCGGTCTCGGTGGGCCTGCACGTGGGGGTCGTCGGGCTCCTGGCCGCGTGGCTGCGCGGGCTGGGAGCCCCGGTGGCGCTTTGGGGGGCCACCGCAGCGCTCTTCGGGGTGATGGCGATCCACGCCGAGCCGGTTACGGTGGTCTCGTTCCACGAGGATCTCTTGGCCGCCGGATTCGGTCTGGGCGCGCTGACGGTGGCCGATGCCGCCGGGCGAGCCCGCCGGCTGTCGGCCATGCTGAGTCTTGCGGTCGGGGCCACCGTGCTGATGATGCTGGCCGCGGGCGCCAAGCTCAGCGCGGTCGCGCTGGTGGGCCTTTGGGTCCTGGCCCGGGGCCTTCGCCCGTGGGGCCGCGACGTGGGCCCCCGCGATCTGCCCGGCGCGCTCGGCCTACTGCTGGGCGCGGGGGCCTTACTGCTACACCGCTTGGTGATCTTCGGGGGCGCCTCCCCGTATGGCGAGAGCGACCCACGGCTGACCCTGGTGCAGCACGGGCTTTCGGCCACCCTCGCGCGGAGTATGCAGATCCACCTGGGCTATCTACAGCAGATCGTGCTGCCCTTCGGCCTGTCGCCCGAGTACGTCGAGCCGCCCGACACATGGAGCTCGCCGGCGACCTTGCTGGCTACGGCCGCGCTCGTCGGCCTCGCCGCGTGGGGCCTTTGGGGGGCATGGCGTCGGCGCCGACCGGTGCTGGCGCTGGCCGTCCTGGGCGCGATCGGCCTGGCCTTGCCCACCAGCAACCTGTGGCCGATGCCCAACCTGCGGGCGGACAGGCTGGCCTACCTGCCCTCGATCGCGGTGGCGCTAGGCCTGGCCGCGATGCTCGTGGCCGCTGGTCGGGCCCTTCGCCGCCGGGCGCCCACGTCCGCGCCCGAGTGGTCGCTCGCTCCGCTGATCGCCATGCTGATCCTCCAAGGAGCGCTGGCGCAGGGCGCGGCCATCGCCTATCGCAGCGACACACGGCTGTGGGACACCGCGCTGCGGCGCGCCCCCGGCTCGGCCCGGGCCCATGCCGCCCGCGGACAGTTCTATGCCCTCGGGCTCGACGACAATCCCCAGGTGGATCCTCCGCGGATCGCTCGTGCGTCGGCTCACTGTATGATCGCGCAGCGCCTGGCCCCCACCGAGGCCCTGCCCTGGCTGTGCGAGGCGCGGCTAGCAGCGGCCCAGCAACGGTGGGAGCGCGCGCACCGAGCATTCGCCCGAGCGTTGGAGGCCGGCATGCGCCGCGAAGATCGGGTGCTCAGCGCGCTGGCCGAGGTCTCGCTGGACCGGCCCGACCTGCCGTACCCCGCCCGGGTGGCGCAAGCGAGGGCATTCGCAGAGCGCGCGATCCGCCACTATCCCTACTCGGCCCTTGCCTACGCGACCGCCGCCCGGATCCATCATCGGCTGGGTGATGCCGCGCGCGCGGCCGAGCTCTATGCACGTGCAAGCAAGCTGCGGCCCGAACGTTGGGACGTGGTGCTCGCCGGGGTGGAACTCGAGCTCGATCTCGGCCATGCTTCGGCGGCTCGCGCGGTCCTCGCTGCGCACGACGATCTGCTCGAAGCGGCCGACCCCGCCCAGCGTGACCACGTTCGGCGCCGCCTCCAGGACGCCGAGCACCTGCTGGCTCCCGCTCGCTCCTACCCACTGGACTGAACGCCATGACCCGCAAGTTCTTCGCGCTGCTCGCCTTCGTCGCCCTATCCATCGCCATCGGAGGGATGGCCTGCATCGAAACGCAGGAACAGATCGACGACAGCGACGAGACCGACACCGCGACATAACATGAGAAGGATGCAAACCGGCCCACGGGCCGGTTTGCAATTCGCGCCCCACCCGCGCGCCCGCTCGTCCGGTGGAACGGCTTGCGCGGGCCCCGAGCCATTCCCGAGCGGTTGTCAGCGACGTTGTCCGCCAACCCGCGATTCTTCGCGATTAGTAGGGATTGCCCGGCACGGTCACTCCACCCGAGGCGGCCAGCGGCCACGCCGTGAGCCCGTTCACCGTGGCATCCGGCAGGGTCAGCGAGTCGCCAGCGGCGAGCACGTAGTAGTCGAGCCCCGAGTACTCGAGGTCGAGCCCTGGTGCGCATAGCTGGGGCGGGTCGTCGGCGTGCACCACATAGACGTACTCCTGGCCGGCCACCGTCCCGACCCCATCGGGGCCGACCAGCACCGCGGTCCGCTCGTCGATCCCCAAGCCCGTGGCCAAGTTGGCCCAGCCGTCGGCGTGGATCCGAGCGAGGAAGCCCACCAGCCGGCCCATGCGATCGCGCTCGTAGAAGTGAGAGTCGGTGACCACGCCCGCCATCAAGGGCAGCTCCAAGAAGCCCTGCTCCATGGTCATGGTGTAGTCGTAGGGATCGGTGAGCGCTTCGTCGGAGTACACAGTGCCGTAATCGGCGGCGAACATGAACTCGCCGAGCACGGCCAGGCCCGCGCTGGTGCCCCCGACGATCGCCCCCCGGGACCAGGCGTGCTCGATGGCGGCCTCGGTCTGGGTGCCCATCCACCGGTCCAGATAGTCGGCCTGGTCGCCACCCGTCATGAAGATCGCCTCGGCGTGCCGCAGGGTCCAGGCCACGTAGGGATCGTTGGCGAGCTTGCGAGAGGAGATCTTCAGGGTCTCGACCGAGTCGGCGTTGCCGAAGTCGTACAGGTAGTCGTTGTAGCCGTCCGAGCCGCTGGTCCGGATGACGACCACGTCGCCGCCCGCGATGTAGTTGCCCCACCACTGGAACGCCTCGTCCACGTCGGGGCCCCCGCCCATCAGCACCAGACCCGGACCGGTGGGGACGACATCGGCGTCGGCCTCGTTGCCCGTGATCCAGTGCTTGAGCTTGCCGGGCGCGGAGGGCTTGGGATCGGCGGGGTCTTGGGGATTGGCCCTCGGTTCGTCGCTCGGGTCATGATCGGCCGGCGCCTCGACGGTGAGCCCGAGCGCGTCGCGCCCCGAGGCAGGATCGTCACAGCCGCTAGACGACAGGGCAGCGACGGCGGGAGCGATGATGGTGGCGACGGAGATCAAACTGCGAGTTGTCATGGTACGCCCCAAGCGATAGTTCACCCTTCGAACGGTTGGAATCGTCGTGCCGACGCGGCGTCTGGCTAACCGCAGGGAGCGACGATTATTCGCGGTGCAGCGAGCTTGGTGCAGCCCACGCCGTGATCGCGATCGCGGGAGCTTTGCGGGGTGCGGTGTCGAGACTCTGCGCGCCGATCGTCGTCCGGGGCACCGAGACGTCTGCCCTCATGGAGCCTCATTGAAGACAGAGGCTGGCCCGTGAGCTTCATGCGGAGTTAAAGATCATCGAGCATCGAGAGCATATCCTCTGCGTCGTCCTCTCGACCCAGCGATCGAAGAGTATCCCGAACGTTCTCCAGGACCGACCTCGCAACGTGCGACCGACCCAGGGAGACGAGAACTCGGCCGAGATCACGCCCTACCGTCACGTGCCTCCCGGGCCCCCGAACCCCCTGCCTCCACGTAGCCCGGCAGGGTCTGAACTAACGGATGCAAGCGCCACCAATAGTCGCTGTACTCCAGGATCACCAGGTTGTGCAGCAACTCCTGCACCCTCGCATTATTCGAAGCGTACTTGGGAGGAGACTCGTCGATCTCACGCAGCAGCGCATAGTCATCTTTCAGGATGAGCCGCCGGTAATCGGAGGTCATGCGCCGCACGGCCTTCTCTGCGGCCGAGTGATCGATCTTGTCCCCCGTCGCGTATTCATACGAATAATTGAGGAGCCGGAGCAAGTCACGAGGATGACCACCGCTCGAGACAATCAACCGGTCTACGACGGCTTCATCTACGAAGAGCGCCGGATCTGCGCGCTTGAACACGAGCTGCCGCAGCGCCGCGTAGGCCGGCTCTATGCGCACATCCGACCCCTTCTCCGCGAGCTTGATCATCGGAAGCTTGAACGTATAAAAGGCATGATTGACGGCATTGCTGCTATACAGCATGTGAATCGGGGCCACATACAGGAAGATCCCCTCGATCTGCTGTAGCTGATAGACATCCTTCACGTAAAGCCGCAGGGCGTCATCCGAATTCAGCCGATCCAAGCCATCCACGACGAACAAGACATGCCCGCCATAGCCCTTCTTGGCCAGAGCATCCCCCGCGCCCCGGATCAGCAGGTTGAATGCCGCCGCAAACTCGGAGAAGGAGTTTTGGACGACTCTACGCAGCTCTCTCTTATACGTAGAATTGACCTTGAAGGCATTCGTACACGCAGCAAAGAGCTGGCCCAGCCACGGTAAGCCCGCTTTGATCTTCACCCCCGCCTTGATCTCCGCGGCAAAGTCCTTGGTCTCGGCGTGGGTCTCTATACGCTGCTGAAACCATTGCTCAAGCCTTTCGAGATGCTCCTTGTCGATGTCGACCTCACGTTCATTCAAGATCGACACCAGCGTCTCCGCCAGAGCCAAGAATACGTCGGGATACTGGAGATTATGAGGATCCAATGTGGAGAGCACATCGAGGAAGACGACACAGTAGGCCAGGGGAGAATCGAGCTCTCGGGCGATCCTCCGCAACTCTGTGCTCTTCCCACAGCCACGATGTCCAAAGAGCAACGCGTAGCACTGGCGCGGCGCTCTATGCAGCTTGTGCGTTACCGGGTCGACCCCAAGGCGCTTGAACAACGGAGCCCGAGAGAAATCACCCCGAGCAGCCGCGGTCTCGACCAACCGCGGATCATCGGGCTCCAGCGGCCCAAAGTCGAGTTCGACGAGATCCCAGAGCGTTTGCGCGGGCGCCCTGTCTGACATCGGCTCCATCCTGCCCCAAGACCGCGGTAGACGCCATCGCCGCAAACCGGACCAGCGGTGACCACGCTTGGGCTCGACCCGTTCCGTCCGACTACGAAGCCGTCGACTCCCGCGGTGGATCGATCTCCCCCGAGACGTAGAGCCACCGCTTGCCCTCGCGCAAGAACAAGCTGCGTTCGCTGAACCCCGCCGGGTGCCCCTGGTCGCGCAGCGCCACGGTGAACGTGACGTACGCCCGTCCCTGCTCCTCGTCGATCTCGTGGTCGTGGATCTCGAGGCCCTCGAAGCTCATCCGCCGGCAGTAGTCTTCGAGCTGCGTCCGCCACGCGAGCCGATCCTCGTTGAAGTGCGGCGCGGTGGGATGGGTCGTATCGATGAGGAAGCGGACCCGACCCAGCGCGAACGCGGTGTAGCGGGCCCGCACCAGATCGGGCGGCGATGCGGGGCGCCCCTGGTGATAGCGGCCGCAGCAGCGCTTGAGCTTGGCGTCGCGACCACAGGGGCACGGAGCGTTCACGGACACCTTCACCCGACCAAGCATGACCGAACCGGGCGACCGCTGTCGAACCGGCTCATGGGCACCCAATGACTACACGATAGGGAGGGCCACCCTCGCCACTCAGTCACACCGCAGCGCGGGCTGGGGATCGCCGCCAACCTCGGCGAGCGGCTTGGCCACGTATCGCATCTGCACGTTGCGCCCCGGCCACCCGTCGATCCATGCATCACCGCACAGCAGGCGATCGTCGTAGAGCACACTGTGAAGGGTGAGATCGAGGATCAGCGGCCCACCGCCATAGGGATGCACGCTCACCCCTACCCCCTGCGCCCCGCTCAAGAAGCAATTCCGATCCACGAGGGTCGACTCCAAAGGCCGCGACGCCGCGGCCTGGGTCCACTGACCATCGACGTACTCGACCTCGGCCACCTCACCGAGCAGCTCGTCCCCGCGGCGCTCGGCGTAGAGCCACAGGTAGAGCGGACCCTGCTCGGTCTCACCGATGAGCAGCATGGGGTCGGCGAGGGTGCCATCGCCGACATCGGCGGGCTGCCCGGGCGGCAGCGCGGGCGGCCACTCGGGAAACGCATCGACGACGCCCACGTCCTCCATGGGCACATCGCTATCGTTTTCACCCTCCACAAGATCGATGGTGGGACCGCTACAGCCCGCAACCAGCATGCTCACCGCCAGGCCGTGAACCATCCGCATCGCCGGTCCAACGCCACCGCCGCCGGGCACTTACAGCCCACAGCCCACAACCAGACCACCAACTCGATGGACCCACCCCGCGCGCAACGGCTCCCAAAAGCCCCGGTTTCCGTCCATCCTGGGTGCCCCTTGGGCAAGACCGAGGCCGGGCGCGACGAAGTCGCGCTTCCCGAGCCGGCCTCGGCATCAACAGATAGCTCAGGCGGTGTGCTCGAACAGATCCGAGGTGAGCAGCGGAACGAAGCGAGGGGTCAGCTCGGGATCGAGGTGGCACTGCGCCGGGCACCCGCAGTGATCGATCCGCAGCCCGGCCGACTCGACGAAGCGCCGCACCCCGTGCCGCAGGGTCGCCGCCGCCAGTGGCGAGAGCCGAGCACCCGCCGCGGGAAGGCGCGCCCAGGGATCGTCGTCGCGAGGATCGAGCGCGAACGCCCGCAACATCGCCCCAACCTGCCCTCGCGGCAGCACCCCCGCCAGAGCTCGACCGCGGGCCGGTGTCAGCCGCCCGACGGCGAGGTGGACGTCGCGGATGTCGGCCGCGGCGATGTGACGGGCCAGCGCGGTGATCTCGCGGGCTTGGTCGTGCACCACGGGAAGCAGCGGCCCCAGGTGCACCGCGACCTCGATGTCGAGGCTGCGCAGGTGCTGGGCATGGAGCAGCAGGCTCGCCACCGTCTCGGCCGTGGGCCCGACCAGCGCCTGCTGATACGAGGGCCGCGGATGGGCCAGCTCGAGGACCACCGTCACGCCCCAGCGCCGGATCGACTGCACCAGCTCACGACCCAGGACCACGCTACTGCGCGCGAGGACCCGACGACCGCGCTCGGCCAGCCACTCCACCGCGGGGCGGGCCCATGTGGAATCGTCCCGCTCGGTCAACCGGAGCACCACGGACCGGGCCGGGGCACCGCGTGCTTCACGCTCACCCAGGGTGGCCCCCAGCGCGAGCCCCACGTCGTCGTCATCGCCCGGAACACGCGTCGAACCTCGCCCCACCACGACCGCGAGACCGTGGCAGGCATCAAATGCGTGAAGAGCGCGGAATCCCGAACCCATGACCAGAACTGTACATATGAATAGCACCCTGAGCAGGTGCGGCAAGCTCGCCGTGCTCCCCGGGATCCGATCGATCCAGCACAACCCTTATGACTTGAAATCACGGAGCTTTTCGTTTTCGAGGACATTTATGGTACAGGGCCCGCGACCGTAATGAGCGATGACAAGCCAGCGACGGGGACCGAGCGGATCTTCGGTCACATCGACCCCGACGCGATGAAGGTGGTGCGGCGACTGCTCCAGGCCGGTCACGAGGCCTACTTGGTGGGGGGGTGCGTGCGTGACCTCTACCTGGGGCACTCGCCCAAGGACTTCGATGTCGCCACCAGCGCCACCCCGGAGACGATCCGCAAGCTGTTCCGTAACAGCCGGGTCATCGGCCGCCGCTTCAAGCTGGCGCATGTCTTCTTTGGGCCGAAGATCATCGAGACCAGCACGTTTCGCGCCCCGCCCAAGCAGGACGACGACGACCCCCTCATCACCCACGACAACGAGTGGGGCAGCGTGGAAGACGACGCGCGGCGCCGCGACTTCACGGTCAATGGCCTCTTCTACGACGTAGAGACCCGGCGCATCGTCGATTTCGTCGACGGCATGGATGATCTCGACCGCCGGGTGGTCCGCACGATCGGCGAGCCAGAGCTGCGCTTTCGCGAGGACCCGGTGCGCATGATCCGGGCCATCAAGTTCGCGGCGCGGCTAGACTTTCAGATCGACGACGAGACCTGGCGCGCCCTGCTCGATGTCGCCCCCGACATCATCCGGAGCAGCCGAGCCCGCCTGCTCGAGGAGATCTACAAGCTGCTGCGCAGCGGAGCATCTCGCCGCTGCTTCGAGATGCTGCTCGAAACGGGCATGCTGCACCGGATCATGCCGGACTACACCCGGCAATTCGGCAAGCTGGACACGGGTACGGCGGCACTCCGGGCAGGGCTCGATCCAACGGCGATCCTCGAACAACCCTGGGCCGTCGACGACGATCCACAGCCACCACAGACAATGGCCCCACCGGAGCCCGCGGTCGACCCCGAGCACACGAGCGAGCCCTTCCCGCTCGAACTCGACGACGCCGAGCCTCCTGTCCCTTCGCCGACCGACGACGCCGAGCTCCCGGCCGACGATGCGGACGAGGCACGATTCGCGAACGAGACCCGCGACCCCGAGATCCTCACCACCGACACGAGCGAACTCGACGCGGGAGCCGAGCCCTCGGTCGAACCCGAGCCGGCGCTCACGAGCGACGAAGCGGCGGACATCGAGGACTCGGACCTCACCGATCCCCCACCATCCGATAGAGCCAAGCCAACCGCGGACGAGGCCCGCCCTCGCTCGGGCCGGAGCAAGCGACCCCCCGCCGGACCTCCACCGGCCCCGCTGCTGTGGCGCTACCTCGATGCGCTCGACGACTACATCCAAAATACGCACGAAGACGTCGTCAACGGGGTGCTCCAAGCCGTGCTCTTCGCCCCGCTCGTTCAGCACGAGATGGTCGAAGGCTCCCGCCAGGCCCTCGACCGCGCGATCGAGAACGCGATGACGCCGGTGGGCACATCGTTCGGCATAGCCCGCCGCGACCGCGAGCTGGCACGCCAGATCTTGATGGCGCATCGTCGCATGACCGACCGTCGCCGTCGTCGACGCGGCTCGCTCGCCCAGCGGCAGTACTTCCACGATGCCCTCATCTTCCTGGGGATCTCAGTGCGAGCGCTCGGCGACGGGGGCAGCGAGCTGTCGCGCTGGAAAGCCCTGGCGACGGCCCAGATCAACGCCAGCCACAACGAGCGCAACACAAGCGGAGGCCGCAAGCGCTCCCGCCGGCGTCGGGGTGGCCGCCGCGGTGGCAAGAAACCCAGCAGCGGCGGCCGCGAAGCCGCACCGTCCCGCGAGGGCTGACCGCCGCGGCCGAAACGCTCCCAGCGGATCGGGTGCGAGATCCAATCGAGCTCGTCGAGCTTCGATGGTACATTGCTCGGGCTTCGGACCGTGGCTGGCCGTCCCAAGAGGCACCCCCGCGATGTGCAACACGAGCGGCTCCTACGCCGCGGCACGGACGAGCACTATCGCGACACCGAGCTCTACGACTTCGAGTACGAGGAGCGCGAGGAGGATCGGGAGTGGTACCGCATGCTGGTCCGCAAGCGAGCACCCACCGCCCCGATCCTCGAGCTGGGGGC
>JBCCWC010000249.1:0-19999 GCA_039194325.1 Myxococcota bacterium
GGAGTTCAGAAGCCGGCGTCGATGTTCTGCTCGATCTGGTCGAGAGTCAGCGCGTGGTCGTAGACCGCCACCAGGTGCAGGACTCCCTGCCAGGGGCGATCGAGCGTGGGTTCGTTGCCGCACGACAGCACGTAGCTCTCGTTCCAGTTGGAGAAACTGCCGGTTCGCGTGCTCTCGCCGTGAAGCTGACCGTCGATGTAGATCCGATCATGGCCGTCGTCGGTCCGTACGTAGGCCAGGTGAGTCAGGTTGGTGGTCGCGACGGGCGAGCTGACCAATTCGGGCGTACCGTTGAGCGAGCCCGACCCGTTGCTCGTTCGAACCCTCCCGACGAAGACCGGATCGGAGTTGACGTAGTGGCCCTGGCCCAGCGTGAAATCTCGATAGTCGCCGGAGTCCGACACGGTCAGGATGCGCCCCGGTCCGGTCATGCCCTTCGTCGCCGGGGTCACCCACGCCTCGGCGGTCAGCTCCCCGGTAGCTTGGCAGGCTTCGATGACCTTGGTGGCCGGAACGATCGAGGTGGCGACCGCATCCTCAAAGGCGAGCCCGTCGCCCTGCCAATGGAAGCCCACGCTTTGCATCGTCGCGCTTTCGATCGTCAGGTCGAGCGGCTCGCCGTACCCTCCCTGGTCGGCCACCGTGGTGCCCGACCCCTCGTCGAAGCGATAGAGCACCAGCAAGCCCTCGGTGACCCGAGATATGCCGGAGCCAGTCGACTCGACGATGCCCGTGCTCATGTCGGGGGATCCGGTGGTGCTCGTGCCTTCGATCGGAAGGCCCGTGCTGCCGGGATCGGGCTCGGCGGTGCCGGCGACGGGCTCGGTGGTGAAGCCGGTGTCGAGCATCGGCGAAGAGGTGCCGGTCGCCGGCTCGGGAGGCGAGCCCGAGCTGCCGCTGGTCATTGGTACGTCGTCAAGCTCGACGCAGGTGCCAGCGAGCTCGGCGCTGGCGTGGTCGCCGAACCGCCGCCCCGACGAGCAGTCGGGATCGGGGAAGCTGCAATAGCCGATGCTCTCGCAAGTGCCGTCGGAACCGCACTGGTGGGGCAAGCTACATACGAAGGTGTTGGCCGGCGCACAGCTGAACCCGAGCCTAAGCCCGAGACCAAGCCCGAAGACGGTGACACTCCACCGAGCGACACCCCAACGAACGATGCGCCACCGTGGGCTCGTCGACTTCACGACGCTCGTTACGGTACTACAAAACGATGCGTCGTCGCCGGCTGGCGAACCGCGCCCTGCCCGGTGTCTGGGGGATATCGATGATGCTTCTGTAGTTTGGAGATCACCAGGAATTCAGGCCGAACCCCCTGCGGTGCAGTCACGCTCGTGTTCGTGCCGAGGGCGCGCCCGTCGAGTGCATTTCCCGAGCGCGCGGACTCCCCTACCCTACGGCGGTGTCTGCGACTCGCCGCATCGTTCCTCGCCTGCTCGCCATTACGCTCGCCACACCGCTCGCCACTACGCTCGCCTGTGACAAGGGTGAGACCAAGAGCGGTCCTGAGGGCGAGGCTCCCGCGTCCACGCCTTCGCCCCGACCAACGAATGTGTCCCCGGCGGCCAAGCTCCCCGCCATCGAGCTGCCCGATGCCGTCCCCGCCGAAGCGACGGGCGTGCTGGTGGTCCGCACCCCCGAGTCGCTGTTCGCCACAATCGCGGGCTTCGACCTGCTGGGTGAGCCGGCGCCCGAGGACACCAAGGCGATGCGCGAGGAGGTCGACGCGTACCTCGAAAAGCGGATCGGCCTGACGCTGACCCAGGTCGACCATGTGACCGTCTTCATCTCCCGACAAAAGGGTGTGGCCGCGATCATCGAGGGCACGGAGGGCGAACCCAAGGGCCGCAGCGTGGGCGAGCACGAGGGGGCCACGCTGCTGGCGCTGGGCTCGTCGGGCGAAGAAGCGGTGGCCGCCCAGCACGGCAAGCTGCTGATCGTCGGCCAGACCGAGGCGGTCAAGCTGGCCCTCTCGGCGGCGGCGAGCAGCGGCAAACAGCTGGGGGACGAGGGCGGACCGCTGGTCGACTTGCTCACCGACGACTCCAAGGGGGTCACGCTGGCGGCCGCCGTGGAGGTGGGCGGGCTGCCCAAGGATCTACGGGGGGAGCTAGAAGACTTCGGGGTCGAGCGAGCCTCCCTGCGGTACGGCACCGATGGCCTGCGCGCGGTAGCGATGGGATCGGAGAGCTCGATGGAGAAGCTCGAGATGATGCTCAAGGGCGGCCTGGACATGCTGACCACCCAGGGTCAGCGAGCCAAGGAGGAGGCGATGGCCGGTGACGAGACGCTGACGGGAGTGGCGGCGATCTACGGGTACCACTCCGCCCTGCGGCTGCGGAAGCTGCTGGTGCCCAAGCTCGACGGCAAGCAGCTGAGCTTGGAGGTGCCGATCCGGATCCAAGACCCCATGCTGCTGACGGCGGTGGCCGGGATCGCGGCCGCCATCGCGATCCCGGCGATGACCAAGTACATGCGGCGATCCAAGACCTCGGAGGCCCGGGTGCAGATCGCCAAGATGTTCGACGCCGCTTCGGCCTACTTCAACGAAGAGCACGTCTCGCGCGGAGCGATCGCGATCATCGGGGCCGGCGGGACCATCGGCGGGGTGGGTGGCGGCGCAGTGGGCGGCGTTGCCCCGCATGCGTGCCCCAACGACGGCCGCCCCAAGGGCAACGCTGGCCTCACCCCCCCGCTGTCGGTCAACTGCAACGATGGCCCGGGCGGCCGCTGTGTGCCCGTGGCCGGCGAGCCCAAGGGTCCCGGCGAGTACTCCATGAAGCTGTGGACCGACAACCCGGTGTGGAACGGCCTGAACTTTCAGATGGAACAGGGGCACTACTTCCACTACGATTTTCGGTGGGAGAACGAGATCTCCGGGTTTGGCGCGTGTCAGTTCACGGCGCAGGCGTTTGGTGATCTCGACGATGATCGGATCTTGTCGACCTACGAGCGCTCAGGAGCGGCGGACGAGATGGGGGTCAATGGAGCAGCGGGGCTCTACATCGACAAGGAAGTCGAGTAGCCGGAGGAGCCGCAGAGCTCAAGAGCTCGCCACGATCGCCGCGATGAACAGACCGCAGGCGACCGCCGACGCGACGGTCCGCACGTGATTCCACAGCGTCCAACGCTCGAGGTAGGCGGACCAGAGCTCGGCCGACCCGAAACCATCGGGCTCGACCGCGGCCAGGGCATCGTTGAGCGGGACGTTGAACACCGCCGTGCAGACGAACATACCCAGCACGTAGACCAGCCCGCCCACGAGCAACAGCGAGGCCCCCGGGCCCCCCCACTGGGTGAGGGACCAACCCGCCAGGCCCGCGCCGAGCAGTGACGTCCCGAAGAACAGGGGCAGGAACGCCGAAGAGACGATGACCTCGTTGATGGACTGCATCGCGGCGATCCCCGCCGTGCGCGGGATCCCGGCCAGGGCCTTCATGACGAAGGTCGAGAAGGCAAAGTAGATCCCGGCCATCACCCCGCAGCCAATCGCGGCCGCCCACGTGCCGATGTTGGCGACGAGGCTCATCATCGCCCGGCCCCCGGTGTCGAGCGCGAGGCGATCCGGCTCGGCATCTCCTTGACCGCCAGTCGCTCGGCGACGCGTCGTCCCGTCTTGCCCTTGCCGCCCAGGATCACCGTGGTTTTGTTTGCAGTCGTGGTCATCACAAGGGACACCATGAAAGATGCGTAGATACATTGTTAGGCGCAAATTATCCGAGTATCATTGCATCTATGCAAGGCAACGCGAACGCCCGAGACCTGCTCCCCTGGGACGATGTGCGGCTGTTCTTGGCGCTGTGCCGCTCGCGTACCCTCGGCGAGGCGGGGCGCCGGCTCGGCGTGGACGGCTCGACGATGTCTCGACGCCTCGACGGGCTCGAGGAGGCGCTGGCCATGGTCCTCTTCGAGCGAGGCCGAGGCGGGATCACGGCGACCGAGGCCGCCCAGCAGCTGATGCCGGTGGCCGAGGAGATGGAGTACGTGATGGCTCGCTTCACCGGAGCAGCGGAGACCTTCGAACGATCGATCGCCGGGCGGGTGCGTATCGCGTGCCCCGCCGACGCGGCCGAGGTCCTCGTCGCCCCGCTGCTGCCGCGGCTGCTGCAACGGCACCCCAGCCTGTTCATCGATCTCGACGCGGGCGAGGGCGTGGTCGACATGGCGCGCCGGGACGCCGACCTGGCGCTCCGGACGGCGCGGACGACCCAAGGGGATCTGCTCGTGACGCGGTTGTTCCGGCTACAGTGGAGTGTGGTCATCGCCCCGCGGCTGGCCAAGACGATCGGTACGCTGCGGGCGTGGAGTGATGTGCCCTGGATCATGTGCAGCGAGCGCATGGCCGAGACGACGCCCGGGCGCTGGGGCGCCGCGAACCTCGGCGGCATCGAGCCGATCCTGCGCTCGGACAGCCTCACCGTGCAGATCGCCTCGGTGGCCAACGGCCTGGGCGCTGCTCTGGTCCCCAACGTGAGCGTCGAGCACTACGGGTTAGTGCCGCTGAAGCTGACTCGCAAGCTACACCGGTCCGTGGGCGAGTGGCCGCAGGACGATCTCTACCTGGTCACTCACCGTACCCTTCGCGGCGTGCCGAGGGTGCGAGCGGTGTGGGACTTCCTGATCGAGCACACGGCTGAGCGCCGGTGACGGCTAGCCCGGGGTCGTTGCTCGAATGAGACGATCACGCACTGCTCGCCAGTCGGGCTCGTCTGGAGGCATGACGATCAGGATCCGTCGGGGCTGCTGCTGGTCACACTCACGGAGCGTGGCGTAGAGCAACCGGGCCGCGGTGGTCGGATCGGGCAGCACACGGCGTACACAAGCAACGGGACCATCCTCTCGCCCGACCCAGAGCACTACGTCATCCTCGGCGGGCCCTAGCTCGGCCAGCGCCTCGGGTGACTCCACGCGTAGCGCAGGGGCTCGCGGTGCGTAGTGCCGCGCCCGCTGACCGGGACTGCGGGCCGGCCCGGGACCACGAGATCCCTCGTCGAGCGCCTGCCCCAGGTGTAGACCCAGCGCGCTCGCGCCCAGCGGACCCGGCCGTAGGATCCGCGGCTGCGGTCCGGTCAGATCGACCACCGTGGACTCGATGCCCACGGCGGTCGGACCGCTGTCGAGGATCATCTCCACTCGACCCTCGAGGTCGGCGAGCACGTGCTCGGCTCGGGTTGGCGAGACGTGCTCGGAACGATTGGCGCTGGGAGCGGCGAGGGGTCGACCGGTCGTCGCGATCAGGCTCCGCGCCACCGCGGGAGCGGGCACCCGCAGGCCCACCGTGTCGAGCCCGGCGCTCACGTCGGCCGGTAGCGAGTCGGCGCGAGGCACCACCAAGGTCAGCGGCCCCGGCCAAAACGCGGACAAGCGCCCGGCGGCCGCGGGCCACCGAGCGGCGTAATGCCGGGCCATCGCCTCGTCGGCCACGTGCACGATGAGCGGATTGTCCGAGGGGCGTCCCTTGGCGGCGAAGATCCGCTGCACCGCCGACGCGCACGTGGCATCGGCGCCGAGCCCATAGACGGTCTCGGTGGTAAAGGCGACCAGGCCGCCCGCTCGCAGCACCGCGGCCGCTTCGGCGAGCACGAGGGGATCGGGCGCGTCGCGATCGATCGGTATCACGCGGGTTCGGGGCACGCGGCCGGGACGATACTTCAGTGGATCGCACTCGGTCATGCACGCTTGGGGAGGCAGGAGGCGAGGGGTCACAATGGCCCCCGCGGTGCGGGCACGATCCCTGTATCGTGACCGCACCGCGGGCATACGGCGGGTCATGCCCGCTGCACGCCGGTGAGGCTGATCATGCTGTTGCGTTGGGCGCCCTCGGCCACGAACTCCTGGATCGTAAGCGCCAGCGTCGCGGCGACGAGCCCGATGAAGGGCAGGTGCTCCCCGCCTTCGCACGTGGCCTGCCCGGAGTGATCCTCGGCGTCCGGCACGAATTGCTCGTCCCACCGCACCATGCCGTAGGTCCCGTCGGCTGAAATTGCCGCATGGACGCAGGGCTTTTGGCGCGCCCGCGCAAAGCGAGACAGCAACGACCGGCTGGGCGCGTTGTCCAAGCCGTCGACGAGCAGGTCACCCTCACCGAGCAGTTCGGCGACGTTGGCCTCGACCAGCCTCACACCGAACGCCTCGACCTTGAGGCCGAAGAAGTTCTGCAATTGCTGCTTGAGCGCGGTGGCCTTGTTCTTGCCCACCGACTGCCGGACGAAGGCTTGCGCCAGCACGTTCTTGCTCTCGACCCGGTCGAAGTCGACCAGCCGCAGCGTGGCGTCGAGGTTGCGACACCCCATGACGGCCGTGGAGCCGAGCGCACCCACACCACAAAATACGATACGCACCAGAGCACCTCAGCCTTCGCCGAAGGGAACCTTGGGGCGCAGGTAGATCCGCGTGGCCTCGCGACCACTGGGGCCACGACGACCCCACGCGCTGCGGAGTCGATCGACCACGTACGAGTCGAACGCATCCTTGGGCAAGTGAGCGATGTGCAAGCCCGGCAGATCGCCCGAGCGGATCAGCTCGATAGCCACGCGCCGGATGTCGCGGTCGGTCATGCGATCGCTGACCGTGGTCTTGTAGTCGACCGAGAGGCCATTATAGGTGATGTTCAGGATTGCCATGTGAGTGAGTCCTCATGGTGAAGGGCCACCCGGGCCCGCCGTGGACGAGCCCGGGCGCTCAGTAGTTGGTGATGTGGAGCAGGTCGCGATCGATCGCCTCGCTGATCACCGAGGGCAAGCTGTCGAGCCCCAGCTGCTCGTCGTGACCATTGAGGCAGATCCCCGAGTCGTAGACGTGGAGGGTGTCTCGATCGACCACGGCGATGAACTGCTCACCGAGGTAGCGAAACACGACCTCCTGGCGCCCCTGGCTGAGCTGACGACTGCTCACCAGCTCGGCCCCTGCCTGCTCCAAGACGATCGCGGCCCGCTCGCTCGTGCCCGCGCCCGTGCCCATAGCGGTCGTGCCCGAGGGCTGCGGTCGCGCCCGAGCGCGGTGGTTCGAGCCAGGGTCGAGCTGGAAGATCCGCGCCTCCCGCTCGTCGAGCAGAGCCTGGGCATCCAGCGTCCCCTCGGCGACGGCGTGTACCTGGCGGAGCACCTCTCGTACCGAGACCTGCAGACCCCGGCGCGCCGCCTCGCGGCGGAGCCGGGCGTAGCCGAACGCACCACGCAGTGAGGGCGCGACGCCTTTGATCCCGGCCACGCTGTCGTCATCGAGCAGCGCAGTGCGAGCCGCGTCTTCGGCCTCGTCCTCAAACGCGAGGAGATCGAACACCAGCTCGTCGCCGGGCCAGCGCCGGGCAACCGCCGGGCTGAGTACGGGGGGCTCGTCTTCGGGCATCAGGTAGACTCGTCGTGCAGTATCACCCCCGGTAAAGAGCCAGTCTCCGACCATGTGCCCGCGAACGGCGGGCAGGTGATCGAGCGAGGGCACGTCGACCTTCTCGGCGGGCGTGGCGTGGCGCCCCGCGATCTCGAATCTCCACCAGCCAGCGGCCACGCGCCGCGTGACGCGGAGCCGCCGGTCGGGCGCGTGAACCGACGGCCCGCCCCGGTAGGGCAGGACCATGGTCTGGGTGACCCCGAGGAACTTGCGGTAGTCCATGGACCTCACCATGGCTCCTCAGGGGAGCTGAAGCAGGGGAGTGGCCATGACCTTCTCCACCCACCCGGTACGGGCCGGCCCCGCCGCGGCGGGCGGAGGAGCCTCGAGCGTCGTCTGTAGCACCCGCGGCACCTGGTAGGGATCGTCGAACTGCTCGACGGTCACCACCGAGAAGGGCACCCCGAGGGCACGCGCACAGTCGGTCACCGTGCGGCCGCGGTGGTAGGCGACGTTGAGGATCAGCGCCATGGCCGATACGTCGTAGCGGCACTGTTCGAACATCTGCGCCAGCCGGGTGCCGTCCTCACCGTCCTCGTCACCCACGACGAACACGACGAGCTTGGCCCCCGGAGGGATCCGAACACCCGCACTAGCCAAGGCACTGACGGCCGCGAGGTGCATGGTGCCACCGCCCGCCTTGACCCCGGACAGCATGTGCTTGACCCCGGCCCGCGAGGTCGCCTTGAGCTGGTGCACCATGCCCATCGTGTCGAAGCTGGCGATGTGCAGCCGATCGGCGGGGAAGCCGGCGAGGATCCGGCTGAGCGCCTCGACCGACTTGTCCAGAGCGCCCTGCATGGATCCAGACCGGTCGATCAAGAACATCACGTGGATGTCCTGGCCGTCGCTGGCCTCGTCCACGGCCTTGGCGGCCGCCTTGTCGGCGGACGCTTCGAGCCGCTCGCGGAGCTCCTTGCTGCGGACGTTCTTGGCGATGTTGATTCCTCGCTGGTCGGTGGCCGCCTCGATGGCGCGCTCCCACGCCTGGCGGATCGACGGCTCGGACATCAGCCCGAGCTCCTCGAGCGTGGGCGTGAGCCGACGGAGATCCCGAGAGGAGAGCGACGGGAGCAACGCGACCATGATCGCCGGGGTCAGGCCGACGTCCGGCGGTAGCCGGCCCACGACCTCCGTGTAGCGAAGGCCTCGGGTCACGATGATCTCGCAGATCTCCGCCTCGCTCAGGCCATCGAAGCGCTCGCGCTTCTCCAACGTGAGGCCCTCCAGACCCAGGGTTCGGTGGCCGCCAGCGGCCTGCGCCTGCTTCCAGCCCAGCACCGCGAAGAAGCGCTCGGACTTGGGCTTGTAGCGTACCTTGCGGGCGATCGTCTTGATCGTCTCCTTGTAGCCGGCTCGCACGAGACCTTCGAGCATCGGCGGGTTGTCCTCGCGGATCTCCAGCCACCGAGTGGCCGCCTTGGCCCAGCGACCGAGCGCGGGCTTGCGCGAGGTGGACGCGGCGAAGCCCGCCGCGCGGTTGAGCTCGGCGACCGGCTCACACTCGAGCAGCTGAGCGATCCGCAGCACCGCCTTGGGCGTGAGCATACGCGGCGACTTGCGCTCGTAGTGAAGCACCATGGCCTCGCCGATCGCCCGCAGGTCGTCGTCGTAGAACGCAAGCGTGCCGTCGTCGTCGACCACCGGCTGTCCCGCGCGGGGCTGCACGAGCATCAGCGCGGCACAGGCGACCTTGAGATCTCGCCAGTCCGTCTGCGTGAGCGCGTAGCTGGCGAAGTGGGCCATCAGATCGTGGTTGAGCTCATGGATCGCCAATAGCCGACCGTAGAGATCCTCGGCGGCGGGCACGAAGAGCCCCGGAGCGACGAGCCGACCGCGGGTGCGCCGGCCCTTGCGCGGGCTCCACTGGCCGTTGGCCTCCACACCCGGGCGGTTGTGCCACAGGTGCGCGGATGCGTTGAGCACGGTGTCGAGCAAGCGCTCGGCGGGACCGAGCTGCTCTCGTGGGAGCGCGGCGACGTCGTTGGTCACGGGACTTCTCCTCGTCGATCGGGGGTGGTCGATCGGGGGTGGTCGATCGGGGGTGGTCGACCGAGATGGTCGACCGAGATGGTCGACCAGAGTGGTCAAGAGGGATGAGAATTCAAGATCGGGACAAGAACCATCAGAGCCCGGCTCGGACCGGAGCGTGGCGAGACGCTCGACGGCCCGAGCCGGGCTCGATCTACCGGACGACCGCCCGCCTCGAATCGGCAAAGGCAGGCCGCGTCGACCTCGGGCCGAAGCCCGGGCTGTTGATGACAAGGAAAAAGTGCGCGCCCGAGTGGTCGAGTCGTAGTGGTTGCTCGTACCTGAAACGAGTCCAGCGTATTAGGCCGGTGTCAGATGCCTCTGACGGGTGCGTGTAGGACTCGACCGAGAGGGCGCGCGAAGATCGTGGGTCGTGCGATGCGGAGCTTTGGGGATCGACGTGAAAGTTGCTACAAAAAAAGTGCACGCCCGAGTGGACCAATCGTGGGGAAGTATTTCCCTCGATTAATAATCGAGTGCTCTACCACTGAGCTATCGCCCCGCGTAGTGGAGCGAGTTGGATTCGAACCAACGACAACTTGAGTGCGTGTAGGATTGAGCCGAGTGGGCGTGCGAAGGTCATGTCGCGTCGAGGGCATGAAAAAAGCCGCCTCGACGCAGTGTCGGGCGGCTCCGTGCCTGCCAAGCAGTGCGACGGAACCGCTAGAGGGCGCCCCCCTTCATGCGTTGGCCAGCAATGGCCAGGGCATGTGTCGAATTTCGCGTAGAGGAACGCATGGTCGAGACTGGTGTACGACCCAAATTCGAGGTCGTCAAGGAGGATTCGACCACTTTTTCTCTGGGTCCGTCATCCAAGGGGCGAGCCCGGGCGCACCGTGGCACGGCCGCGCAGACTGCGTCCCGACCACACGACGGTCGACCAAGGGTTGATGGTAGGGTCTCATCGCGCCGCGACACCCGGTCGGACCGAGGACCCTGCTGCGGTATCCTGCGCACGGATGGTCCGACCACGAGGATTCGTCGAGCGTTTCCAGGACAAGCGGTGGAGCTACGAACGGCTGGCCGATCTCGTGCGTCGCTATTTAGCGTGGCAAGTCGAATGCTGGCGACCAAAGAGCGGCCTGCCGCTGTTACACCTTACTCAGGCTCGGGCAAAAGACCCCAGGTCGTTACAGCGCAACCTCGATCGTGCTCAAAGATACAAAAAAGAGCCGACCTGCCTCCACGACGTAGGGGACCTAGCGGCGGCCCGCCTGATCTTCTACTTTCGAACCGATCTCGACGAGTTCTGCGAGTATGCAAACACGCAGCTCTCCCGTTGGTTTGGCGAATCGTCGAAACTAGAGGACATGCGCAGTCCCGGCATGCAGGACAAGGTACGGGAGGTCTTCGGATACGATTCGTACCATCTCGACATCGAGGTGACGCCCGAGACCGACCTGTTTGACCACCTGCGACCAGAAGACCAAGAGATATTCGAGCAAGATGGCGAGGAGGGCGCGTTTCGGTGCGAGGTACAGCTACGTACGATCCTTCAGCATGCGTGGGCGGAGGCCGAGCACGACATCGGGTACAAGGGCGTCCCCTTGGATCCGCGCGAGCGGCGTCTTTGGGGGACGCTCTCCGCAATGCTAGAGGGTGCCGATCATTTGCTCGGGGAGCGTCTCACCAAGGTATCCAAGGCGGCGGCCCGGAGCAAAGTAGAATCGACCTGGAAGTGGTCCTACGACGGCGAGAGCTTGCCCGACTCCGTATTCACGCGTAATGATGTCCGCTTCCGCTACGAACTCCTGGACAAGGGGCCCAAAGATCCCACCATCGAACGAGCTTGGACGCTGTTCGACCTGAACAAAGCGATGAGAGGAATCATCGACGAGAGTTTCAAGCAGCAAGTGTGGTCCGCCCTCCAAGCCGAGGAGCCGGAGTTCCTGGCCAGCTTTCGTCACGACAGCACCGTGGCCAGGGTTCAGGGATTCGATAGACACACGCGCGTCATCACGGTGCAACCCGCCCAATACTCGGACCAGATGGTGACCAACCACCGCCATGCCGCAAAGCAAGGCATCCCCGGCGACGGAAAGACGGTCGGTGACCTGGCGCGAAGCGAAGATGGAGCACTCCTCCCGTTCGACACCTCCCCCCTTTCGAACACGATTGGCGTCGCCTGTATGCTGCGTACGGCCGAGCAGTCGTGGGTGGTGACGGTTCGTGGCTATCACGTCGCGTTCGAGCCAGGGAAGGCTGGCTGCTCAGCCTCTGGCGCCCTAGAATGGGTCGAGCCAGACAGCTGGAACGGTGGAGATCTACGGAGCTGGGTATGTGAGGGTCTAGCCCAAGAGTTCCACCAAGAGCTTGGTTTCAGACCCATAGTTCAAGAATTCGTATATCTGGGCTTTGCCCGAGAGCTAGACCGGTTCGGGAAGCCGCAATTCTTCTTCCTGCTCGACAGCAATCTACACCAACGCCAGATTGAAGGCTCGTGGAAGCTGTATGCCGATGAGGGAGCAGCACGTGAGCACTCGACGCTGCTGTTCCTTGACCACGGCAAGGCCAAAACGCTGGCGTCGAAGGACTCCAGTGACGTTCGCGATGCGTTGTCGACAACAGCAGGCGGCACGCCTCCCGAACCGAGCGAGGAGCTCCGAATGAACTTGGCCCTGGCCCTCGATCACCTCTCGTGAGCGGGCCACCGAACCACCGAACCAAGCACACTCAGGGGCGCCCCGAGTCCCCGAGCCAGCGATCGAGCGCCTGAGCTTCATCCACGAAGGCAACGCCGAGGGCCTGGTAGCTTTGTCGAGCCAACATCGCGAGACGGCGAGCCGCCTTTGGGATCGTCGAGCCCTGGTGCTCACACTCGGCAGACAGCTCGGGATCGCAACGAGCGTAAACGCGAGCCAGCCCGGCCTGGATGCAACCCCGTAGCGGGTGATCGTCATCGAACGAACCGAGCAAGGACAACCCCTGCTCGAGATCTCGGGCGGCCGCGGCCCAGTCTCCGTGGCGAGCCTGCGCCGTGGCACGCAGGCGATACACCGGGGCGAGCACGGGAGTCTCGTAGGAGACCGAGCGACCGATGAGCTCGTGAGCGCGATCTAGAGCCGCGAGCGCATCGCGGTGGGCACCCGACTCAAGAGCCACCGCCCCGATCCACCGGAAGGTCGAGCCCAGCTCGAACTCGAAATTCAAGCCGTGCTCGAGCAAGGATCGCGCGCGCTCCAAGGAAGCCGCCGCGTCCGACCAGTGCGCGGAGTCCAGCTCGAACCAAGCGCGCCCCAGGGATCGGTGGGAGATCCCGGTCATGGGCGAGTCCGACCCGTGGATCTTTTCGGCCAAGGCCAGGGCTCGACGATGCCGAGCCATGCCTTCCTCGGTTCGACCCAAGCCGATCAGCGCCCGACCGATCGTGTGGTCGAGCCCGACGACCAATGCATGCTCGGGGCCAAGCTGATCCTCCACGAGAGCTCGACCACGCTCGGCGAGCTCGAGGGCCCGTGCATGGTCTCGGCGCTCGAGGGCCAGCTCGGCCAACATGTCCAGATCGGGCACCATGTCCGCCGAGAGCGCTGGCTGTTCCTGGTGCAGAGCAACCGAGCCCTCAAAGATCGTTCGGGCCTCGGTGTGCCGCCCTTGTTGCCATAACGCCATCCCCAGCGGGTAACGATAGCGAGGGATCAGCGGATGCGCGGGGCCGAGGACCTCTTGCGCGAGCGCCAAGGCCGAGGTGGCGAGCGTCTCGGCCTTCGACAGATCTCCGACCTCCACGGCCAGGTTCGCCAGGTTGATGCGAACCGCCGACATCGCGAAGCGCCCCCGAAGCCCCCAGGCCTGGGCATGACCGAGCGCTTCTTCATAGGACTCGAACGCGCGCTCAACATCGCCGCGCCTGACGTAGGCGATGGCCAGGTTGTTGGCCAATAGCCAGCGTAGGCGCTCGTCGGCGGAGGTCCGCCGCATCAGAGCACGAGCGTGAGCCTCGTCGTCGGCCGTGTGCTCGGGCCGCGCGAGCCAGTTCGCTCGCACATAGACCCGCCGGGCCAAGGCCTCGATTGCGATCGGATGATGCCCCGCTCCCACGGCCGCCCAGAGCGCCTCACCGAGCAGAGCATCCGCGCGCTCGGGCTCCCGCTCCTGTCGCGCCGCTCCCTGCTGTAGAGCGGCTTCGGCAAGTAGAGGCGGGTAGCCGACCGACTCGGCCTGCTCGCGAGCGTCGTCGGCCAAGGACATGGCACGTTCGTACTGCCCGAGATCCCCCTGCACGCGGGCGCGTGCAAGGAGCCGACGAAGCTCTCCGACCCGAGCGAGCTGCGTCGGATCGTCCGGCGGCGGCAGATCGGCCGTCAGCGCGTTCAGATCGGCACAGCGCGTCAGTGAAGGCAGACCACCGACCGCCTCAGCGGCGTGAAGCACGACCTGCTCGTCCGCGCGGACGAGCATGCTCACCAGCGCCTCGAAGCTCGCCATCCGTGACTCGAGGCAGATCGTCCGTAGATCGAACAACGCTCGGCTCTGTAGCCCTCGTGCATGGGCCCGACAGGCCTCGGTGCTGCCCTCGACCCAGTCTTCGGCGTAGGCATCAAGCGGCGTAGACAGACGAGACCAAGTGTCGGGAGCATAGGGAACCCCGCTAGCCAAGACCCCATGGTGTGCGGCCTGACGGCGCTCATCGCCCCAGACCTCGTCGATGATCGCACGGCGTCCCTCACATGGATCCGGGGTGTCACCGCCAAGGGCCATGACACCGAGCGAGATCGCGGACACGAGCCCAGCCGCGGTGACTCCTAGCAACCATCGCCGTCGCGCCCGCCCCGGATCGCGCTCGAGGGCCTCGAGCAGCGCGCTCATCGATGGGAAGCGCTCGCTCGGCTCCTTTGCCAATCCCCGCAGACAGACCGCCTCGAGCCACCGCGGCACGCTCGCGCCCTCGGGGACATGCACCCAGGACGAGCCCCGCGACCCCTGGGCCATCAGCAGATCGCGTCCACTGCGGCGCGGCAGCTGACCATAGAGCGCCTGATACAGCGACACGCAAAAGCTGAACTGGTCGGACCCCGAGGTCACAGGCTGGCCGAGCAGCAGCTCGGGCGCCATGTAGGCGGGCGTACCCGCGAGCGAACCGCCCACGGTCGTAGCGGCCGCGGTCGTAGCGGCCGTGCGATCGTCAACCCCCGGCACCGAGCTCGGCTCGGTACCCCCGGTGTCGTTGGTGGAACGATTGGGGATCGCCAAGCCGAAATCGAGCACCTTCACCGCCCCATCGTCGCCGAGGATGACGTTGTGGGGCTTGAAATCGCGGTGCACGAGACCGGCGGCATGCGCCGCAGCGAGCCCTTGGCCGGCCTTGCGAAATACCGCCAGCACCTCCGACCACGAACGAGGCGATCCCTCGTGATCGATCCAGCGATCGAGGGATCGCCCGCGCACGAACTCCATGGTCAAGAAGACTTGGCCGTCGTGCTCGCCGACCTCGTGGACGACGACGATGTTGGGGTGACAAAGTCGCGCCATCGCGCGCGCCTCCTCGAGGACCCGTGCGCGCCCGTCGTCGTCGACCGACGAGTGAAGCACTTTGACCGCGACCTTGCGATCGAGGACCTCGTCGTAGGCCGAGAAGACCGTACCCATGCCGCCAGCCCCAACGCGTTCGAGAATGACGAAGCGACCAACCTTGGTCGGCGACGGCGCTCGCCCAAAGAGCGAGGATTCGATCTCCTGCCGCATCCGCCGATACTCGACCCCGCGGTCGAGGGTTAGCCGCCGGGACTCGTGCTCGGACCCATCGGCGGTCGGAGCATCACCAAGATCGACCGGCGGCACGCCGGTCAGCATGACCTTCAGATAGCTTTGTAGCAAGTCTGAATCGCCGCAGAACGTCGTTCATAGCCATCTTGAAGGGGATCCGCGACAGGTCCAAGAAAAATAGCAAAGTTCGCAATCTTTGGACGCACAAAGCGGACTTCTTCGTCAGCATCCAGCTGTGGATGCCCACGGAACGCCCCCATGCCTGATTCCACGCCCTACTATCGACACCTGTGTTCATGCATCATCCTGTGCGTCGCCTGCGAGCCCGACGCTTTGGAGCCCGACGTTTTCGAGGAGGATATAGACGCCGCCGTCGATATCGAGCTCGAAGCACGCATCGGACGCAGGCACCAAGGCATCCTCGTCAATACCGGAGAGATCAACACGGACACCGAGCTAGGGCGAGCATTCTCCCCCGAGTTTACGAAGGACCGTAGCTTTCACGAAGGTCATCGACTCGATGCGATCTGGTATACCGAATATCACTTCGTCGACCCCGCCTCGTTGTATCTCATCGACGGCGAGCTGTTCGGCGTTGCCGACGGGGTTGGAACGATCTCCGGCCTGGACTTCGACGACACGATATGGTGGGTCGACGAGCTCGACGATCAAGGCGTGCTCCACTACCACGACGTGGTGCTCGACGTCGACATCGACAACAACGAGTACCTCTACGACTTTTACTGGTATGTCAGTGACTCGATACAGATTCCCATGTGCAACGCGATGGGAAACGGCGGGTCGACCTCCGCGACAATCCTCGAGAATATCGCGGTCGACGAGGCATTGGGCACCATCTCGCCTGCGCCCGGTAACCTCTACTTGGCCTGTGACGCGGGGGCGATCGGCAAGGCGGTGGCGCGGGGCTACCATCCCGATGACCATGGCACCGATGTGCTCCAAGCGGCGGTTCGGATGATCCGCGCCGATTACTGCGGAGACGGCAACTCCTGGACCGCCGCGGGGACCGAGCTGTTCAGCGAAGAGTACCGAGAATTCGTGATCACCGAGGCGCTGGGCCTCCCGGGAGAGGTAGTCCCGAACACCCAGCTCGAGTCGTTCTGGACCCCCCACGGCGCAAAGTGTCTATCCCATCGCCGCTACGGGAATGGCATCGTGACCTGTGAGAATTCCGTGTTGTTGTTCGGGTGCTTCGATCAGTCTCCCTTCACCGATGATGCGCTCTTTCGCACCGAGATCTTCATGCCCTAGCAACGCAGCGCGCGGCCATTCTCGGGAGGCTGCCCGGGAGGCTGGTCGGGAAGTCGGTAGCACGGTGCCACTCGCTCGGCGACCTTGCGGTTGTGTCGTCGGGCGTCCCACTCGAGCGGCACTCCGAGGGCACGGCAGCTGTCGCGGAGATCCCGGGGAGGCTGGGTACGATGCAGGCGATCGCGTAGCCAAGCCCGCAGGGTGTAAAGAGCGGTGATCTGGGCGGCCAGCCCAAGCCACTGGGCCTGGGTGTCGGCCATGGGCTGGGTCCATGTACGGCGCAAGGGCTGCTTGAGGGTTCGAATGCGCTGCTCCAGCGCACGGATGTCGGCTTCGAGTCGAGGGATGTCGATGTTCATGATGATTCCTTCATTCGAGTAGAGGCAGGCGACGGGTCGCCTTGCGGACTTTGGTTCGATCGCTCACCGGCATGAGGCCGATGGCCATCAGCGCGCCGCACCAGGGCGGATCGGGCTCGCGGATCGCCCGGTGCTCGATGCCCAGCCGCACGAGGCATTGCTCGATGCTCCGCAGGTGAGCCTCGTCGCGAGCGGCCAAGGCCACGGCGCGGGTGCCCGACGGCAAGCTCCCGGGAGAGCTCTCGCCGGCCGCATGAATGAGCTGAGCGGCGAGCACACCCCGCGGTAGATCGGCGCGAACGATGCAGTAGTGAGTGGGCAGCCGGGCGGGCGGATCCGGACCAGAATTGGTGCGTCGAGTGGGGTTCGAACCCACAGCCTCCTGGGGCATTACTCCAGGTGCACGGCCGATTGTGCTTTCGACGCTCTTGGTGGCCGAGCGGGTTGTGGCAAGCTGCGAGGGGCGTTCGCCGCTCGCGGCGGCAAGAAGCGACGTTGAGCCCGGCACGGGGTACCGGACGCTCGGCTCAGTCGACCGCGCCGCCGAGTCTCGCGAGGAGCTTCCGCTAGCGGTCCGAGGGCCCTCGGGGGGCTGACTGTCAATGCAAACGCATCGAGGGAACTATGAGGGGCCAACGGGGGTGCGTCAAGGATCTGTGAGGATCTTCGTGACTGGCTTGGTGGCCACCCTTCGCGGCCACCGCGGTCCACCGGCGAGCTCCCGGCGAGCTCCCGGCGCGGCGAGCCCGACACGAGCGAGCGCGACGATAGGGCACGCTTGGGAATGGACAGCAGGTCGTCGCGCTCGATGGGCTCAGGGCGCGGTATCTGGGGATGGCGTTCAGCGAGCGCGTCATCGAGGGCCGTCAAGATCGCCATCATCGCCTCCTCCACGCCGGGGGTCTCGCGGGCGATCTCGAGATCGACCCACACCGCGTGCCAGCGCCCGCTCTCGTTGAGGTGATCCTCGAGCCACATGGCGCTGGTGGTCTTGCCGGTCTGCCGTCCGGCGTGCAGCGTGAAGTAGCTGTGCGTATCGATGAGCGCGAGGACGTCGGGTAGGTAGGAGCACGAAATACCCGACCGAATTGGATGCCTCGTCCATCTGCAACGCTGGGAAAGAATGATCCATCCGCGTGGAAAGTAAGCCCGTGGCCGAAACCACGGGCGACGATGAATGAGACCTGGCGATCCCCCCGGGATTCGAACCCGGAACCTTCGGGATAAAAAGCCGTTGCTCTACCAGATTGAGCCAGGGGACCGTGGCGATCCGGGAGGGAATCGAACCCTCGACCTTCGGGGTAAGAAGCCGCTGCTCTGACCAACTGAGCTACCGGACCGACATGGGTGGCCGCGGGGTGTTCACGCGGCCCTGGCGAGCCCGCACGCACGGATGTACGCGCGGGCTAGGGTTTGTGCTTGGTGCCTCGGGACGGGCTCGAACCGCCGACGCCCACGGCTTCAACGTGGCGCTCTACCAAGACTGAGCTACCGAGGCGCATGCTTGGGTGACGCCCGGTCGCGCTTCGCAGCACGCCGGGCCACGAAAAGTGCCCGGCGATCGCCGAAGCATGCGCGCCCGCTCGTGACAGCAGCGCGACCGAGCGAGTCGAATGTCGTAGGGAAGTCATGACGGATCTCGGAGGGTGGACGGAGCCCGAGGGTGGACGGAGCCCGAGGGTGGACGAGCTCGCGAACGAGACAGACGAAGAGCAGAGGGCCAGGCGGGATTCGAACCCGCATTCCTCTCGTTTAACAGACGAGCGCTGCAACCGATTCAGCTACTGACCCAAGAAGCTCCGGGCGTCGAGCCCGGAGGTTGATGTTGATGTTGATGTTGATGTCGAGATGGAGATAAAGAGGGATGCTATGGCGATCCGGGAGGGAGTCGAACCCTCGACATGCGGGTTAAGAATCCGCCGCTCTAACCAACTGAGCTACCGGACCGATGGGGCGAGCAAGCCGACACGACGGCTTGCGCGAGGGTGCCGGGCCACACGAAGCGCTCGGTGGCGGTACCAGGGGTGGGAGTCGAACCCACGATCGTCGCTTCATGAGAGCGCTGCCTTGACCGCTCGGCTACCCTGGCAAGAGTTCGCAAGGAGGGGAGCATGGGCATGAGCTCGTCATACGCGATCGCTCGCGAACGCGGCGCGTCGGAGCAGATCGAATGTCGTGAGGAGGTCATCATCTCAGTTCCAGGGATCGAGAGCCAGATCTGACAAGCCAGATCCGACAAGCCAGATCCGACAAGCCAGATCCGAAGGACGGATCCAAAAGTGACAGTAGGGCCGGCAGCAGGAATCGAACCTGCAACCCCCTGATTACGAGTCAGGTGCTCTACCCGATTGAGCTATACCGGCGCGTGGTGCCTGCCGGTCGCCTCGGGGGCGCTTGTTTCCCTCGTGTCGAGCACCTCGGTGCTCGCCTGGCCAAGATTGATCAGCCTTACACCGAGAAAACGCTCAACACGAGCTAAAATTATGGCCATTATTGGCCATAAACGACCCCATCGCGACCATCATGGCCGTCGTGAGGGTCTGTGTCGTGGTGCGTTTCATGGCGCAGTTCCAATCCCGCCGAAGCGGTCCTTGTCGGTTTAGGGGATGATTACGGGCGGGTCAAGCAGAGGATCGACAAAAAATAGCGGACGCTCCGCTCCAGCGTCGGTCGCCGAGTGCTCCAGCCTTATAGAGCATTTCCTGAACGGGTTTGAGCAATGAACAACCAGGAGATAACGGCGCCCAACGCAAACGAGCATCAGGTGGCGCTGTCAAGGATCTCTGCGTGCGCGAGATGAACTCAACGCGATCTACTAGTACCCATCGTCCGTGATTTTTGTCTTTCGGAACAGCGGGCCGGGCGCTGTTTCCGATCGAGAACGGAACGCCCGCTTAAGTTTCTGAAATCATGAGCGATAAAAGGCATCCAAACCTAAGCTGCAGCGACCCCAGGCGAAGTACAGCGCCAATACCGCGTTTTATCTATCGCGGCTTTCCCGCCCTACTTTTCTGCAAGCGCACTGCATGTCAGGCTCTGTCCCAGGACCATGACCGCGTCGACTTGGGAAAAACTTCTGAGCGACTATCGCAGGAAGAAAGGCAACGACCAGCCATCAGGAGAGCCTCGGAGTGCATTCGAACGCGATTATGACCGAATTCTGTTCTCTGCTCCGGTACGTAGGCTTGCCGATAAGACTCAGGTCTTCCCGCTAGATTCAATCGATACTATCCGTACACGCCTCACCC
>JBCCWC010000250.1:0-19910 GCA_039194325.1 Myxococcota bacterium
ACCTGGCTGCTCCACCCCGCATCAGGGCTTCGTCGTTGAAGTGGGGCGGGTTCTATGCCGAGTTTGCGCGCCCGTCAATACCTTGTTTCATTCGATCGACCCCGTCTCGGGATCGAGCCGCTGGTGGCGGCAAGGCCCGCCTCGATCTGACGTTTGGCTGCCGTGGTCTGGTCGTTCGCTGCGACTGCTCGGCTCGGGACCCTTGTTCCATCACCCGCCGCTGCCCCTCGACACCTACCCACGCCCCCGCTCAACCCAACCAATCCTCACGGACCACCCCGGGACGGGTGTGCGCGGTCGCGCGGTCGCGCCGCGGTGGTACTGTTAATCTCGCCCATGTCGCGGCCGATCCTGCTGGTGCCCGGGGGAGGGCGAGTGGACCTGTTCGGCGAAATCCTGCGTCCGGGCCCAGCTCCCCTCAAGATCGACCTCTGGCGCCATGTGCGCCACCCTCCGCCCGAGCTGGTGCACGTCATCTCCATCAAGGCGGCCCACGAGCAGCACGCCTCCCACTGGAGTGCTGGTGATCCCGACAGCCTGATCGGCAAGGTCCTGACCTGGATCTGGGATTGCTCGGAGTTGCCCCCCTCGGAGGCCGGCTGGCAGGTCCGGGTGGACGTGCAGCAGGATGGCCGCTCGGTCCCGGGCTATCCGGTGGACTACGAGGGGCCCCTGCCGCAGCGCCGTCCGCTCTCGGTCTTGCGGATCACCGAGCCCGTGCGCGCTGTGCGTTGAACTCGATTCCACGCCTACGGCACGCCGATCCGCGGGCTTCCTCGGCCGCTCCGCGACGACCGCTTGACCGCGGCTGAGGCGCTCCTCTAGTTTTCTCGGCCCATGGACGCCGACATCAGCGCTGCTCTGGCGCCAGAGGCCCTGGCACCGCCCATCGCACGCGATCTCGGCCTGTCGGAAGCGGCGGTGATCGGGGTCCTTCGCTTGCTCGCGGCGGGCGATCAGCCCGCCTTCCTCGCCCGCTTCCGGCCGGAACGTGCGGGCTCACTGGCCCTCCGCGATCTCGAGCGCGTGCAGGCCCGCGCCGCGCATGCCGTGGCCTTCGAGTTCAAGCGAGCCCAACTGCGCCAGGAGTTGATCGCCAAGGATCGCCTCGACGACGAGCTCGCCGATCTGTTGGCCCGGGCCCAGCACCCGGTGGACCTCGATGACCTACGCAGCGTGCTGCGCAAGCGCAAGCGGGGAGCCGCTGGCAAGGCGCGCGCGCGAGGGCTGGGGGTCTTGGCCGGTCACCTGTGGGCGAGCGGTAGCGACGGTCGCCTCCGCGGGGCCGAGCCCGGAGCGCCCGATGCCGATCCTCTCGCCTTGGCCCACGAGTACCCCGGTCGTGCACCCACGCCTCGGCGCAAGGGTCGGGGCAAGAGCAAGGGCTCGCCCGACGACGAGTCGTCGGTCGACGAGGGAGCGGCGGCGGCCGATCCGAGCGATGGCGACGCCTCGGTGACCGCCGCCGATGACTCGACCGCCGATGACTCGGCCGCCGATGGCTCGGCCACAGTGGCCGACCCGCCGGAGCACCATGCGGCCGCAGAGTCATCGGTTGACCATCCACCGACCCCGGGTTTGGCCGAGAGCTCCTCGGACACCGAGCTCGACTCGGCGGGCCCCGCCACCGAAGCGACCGGCGAAGCCACCGACGACTCGATGAGCGAGGGGGCCGCCGACGCATCCTCGGGCGACGCGGCGAGCCTCGAGTTCTCGACCGATGCATCGTCGGACGCACCGACGGACGCATCGCCGGACATCTCGACCGACACACCATCGGACGCGGCGTCCGATGCATCGTCGGACGCATCGCCGGACATCTCGACCGACACACCATCGGACGCGGCGTCCGACGCACCGACGGACGCACCGACGGACGCATCGCCGGACGCGGCGTCGGACGAACCGAGCGATCCCTCCCCCGATGCTCCCACCGGTGACGCCACCGACGACGCCTCCGCCGCTTCGGCCCCCTTGCTGCCCTCGCCCGAGCGCGACCTGGCCAGTGCCCGCTTGATCGTCGCCGACGACGCCTTCGCTGTGCCGATCATGCAGCGACGCCTGCGAGATCTCGTCCTCGACACGGGGCGCCTGCGCGCCACGGTGGTCCCGGGCAAGAAGGACAAGGGCGGTCGCTTCGCCAAGCTCGCCGAGCGGGTGGAGCCGATCGCCAAGGCCACCCCCACCCATATCCTGGGCCTTTTGCGTGGCGAGCGAGAGGGCGTGCTGCAGGTGAGCATCGAGATCGAGCCCGAGGCATTCGACGCCGTCTGCGACGAGCTGCTGGGCATCGACGCCTCGCGCCCCTGTGGCGCCCAGCTACGGCAGGCCCTGCATGAGGGCTGGCTGGGGCCATTGGGGGCCATCGTCCGCCAAAGCGTCCGCAAGCGACTCAAGCAGTGGGCCGACCGGCAAGCGACCGGTGAGTTCTGCGAGGCCTATCGCCCGCTGTTGCTCGCCCCCGCGCTGGGACCCCGAACGGTGATGGCTATAGATCCCGGGTTCGCGCCCGGCTGCAAGGTGGCGGTGCTCAGCCACGATGGCGAAGTGCTCGCCCGGGAGACGGTCTTCCCGCTCCAGCCCAAGCTGCAGGCGCCGCAAGCCAAGGCCCGGTTGGTCGAGCTGGCCACCGCGCATGCGGTCGAGGCGGTCGTGGTCGGCAACGGCAACGGCGGACGCGACGTGGAGCGGCTAGCCCGCGAGGCGGTGCGCGAGACCGAAGGACTGGAGGCGATCGTGGTCTCGGGCGACGTCGACACGGCGGGCCTTTACGCCCAGAGCCGGCTGGCCAAGCAGGCGCTGCCCAACGACGACGCGTCGATGCGGCGGGCAATCGCGCTGGGGCGGCGGCTTCAAGATCCGCTCACCGAGCTGGCCAAGCTCGACCCGCGCAAGCTGCCGCTGGGGCAGTACCAGCACGAGGTCGACCAAGAGGAGCTACGCGCCGCGCTCGAGCAGGTCCTCGTGTCGTGCATCAACGAGGTCGGCGTCCCGCTCAACCGCAGCACGGCCGACGAGCTGGCCCGCGTGGCCGGGTTCAGCCATGCCCTGGCCAAGGCGGTGGTCGCCCATCGCGAGCAGCACGGGCCCTTCCCCAGCCGGCAGGCGCTGCTCGACGTGCCCGGCGTCGCGGGCAAGGCCTTCGAGCAAGGGGCCGGCTTCTTGCGGATCGACGACGGCGATCATGCCCTGGACGGCACCGCGATCCACCCCGAGCGCTACGGGCAAGTGGTGGAGATGGCCCGCGAGCTCGGAGTCACCGTGGGCGAGCTGGTCGGCAACGCCGAGCTGGTCGACAAGCTGGAGGCCGAGCATCACCTCGACAAGCCCGGCGCCAGCGGCGAGCCGCTGGGCAAGGCCACCCTGGCCGCGATCCTCGAGCAGCTGCGCCACCCGGGCGCCGATCCACGGCCGCCCTTCACGCCGATCGAGTTCGATCCCAACCTGACCAAGTTCGAGGATCTGAAGGTCGGCATGGAGCTGCCCGGAGTGGTCACCCACCTGGCCAACTTCGGCGCGTTCGTCGACGTCGGGCTGCGCGAGGAAGCGCTGGTCCACGTCAGCGAGCTGACCCACGGCTTCATCTCTAGCCCCTTCGAGGCGGTTCACGTGGGCCAGCGAGTGCGCGGGCAGGTCATCGAGATCTCGGCGGACCGCAAGAAGTTCTCACTGAGCCTCCGAGCGCTCCAGCCCAAGCCCGAGGGCGGCGGCAAGGATCGCGGCCCCCGGCGCGATGGATCTGCGGGCAAGGGCAAGGGGCGCGGCCGTAAGGGCGGCGGCGGCGGTCGCGATCGCGACGGGCGGGGATCGGGCAAGGATCGCGGCAACGATCGCGTGCTGGGCTTCAAGCTCGACCTGTCGGATCTCGCCGAGCGCCTGGGCAAGGGCTGAGGGTTCTCGTACCGACTCGTTGCGCCCGGCCTCGGTCTTGCGCAAGCGGAACCCTGGAGCCACGAAACGTCGGGGGGTCTCGTGCGCCGATCCGGCTTCGCGGCCGCTGCGCTCTACGGACCTCTAGGTGGTCGAAATCGCGCTGTGAGCCATCCCGCGCCTAAACAGTGCTCTAATTGCCGAGTTGGGAGGTATGCGTCCCTGCGACCATTGATCCCCTTGCACAAGACCCACTTTCCATTAATAGCTCACTCGTGCTGGTTCAAACTCTCGTGCTTCCCCTGATGTTGGCGCCCACGGCGGAGCTGGGAAGCGAACCCATCGAGTCCCAGATCTACGGCGGCGAGGTGGTGGATTCCTGTGGCTGGCCGTCGGTCGTGCACCTGTCGGACCCCGGCGGCGGGGCGTGCACCGGGACGCTGATCCATCCGCTCATCGTGCTGACCGCGGCCCACTGCGTGACCGACGGCGTGGCCGCCGACGTCCGCTTCGGCGAGCTCGCCTCCAGCGGCAACCAACTGGTCAGCACCTCCTCCTGCTACCAAGGGCCCGAGTGGAACGGAGCGACCTTCCAGGGGGCCGACTACGCCTACTGCCGACTCGACACCCCGGTGACCTCGATCCCAATCATCCCGGTGGCCGGCGGCTGCGAGCAGACCGCGATCGTCGAGGGGGCTCGCATCATGCATGTGGGCTTTGGCGTCGACGAGAACGGCCAGGGCGGCCGCAAGAAGATGCTCGACACCGAGATCGACGCGGTCTCCAGCCAAGGCGAGCTGATCTCGGGTGACTTCGACGAGGTGATCTGCAACGGCGACTCCGGCGGTCCCACGTTCATCTATCTCGACCCGGCCCAGGGCGGCGATGGCACATGGCGCGTCGCCGCGATCCACTCGTGGGCCCAGGGCGCCGATCCGGTCGATCCCAATTGCTTCAACCAGGCGGGCAGCGTCTTGGTCAGCCAGGCGATCGACTGGATCGAGCAGCACTCGGGGATCGACATCACCCCCTGCACCGACGGCGATCAGTGGAACCCCACCGCCCAATGCGGCAACCAGGCCACCGAGCCGTGGATCGGCGACGGCAGCTACACGTCGATGGGATGCGCGAGCCCGGAGGTCGTGCCCTTCTCGGGGATCTGTGGCCCCCCGCTGGACGCCAATGCGGACGACACCGCGCCGGTGGTCGACATCGTGAGCCCGACGCCCGCGCAGAACGTCCCCCCCAACGGGAGCAACACGCCGGTCGACATCGAGATCGACGCGACCGACGAGGGCTGGGGCGTCGAGTCGGTACAGATGACGATCCGCGCCCTGGCCTCGGGCCAGGAGCAGGTCGACGCGCGCAACGAGTGGCAGCCGTGGGTCTGGAGCACCCAGCTGCCCGCGGGATCCTATGAGGTGAGGGCAATCGCCACCGACCACGCGGGCAACGAGTCCGAGCCGGTCACCGTGTGCTTTGGGGTGGGCGAGGTCGACTGCGGAGCACCCAGCGAGGACGAGACCGGCACCGGCGCCGAGGACGAGACCGGCGATCTGCCGGGTGGAACGGGCGGCGGATCGGATCCCGACGACGAGGGCGGCACCGGCGATCCCGGGGTGTCCGACGGCGGGGGAGGGGAGGGCTGTGGCTGCCGAGCCGATGCGCCCGTCGATCCTCGCGGCTCACTGGCCTTGCTGGCGTTGGTGATGCTCGCGCGCCGGCGCCGATCCTAGACGCCGATCCTAGACGCCGATCCTAGACGCCGATCCCAGGCGCCCACGCCCCAGGTCTCGTCGAGGGTCGTCACGCTTCGTCGAGCACATCGGCGGCGCGAGCGAGCTCGGCCAACTCCACGCGAGCGCCCTGGCCATCCCACATCTGCGCCATGACCGACAGCGGAGCGTTGACCGCCTGCAAGTCGAGCACGCTCGCCGTGGGCGGATCCTCGGTGGTGAAGTTGAGCGGGCACCCCTGGAGCGACGCGCCGCCCTCCGGATCTCGTACCAGCGTCGGCAGCCCGTGGGTGCGGCAGATCATCGGCCGCTGCTCGTAGACCGTGCAGCGATCGTCGACCAGCAGCGCGCAATGGTGCATGGCGTCCGGGTCGTCGGCCTGTCGCCGCACCCGCTCGCGCTTTTGGGGGTCATGGCGTGCGAGGCGGGCCAGGGCCGCGCGCAGGCGATGGGCCTCGACCTCGAAGACCCCGAAGCGTTGGTGACAACACCGGGCACAGCCCACCCGACACTGCATCGCCTCGGGGCTGCGCTGCATGGCCGCCTCGAAGTGGTCGTCGACGCGACGGCGCAAGACCACCAGGGTCGCGCCGGCTTGATCGCGAGCCTCGTCGGACATGAGCCGTAGGGGTACCACGCCCCGCACGACGTTCTCCCGGCACGCGACCGTGCCCCCGCCGCAGTCACTCCGTGGGGCTGCTACGCTCGATCCCGCGAGGGCGTCGTACATCCAACGAGAAGGCGCCCTGGGCCACTCGCTCCCCGCCATGCTGCGGGGCGACCGTGGAGGCCGCCGGCGAGTGCAGCAAGAGGTTGGTCCGCCGCCCGTCATCGGGACCGCCCGTGACGCGAAACCGGGTCGACTGGGTCGGGTCGGGCGGAGGCTCGAACGACAGCAGCTCGCCCCCTTGGTGCAGCATGGCGAAGGTGCGACCATCGCTCACCATCATGTTGTGCGGGGGGACCAGCTCCAGCCGATCGGCCGTTTGGGTGAGCGCCTGCCGGATCACGTCGGGCGGCGAGTAGGTCTTGCGCAGGCCGCCCAAGCGGTGGAGCTCGGCCAAGAACGACAAGAACACCAACTCCCCGTCGCTGCGATCCACTTGGTGCCGCGACAAGAAGCCGGGCAGCGCGTCGCGCAATGCGGTCGTTCGCTCGGGATCCAGGCGCCCACCCACGCGCACACCCAGCCACCGTCGGGCCCGCGACAGCTTGACCGCCGGCGGAGCCACCAGGCCGTCACGCGTGGCCGAGTGCACGCTGAACGCCGCCAGCACGCAGGACGCCGGGGTGCGCAGCAGGTCGTCGAGCGGATCGACCGCGCGCCCACGCACGATCGGACGCGACTGGACCAGGGTCTCGTTGCCCCAGGCCGCCCCGACGCTCCAGCCACGCAGGGTCAGATCGCTGTCGCCGCCGACGGTCTCATCGGACTGGTCACCGGGCTGGTCACCGGACTGGTCACCGGACTGGTCACCGGCCCTCGCCCTGACCGGCTCGATCGATCGATAGCCGGGCAGATGAGCCGCGAGCATCCGCGCCAGCCACGGACGAGCCCACGCCGGGCCGTCGGGATGGGCGTCGAGCAGGGCAAGGAGCACGGCCGCCACGTCGCCAGCATGCCGCAAACCACCGCCCAGGCAAGCGTCGATCGCCGTTGTGTGAGCGCGGGCCCGCGCGTGCGATCCTCGTCGGTTTCTTGCCCCGCAGGCATGGCCCGTGCCAATCGTCGGCGTATGTCCACCCCGTCCCCCGGTCCTGGACCCCTTGCGGCTCGTGCGCTGGTGTGGGTGGTCGTAGGGGCGAGCGTCGTAAGCGCACCCGGCTGCGCGGCGCGCCGTCAGGCTCCGGTCGAGGATCCGACCACGCCCGAGACCAGTCCGGCAGACCGGCACTTCGACGTCGCGGTCGGCTCGTTCCACAACGGTATGTTCGAGGACGCCAAGCTCCAGCTCGAGCGAGCGCTGCGAGCCGATCCCGAACATGCCGACTCCCACTACCTGCGCGGCGTCCTGTTGCTCAACGAGGGGCGGACCCTGGTCGATGCTGTCGAGACCCAGCAGTGCCTGACCGACGATGCCGCGCAGCTCCAGCGAGATCGAGCGTCCCAGCTGCACATCGAGGCCCGCGAGGCCTTCTCTACCGCCGTGTCGCACTACCCCGAGGGCGCTGCCGGTCGAGGGCGCGCCATCAATTCACTGTCGGTGGTCTCCCTGTTCTTCCACGAGCACGAGGGGGCGATCGAGCACTCCCGCGCCGCGCTCGAGCAGCACTTTTACACCGATCGCTATTCGGCCCTGACCAACCTGGGGTGGGCCCACTACAACCTGGGCGATCTGGTCAGCGCGACCAACGAATTGCGCCAGGCGGTGCTGCTCAACCCCGACTTTTGTGTGGCACGCTACCGCCTGGCGCAGGTGTACCTCGACAGCGGGATCCCCGAGCAAGCGGCCGAGCAGGCGCGACAGGTTGTGGGCGATCCCCGCTGCCCGATCCAAGATGCCCACCGGATCCTCGGGGTCGCCCGCTTGCGGCTGGGCGACGAGCCCGCCGCCCACGAAGCGTTCGGCAGCTGCGTGACCCTGGCGCCCCGATCGTGCCTGGCCCTGGACTGCAACCGCTTCCTCGAATCTAGCGCGAATGACGCAATCGCCGTGGCGCCCCCCTAGATCCCGACATCCGTCCGATGCCCCGCCCCAATTTTACGACGGGAGCCGACGGGAACCGACGGGAGCCGACGGGAGTCGACGAACGATCCCGAAGATCGACCACCACGCTCACCAAAGCACCAGGAGCAAGAGATCGCGCGATGAACCTCATCGATCCGGTCCTACATGTCGGCCTACGGCCCTGGTGGGTCCCTTGTTCGACCTAAAATATCGAAAATAAAGAGCAATCGGGCCGGCCCGGGCCTTGAGCCCGGTCGCAGACCCGATCGGCGAACCCGAGCGAACCCGCGCGGGGGCTCTTGCCCCGCGGTGGGGCTTCACGACACACTCGCCGCGATGCAGGCCGAGCTGAGTCGACTGCGGGTCGTCGCCTCCGACGTTGTCCCTTCGGTCGAGCCCGACGAGCCTTCCGTCGACGAAGCGCCCTCGCCAGGCACGTACATCCGTGAGCAGCGAACGCGGCGTGGCATGAGCGTCGAGCAGCTGGCGGTGGCCACCAAGATCCCGGCGTCGAGCCTGCGCTTGCTCGAGGACGACAAGTTCGAGGCGCTACCCGGGCCCGTGTTCGTCAAGGGGTTCTTGCGCTGCTGCACCCGCGCGTTGGGCCTGCCATCCGAGACGGTGATGGAGCTGCTGTACGAGCGCGAGCGCGCCGCCCTCCAGGCGCGTCGTCTGCAACAGCGCCCGTCGAGCGCCGAGATGCGTAGCGCCGACGGCGAGCTGTGCGGCGGGACCCCGCTGGCCCCCAAGCTGCCCCCGCGTGTCAGGGAGCGGACCGCCCCCGACGGTGGCGTCGTCCGCCATGCCCTGTTGGGTCTGCCGCGGGCCAATGCGCTGCTGTGGCTGGTGATCGCGGCGTTCGTCGCTGTGCTGGTCATGGCCGCGTTCAACCTCGCCGGCGACGGCCCCGTCGGTCCGCACACCTGACACGGCACTGGGCTCTGGCACCACCCGTCACGTTCGTCGGTCGCGTTCGTCCGCAACGTCCGGACCGACCTCGCGTGGCGAGGGTGAGGGAGGGGCCTGTATCATCCGCCGCGCGATGGCCACCACGCGCACGCGCAAGATCGCGATCATCCATACGCTGTTGCGTACGGGGGATGTTCGTCGGCTGCGGCGCACGCTGAGCCGTCAAGACGACGTTCAGATCGCCAGCCAGCTCGACAACCTCGACCCCAGCGAGCAGATGCGGGTCTTGCAGCTGCTGCCCGCCGAGCGCCGCTCGGAGGTGGTCGAGGCCATGCGCTACGAGGCCGCCGCTGGTCTGGTCGCCCAGCTCGCACCCGAGCAAGCCGCCAACCTGCTCGACGACCTCGAAGCGGACGATGCGGTCGACATCCTGGGGCGGATCGACGAAGAGCGCCTCCAGCAGATCCTGGGTCGGCTCGACGCCGAAGACGCCAATGAGCTCGAGGAGTTGCTCGCGTACGACGCGAACTCGGCCGGCGGCCTGATGTCGCCCCAGTACTTCCGGGTCTCCCCCGACGCCACCGTCGGCGACGCGCTCACCGTCATCCAGGAGGAAGACGAGCCCCCCGAGACCGCCTTCTACGTCTACGTGGTCGACGTCGACGAGCGCCTGGTCGGGGTGTGCTCGCTGCGGATGCTCGTCATCAGCCGGCCCAAGGCGAAGATCCGCGACATCATGGAGCGCGAGGTGGTCCGGGTGACCGCCGATACCGACCAAGAAGACGTGGCCGAGATCGTCAGTCGCTACGACCTGGTGTCGGTGCCCGTCGTCGACGAGTACGATGTGATGCTCGGTGTCGTCGAGGTCGACGACATCGTCGACGTGCTGCGCGAAGAAGCCACCGAGGACATCCTCAAGATGGCGGGCGCCGGCGAAGAACTCGCCGAGGTCCGCACCTTCGTGGGGAGCTTTCGCGTGCGCTGGCGGTGGCTTTTGGCCGCCGCCGCCGGAGGCATGGCGGCGGCGCTGTCGCTGTCGGGGTTCGACGCGGCGCTGGCCTCCGTGCCCGCGCTCGCGTTCTTCATGCCCGTGGTGGCGGGGATGGGGGGCAACGTCGGCATGCAGAGCTCCACGATCGTCGTGCGCGGCCTCGCCGTCGGGTTCGTGGAGACCCGCCGCGTGCGACGGCTCGTGTTTCGAGAGGTCTCGCTGGGCGCGAGCCTCGGGGTGCTCTATGGGATGCTCATCGCGACCGCGTCATGGCTCGTGGGGGGCGACGGGGTCGACCCGTGGCGGCTCGCCGCGGTCATCATGCTCGGGACCACCGGGTCGATGACGATCGCGGCGGCGGTGGGGACGTGCACGCCGCTGGTGCTCGATCGCTTTGGGGTGGATCCTGCGGTGGCGACCGGTCCGTTCGTGACGACCTCCGTGGATGTCATGGGGCTCATCTTCTACTTCTGGCTGGCGACGGTGCTGATCGGGATCTGATAGGGGGCCGGTGGTCAGGAGCCCACAATCTGGGCATCGCAGCCTGGGTCCGCGCCGGCTCGGGGCTCGGATTGTGGTGATTTCTTAGTGTGCGAGGGCATCGTCGATCTTCGGTCGCCGGTCATCACGTCGGTTGCAGTCGCGCGTGACAGACGCGAACTTGCCGAGTACGTGCTCGGATCGTGGCACTGCCAACGCACACAACGCTCGGCCCGCAGGAGGTTCTTTGGGGTCGGTGGGAATGAGTCGCCCTGGATCGCCGGCGATCGGTCATCTTGGCAATCATCGTCGCATGTTGGGCACGATGACCCCGAGGCGCGATGACGGTGAATAACCATACGGCACAATAGGTTTGGCCCATCGATTTTAATTGGGGGCGATTAGCCTCATCGACAATAGGAAAAATTGATCAATCCGTTCACAATCGAACCATGGATCCGCTGCTCTGTGGAAGTGTTCCGGGGCCCATCACAGCCGGCGAGCTCCTCGGTCATCGGTACCTTCTGCACAAGCCAATAGGTCAGGGCGGCATGGGGGTGGTCTGGCTCGCGTGCGACGAGCTCGCGGAGCTTCCCGTCGCGATCAAGGTTTTGGGGCCACAACACCTCACCGACGATGGCGCGCACGCACGGTTCGAACGCGAAGCCCGTAGACTCGCCATGTTTCACCATCCGAACGTAGTTCGGATGATCGATGCCGGGACGCACCGCGGTCATCCCTACATCGCCATGGAGTTCGTCGACGGAGTGCCGCTCCACCTGTTCTTGCGGCACCGCGAGCGACTAGATTTCGAGACCTTCCTTCCCATTGCGGGACAGATCTGTGCGGCCGTGGCCGCCGCTCATGCTCGCAACATCATGATCCGGGACATCAAGCCCGCGAACATCCTGGTGTGCGAGCACGAGGGACGGGCCAACTTCGTCAAGCTCCTCGACTTTGGTCTGGCCAAGCGCGTCATCAACGACACCATCGAGGTCACCCGAGCGGAGATCGTCGGCACCACGCCCTATGTGGCCCCGGAGATGATCTGCGGCAAGGCCTACGACACCCGCGTCGACGTATACGCCCTCGGGGTCTTGTTCTTCGTGATGCTCACCGGCAGCCATCCGATCGTCGGTAGCAACGAGATCGAGTTCTTTCACAATCACCTCTACCGCGAGCCCCTCGCGTTCGAGCAGGTCTTGCCGCCCGGGGTGACGATCCCCCCGCCGCTGCGTGATCTGATCCGCCGCTGCCTGCATAAAGATCCGGACCATCGGCCGAGGGACGCACGGGAGGTCGCCCACGTGCTGTTCGAGTCCTTTCCCGATCGGCTCTTCGAGTTGCCGCGGGCGACCACGAACAAGCGCCGTGCGCTCAAGGCGATGCTGCGCACCCGGTCACTCGATGCGAACGATAGCGTCCCCGATCCAGATGCCGACACCCAAAGACAGTGGACCCGCACGATCCGCACGCGCTTCTCGACCGTCGCACCGATTGTCGCCCCGATGCACGAGCAGGCCGCCGTGTCCCCGACTCTGGCGCTGGCCCAACCGGCTGTCCCGGCGCCCGTCGGCTACGGATTCAGCGCTACGCTGACGCGGGCCATCGATCGATCGCGGTTTCTTTGGAGGATGCTCGCGCTGTCGGTCGGGTTGATCGGCGGATTGGAGGTGTGGGTGGCCGCCCGCTTGTTCCTGGATTCGAACGACGTGATGGCCTCGACCCAGCCCCGGGCGACCATGGTCCACGCGGCCGGGGAGTGCTCGGACTTCGATCCGAATCATCCCGCCCGCCATCCCGCCCACCATCCCGCACGCCACCCCGCCCACCTGGATGAACTCCAGAGCATCGAGCCCGCCGGCGTCTCGGTGCACAGCGACGAGGAATCCGCGGCGGTCCACGCGACGCCGATCGCCGGTTCCTCCAGCCGGTCCAGGACTCGATCACGACCCTCGGGCGCGCGGTCCGGTGCTCGGGCGGTGAAACACCGTGCGAAGCGGTCGAGCTCGAAGGCGTCGTGGGTCGAGCCGACCCGCCCGAGCGCCTCCAAGTCCAAGCCCAAGCCCAAGCCCAAGCCCAAGTCCAAGACCAAGTCCTCCGCCAAGAGGTCCGCGGTCGTTCGATCGGCTACGCTACTGCCCACCAAGCCCGAGTCGACCTCGTCGGGTCGGCCGGGATCGGGAGCCAGCGTCTTCTTGCCGACCTCGCGCAATGCCTCGGCCGCGCACCCTTGACCCTACCGTCGACCCCGGGCTCGCCATCCGGCCGCCGCGACGTACGATCCTCCGACGTCCACCCGCGTGGATCGTGGGCGATCGCGAGGGCCAGGCGCGATGAGGGCTGGGCCGGGACAGCGGGTGCCGGCGGTGATCTTGGCGACGCGGCCGCTGGGCGAGGCGGATCTGCTGGTGGTCTTGTTGACGCCGGGGATCGGGAAGGTACGTGCGGCCGCTCGGTCGGCGCGGCGGAGCACCAAGCGGTTCGCCGGGGGGCTGTCGGGCGGGGCGGTCGGAGAGGCGACGCTGGCGCTGCGCCGGGGCGGGCTGTCTCGGCTCGAGGGGTTCGTGCCCCGATGGGATCATGGAGGGCTGGGTCGAGATCTGACCCGATTCGCCTACGTCGCCTACCTGTGCGAGCTCACCGATGCGCTATTGCACGAGCCCGAGCCCGAGCCCGCGCTGTTTACGGCGCTGTGTGATGCGATCGCGCAGACCATGGAGGCGACGCCGCAGGCGGCGGTGTTGCGGCGGTACGAGCTGGTGTTGCTGCGCGCGTTGGGCCTGTTGCCCGCGTTGGCCACGTGTGCCGTGTGCGGGGATCCGCTGGCCCCAGGGCCGATGGTGAGCTTCGAGGCGGGACGGGGAGGGGCGCTTTGTCTCCAGCACGGCAAGGGGGCGGGACGACAGCCGGCGACCGTGCTGGCCACCGCCCGGCGGCTGGTCGCGGCCGGTGACGAGATCGAGATCGCGGCAGCCTTACGTGATGCCGGCGCCCGGCCGGCCCACGAGCGGCGAACGTTGCGGGATCTGGTGACCGGGTGGCTGCGGCCTCACCTGCGACAACCGCTGCGATCCCGGGAATTCTTCGCCAAGCTGGGGCCCAGTCGCGGGCCCCGAGACGACGCCTGAGCGTCGTGATCGGGGTCACTGGGCCGGTCACTGGGTCGGTCACTGGGTCGGGCGGAGCGAGACCGACGACCGGGCCGCGAGGCGTCCCCCGGGGCTTGAGGACGGGCTCGGGGGCTGTGGTAGCGTTCCGGCCGATGCGCGCCCGAGCCGGGACCGCGGCGGCCCGTGTGGCCCTGCTCTTGTTCGCCACGTCGGTGGCCTGCGCAGACCGCAATGAAGGGCAGACCCCGCCGGGTCGGAGCTTCTTCTTTCCGAGCGGGTTGCTGCTCGATCCGGTCAATGGCACCAACGTCGATGATCCGGATCCCGACCAGATCCGGCTCCCCTCGATCACCCTGGACCTCCCCGGTCGTCACTTCCTCTACGTCGCCAACGGGAACAACGATCGTACCTACAATGCAGGCACGCTGGCGGCGGTCGATCTGCGGGAGTTCTGGCGCTCGTGGTACGAGCCCCGCGCCGTCGATCCGACGGTCCAGGCCGGCTGTGAACAAGCGGTGGCCGCGGCCCAGGCCGCGCTCGAGGACGAGCGCCAGCGCAAACAGACTGCGCTCAATAACGGCGAGCTCTACGAGTTTGCCGAGCAGAACCGGGCGGTGATCGACGACGCCTTCGTCCACTGTGATGCCAGAGATCTGCTCACCGGAGGTCTCGACCCCTACTGCGACGACATCGAGAGCGACGCGTTCGAACGCTGCATATTGCCGCCCGGCAGTGCGGTCGTCGTCGAGCAAGAGGGCGAGCCGGACCGGCCGTGCCGACGACTGCCGCTGCTGCCGCATGTCGTCGAGTGCGACGAGCGCCCGTTCATCGGTGATGACTCCGTGGTCCAGGTGGGAGATTTTGCGACCACCCTGACCAGTTCGATCGAGGGCGACGATATCGTGCGGCTGTGGCTGCCCGTGCGGGGTGATCCAAGCGTCACCTATGTGGACGCACGTGTGGACGCCGAGGGGCGGCTCAGCCTCGAGTGTAGCGACGACGGCGACGCGCCCCCCGACGTGTCCAACGGGTGCTCCGAGACCCATCGCCTCGAGCGCCTGCGCAACGACATCGACCTCGATCCCCTCGATCGCGAGCCCTTCAACATGACGATCTGGGAGCGCGACCCCCGCGTGGACGCCGCGCTCGAGTCGAGCACCGGGGGCAAGCGGCTGGCCTTTGTGGCCCACGCCGACGGCAGCCAGCTGAGCATGATCGATCTAGACGGCGTTCGCGGCGAACAAACGCCGGCCATCGTCGATCTGGCCCCCCTTTACATCACCTCGGCCGGAGTGGCGGGGGGCTTTGGCTTGGCCGTTCGACCCTGCTTCGCCGCAGGGCAGGGCCCGCTGGGCGCGGCCGATCCCGAGCCCAACATCCCCGCGATCACCCAGGAGTGTCGACGCCCGCTGGTCTACTCGAGCTTTCGCTTCGCCGGGCAGCTGGCCAGTTTTACCGCCAGCGGCCTCGAGCTGGGGCGTGTGCTCGAACGATTCCCGACCCTCCAGCGGCTGCAGGTCGATCCCGACCCCGACGATGACCGCGAGGATGACCTGGGCTGCATGGTCTCCGGTCTGCGCACCGAGTGCGTCATCGAAGGCGGGGAGCGCGTCGTTTGCAACCGCAGCCTCGACCGCAACAAGTGCTGCTCGAACTATCCGCTCGGCCCGAACGACGATCCCGAGCAGGAGCGGATACGGTGCGACGAGACCGGCGAAACGTTCGTCTCCTCGTGCTGCGAAGGGGATGATCCCGAGTGCGCCACCCAGTGCGACGGTGGCAATTGCGCGCCATCCTCGTACGCCGGCCAGTACTGCGCCACGCCCGAGCAATTGGGCCTGCCCTGCGCCGTGGAGTGCGAGCCCCAGGTCCGCGGCTCGCGGCGGATCCTGCCCGCACTCTTGCTCGACACCAGCCTGAGCGCCTCGGCGGTGCTGGGCGACATGGCCTTCGCCGATCCGCGCGGCGATCAGCTGCTGGTGCTCCAGACCAACCCGGGCGCCCTGCTGTCGCTCGATACCTCGCTGGGCGACGACGGCGAGCCCCTCGACATCCCCTCGGCTCCCCCGGTGGAGATCTGCGCCGAGCCCTCGCGCATGAAGATCTACGTCGAGCGGGACGCCGACGGCGCCCCCGTGCAGCGCTACGCGCTCATCACCTGCTTCCGGGCGGCCCTGGTCTACATCGTGGATCTGGAGTCCCTGCGGGTGGTCGACGCGGTCGTGGTCGGCACCGGTCCCCACGACATCGCCGTCGACGCGCAGCGCGAAGCCGCCTACGTCATCAACAACCTGGAATCGTCGGTCAGCGTCATCGACCTTTCGCGGCGCCGACCGACTCGGTTCCAGGAGCTGGCCCGCCTCGGGCTGCAGGATCCCTTCTCGCAATGAGCCACCGTCTCCTGTCGTCCGTGCCCTGGTGCCTGGTCGCCCTCACCCTCGTCGGCTGCCAAAACGACGATCGCATCGTGGTGCCCAACCGGGTGCTCGATCGCCCCCTCGACGTGGTGCTGGCGTGCGTCCGGGACGGGGACGACCAGGTGGAGGTGCTGTCGCTCAATCAATGCGATGGGGCCGACACCAGCGACTGCCAGAGCGGTACCCCCCAGCTTATCGGGTTCGTGGCCAACTCCGAGCGCAACGAGCTGGCCATGTTCCGCCGCTGCGACCGGGACGCCGCCCTGGTCGACATGGATCCCGAGGCCCCGGGGTACAACTTCTTGCCCGCCGGCCACTTGCCCTCGGCCCTGACGATCACCAACGACTCGTGCCGGGCCGTCGCGGCCAATGCCGGCAGCTGCGATCTGACCGTGCTCGACGTCGCCGGGCTGGGCGCCTACGCGGTCGACAACGATCTGACCGCCGAGGAAGCCAGCGCGCTGCCCTCGCCCAGCACCCTGGTGTCCACCCTGGTGCCCCGCCGCAGCGATGGCCGGCCCCTGGGTTCGTCCCCGGGCGAGATCCTCGCCGTGCCCTCGGCCCTGACCCAGGCCGGCAACGCCGCGCCCGATCCGGTCGACGACGCCGGCGAGGCGGGTGATGCCGGCGACGACGGCACGCCGATCCCCGAGGGCAACCTGTGCGATCTGAACCAGCCCGCCAGCGTCTACGTCACCTTCCCCTCGTGCCAGCTCGTCGCCGAGGTCAGCCTCACCACCCAGACCGTGCTCCAGAGCCGGCAGTTCGTCACCAACGAGCAGGGGGAGATCGAGCTGGTCGACACCGGCCCCGAGCCGCTGTGTCCCGTGGACTGCCCCGCCCCGTTCGAAGGGGATCTGCCCGAAGAGATCGAGCTGGTCGATCCGAGCGGGGTCTTCCCCACCGCGTTGGCCCTGGTCACCCCTCCGAGCGAGTCGAGCACGCCCGACTTGGCCGAGGCCGAGGTGGAATACGCGTCGCTGTTCGTGGGCGGGCCCGGCTCCGACCGCGTCTTCGAGATCGAGATCGAACCGGACGGACGCTTCTCCGACGTCGTCGAGTCCGTGCTGCTCGAGGACGCCCAGGGGGTTCAGACGATCCGAGTGACCCCCGCGGCCAACGTGCCGCCGCCCCCGCTGGGGGGCGAGACCAACGCCGCCGATGCCCATCAGTTCCTCTACGTGATCGCCGGTGATGGCTCGACCCACGTGATCGACCGTGATTTCGACCCCGGATCGCTGGGCATCGAGTGCGACACCCAGATCGATCCCACCCTCGAAGATCCCACCCCCTGCCACGAGATCGACCCGGGACAGGCGAGCAACGCCATCGACCGGCGTCCCTTTGCCGTGGGGCCGGGCATTCGCGCTCCGGGGGGGACCACGATCAACGACTGGACCTTCCACAAGGTCAGCACGGAGGAGGCCGGCGGCGTCTGCGGTGCGGTCGACGACGTCGAGGATGGCGAGGGCCAAGAGCAGCAGCTCGATCCCGACGATTTTCGCACCCCCTTTTGCCAGCCCAGTAGTCTGGTCGGGGTCGGCGTCACCAGCCTGGGCACCGTGGTCTACTCGACCTTCGGGCAGTTCGGCGTCGATCAGACCCTCAGCCGGATCATCGACCCGGTCGAGCTCATCTCGATCCAAGTGCGTCCCCACTCGCTATGGCCCGCCCTCGACCCCCTGGCCACCGACCCCGTGGCCGAGGCCCTGCCCCTGGTGGCCGACGAGGAACCCGGTCGGGGGATCCCCGGCGGCGGCGTCGATGCTCAGACCCTGGCCCCTTCGCTTCGTCAGGTGGATCTGGCCTACTCGACCCAGAGCGGAGACTCCGACGAGCAGCAGGCCGTCGCGTCGGCGCTGGGCAATCCCGGCAATGTGGACGCGCTCGGCGGGGGTCTCTACGAGAACGCGGCGGCCCGGGTGGCCGTGCGGGATTTCCAGCAGTGGAACGCACAGACGTGGACCCTCGAGTGGGAGCCCATGATCCCCGGCACCACCAGCGGCACCGGCCTGCTCCAGTGCGACCGCCACGGCAGCGTCGACGACAACGGCAACGAGGTCGCCGGCGGGACCTGCCGCAACACCGAGCCCGACGATGCTCGGCTCGTCGACGAGAGCGCCAACTTCTGTGAAGACGGCGTGCTCTCCGGCGATCTGCTCGAGGTCCTCGGCTGCAACGACGACGACAACTGCGGCCTGGGGCAGCGCTGCCTGCGAGATCCCACTGCGCCCACCACCGCCACCGGGATCTGCATCTCCGCCACCGCCTACGACGACGCCGAAGAGCGCAACAACCTGCGGGATCTTTGTGCCCCCTTCATCCGCGACCCCTGCGGATCCGCCACCCGCGAGTACCGGATCACCTACGCCACCAACGAGCAGCTGTGGATCACCGCGCTCGACCGGCCCGAGCGCACCGTCGTCCGCGACATGGCCCAGGAGGACGAGCCCCCCGACCTGCGGGAGTACGTGGCCAAGCTGTCGTGCGAGGTGCCGGTCGGTCGTCAGCAGCCCCAGGAGTGCGCGGTCGATGCCGATTGCCTCGCCGATCCCTACGATCCCGACAACTCGCGCGGGGAGGTGACCTGCCAGGTGCCCGAAGGGGAGTCTTCTGGGAGCTGCGTCGGTCGGCAGCCCGATGGTGGGTGCAACGACGACGAAGACTGCGCCGGCCTGGGGGCGCAATACCTGTGCGTCGACTCGGTGTGTCGGGCCCCCTGTGACCTGTGCCCGCCCGCGCAGCAGCCCGACGAGCCCTGTCGCACCGACGACGATTGCGTGGCCGCCGAGGCGGGGGAGGTCTGCATGGCGGGCACGTGCCACGAACGCTGCACCGACGGCAACCCCGGGTGTCTTCGCAGCCCGCTGCCCGGTCCCCGTTGCTTCCCCGAGCTGGTTCGTTATGCCGTGCGCCTGCACGAGTCCTTCGCCTTCTTCGGTTCGTCCACTCCGTTCTTGACGGCACGGGTGGTGACCGACGCCGAGACCGGCGAGTGCATCGAGGACCAGGCCGTCTCCAATCTGCTCAGCAGCCGGATCCGCCTGGGGGCGGATGCGGCCCGTACGTTTGGTACGGGACCCTGGCAGATCCCCGAGTGCGTCAGCGCCGATCAAGCCGGCCCCGACGAGCCCAATCCCTGCCGGCTCGTCGTCGATCGCTCCGCCGACCCCACGAGCCGGTTTCATACCTTCCGCTATCGCGGCGAGCCGGTCGCGGCGATCCGCTACTCCAACCCGTTGATGTCCGTGGTCATCGACCTGGTCAGCTTGACCGGGCTCACCAGCGAGCCCCCCGACTTCGCCGATCAGTCCTGGCCGGCGAGCTTCGCCCGGTTCTTACGAGCGCGGATCCCCGACGGATATCGCGAGGAATTTGCCAGCGCCAACGGGTTCGTGCCCTTCAACGAAGGCGTGGTCGTGGGCCAAAACCCGCTGGTCTATCCGGTCCGGATAGTGAGGGGCCCAGAGCCCGACATCGACTTCATCGTGGACGCCGGCGGCCGCGGAGGGGTGTCCGGTGTTCGCGGCCAGGTCGTGCGCATCGAACACGACCTGGCGCAGGTCGTGGCCGACAGCGTCTTCCGGGTTCAGTGAGCCCAACTGGGGACTGCGGTCGGACCGCCCCCCAGGAAAATCCCCGGTGTGTGGTTCGCCGCCCAGATTGGGGTATGATGCACAGGCGTAGGTGCCGCACTACAAGCTCAAGCTCGGTGGGAGCACGAT
>JBCCWC010000251.1:0-19631 GCA_039194325.1 Myxococcota bacterium
GGCGACCCCAACTACACATTCTCGCGCGTAGCCTTGGTGCCGCGTGAGCGCAGCCTGTCGGTCGGCAATGGTGCCCTCCGGCGGGCTTACGATCTCCGTCAACCCCCAAACGTCACCCGGAGAGGAGTCGTCATACAAAAATCATATTCCTACCCCGAGGGAAGTCATCGGACCTCCAAGGCGAAGCTGCGCTTTCGACCGGCGAACATCAAAGTGGGCTCAATTGTTACCACTTTAGCGCTTGATTTAGGCCTAGGGCGTCTGCTCGAAGGCCCCGATGTCGGGCGCCCCGTCGCGAGGCTCGCCGCGCATGTCTACGGTGATCCCCCGGGCGGTGCCGGCATCCACCGCGGGACTCCCGGCCTGCAGGGGCAGGTGGGGCGGGAAGCTGTCGTCGGACAGCTCGCCCATCAGCGGCTCCTGGCCGGTGACCACCGCGGCGGGGGAGGGGCGAACCTCACCGCCTTCGGTGGTGTTGGGGAAGTAGAGGTTGCCCGAGCTGGCGAACACCAAGAAGCCGGAGTTCTGGCCGTCGTCGCTCTCGTCGAGGTTCCAGTTGATGTGCTCGGTGGGCGACGCGGTGCCGCTGCCCTGACTGATCGGCGCGCGGTTGTCGTAGAAGAGGTTGTTGTGCAGCTCGACCGCGCCGGCCCCCAGGTGGATCCCGCCCGTCCAGCTGTTGGAGGTGTTGCTGACGAAGGTGGAGTGCTCGACCGAGAAGTAGGTGCCCACCAGGCCCAGCGCCCCGCCTCCGCCGGCGCTCTGGTCGGTGGTGCGGGTCTCGTTGCCGACAAACAGGTTGTTGTCGAAGCGGACCTCGGTCTGCCAGATGTTGTAGATCGCCGCGCCGCCGCCCAGGTACTCGGCCGAGTTGTTCAGGAACGCGTTGCTCGAGACGATGAAGGTGTCGGGGCCTTCGTCGGGAGCCCAGGGGATCTTGGTGTCGGGGTCGACATAGACATAGAGGCACCCGCCCCCGCCGTAGAGCAGGCCCGCGTTTGCCCCCCGGTTGTCTTGGCAGGCGTTGCGCTCGAACACGAAGCGGGTGTTGGTGTACTGCCGGTAGTACAAGGAGACCGCGCCGCCGTTCTCGTCGGATCGGTTGCCGGCCAGCACGTTGCCGCACATCTCCACGTAGTTGACGTCGTCCTCGCCGGGGGCGGTCTCGGTGCCGTCTTGGTAGTAGCAGCCGCCGAAGCCCTGGTTGTCGTTGGTGGACTCGTCGTAGCGGGCCTCGTTGCCGGCGCAGCGGCTGTGGGTCAGGCGGGTCTTGCCGCCCAGGGTGCCGATCGCCCCGCCGTTGGTGGCCCGGTTGTTGCTCAGATCGCACTCGTCGCAGTGGAAGGTGCAGGTGAACGAGTAGATGCAGCCGCCGGTCCCCGTGTCGAGGATCTGCTGGGTGTTGGGATCGCGGGTGTGGGGCCCGGTGGCGTTGTCCTGGCAGGTGAGGTTCTTGCCATAGACCGCACCGCCCACGGACACGGCGTTGTCGTGGCACTCGGCCAGGATCGCGCCGCCGGCCCACTGGAACCAGTTGGCTTGGGTGACCTCGGGATTGCCCAGGGCCTGGGGACCGCGAGCGTTCTGCAGGGTGATGTTCTGCAGGTGCAGATCGGGGCCGGGGATCTTGTGCAGCAGGCGAGTGGCGCCGCCGCCATCGAAGACGGTGACCCCGTCGCCGTCGATCACCGTGTCTTGGGTGATGAGGATCTCGGAGGTGAAGGCCACCGGAGCGTCGGGGCAGCGCACGAGGACCGTGCCGCCGTCTTCTACCGCGGCTCGGATCGCGCCTTCGTTGCAGTCGGCGCCCTCGATCGTGACATCAGGCAGGCTGACGTCTTGGGCGTCGAAACCCTCGCACACGCTGGGCAGCTCGGGGGGCAGGGGAGGAGGTGGACCGTCGCTGCCGTTGTCGTCGTTGCCGCTGCCGCCGGTCGAGTCGTCGTCGGCCGAGCCGCCGTCCGGATCGTCGTCACCACCACCGGGGCCCGAGCCATCGGTGCCAGCACCGATCCCCTCGTCCTCGTTAGGCACCCCCTGATAGCAGGCGGGGAGAAGGCCGAGCGTGGCGGTGAGCAGAGCGGGGAGGTAGTGAAATCTAGGAAAGAAGGGAGACGAGATGGACATCGAGGGGGGGGCGTCGAAGCCAACGAAATGAAGCACAAAAACGACGATGCGCCCGCCGATTTGTTGCAACGATTACCGTTTTGCTGGTCACAATCGGCGCTTGTGCGGTCGACTACAGGCTTGGCAGCCGATGCGATCGGGGAGCCCCTTACTTCGATGGATTTCGCTCGGAGATCGGGGGGGGACAGCCCCCGAGGTCACTGAGCAAGAGGGGCAGCGGAGCCCCATGCATGCATATGTACTCAGTTGTCGTTCAGTAGGGCAATCGACGAGCGTACCACCCGCATGCGTACCGACGATCGTTATAGATCGTCCCGGCGATGGGGCTGGCCGACTACTTCGGCGCCGGCAGGTCGTCGTCTGGCTCGGCCTTTAGATCGGCATCGGCCGCGGGAAACCACCGGCTGGCCATGCGCACGGCGTTGGTGGCCGCCCCCAGGCGCAGGTTGTCGGCGGTCACGGTCAGGCATAGCGCGGTGCCCTCGGCTCCGCGTGGATCCAGCCGCAGTCGGCCCACCAGCGCGCGATCGCGGTCGTGCACGCCGGCCAGCGCGCTGAGTCCCTCGCCCGATGCTCCGGGCACGAAGCGCACGAAGGGGGCCGAGGAGGGCTCCTCGAGCACGGCGGCGATCTGCGCCAGCTCGACCCGTACCTTCAGCTCGATCCAGGCGTTGATGTAGTGCCCCACCGCGACCGGGACCCGGCAGCACTGGGCGCTCACCGGCAGCTCGGCGCGCGCGAGGATCTTGCGGCTCTCGTTCATCAGCTTGCGCTCTTCGGAGGAGAAGCCGCTGTCGTCGGTCTTGCCGCTGTGGGGCACGGTGTTGCCCGGGTATGCGCGGGGGTCGAGCCCGGCGCCGAGGCGGTCGGCCTGCGCATAAGCCTCGCGGCTGGCCTGCAAGAATCCGTCGAGCGCCCCGATCCCCGCGCCGCTTATTGCCTGGTAGCTGCTGACGGTCACCCGCGTCAGGTTCCAGCGCCGGTCGAGCGGAGCGAGGGCGAGGGCGAGGGGAATGGTGGTGCAGTTGGGGTTGGCGGCCAGCCGAGCGTTGTCGTCGAGCAGATCGCAATTGACCCCGGCCACGACCAGGGGCACCTTGGGATCCATGCGATAGGTGTTGCTCTTGTCGACGACGCGGTAGCCCAGCTCGAGCAGCCGCGGGACGTAGCGGCGGCTGTAGGCGTCGTCGAGGGCGACGAGCGCGAGATCACCACCCTCGGCGTCGGGCGCTTCGAGGCGTTCGGCTGCCTTCACCGGCAGCGAGCGATCTCCCAGCGTGAGCGTTTGGTCGCGGCTGGCATAGAGGTCGAGCGAGGCGTCGGGCCAGGCGCGCGCGACCAACTCCAGCGTCTCGCGACCGACCAGTCCGGTCGCCCCCAAGATGCAGATCTTCATGGGCGACCTCATACCACGCCTACTGGAGCGGCGAGTAGGGCGGCGAGTAGGGTCGCCGGCCACGTGGGCTCGCTAGCTCGACTGTAGGGTCAAGACGTGGCCTTCGGAGGGGTCGAGCCGCCCGGCGAGCACGTCCTCGTAGGCACGGGTCACCGCCTGCTCGCCTCGACCCAGCCGGGTCTGGAACCATGCGCCGGCCGCCTCTCGAAATGCGCTCCAGCTGGCCATGAACCGCGCGTGAAACTCTCTGGGGCCCCACTGCTCCATTCGCTTGTGGGCCTGGTCGGGGGCAAAGAACATCGCCGGGGGCGCGCCGGGCAGATCCGCAGGGGTCTGCGCGCCGTCCTTGTGCGACTTGCCGATCAGCATGTTGTAGACGACCTGCTCGCCGAGGTGACGGTGTAGCGTGGCCACGAGCTCGCCGTTGCCGGCATAATCGATGATGGTGGTGGGGGTGTCGGTATCGAGCGTGGTCAGCTGGTCGTAGCGGAGCACCCGGTCGTAGTACCCCAGACTCTCGACGAAGGCGACGTTGCCCGCCGAGGTCGCACCGACCAGCTCCACCGATCGTCCTTGGCGTCGGTGGGTACAAAATGCGGTGCTCGCCGCCGTCTTCGAAGACGCGCTCAGGGCGACGACCCGCCGGGCCCCGAAGTACCCTTCGTCGTGGAGGACGTCGTCGATGAGGAACGCGGTGGTGAACAGCGGCCGAAAGATCGAGTGCATGTCCTCGTACTCGGCGGCGTAGCTGAGATCCGCGTCGAGCCGGGTGTACGTGTTGTAGATGCCGTGCAGCGGGCGGCGATGCTCGATCTGGTCGACGAACCCCTGCGCGGTGATCGTGCCGGGCTGCATCACCAGGTGGCTCGACATGGGCAAGAACCCGTAGATCCGCGTGCCGACGGTCACCGCGTCGTGCTCCGATCGCACGACGCGGCCAAAGCCCCACGAGGGGATCCGGCCCTCGCTTTCCTCGGGGGTCGGGAAGAACTTCCAGTAGCCGAGCATGTGCCCGGCGATCGCGTAGGTGATGTTGTTGGCCGTGAGGGCGAACTTCTCGATCTCGACCAGGATCTGCTCCGAGCCCAGGGGGATCTCCTCCACGGCGGGACCGGTCACCCAGCGATGCTGGCTCGGATCACCAAGAGCGACGACGAAATCTCGGATTGGTGTACTCATCGCGGATCTGGTCCAAGGATAGGGGCCCAAGGACAGAGGCCCAAGGACAGGAACTGGAATCGGGGCGAGCTACGGGCTCGGCGCTCGCGCGACGTCCGCAGACGGGTCGCTCTCGTCGTCGGCTCGGTCCCGTGATACCCAGGCGTCGATGTCCCCGCGCGCCGCCCTGCCCCCGCGAGAGCACGATCCTTCCCTGCACACGCTGCTGGTCAAGACCATCAAGGGGCTGGCCATGGATGCGGTGCAGGCGGCCAAGTCCGGCCACCCGGGCATGCCGATGGGGGCGGCCGACATGGCGGGCACCTTGTGGAGCCGATTCTTGGTGCACGACCCTGCGGCGCCGGGCTGGCCGGACCGCGATCGCTTCGTGCTGAGCGCCGGTCACGGCTCGATGTTGCTCTACTCGCTGCTGCACCTGTTCGGTTATGACCTGCCGCTGTCCGAGCTTCAGCAGTTTCGCCAGCTGGGCTCGCGGACCCCGGGGCACCCCGAGGTCGATCATACGCCGGGGGTAGAGGTCACCACCGGCCCGCTGGGCAGCGGCTTCGCGGCGGGGGTGGGGCTGGCGCTGGCCGAGCGTCTGCTCGCCGCCCGCTACAACCGGCCGGGCCACGAGGTGGTGGACCACTTCACCTATGGGATCGTCAGCGATGGCGATCTCATGGAGGGGATCGCGGCCGAGGCGGCGAGCCTGGCCGGTCACCTTGGCCTGGGCAAGCTGGTCTATCTGTATGACGATAACCAGATCACGATCGACGGGTCGACGGCGCTGAGCTTCACCGAAGACGTAGGGGCGCGTTTTTCCGCCTACGGCTGGCACGTGCAGCGCGTCGATGGGCACGATCCGGCCGCGATCACCGAGGCGCTCGTGGCCGCCCGGGCCCAGGGCGATAGGCCGAGCCTCATCGCCTGTCGCACCACGATAGGCCAAGGCTCGCCCAACAAGGCGGGCAAGTCCTCGGCTCACGGATCGCCGCTGGGCCCCGAGGAGGTCGCGCTGACCAAGCAGGGCATGGACTGGCCGCTGGAGCCGGCGTTTCACGTGCCCGAGTCGCTGCGGCCACAGCTCGCGGCGAGGACTGAGCCGGCGAGCGCGCTACGGCGGGACTGGGAGCAGCGCTTTGCCGCCTACGAGGCCGCGCACCCCACGCTAGCGGCCGAGCTGCGGGTCGCCTGGGACGACACGCTGCCGGAGCAGGCGCAGGCGGCTCTGGATGCGCTGCGCTTCGAGTCCGGCACCATGCTCGCGACCCGCAAGGCGAGCGCCAAGGTGCTCGAGGCGCTGGCCGGCTCCTTGCCCTCGCTGGTGGGGGGCTCGGCCGATCTGGCGGGGAGCAACGGGACCCCGGTGGGGCCCTTCGGAGAGCAGTCCCGCGAGGAGCCGGGCGGTCGCGGTCTTCACTTTGGGGTGCGCGAGCACGGCATGGCTGGGGTCTGCAACGGCCTGGCCCTGCACGGGGGCCTGCGGCCCTTCGATGCCACGTTCCTCATCTTCTCGGACTTCATGCGCGGGGCCCTGCGGCTGTCGGCGCTGATGCGGCTGCCGGTGGTGCACGTGCTGTCGCACGACAGCATCTTCTTGGGTGAGGACGGCCCCACCCACCAGCCGGTCGAGCAGTGCATGAGCCTGCGGCTCATTCCCCATCTGCACGTGGTACGGCCGGCGGACGCCAACGAGACCCTCGGGGCGTGGAGTTACGCCCTGTCGCGCAAGCGGGGCGACGGGCCCACCGCGATCCTGGTGTCGCGCCAGGGCTTGCCGGTGCTCGACCACGGGCGTCGTGACATCTCACGCGGGGCCTATGTGCTGTGGGAGCCCAAAGACGTTGCCGTGCGATCACTCCAGGGGATCCTTGTGGCCACCGGCTCCGAGGTTGCCCTGGCGCTCGAGGCGGCGCAGCGCCTGCACGCGGTGGGCTTGGATCTGCGGGTGGTGTCGATGCCGTGCTGGGAGGCGTTCGAGGCCCAGGACGCCGCCTATCGCGACGAGGTGCTGCCGCCCTCGATCACCCGGCGGGTGTCGATCGAGGCGGGCATCACCCTGGGGTGGGCCCGCTGGGCGAATCACCACGTGGGCCTGGACGACTTCGGGGCATCGGCGCCGGCCGAGGCGCTTGCGGAGCACTTCGGGCTCACGGTGGAGGCGGTGGTCGAGCGGGTTCGCAGCCTGCTGTGAGCCGTGGCGCGAGCCCGGAACGAACTCGTTCCGAGCTTGTTCCGAGCTTGTTCCGATCGGGGGGCGTCAGCGTCGGGGTACGTCTGCCGGCCACACCGGCGCATCGGTTCGATCGAGGCGGCGCAGGGCTTGGTAAAGTGCGTCGAAGGCATGCGGCTCGCGATCGGTCGGGCCGTATCGGTCTCGCGCGCGTGCCGCTCACGAGGCAACTCACGGCGCATTGTCGAAAATGCCGGGTCACCCCCTGCCCTTCGCGTGCCCGGCCCCCCGCGCTGTGGCATGCTCCGCGCGCTTCGAGCCCGTCAACAAAAGCGGTAGACAGCCATGGACCTCGAAAAGACCCGGAACATCGGAATCTCGGCCCACATCGACTCGGGGAAGACGACCCTGACCGAGCGCATCCTGTTCTACACGGGGCGCATCCACAAGATCGTGGAGGTCAAGGACAAGTCGGGCGGCGGCGCGACGATGGACTCGATGGAGCTCGAGCGCGAGCGCGGGATCACGATCCAGTCGGCGGCCACCATGGTTCAGTGGAACGGCTACCACATCAACATCATCGACACCCCGGGGCACGTCGACTTCACCGTCGAGGTGGAGCGGGCGCTGTCGGTGCTCGACGGCGCGATCCTGGTGCTTTGTGGCGCGTCGGGGGTGCAGTCGCAGTCGATCACCGTCGATCGGCAGATGCGGCGCTACAAGGCCCCCCGCATCGCGTTCATCAACAAGATGGATCGCGCGGGAGCTGACGCCTACCGGGTGACCGATCAGCTGCGCGAGAAGCTCAAGCACAAGCCGGTGATGGTCACGATCCCCATCGGGGCCGAGGACGAGTTCGCGGGCATCATCGATCTGCGCACCCGTGAGGCGGTCTACTTCGACGGGGACAACGGCGAGACGATCCGTCGCACGAAGGATCTGCCCGAGGGCTACGAGGAGAAGGTCGAGGAGTATCGGGCCAAGCTCATCGAGGTCGCGGCCGACTACGACGAGGAGCTGATGGAGAAGTTCCTCGAGGAGGACATCGCCGACGTCACCCCCGCGCAGATCAACGCGGCCATTCGCAAGGGCTGCCTCTCGCTCGATATCACCCCGGTGTTCTGTGGCTCGGCCTACAAGAACAAGGGGGTCCAGGTGGCGGTGGACGGGGTCGTCGAGTTCTTGCCCGATCCCACCGAGGTCACCAACACGGCCTTCGAGATCGGCAAGGACAAGTCCGAGGCCGAGGTGGAGCTGGCCACCGACGACAGCAAGCCCTTGTGCGCCCTGGCCTTCAAGCTCGAGCAGGGGCGCTACGGTCAGCTCACCTACCTGCGGATCTACCAGGGCAAGGTCTCCAAGGGCGACTTTGTCTACAACACCCGCACGGGTCAGAAGATCAAGCTCGGCCGCCTGGTGCGCATGCACTCCGACTCGATGGAGGACATCGAGGACGCCGGCTCGGGCGACATCATCGCGATGTTCGGGGTCGACTGCGCCGCGGGCGATACCTTCCACGGCATCGACCAGAAATACTCGCTGCGCTCGATGTTCGTGCCCGACCCGGTCATTCGCTACTCGGTCGAGCCCAAGGACAAGAGCGCGCAGACCAACTTCTCCAAGGCCCTCAACCGCTTCGCCAAGGAGGACCCCACCTTCCGCGTCAGCCGCGACGAGGAGTCCTCCGAGACCATCATCGCCGGCATGGGCGAGCTGCACCTCGAGGTCTACCTCGAGCGGATGCGGCGCGAGTACAACGTGGAGACGATCGTCGGCGAGCCGGAGGTGGCCTATCGCGAGACGATCACCCGCGAGGTGCCCTACAACTACACGCACAAGAAGCAGACCGGCGGCTCCGGTCAGTTCGCGAAGGTGGGTGGGGTCATGCGTCCCCTCAAGGAGGCCGAGCAGGGGGAGCACTACCGCTTCGTCAACAAGATCACCGGCGGTACGATCCCCCGCGAGTACATCCCTTCGTGCGACAACGGCTACCAAGACGCGATGGAGCGCGGCGTGCTGATCGGGTTCCCGGTGGTCGACGTGGAGATGGAGCTCAACGACGGTGGCTTCCACGCGGTCGACTCCAGCGACATGGCGTTCAAGATCTGTGCGCGCGCCGCCTTCAAGGAGGCCATGAGGAGCGCCAACCCGGTGGTGCTCGAGCCGCTGATGAAGGTGGTGGTGGAGACGCCCGAGGAGTTCCAGGGGGCGGTCCAGACCACGCTGATCCGCCGCCGCGGCATGATCCAGGGCTCGGAGACGACCTATGGCACCACAGCCATCGAGGCCCACGTGCCGCTGTCGGACATGTTCGGCTACTCGACCGAGCTGCGCTCGGCCACACAGGGCAAGGCGGAGTACACGATGGAGTTCGCCAAGTACGGCGAGGTCCCGACCAGCATCCAAAAGGAGCTGATCGAGAAGTACAAGGACCGCCAGCGGTAGGTCGGCGCGCGGTAAGTACCTGCAAATAAGTGCTTAAGAAAGAGGTCGGGACCCACGTCTCGGCCTCTTTTGATGGTTGGCGATCGCCCTCACGGGACGATATCGGCCATGTCTCGTGGGGCGAGCTTGTAGTTATCGAACGAGAACACCACCACGCCGGTGAGCGACGTGAAGGTCTCGTCGACCATGGGCATGGGCCAGCCCATCGAGAAGAACTCGGGCGTCAGCCGCAGCACGTCGTCGACGGTCCACTCCCCGAACATGTCGGTCTCGGTGGTGACGGTGGGTCCGTCGATCCGCACGAGTACGCCTTCCCATGGCTCGGTGACCGCGTCGTCGGCGGTCACCGGCTCGGGCATCGGGACGGGGCCGCTGGGTCCGGCGACCAGATCGGACGCGCTGGCCAGCTGGATCTGTGACTGCTCGAAGAACTCCTCGTAGGATCCGCAGAGCGACACCACGTCGCCCGGCACGGGCGCAAAACCCTCTGCCCGAGGTAAGTACACCGCGATCCCCGAGTACATGCCGCCGGCCGGATCCTGCGCCCAGAACACCTCTTGGTCGGTCTCCCATGGGGTGGTCACCACCACGTCCTCCAGCCGGACGAGGTCGCCCACGGCGAACATCTGCTGCTGAACCTCGGAAATAGTGGTCAGGGGGGCCGCGTCGGCGCAGCCGAGCACGGAGCCGTCGTAGTCCATCCCGCTGCGGGGGGCGACCTTGTACTCCTCGAAGCTGTAGAGCAGCGGCCCGCACAGCCGGGCGAACTCGGTGCCGGGCAGCACCTGCAAGAAATCATCGGTGCCAAAGAGGAAGAAGTTGCTCACCGCCGCGCCGTCGTCGACGTGGAAGTCACCGAACTGGTTGGTGGCGTCGGTGGTCGTTACGTCGGTCAGGCACACGGGGACCCCCTCGTATTGCTCGGCCGAGTCTACGCCGGCGACGATCTCGGCCGCGCTCACGTCGAGGGGGGCCGGGATCTCGGCCGAGCCGGTGATCTGCACGTCGGCGACGCCGGCTATCGTGAGCTGGGAGGAGTCGAAGAACTCCGAGTACTCGCCGGTGATGGTCAGCTCGTCGCCGGGGGCCAGCGGCACGCCCATCAAGACCTCGTCGAACAGGTAGAGGTAGAGCGCGGAGTAGGGACCGCCCATGGGGTCTTGGACGATGACCGCGCTGCTGTCGTTTTGCACCGGGCTCACCACGATCACGCCCTCGAGGGTCACGGTGGTGCCCTCGGCGACCAGGCCCATCTGGATGTCGTAGATCGTGGTTGCTGTGGGCATGTTGCCCGTGGGGAGGGGCTCGGTGCCTGCTTCGGTCGTCTCGTTCGCCGTGCTGGTGTTGCCGACGGGGGCGGTGGTTCCCTGGGTGAGGATCCCGTCCATGTTGGGGTCTTCGAGCAGGCACCCGGCGCCGGCTAGTAGACCGGCGCCGCCGGCGAGCAGGCCCCGGGACCACCGTGTCCCGCGCGTCCTGCTCGAACCTCGTGCCCCGCGTGTCTCGTTTGACCCTCGTATCCCGCTGTTCATGGCAGATGTCTCATTGTCGCCGCGAGATCGGAGGGCGGCGATCATCGTCGCGAGCGTCGGGCAGGGGACGAGGGCTGTCAAGCCGCAGGCGGTCGCGGATCTCGCGTCGGTATCTCGGGGGATCGCTGAGCCCGACGAGCGCTCGTCCCCGGTCGGGGTGATGGATGGGGTGCTGGATGGGGTGCTGGATGGGGGGATGGATTGGTACGATCCTTCGCGGATGACGGTAGCGACGAGTGACGAGGCGACCCAAGGAGGGGCCGGGGGCCGATCGCTGTCGCCGGGCTCGGTGTTCGCCGGTCGGTACTTGATCGAGAGGACGGTCGGTGAAGGGGGCATGGGCTCGGTGCACGCCGCCGTGGATCAGAAGCTCGGGGAGCGTGTCGCGCTCAAGGTGCTCAGTGCGGTCGGTTCCCTGCGGGCGGATGCCCTGGAGCGGTTCCGCCGGGAGGTTCGGGTGGCCCACCAGGTGACCCACCGCAACGTGGCGCGCACGTTCGACATCGGCGAGCACGAGGGGCTGCACTTCTTGACGATGGAGCTGGTGGAGGGGGAGAGCCTGGCCGAGCGGTTGCGGGCCAAGGGGCGGCTTGGGGTCGAGCGGGTGATCGACATCGGGCGGCAGATCTGTGCTGGCCTGGTCGCAGTGCACGAGGCGGGCTTGGTGCACCGTGACCTCAAGCCGGCCAACGTGCTGCTGGAATCCGGCGGGCGGGTGGTGCTCACCGACTTTGGCATCGCGCGTTCCACCATCGAAGACGACGCGATCACCGTGGATCGCGAGATGCTGATCGGGACGCCCCGCTACATGGCGCCCGAGCAGGTGTCGGGCGAGCCGCTGACCGCTCGCAGTGATCTGTACACCCTGGGCCTGGTCCTCTACGAGATGGCGACCGGGCGGCTGCCCTTTGGCACCGACACGGCGATCGCGACCGCGGTGGCCCGGCTGCAGCAATCACCCGAGCCGCCGCAGCGTCACGTCGACCTGCCGCCGTCGCTGGTCAACACCATCATGGCCTGCCTGGAGCGCGATGCGGCTCGGCGCCCGAGCAGCGCGAGCGCGGTCAAGGCCATGCTCGGCGAGCTTGGGGCGGTCGACGGTGCGGCGACCGACGCGGCGACCGACGTGACGATGGTGGCGTCGGCGTCGACGGTGCGCGACGTGGTGGCGCCCTCGGGGGGCACGCGCTTCGCCAGCGTGTACGTGGGGGATCACAGCCTGGCCGTGCTCCCGCTGCGCTATCGCGGCCCCTCCGACGACGCGTACCTGGCCGAGGCGCTCACCGAGCAGCTCATCGATCTATTGTCGATGACCCGCGGGCTGCGGGTGCCGGCCGCCGGCGCGACCGAGCCCTTCGTCGACCGGCGAGATCCCCGGGCGGTGCGCGAGGCGCTCGGCGTCGACTCGGTGGTGGACGGCACCATGCAAAAGGGCGGCTCGCACCTGCGGGTGGCCATTCGCCTGCTCGACGCGCGCACTGGCTATCAGACCTGGAGTGAGCGCTTCGACGGCGAGCTCGAGGACGTGTTCCAGCTGCAGGATCGGATCGCCACCCGGGTGGCGGAGACCTTACGGCTGCGCCTACAGTCCAGCCGCTTCGAATACTCGGCCTCCCAGGAGGTCATGGAGCTGTACATGCGGGCTCGGGTGTCCATGCGCTCGTTCAAGTTGGGGGCGCACGAGTCCGAGGGAGCACCCGCGCTGCTCGAGCGCTGCCTGGCGCTGGCGCCCGACTTTCCTCCCGCGCTGGCCGCCTACGCCGTGGTCTGCTCGCGGATGTGGTTCTACTACGGAGAGAAGGACGGCGCGCACGAGTGGGCCGCCCTGTGTCGGCAGGCGGTCGCGCGGGCGCTGGAGGTCGCGCCGGGCTTGCCCGATGCACACCTGGCCGCGGCCCGGATGCACTGGCAGCAGGGGGAGTTTCGCCGGGCCGCCCAGGCGCTCCAGCAAACGCTCGACCTGGCGCCCACCTACGCCGCGGCGCATGGTTACCTGGGGATCCTGCAGTGTGAGGCGGGGCGGGGCAAAGAGGGCCTCCAGCACATCGATCTGGCGGTAGAGCTCGAGCCCACCGCTCTATGGCCGCTACTGACCGCGGCCCGGTACTTCGGCATGCGAGGGGACATGGCGCGCTTCGATGCGATCATGGAGCGGGTGTGGAAGGAGGCGCCCGACTCTCGCCCTGCGATCAAGTTCTTTCGCCTTCGTGTCGCGATGTGGAGCCGCGACCACAACGAGATCCGGCGAGCCCGTGACGTCCTCGCGCAGGTGGATCGGCCGAACCGGCCGTTCGTCGAGGTCGTGGCCGGCTATGTGCTCGGTGAGGCGAGCTGGGACGACGTGCAGGCGAGCCTGGCGTTCAACGCTCCGCCCACGGCCAGCCCGCGCTACCGCGCGATGCTCGAGCAGGGGCTGGTCGAGGGGCTGCTGGTGCGGGACGAGCTCGAGCCGGCGATCGAGATCATGGAGCGGCTGGCCCAAGAGGTGCTGGTCGACGTCGACTGGCTGGAGCACTGCTCGCTGATGGAGGCGATCGCCGAGGATCCCCGGATGTCGAAGATCCGCACCGCGGTTCATCAGCGCGCGCAGGCGATCTGGATGATCGAGTAGGCGTCGTTCGGTGGGCGTCGTGGACGATAGGGGCGGCCCGGCGGTCAGCCGGTAGGCCACGGGTTGAAGGAAAAACGACGGATCCGATCCACCCAGGGGGGTCGTGCGGTGGGGCGGACATCGGTGCGCTCGATTGTGGTCGATGTGATGGACGGGTGCGCGTATCCGCTGTGCGTATTTTGCGCGGTGCGCCTGGGGCCATTCGGCCGCGGAGTCAAAATCGTTGTCCGTGATGGGTCTTTAGACCCAGGCCCAGCACGATGGCACTACGTGGGTCTCGGCGTTGCGCAAAAACGCGCACGTTTTCCCACCGTAAGAGAACCCATCACGCTTCGCTGGGTGCCGAATTTCATAGTATTTTCCGGTCAGTTCATTCCCCTCGCGAAAATCGTCTGGCGTCCGAGGGCCTGTGTACTTTCGAGCAGAAATCGGCGTGATTTCCGTGATCGGTTCAGCGCTCGATCACACTAATCGGGGGTCCCCCACCCCGGGCCAGAGGTAGTTTCATGAGTATCGAATCGCCTTCAGAGGCTCGGGAAAACCCTTCTCAGAGTCCACCCATGCCTGACCACGCTTCCCGCTCCCGCCCCCTCGGCTTCGCCCCGAACCCCTCGACCTCTTCCACCTCAGTACCTGCCATGCGACTGGTCTTCGATTGCCCCGATGACGGCACCGAGCTCGTCCGCAGCGTCAGCGGCCCCAACGCTCCCTCGACGGTCGAGGTCCGCTTCGAGCCCAACGATCCCCACGACCAGCTCGTCGGCGAGCCGGTCGCGTGGTGCAACCGGCCCAGCGCCGGTCAGCCGCTCATCTTCAACGTGCCCGCGCCCGCGTCCGCGTCCGCGCCCGATACGGTCGGAACTCTCAAGGTCAGCAAGTCCGGGAGCTCGGACACGCTGAATCTTCCCATCAAGGTCAGGCACCATATCTGAGTTGCCGTGGCCGGTGGGCCAAGGTCTAGCATAATGTCCGCGTTTGATACCCAGCCCGAATGCCTAGACGACCACTCCCAGACGCTGCATTCGCAGCGGGTCTGGAAGGCGGCGGGTAAGCAGGATCTCGACTTCGATAGTCAGCGCCTACGCAATCGGCTCCGTGCCAAGATGTTCGGCGTTGACGCATCTCCGGTCAAGATCGGTCGCTTCACCGTGCTCGAGACCGTCGGATCGGGTGGTATGGGGGTGGTCTATGCGGCATACGATGAGGAGCTAGACCGTCGGGTCGCGGTCAAGTTGCTGCGCAGCTCTCGGGAAGAAGACGCGTCGGTTGGCAAGGGACGTCTGCAGCGTGAGGCTCAGGCGTTGGCCAAGCTGTCGCATCCCAACGTGGTCCAGGTCTACGAGGTCGGCACATTCGACGAGCGCGTATTCCTGGCCATGGAATTCCTCGAGGGGCCCAATTTTCGCACATGGCTTCTCGATGAACCCCGGTCGTGGCGAGAGGTGCTGCATCACTTCGTCAAGGCCGGTGAAGGTCTCGCCGCGGCCCACCGTGAGGGGATCATTCACCGTGACTTCAAGCCGGCCAATGTCTTGTTTGGCAGCGACGGACGGGTGCGGGTCGTCGACTTTGGCTTGGCCCGAGCATCCGAGCATGCTCGTGTTCCTCAGGTGTCGCCATCTGGCGAGTTCAAGGAGCGGGCCTTTGCCATCGAGCTCACCCAGACCGGTGAGATTATGGGCACGCCGGCCTACATGTCTCCAGAGCAAGCCCGCTACGAAGGCGTCGACGCTCGGAGCGATCAGTACAGCTTCTGCGTTGCACTCTATGAAGCCATGTTTGGCCGCCGCCCTCACGAGGGCAGCAGCACCGCCGAGGTGCTGATTGCGGTTTCTCGAGGTGAGGTCATTCCCCCGCCGCGTAATAGTAAGGTCCCCGCTCGTGTCATCAGGGCAATAATGCGCGGGCTGAGCGTCGATCCCTCCGAGCGCTTCCCGACGATGGAAGCCTTGTTGGTCGAGCTCTCGCTTCAGGATCGTACTCGATGGCGCTGGCTAGGAGCTGGTGCGGTCGCGCTGACTGGTCTCGGTCTCTACGCGTCTACGGCCCTCGTGGCGGAGCCCAGGTGTCAGTCATTCGAGGCCGAGCTCGCTGGCCAGTGGGGTCCCGAGCAGGCGGCCGCTATCGAGGAAGCGTTTGTCGACTCCGGCGCGGCTCAGGCGCGGAACGTTGCCGCCCATGTCAATGCCCGGCTCTCCGACTATGCGAGCGAGTGGCTCGACGCGCGTCGTGACACTTGTGAGGCGTATAGCGTTCGCCACGAACAGTCAGCCCGTATTCACGATCAGCGTTTCGCGTGCTTGCTCGAGCGAAAAGTCGAGTTGGCTACTATCGTGTCGGTGTTCGCGAGTGCGGATCAGGCCATGGTCGAGCAAGCCCCTCGTGGGGTCGCGGAGTTGTCGTCGCTGGACGACTGTAGCGATTTCCAGCGGATGCGTGCGGCGGCGGAGGCCGTCGAGAGCAATGAGCTGCGGGCAAGGCTGGCTGAGGTGCGCGCGCAGTACAAGGCTGGTCTCTACGATCAAGCGCTCGCCGGTGCTGATTCCGTGGTCGAGGCCGCTCGAGTTCAAGGTGCTCCTCGGATCGAAGCACAAGCGCGGCTCCAGCAAGCGCTCGTTCAAGAGCAACGTCGCACGTATCAGCGGGCTGCCGAGATGGCCGAGGATGCGATCGATCTGGCGGAAGCCGCCAAAGACGACAGCGTGGCGGCGAGAGCATGGAGCCGATTTGCTCGCTACCAGGCTCAGCTCAATCAGACGAAGCTCGCAGATCTCTCCGCGCGCCGGGCAATGGCCAAAGTCCGGCGGTTGGGTGACAGATCGACGCTCTTGCTCGAGGCTCGTGAGTCCCAGGCTTTGACCGCATGGCGAGCGCAGCGCTACGATGAGGCCATCGATGATCAGATCGCCGTTGTTCGGCACTACAATGAACAGCACGGAGGAGACGATCCACGAACCGCTGACGCTGAACGCAGGTTGGCAAACATGCTCAGCGACGTGGGGCGTCACGAAGAAGCACAAGTTCGCTACGAGCGGGCACGGCAAGTGTTGGCTCGCGCCTATGGCCCCGACCATCCCATGGTCGCGCACGTGATGGTCGACGCCGCAATCGACTTTAGAGCCGCGAATGAGCTGGAAGATGCTCGCAAGGGGTTTCTCGAGGCCGAGCGCGTGTTTGTCGCAGCGCAAGGGTCAATGGCGCCGGCATTGTTATCCATACACAAGTCTCTGGGCGCGATCGCATTGGTCGAAGGAGACCTGGAAGAGGCGAAGTTCCGCACGGAGCAGTCAAGCGCACTGCTCGATGAGCCCGGTGTGTCCGCTATTGACCGGCCCGATGTGTTGGGGCTCAAGGCGAAAGTGGCCGAACGCCGCGGCGAATACGAGGACATGGTCGAGGCGTATCGGCAATATTTGGCCATGACGCAGAGCGATAACCTCGTCGAGCTGTACCGGTCCGAGCGAATCATCGCACGTGTCAACGTCTCCGTGGGGCTTCGACAGCTCGGACAACACTCTCGAGTGGAAGCAGAGCTCCGTCAGGCCATGGCCGAGCTGGATGAAGTGAGCGACGATCAAGCGGATCCCGGGACCAAAGCCAAGCTCCGAGGCAATATCTGGCTACTACTCGGTGATTGCAAGAAGTCCCGTAGCGATCGAATTGACGCATATCGGCAAGGTTTGGATGGGTGGCCCGAGAACATCCAGACCGACGAAGAAGCTCATCTCGTGAGGGCCAAGCTCCGGTTGGCGCTCGCCGAGCAGCTCCGGCCAACGGAGCCCGAGCGCGCCGAGGATCTTGCCCAAGGTGCACGGTCGTCTCTGAACGAAGCCTCTCGGGCCGAGCTCGACGACTGGCTCTCTGGTCGCGCGTTCTGATCTGAGGCGGACCCGTAAGCGAGCCACCGCGGGAAATTCTCGCGAGGTTGATCCACGCGATCCTCATTCAGCGTTCATGCGCTTGTCGCGCAAATCGCGCCCCCGCGCCTTGGGCGAGCCTGGTAGAGTCCCGGCGGTGCCGACGGACCCCGAGCTGCTCGACGCGTGGCGTGCCGGCGATCTCTCGGCTGGTGACGAGCTGTTCAACCGTCACTTCGCCGCGATCCACCGGTTCTACCGCAACAAGGTCAGCGACGGCCTTGAGGATCTCGTGCAGCAGACCTTTATGGCCTGCGTCGAGGGGCGAGAGCGATTTCGCAATGACTCCTCGTTCCGCACCTACCTGTTCGGGGTGGCCCACAACCTGCTGCGCGATCACTACCGCGCGCAGCGCCGGGAGCCCGAGGCGCTCGACTTCGGCAAGAGCTCGGCGTCGGCGGTCGATGCGGGGGCGGGCCCGTCCACCGTGGTGGGCAAGCGCCGTGAGGAGCGGCTTTTGCTCGAGGCTCTGCGCAGTATCCCGCTCGACAGCCAGATCGTGCTTGAGCTCTACTACTGGGAGGAGATGTCCGCCTCCCAGACGGCCGCGGTGCTCGGCGTCCCGGAGGGTACGGTGCGCGGTCGAGTGCGGCGGGCCAAGCAGCTGCTCAAGGCCGAGCTGTCCAAGCTGGCGCGATCCCCTAACGAGCTAGAAACGACGGTCGGCAACCTCGATCGCTGGGCCGCCGCGCTGCGCGAGCAGATGGGCTCGTAGCGCGGGTGTGCACGAACGTTCGCGGCTGCGAGTGCTCGGCGCGGGGCCGGCTCGATCACTCTTCGCAGCGCTCGCAGGCCGCCGAGGCCGCCGCGCACTGCTGCTCGGCGTTCAGGCAGGCCTGCTCGTATCGCGGCTCGTCGGGATGGCGCTCGGCGAGCTCGCAGATCTGGGCTTCGAGGTCACAGGTCGACTCGGCCAGCTCGCAGACCCGCTCGCATCGGGTCGGGGGATCCTCGCGGCGTTGTCGACTACGACGACTGCGGGTGCGGCTAGACGCGCGGCGCCGTTGCCGGCGGACATCGCGTGCGGATGCTTCGGCAAGGGCCGGCTCCATCGCGTCGGCCTCGTAGTAATCCTCGGGGGCCGCCGCGGGCTCGGCCTGGACGGGCTCGGGTGCGGGCTCGGGCTCGGGCGCGGGCTCGACGTCGAGCTCATTCGCGTCACCGCCGGTCTCTTCCTGCCACACCGTGGACTCGTCGTCGGGGGCAGGCTCCGGAGGCATCGCGGGCGGCGGCGGCTCGGCCATCGTGGCCATCGCAACCTGGATCCCCGCGTCGGACAGCACATCACCGTTGCGCTGGAGCTCGGCTTCGATCTGCGCCAGTGACCAGTCGCGGACGTCTCGGGTCGGCGGCTCGGTGCCCTGCGCGTTCTTCTTGCAGGCGCTCGAGCCCAGGCCCATCAAGAGCGCGGCCACGGGGAGCACGCGCGCTGGTCGGTTGCCTCTGCGTGCCCATTCCGGCACGAACGTCCGAGACGACGCGTTAGGCATCGCACCCCTCGCAGGCTTCGGTGGCTCGGTCGCAGTCGAGGCCGGCCCGCTCGCAGGCCGCGGTGTAGCGTGGGTCGTCGGCGTGCTCATCGGCCAGCTCGCAGATCCGATCGCGCAATGTGCACATGTTGGCCGACAGGTCGCAGATGCGCTGGCAGCGCTGGGCGGGATCTCCGGCGGTGGCGGGGGTCGCCGATTGACCAGCGTCCCGCCGCAATGCCTGGACCGGCTCGGGCAGCTCCACGCCGGCCTCGAGCATCGACGCCTCGTAGCGTTCGAGCTCGGCCTCGATCTCGGCGATCTGGTCGCGTTGCGCCTCCGCCTCGGCCGATTCGTCCGGCGCCGCCGCGGCCCCGGCCGCGCCTCCGGCGACATCGTGGGGGGCCATGGTCTTGGGGGCACTCTTGGCGCAGCCCACCCCGAGCGCGGCCGTCGCAATGATCACCGCGACAACGCCCGACCAGGATAGATCTCGGGATAGATCTCGGGATGGATCTCGGGACGGATCTCGACTGGAGCTAGACGAGCCGGGTGTCATGAGAGGCCCGAGCATGTCCCCAGGGCCGGGGTCGGCGCAATCGGACGGCGGCCGTGGCATCGCGGCCCCTGAACGCTGGGTGTTGGTGACCCCTTACAGGCGAGCATCGAAAGGGCCGGAGCAGGGGACCGCGGGCTGGAGGGCCCGCCCAGACCTGGAGCATGGGCGGTGGCGGGTAGCGGGCGTGGCCCCACAACTGGACCACGCCCGATCCCGCGTCAATGACCCTACCGATCAACGA
>JBCCWC010000252.1:0-19592 GCA_039194325.1 Myxococcota bacterium
AGGCAGCCGGACCATCGGCGGAGACACCTATCGGGTCATCTCACGGAACTGATGATGAGGGCCGCGGCTTGAACTTCGCGCTGGCGACCGTACACCTGCTGGCTGTCATGGCCGCACTGATGTGCTTCCCCGCGGCGGGGCTAGCCGTTGAGGGCGACGACCCCGCGGCCAGCGACGCGCCGTTGGCGGAGGCACGGCCCCTCAGCTCCGCCGACGGCAGCGAGCAACCCCTCCTCTGGGCACCGCCACCCGCGGATGCGGCGCTGCCCGCGCCGCTGCTGGTCCACCTGCACACCTGGAGCGGGGACTACCGCCAGGCGTCGCCGCGGGACGAATTTTTCGCCGAGGCCCGGGCCCGCGGCTGGGCGTTTGTTCACCCCGACTTCCGCGGCCCAAACCAGACGCCGCAGGCCCTGGGCTCACCGCTGGCAATCGCCGACGTGGTCGATGCCGTCCGCTTCGTGCAGCAGCACGCGGAGATCGATGCCGGCCGCATCTACCTGGTCGGTTCTTCTGGGGGCGGGCACATGGCCCTGCAGATGGCGGCCCACCATCCCGAGCTGTGGGCCGGGGTCTCGGCCTGGGTGCCGATCAGCGACCTGTTTGCATGGCATGCGACCCACAGCAAAATCCAGGACGGCCAACGCGTGGCCGGCCGGTACGCCCAGATGATCGAGGGGGCCTGCGGCGGGGACTTCAGCGGAGTGACCACGTCGTGCAAGATCCGGCGCGGGTCGTAGTGCAGCAAGGCAAACAGCCGAAAGGGATGGCGCACCAGCGCTCGCTCGGTGTGCCACATTTGCTGCTGCCACGTCTCGTAGCTCATGAACAGCGCGAGCTCGGGGTTCTTGAATTTGTTCAGGTTGTCGAGCAGTGCGTGGCCGCTGAGCTCCATCCCGTGCCAAAAGTCCGAGTTCGGTCCGAGGTTCAAGCCGAGCACGGGCTGTCCCTTGGAGCGGCGAGCGTCGAGATCCCGCATGCGGGCGTGAACCCTCTGGCCGAGGCGCAGGGCCTTTTCGAGGTCCATCCCCCGGAACTGAGTCATCAGCGGGGTGACGGGGTTGGCCTCGAGATTGCCGTTGACGGGGATGTAGGGCCGCAGGTGTCGGGACCACTTCCCGGACATGCGTAGGCGATAGTAGGTCCCCAACCGGGGGTGGTAGTTATAGATCGACTCTCCATAGTAGCCGTCGAGATGGGCAAAGTCCATGTCCATCGTCAGCGCGACAGAAATGGCCATGGTCTTGTTCGGCTGGTCGACCGATAGGTACGCGTGGTGATCGCCGGGGCGCGGGGACGCCGAGCCGTCGGGGGGATGGATGGGGTGGATGAGCAGGGGCTTGTCGGCCAGGGGAAGCGGCGGCAGGCTCTTGGGGCGGAGCTCGGAGCGGGCGGCTGCCTTGCTGTAGCGAGCGTGGCGCCCGCCGATCCAGCTGGTCGGCTTACTGCCGAGGGTCGCAAACCGCCTCATCATGATCATGTTGAAGGCGGTGATGAAGACTCGATTGGGTGCGTGGGTGAGGAGCCGAGCGACGATGGCCCATCTCCACCCCATCCAGTGGAACAAGCGAGGCAACAGGCGAGGGTGCACGAGGCTGGCCAGGACGGACGTGCCGTGCATGACTTCGATGATGCGAATTGCGCTCCCGGCCATGGGCGCGCGGTCGGTGATGACCCCGTACTGCGCCGGCAAGGGCGTGCAGTTGATGCTCTGAATGTGCATGTGCGCGTCGATGGTGATCATGTGCAGGACCTTCGGTCCGAGCACCCGATACACATGCCGCTGGTCGGTGTCGGCCAGCGTGGGCTGCAGCTCGCCCTTGCTGGGGATCTCGAGCTTTGTGCCCGCGTCTGGCTTGAGATAGGACGCTGGCTCGTGGCGCGGCGCTTCGGGGAGCCGGCCGCGGTTGCCCGGCCAGTCGCGGATGATCTCCGGGTACGGCAGGTCGCACTCGCGCGCGATGACGGCCAGCGTATCCGAGGGGCGGACGGTATGGTGGTGAGGCATGGGTCCCTTCGAAGCGGTTCGGACCGGGGCAGCTGGGGCGAGGCGGCTTCGTGCTCTGTCATCCTCGTGACCCTGTCATTCTCGTGACCCTGTCATCCTCGTGACCCTGTCATCCTCGTGACCCTGTCATCCTCGTGACATAGAGCGATGGGAAGCTGACCTGGCACTGCCCGGGATCGGAGATCTGGTCGATACGCAACATACCCACGTGGTCGGTGCGGTCCTCGATCGTGCGCCCGTCGGGCAGGCGAACCTCGCACGGTTGCTCGGCGATGGGGCAGCCCTGCGCATCGACGAGCTGCAGCTCGATCCAGTGATCGGTCTGCTCGTCGTTGGAGAGCGGGGGGCTGGGGGTGGGAGGCTCCGGCGATGCGAGCGCGGCCAGATCCACCATGGTGCGGCGGGGCGACTGGTCGAGCACCAGGACCATGCGATTGCGGCGATAGAGGACGAGGTTGGCGTTGGGTCGACTCAGCCGCTCCAGCAGGATCTCGCAGCAACGCTTGGTGTCGGCGACCCGGTCGAAGGAACGCTCCAGCCCGAGCGCGTCCTGCAACCGGGCAATGGTGGCGGGGCGCCCATGATCGGACCACCGGCGAACCTGGAGGCGGGACTCGGTGACCGAGAGCGGGGTGTAGTCGAGGTGATCGATCCAGGGCGGCGAGGCCAGCAGGAACTCGCCCCCGTCCAGATAGATCGTGTGATCGATGAGCATGAGCGCGACGTCGACCCGCGGGGCGCCGGCGCGGGTGGGGGCGGGAGGCACGGGCTTTGGGAGAGCCCGGTCGAGCGCGCGGTTCGGGCCGTGGCGGTACGCCCGGGCCCGAGCATGCGTCCGCAAACAGACTAGGCAGGTCAGAGGCTCGGGGCCATACGCCCAATGGCGTAGGCTTGGGGGCTCCGCGGGTTTGGGGCGGGGTTGGGGCGGGCTGCGGGGAGTGTCGGCAATGGACCGGGCCGTAGTCGTGGCCCGAGGTCATCGCGGCCGGCGAGACGACCTGCGGGGGGGACGTTCGTGGCCGGCCCGCAGATCGGGTAGGCTGGGCCGACCCATGCACGAGGGCTTCGAGATCGTCGAGACGGCGGACGCAGAGGCCCATGCCCACGTGCCGCCGCCGGTGCTGGTGATCCTCCCCGACCCGGAGGCGACCTTTGATGTGCAGCGTCCGGTGCTGGGGCGCTCGCTGGTCGACCGCCTGGCGCGGGCGGCCCTCGACGCGGGCTTTGGTGGGGTGCTGATGGGGGCGGGGACCCGGGCAGAGCCCGACGGCGCGCAGGAGCTCGCCACGGGAGAGCCGGTGGAGCGACCAGCGCTGGTGGTCTACGAGGGCAGCGGGATCCACCCCGAGCTGTTGCGGCTGATGGTGGCCCACCCGCTGGACGGGGGCGAGCGCTATACGCTCTACGATGAGGCAGGGCGCCCCACGGCGCTCTTTACGGGCCAGCTGTGGCAGATGCCCTCGAGCATGCCGATCACCGAGGAGATCCCTTGGCCCGAGGACCTGGGCCCCAGCGACGTGGTGCGCCTGGTCTACGAGGAAGACGTCCCTCGGGCCGAGGTGCTGGTGCTGCGCGGGGATCGGGTGGGCCTACCGGGGCGATCGACGTGGCACCGGCGGGTGACGATTCCGATCTTGCGGCGGTTGAGCAACAGCCGGCGGCCGCTGGCGCAGATCGAGCTGGCCGCGCTGACGGTGGGCATGCTGGCGCTGCCGCTGGTGCTGAGCGGGGGCGCGGCCGGCTTGCCGCTGGGGGCGTTCGCGGTGCTGGCGGGAGTGCAGGTCAGCCGGCACCTGCGGGCGCTGCGGGAGCTGCGAGGGCCGCGGTCCGACGCGTTGCCGCTGGCGCCTGGGGAGCGGGTCGCTCGAGCGACCCGGCCGCTGAGCCACGCGGCGATGATGGTGGCATTGACCTACGTGCTGGTGGCCCAGACCCATCGCTCGACGGTCGCCGCGGTGGTGCTGCTGGCGGCGGGAGGGGCCGCGGGGCTGCTTTCGCTGGTGCAGGCGCGGCTTATCTTGCGCGACCGCCCGGCCGAGGTGTTCGCGGTGCCCAAGCCGGCGACGTTGGCGACCCGGCTCGGCGTGACGTTGCCGCGGTGGGTGGAGGGAGCGCCGCTCATCGAGCTGTTGGTGCTCGCGGTGTCGCTGCCCGGTCATGCCGCGCTGCCGTGGTCGGTGCTGGCCGCGGTGGCCATTGCCCGGCTGTGGCGCTGGTATGTAGGGCCTGGTCTGCTGGAGGGGGAGCAGGCGTCGACGAGCCCCTGACGCCGATCTCTCGCTGGGCCACGGTACACCTGCGGCCCGACCACGATCGACCGCTCCGCGAATGAGGCAGGGATCGACCTAGCCGATCGACCAGGTCATCGCGGTAAACCGACGATCATCGGCCACCGGCTGCGGGGTCACAGCGGACCTGGCGCCCGTTCAATATATCGAAATCAATAGTCTTTTTCATGATCCGGGTACGGGCGGAGGTTTGACCGGTCATACCCTCGATGCTAGCTTCCGTTCACGTCGAAATATCGAATTTCGGCGCCCAAGACCGAGATGAAACGAAAGATTCCCCTGCTTCCGCTACGCGAGTTGATCGTCTTTCCCCACGAGGTCGTGCCCTTGTTCGTGGGCCGCGAGAAGTCGATCAACGCGCTCGAGGAGGCGATGGCCGACGATCGCCACATCCTGTTGTGCGCGCAGAAGAAGGCCAAGGTCAACGACCCCAAGCCCGACGGCATCCATGCCTACGGGACGATCGGCACCATCATCCAGCTGCTTCGCCTGCCCGATGGCACGGTCAAGGTGCTGGTCGAGGGCAAGAGCCGGGCGAAGATCGAGGAGTACCTCGACACGGCCAAGTTCTTCCACGTCGAGGCCGAGGAGATCGAAGCGTCGAAGATCACGCCCGACGACGACCCCGAGCTCGCGGCGCTGATGCGCTCGGTACAGGCCACGTTCGAGAACTACGTCAAGCTCAACAAGCGAGTGCCGCCCGAGCTGGCGGTGAGCGTGCAGAGCATCGACAATGCGTCGCGCCTGGCCGACACCATCGCCGCCCACGTCAACTTCAAGCTGGCTGCCAAGCAAGAGCTGCTCGAGACCGAGTCCGTGCGCTCTCGCCTCGAGAAGCTCTACGAGCTCATGCAAAATGAGATCGAGATTCTCCAGGTCGAGAAGAAGATCCGCACGCGGGTCAAGAAGCAGATGGAGAAGAACCAGAAGGAGTACTACCTCAACGAGCAGATGCAGGCGATCCAAAAGGAGCTGGGCTCGCAGGACGAGTTCAAGAACGAGCTGGCCGAGCTCGAGGACCGGATCCGCCGCAAGAAGATGACCAAGGAGGCCACCGAGCGGCTCAAGAAGGAGCTGCGCAAGCTCAAGATGATGAGCCCGATGAGCGCGGAGGCCACCGTGGTGCGCAACTACATCGACACGGTGCTCGCGCTGCCGTGGAACGATCGCACCGACGACAAGGCCGACATCGAGGAGGCCGAGCGGATCCTCGACGAGGATCACTACGGGCTCGAAAAACCCAAGCAGCGCATCGTGGAGTACCTGGCGGTGCAAGCGCTGGTGAAGAAGGTGCGGGGTCCGATCCTGTGCCTGGTGGGCCCGCCGGGGGTGGGCAAGACCTCACTGGCCAAGAGCGTGGCCCGGGCCACCGGCCGCAAGTTCGTGCGGGTATCGCTGGGTGGCGTGCGCGACGAGGCCGAGATCCGCGGCCACCGGCGCACGTACATCGGGGCCATGCCGGGCAAGCTGATCCAGGGCCTGCGCAAGGCGTGCTCGACCAATCCGGTGTTCCTGCTCGACGAGATCGACAAGATGTCGATGGACTTCCGCGGGGATCCCTCGGCCGCGATGCTCGAGGTGCTCGACCCCGAGCAGAACATCGCGTTCGTCGATCACTTCCTCGATCTGGACTACGACCTTTCGGAGGTGCTGTTCATCTGCACCGCCAACTCGCTGCACACGATCCCGATCCCGCTGCGGGATCGCATGGAGATCATCGAGCTTTCTGGGTACACCGACGAGGACAAGCTCAAGATCGCCAAGCAGTACCTGGTGTCCAAGCAGACCGAGCTCAACGGCCTGGAGGGGGTCGACATCAGCGTGACCGACGGGGCGATCAAAGAGCTCATCCACTCCTACACCAAGGAGGCGGGGGTGCGCTCGCTGGAGCGCGAGCTGGCCTCGGTCCTGCGCAAGCTCGCCCGCGACTACGTCAAGGATCCCAAGAAGAAGAAGTCCTTTAGGGTCGATGCCAAGCAGGTGGGCAAGCTACTGGGGCCCCGCAAGTACCGATTCAATCGGGCCGAAGAGACCGACATGATAGGCATGGCCAACGGCCTGGCCTACACGCCGATGGGCGGGGATCTGCTGCCGGTGGAGACCACGATCACCTCGGGCAAGGGCAAGACCACGCTGACCGGCCAGCTCGGCGACGTGATCAAGGAGTCGGCCACCGCGGGGATCACCTACGTGCGCTCGCGGAGCCTGGCCTTCGGCCTTGAGCCCGACTTCTACGAGCACGTGGACTTCCACCTGCACTTCCCCGAGGGGGCGGTGCCCAAGGACGGCCCCTCGGCGGGGATCACCATCGTCACCAGCCTGGTCTCGGCGCTCTTGCAGGCGCCGGTCCGCAAGGACGTGGCGATGACCGGCGAGATCAACCTTCGGGGCAAGGTGCTGCCGATAGGTGGTCTCAAGGAGAAGGTGCTCGCCGCCTACCGGGCCGAGATCAAGACGGTGCTGTGCCCCAAGGAGAACGAGAAGGATCTCCACGAGGTGCCCAAGAACGTCATGCGGGCCATCGAGTTCAAGTTCGTCGAGAGCCTCGACGAGGTCTTGCGCGTGGCCCTGGCCCAGCTGCCCGAGGATCATCCCAACCAGCCGCTGCGCGATTTCCTGTTGGGGACGGCCGAGGCCAAACCCGACGACTGGCGCGAGGTGCGAGACTGGATGCGCGAGCGCAAGGAGCAAGAAGACCGCGCTCGCGAGAGCTCGGGGCACGGGCCGCACTGATCGAGCATGCCGCGCCCCTCGGGTTCGAGACGATCGGGGGGTGCGAGACTGGCCGCGCAGCGGAGCTCCGAGCGATCGGGCTTCGCTGTTGCCGTATGAGGACGAGTCCCGTGACCGGGGGTACCGTGGTCCGAGAACCAGTGGGCGGGGTCGCTCGTGACTGACGGGGTCTTCAGGCTGCATGCAAGGGAGCAAGTTCGTCAGGCTCGGTGGCCTCCAAGCCAAGCGAGCGCAAGACTTCATCGAGCGCCGACACGGTGACCTGGGATGGTGCAGTGATCTCGACACCGATGGGGGTGTCGTGTTGGTCATAGTCCACCATCAAGCCGTGTCCTGCAGGGATCGTACGTCCTACTTTGGCGCCTGCCGGACGCGGTAGGTATAGGTAGGCGGCGAAGGGTCGACCTCGCCGGAATGTAACCTCGAGATAGCGTCCATTCATACGCTCAATCCTCGACTCGATAGGCGGTGACCACGAGTACCACGTAACCGTGCCGAAGGGCGCGCCCGCTTCACGCAGCAATCCGGCCGTGTTGCGCGACCCCGGGGAGCACGAGGGTCGCGTCCCCGAACTCGTGCACGAGCATCCGGGCGTGGGCTGCCTGCTGCAACGCATGGTCGACCAGATCGGCGGGGGCGAAGGCACTAACGACGCGATGGTGGCTGGTGCCGGGTTCGTGCACGCCGGACAATAGGCCGTCGACCACCCGGGGCGTGAACCCCTCGCCGATGATGAGCGAGGTCTGGCCCTCGCCCCCGCGTAGCTGGCCGTGTTGGGCGGCGTCGCCCTCGAGGGCGCGGACCACCGTGGTGCCCACCGCCAACACCCGGCCCCCGCGGGCGCGGGTGCGGGCTACCGCGGTCACGGTGGCGGTGGGGATCCGGTAGCGCTCGGGCAAGGGGAGCTGGGCGTCGAGCGCATCGTCTCCGGTGGCCGACAGCCCCGCGGCGTGGGTGAGCGTGGCCAGCTCGATCCCCCGTTGGCGCAGGGCGGCCAGGGCGACCCAGTCCAGCGGACGGCTGGCCGAGGGCATCTCCACCGCCCAGGGGCGGACGCCAAAGGAGGTCTGGACCTCCTCGATCTGGAGATCGCGACGCAGGTAGCTGTACTGGATCGGGCGACCGTGCGCGTAGAGCAGGCGGAGCACCGCGGGGTCGGGCCGGCCCCAGTCGAGCGACACCAGGCGAGGGGATCGAGGGGATCGCTCGACCACCGTCGCATAGGTGCCGTCGGGCAGCGCGAGCTGGTCGCCGGCCCCGATCAGATCGGGAGCCGGTCGTTGCTCGGTGGGTTGGCGCCAGTCACCCTTGCCCATGAGCACCGCCCACCAGCCCGCGGGACCTCCCGTGGTGGCCAGGCGCAGCTCGTGCGATCGGCCGCCGGGGCTATGCACGGGCAGCGAGGCGGGCACGGTGGCGGCATCGTTGACGACCACGAGATCGCCGGGGTCGAGCAATTGGGGGAGCTTACGGGCCATGGTTGACCAGGAGCAGGAGCCCTTGGGATCGATCACCAGCAAGCGCTGCTGATCCACACCGCGGGGGGAATCGGCGGCAGTCCAGGCGTTCATGCTCGGGCCTCCCACTGGGCGGCGACGACCCGAGCGCCGGCGGGGGCGCGGGCGGGATCGTCGAGGATCGCGAGGATCTGGGCGGCGACCTCGTCGGGATCGGCGAGGGCGGCGGGATCGGCCTCGGGTAGGGCATCGGCGTGCATGCGGGTGTTCATCTCGCCTGGATCCACGCTAAGCACCCGCACCCCGGCCTCGTGCAGCTCGCTCGCCCATACTCGGCTGAGGTGATCGAGCGCGGCCTTGGACACTGAGTAGGCGCCCCAGCCGGGGTAAGCTTCGACGGCGGCGTCGGAGCTGATGTGGAGCACGGTGCCGCCCTGGCCCAGGGCCAGGCCGCCGAGCAGCGCGCGGGTGAGGCGGAACGGACCGAGCAGGTTGACCTCGAGGACCTCGGCGAGGTCTTCGGGCGTGGTGTCGGCCAGCGGCGGCATGGGCAGGGGGCCGAGGGTGCTGGCGTTGTGGACGAGCAGGCCGATCCGGGAGACCAGGGTGGTGGCCTGGGCCGCGATCGCGCGCGCATGGGCGGGGCGGCCGAGATCGCCGACCAGGGCGTGCGCGGTGCCGCCCTGGGCGCGGATCTCCTGGACCGCTTCGTCGAGGGGCTCGGGGGTGCGGGCCACGAGGACCACGGGATGGCCGCGGTGGGCCAGGCGACGGGCGAGCGCCCGCCCCAGGCCCCGCGAGGCGCCGGTGACCAGAGCTGCAGGAAGAAGGTCTTGCATGGTCTCACCATGCGGGCTTGATCATACGATGTCATCTATGATGATAATGAGTCGACAAGGAGTCAACGCGTCATCATGCCCGACGATCCCGCGGCCAACCTGGCCCTCAACATCAAGCAGCTGCGCGAGGCCCGGGGCCTCACGCAGCATCAGATCGCGAAGGTCGCCGCGCTCCCCCGGCCGACCTGGGCCAACCTGGAGTCAGGCGCGGCCAACCCCACGCTGTCGGTGCTGATGAAGGTGGCGGCCGCGCTGCAGGTGTCGCTGGAGGAGCTGGTGGGGCCGCCGCGGGCGGGGGCGCGCCTCTACAAGGCCCGCGAGCTGCCGATGCGGCGCCGGGGCAAGGTGAGCGTGCGGCGACTGCTGCCCGATCCGATCGCGGGGATGGAGCTGGAGCGCTTCGAGCTGGCCGCGGGTGCGGCAATGTCCGGGGTGCCGCACACCCCGGGGACCCGCGAGTACCTGACGTGCGAGGCGGGGGCGCTGGAGCTGACGGCGGCCGGGGAGCGCTGGCGGCTCGAGCCCGGCGACGTGGTGGTGTTCCGCGGGGACCAAAAGCATGGGTACCGCAACCCCACGCGGGGCACGGCGGTGGCCTATAGCGTGGTCACGCTGGCGCGCTCGCTGTCGGCCGGGGGGTGAGCGATCGGTCGTGGGTTGCTCGTGCGGATCAGCCGGGCGCGTCGACCACCAGGCCGACCGCGGCGATCCTGTCGATCTCCGTATAGATCGGCCGTTCCAACTCATCGCCGAACACGTCGGGGTCGATCTCGTAGTAGCGCCAGGTACACCCGGCCGCCTTGATGGTGGGCTCAAGATCCTCGATGAAGGGATCCCGGCCGTCGATGATGGCGACCCCGGTGTAGAGCAGCAGGCGGCCGCCCGGGGTCAGCCGATGCAGCGAGTGCTCGGCGATCTCGAGCGCGAGCCCCCGCCCGAGCCGATCTCCTCCGTGGCGATAGACCCGCGCCGCATCGTCCACCAGATAGGGAGGGTTGCAGACGATGAGCTCCATGGGGTCGGGCTGTTCGCGGGCGGCCAGGGCATTGCCCAGATCCAGCTCGACCGCTCGATCTAGACCGGCCGCGGCCGCGTTGACCGCGGTGTAGCGCAGCGCCAGCGGGTTGATGTCGTTCATGACGACCGCCGGGCGCTCGACGTGGGCGGCGGTGACGAGCCCCCCCGCTCCGCTGCCGCAGCCGATGTCGAGCAGTCGGGTGCCGGCGGCGGGCGGTCGGCGGGACAGCTCGTCGTCGAGGAAGCGGGCGAAGCGATAGGTGTCCGGGCCAAAGAACACCGCGTCGGCCTGCTCGGTGGGGAAGGCCGAGTGGACGAAGAGCCGGTCGCCGATGCTCGACACCCGGATCTGGCAGCGGTGGTGGCCGTCGTCGCCCCGACCTATCACCTCGGCCTCCTCGAGGTAGGCGCGGATTTCGGCGGGGAGGATCTGGGGGTCGAAGGGCATGTTCCAGCCCAGCACCTCCCGCACCGAGCGGGCTTTACGATCGCGGCGATTGCTGAGCCACCGCGCATGGGTCAGCGGCGTGGGGGTGATGAATCGGTAGCCCCGGGTGGTCAGGGCATTGAGCAGCCCCACGAGGGCTCGGTCGGCGGCATTGAGTGGTCGAGTCATCGGTGCTCCGGGGTAGGCTGGCCAGCTGGCGATCGAGGTGACGCGCCATGGGAACGACATAGTCGGTTCGAAGGATCGTGTCGTGATCACCCGGAACGTCGTGGGTGACCAGGCGTCCCCGCACGATCTGCTCGAAGCCGTGGCCGGGCATGACGGGGCGCCGGAAGGCGAGGGCGCGGTAGAGGACGACCTTGCCCTCGTAGGGGAGGATCACGCGGTCGTAGGACTCGATCCGCTGGCCGTACTCGCCGTCTCGCATCGCTCGCATGCTGGCGGCGGCGCTCTGCGACAGAGGCTCGGCGGTGGCGGTGGCGGTGGGCTCGGCGGGGGCAGCCAGCCCGAGCATCTGGGCCGCGCGTCGCTCGATCTTGTCGAGCATGGGGCGAACCTGTCCAAAGCGGAAGGCGCGACCGATCCCTCGCACCACGTCGCGCAGACCCACGTCGCGCCCTCGCGGGAGCATGCAGTCAAAGAGCACCAACAGGGGGACCTCGGCGCCCTCGGCTTGCAGCTGCTGGGCCATCTCGTAGGCCACGAAGCCGCCGAAGGAGTAGCCGCCCAGCACGTAGGGGCCCTGCGGACGGTGCTGGCGCAGCAGCTCGACGTTGCGCCGGGCCAGCTCCTGCACGCTGGGCAGGCAGGTGCCGTGGCGCACCATCTCGGATTCGACCGGCTGGACGATCGCATAGACGGGGTTGTCGACGGCCAGGGCGTCGGCCAGCTCGGCGTACATGGTCACGCCGAGGATCACGTAAAGGGGCACGCCCTTGCCCTTCTTGAGGGTGATGACGGCGGGCTCGTCCATCGGGTGGGCGTGGGGATCGGCGGTGCGAATGTGCTCGGCCACCGCCTCGACGGTGTCGGCCTCGAAGAAGCGGTGCAGCGGCAGCGTGACGTCGAACGCGCCCTCGAGGCGGTCGAGCAGGAGCATGGCGCGCAGCGAGTCGCCGCCCAGCGCGAAGAACCCGTCGGTGGGGCCGACCTCGGCAAGCCCCAGCACCGCGGCGAACTCTTGGGCGGTGCGGCGCTCCACCTCGTTGCGGGTGGCCCGAGCGGCGGCGGCTGGCGTCGCGGCGGGGGCGGGCAGGGCGGCACGATCGACCTTGCCGTTGCTGGTGACGGGGAAGGCGTCGAGCACCACGTAGTCGGCGGGCACCATGTACTCGGGCAGCTGGGCGCGGCAGCGGGTCTGCGCCCCGGCGCGATCGATCGTATCGGGGCCGACCAGGTAGGCCACCAGGCGCTTGGGCAGGCCGGGATCGTCGCGCAGCACGACCACCGCCTCGTCGATGTCGGGGTGAGCCCGCAGCGCGGTCTCGATCTCGCCCAGCTCCACCCGGAAGCCGCGGATCTTGACCTGGAAGTCGGAGCGGCCCAAGAAGACGATCTGACCGTCGGCCTCGTAGCGGGCCAGGTCGCCGGTCTTGTAGATCCGGGCGTCGCCGTCGGAGCGGAAGGGATGGGGCACGAAGCGCTCGTCGGTGAGATCGGGGCGGCCGCGGTATCCGCGGGCCAGACCCAGGCCGCCCACGCACAGCTCCCCGGGCATGCCCACCGGGACGGGGGCTCCGGTGGGATCGAGCAGGTAGATCTCGGTGTTGGCCAGGGGGCGTCCGATCGGCAGCGGCCGGGAGGGATCGAAGCCGTCGTCCTCGTGGCAGTACATGGTGCAGGTGATCGTGGCCTCGGTGGGGCCATAGCCCTGGATGAAGCGGACGTGCGCGGCGCCTCGCTGGCGCCACACCGCCAGCGACTCGCCCAGGGCCTTCTCGGTGCCCACGCCAAGAGCGCGTAGCGAGGGCGGCACGTCGAGGTTGCGGGCGTCCAAGAAGCGCACCCACTCGTGCCAGAACGCGGTGGGAAGGGCGAGCACGGTCAGCGCGTGCTCTCGCGCGAAGGCGTCGAAGCCTCGGAACGATTCCATCAAGTCGTCGGGACGCACCACGATCTCGGCCCCGTGCAGCAGCGCCGGGTAGATCTGCTCGGCCGCGACGTCGAAGCCGATCGAGGCGGAGCACAAGATCCGATCCTCAGCGGTGAACTCGTAGTGGTCCTGGACCGCGAGGCCATGGTTGACCAGCGAGCGATGGCGGATCTCGACCGCCTTGGGCTCGCCGGTGGAGCCGGAGGTGAAGATGATGTAGGCCAGGCCCTCGGGGTCACGGGTGGCGGCCGGCGGGGTTTTGGGCTGGTCGGCGATGAACTCCGCGTCGTCGGTCACCGACAGGAGGGGCCGAGCGCACTGGGCGATCGCGTCGGGCGGGGCCGTGTCGCTGACGACCAGGGAGGGCTCGCTACGGCGCAGGATCAGCTCCAGGCGCTCGCGAGGCAGGCTACGGTCGAGGGGGACGTAGGCGGCGCCGGCCTTGAGGATCCCCAAGACCCCCACGATCATCTCGACGCTGCGCCCCACGGCCAGGGCGACGAGATCCCCGTCGCCTACGCCTCGAGCGCGCAGGGCGTGGGCCAGCTGGTTGGCGCGGGCATCGAGCTGCTGGTAGCTGAGGCGATCGTCGCCAAAGCGCACGGCGGGGGCCTGTGGGGTGCGCTGGGCCTGCTGCTCGAACAGGGTGTGGATGCAGGCGTCGGGGATCGGGCGGTGGGTAGCGTTGAGGGTGACCAGCAAGCGCTCGCGCTCGGCATCGTCGAGCAGGGGCAAGGTGGCCACGTCGTGCGCCGGATCGTCGAGGGCTGCGCGGGCGAGGGTGGCCAGCTGAGCGTCGATCCGCGCCAGCCGGTCGTCGTCGATCGTCTCGGCGGCCCACAGGCGCACGCCGCCGTCCTGGGGGTCGATCCCCACGACCATCGGGGCCAACGTGGCCAGCAGGGCCATAGTGGCCAGCGCATCGGGCCCCTCGGGGAGCGGACCGCCCATCATCATGATGACCGGCCAGCGCATGGGCAGCAGTCGGCGGCCGCGCAGGGCGGGCGCTCGCGTGCCGAGGTCGCGGGCGAAGGTGGGGCGGCGCTCGAGCGCGGCCCAGCCCTTGTCCAGTTCGTCGGCGAAGCTCTGGAACGAAAGGCCGGGCGCGGTGGGCAGGCGTAGCGGGACCACCGGCGCGAACAGGGCCGGCGCGGACGAGGCTGCTGTGGGGCCGCAGACCTCGGGGGCGACGATGCCCAGATCACGGGGCTGATCGTCGCCGAGCCGGGCGAGGTAGCTGGCCACCACCGCGCGGGCGAAGGCGCCGCGCGTCGCGGGATCCGTAGGGTCCAGCACGGCGCGCAGCCGGGGCAGGGCCGCCTCCCGCAGGGCCCCGGTGGCCTCCGTGGGGGCGTAGGGGTGCTCGGCGGCCGCGATGCCGGCGGTCAGCTGGCGGATCCAGGCGCGCTCGCGACGGCACACGCGGCGATTGAGATCGGAGAGGGCATCGCGCTGGCCTGCGTCGAGGACGGGCAGGGTCGCGGACGGGTAAAGGGCGGGGAGCGACGAGGGATCGACCGGGACGCCGTCGAGATCGCTCAGCTCCGAGAGGATCACCGTGCCCTCCCCGGTGGCCAGGTGCACGGCATCGGGCTCGGCCCGCAGCAAGGTGCCAGCGGGCGCCGAGGTGAATGCCTCGCCGACCGCGGCCCGTCGCACCACCACGGCCCGATCCCCCAGCCACAGCTTGGGGCGCCCCAGGGGGTTGGGAGCGTGGCCGAAGTCCAGCGCGCGCACCAGGTTCACGATGGCGGACGCGGGCTCGGTCGGGTCGATGACGCCCTGCGCCGCGGGCCGATCGGCGCCCCCGAAGTAGCTACGCTCGCCCGTTTGCGGGGTGAAGGTGGGGGTGTCGGTGCTGATCGCGTCGAGCACCCGATCGAAGGCCTGGGCGGCGGCTTCGAGACACTTGGTGTTGAGCGTGAACGCGGTGTCGTCGTCGGTGATCGGCACCCGAACCTGGGTGAGCAGGCGCCCCTCGTCGATGCCCGGGGTGATCTCGTGCCAGGAGATCCCGTGCTCGCGCTCGCCGTGGAGCAGGGCCCACGAGGTGGCGTGCAGGCCGGCGTAGCGGGGCAGGGGGCTGTCGTGGAAGTTGATGGCCAGCCGTCGGACGTCGGCCAGCACCTCGGCGGGCAGCACCCACGGGTTGCGGACGCTCAGCAGGTAGTCGCAGCCCTGGTCGGCCATCCACGTGCGGACCGCGTCGCGCGTGCCCACGTGCGGCAGGCCGCGCTCGGTGCAGATCTCGGCGAGCGATCCGTCGAACGAGCACACCAGCGCGGGGCTGAGATCGTGGCGACCGAGGGCATCGAGGCAGTGTAGCGCCAGCGCGCCTTCTCCGATGAGGACGATGGTGGTCATGGGGACAGCTCCGTCGGGTCGGCGATCTGGGCCTTAGGCGGTGGGGCGCACGGGGTGGGGGACGCCCATGTGGGCGCGATAGTGGTCGAAGGTGCGGGCGCCGGCCACGAGCCGCATCAGGGCGCCCTCGGCGATGTGCACCGCGGCCTGGGGGTTGGCGGTGACGGTGGGGATCAGCACCTCGTCCCGCCACGTGCGGGCGTGGCCGATGTCGACCACGGCGTGCAGGCGGAAGTAGCGAGCGGCGATCTTCTCGATCCCCAGGCGCTCGAGCGCCTCGACGACCTTGACCGCGCGGCTGGGCGCGGTCAGCTCGATCGCCCCCAGGGCGCCCAGCGAGTGGTAGGCAAAGCGGCGGTTGTAGGCCAGGCCGGCCAGGAGGTTGCTGACCGCCAGCGACTCCCAGGCGACGGTGTCAAGCGGCGCCGGCTCGACGCCCAGGGACTGCGCGAGCGCGTCGAGCATGGGGCCGTGCATGGCCCGGGCCTTGCCGCGCCCCATCTCGTCCCAGTAGTTGCGTGCCAGCTCTAGCTTGACCCGGGTGGGCATCCGCAGCTGGGTCAGCGCGACCAGGTCGTCGAAGCCGGCCTCGGTGGCCAGCTCTTGGACGAGGAACCAGCGCATCTGGTCGACGGTGGCCTGCTCGGCGAGGTAGTCGAACAGCCCGTCGTACTGGCCGGGGCCGTCGTCGCGCAGCGCGTCGAACCAGGCCGCGAATGCTTCGGGCTGCCGGGGGGCCTGCGCGGCGCGGTCGGCCACCGCCGCGCGCTCTTGCTCGAGGAAGCGACCCTCGAGCAGGGCGAGCGCGTGGGCTTGCGCCAGATCGTCCGTCCACTGCTCGGTGGGCTCGGCCGGGCAAAGCCGCTGCGCGTTGAGGTGGGCCAGCCGAACGTGGAGCTCGCCAGGAGCCGGCGGCGGCTCGGGGCTCGCAGCGGCGCCAGGGCAAGCGGTCACGGGGCAGACAGCGGTCGGGTTGGCAGCGAGCATGGTGGGATCTCCGGGGTACGACGGCCGGGAGTCGGTGGGCCGATGCATGGTCATCGGAGCCCTCCGCCCAAGGGGCACACACCCGCATGCACCGTCGCCTCGGGGGGTCGAGTCTTCGGTGGTCGCGGGATCCGCCCGGCCGCTCTGCCCGTTGAGTCCGACTCCCGGGCGCTTTGATTGCGTAAGTTCGAATATTTTTTCTGCGCCATCGAAAAAACTAAGGACCCGATTTTCAAAGGCCGTGCCGAGTGACGCGGGTCCTTCTCAGGCGCCGTAGATCGGTCTCGAACGATGTTGAGCGGCCGATCGAGCGAACCCGAGCGCGAGCGTAGAGCCCGCACGTGTCCGATCGAGTGACCAGGTGGCAAGCGCAGTGATCACCCGATAGCCGCTCCGGTGACCGCCCCTGGGCCGAAAACGGCCGTGCGCCTGCGCGATCCCGACCTCGCGGGGATGCTGGCCGGTGAGCGGCCGCGGGGAGCGGCCGCGGGCTGCTCGGGCGGGGAGCTCTGGCTAGAACCGCACGCGTACGCCGGCGCCGGCCAGGCCCGGGGCCAGCATCGGATGGGTCGTGATGAGCGTGCCGTTCTTGGCCTTCTTGCGTCGGTCGAGTCCCACGCCCAGCAAGACGAAGCCGGTGATCACGCCGGCGAGTCCCAGGCCCAAGCTCCCGTATCCGGTGCCGCGCAGCTCGTCTGCCGGGGTGTCCTCCGGATCCTCGGGCTCGCCGCCCAGCGGATCGTCTTCGCCCATCATGGTTTGGCTTTCGATGCTGTTGGCCCCGGCCATGGCCGACAGCCCGATCAGCGTGAACAGACCCCCCAAGCTCAGGGAGACGTAGGCGCCGATCAGCAGCTTGTCCGTTTTGCGCTCTTCGTCGGCGAGCCGGCGGTTTCGCTCGAGCAGCTCGGGGTCGGGGGAAGGGGCCGCTCCGCCTTCCCATTCGATCTCGGTGTCCTCGCCCTCGATCGGCGGTGGCGGTCGGGTGTCACCCTTTTGTGCCGCCTCGATCCGCTCCTTGATCACGGCGATCCGCTCCTGCGCCTTGTCGACCTCGGCCTGGCTTTCGGGCGTACGCTCGACCAGGGCCTTGTAGTTGCCAATGTAGGACTCGAGCAGCATCTGGGCCCGCCGTAGGTGCTCCACGTCGTGGTCGAGCTCGAACGCCTTTTCCTGGGCGGTGGCGATGTTGTAGACGAGCCGGTTGCGGATCCCGGCCGCGTCCTCGGGGAGCTTGGCGTAGGCCTTGGTCCAAAGATCCACCGCCCCTTGGTAATCGAAGGTGTCGAAGCGGGCCTTGCCCTCGTCGTAGAGGGCGCGGGCCTCGGTGAGTGCGGGATCCTCTTTTGGATCGGCGTGGGGTTCAGGGGACGGGGCCTGTGGACCGATCGACGCCGCCCGGGCGGGGGTGGGGCTCAGCGACAGACCGGAGGGCACAGCCAGGGTCAGCGACAAGCCGAGCGCAAGGCTGCGGCCGAGCGACGAGCGGGCGGGGGGCGACTCGGGCACGATGCTGACGATACCGCGTTCGGCCACGCGGAGCGCCACGCCCGGCCTTCGCCTCGTCTGGAAACCGGAACCGGTCCTGGGCCCGCTCGGGTCCGGCGCCACCGCATGGATTTTCCGCACGGCCCGGGTCATTCGCGCGTGGACCGTTCAAACGCCGTCCAGTGCCGCCTGGTTTGTGTTTCGACCGTTGGTGCGCTAGGCAAGCGTCGGTGCCGGCCACCGCCGTAAGCGCCGAGTCGTCCCGCATGACCGGTCCCGAGCTGCTCGAGCGTCGTTTCTTGCTGTTTACCGGCAAGGGAGGCGTGGGGAAGTCCACGCTCACCGCGGCCTTGGCGATCGAGGCGGCGGCTCGGGGGCAGACCCCGTTGGTGGTGGAGCTGGGGCATCGCGCGACCATGCGCAGCGTATTCGGGGTCGAGGCGGTCGGGTGGAAGCCGCGGCCGGTGGGGCACGGAGTCCACGCGATGAGCGTGGAGATGGATCAGGCGGTGGTGGAGTACATGGCCGCGCACATCCCCTCGCGCCGGGTGGCGCGGGCGATCGTCTCCAACCAGGTGCTCGAGCGGCTGTTCAAGGCCATGCCGGCGGTCGGGGAGATCGCCACGATCAACGCGCTGCACCAGCTCGAGGCCGAGTGCAAAGACGACGGGCGGCCGCGGTGGGATCCGATCCTGGTCGATCTGGACGCCACCGGGCATGCGCTGATGTTCCTCGAGCTGCGCAAGGTGGTGGGGCACCTGATGGGCGCGGGGCCCATGCGCCGGCTGATCGACCAGATGGCGGAGATGTTCGCCGATCCGCAGCGCACCCGCCTGAACCTGGTGACCCTGCCCGACGAGCTGCCGGTGACCGAGACCCTCGAGCTCTACCAGCGGGTGCAGGCGGATCGCTCGGTCGCCCTGGGTCGGGTGTTCGTCAACCGGGTGCCGCGCACGGGGCTTGGCGGGGCCCAAGCCGCGGTGCAGCGGATCCACGATCTGGCGCAGCGGCACGGCGACGCCGAGCTGCTGGCCGACGCCGCCTTTGCCGCGGGGGCGCTGGCGGCCGAGGGGCAAGCCCGCCACCAGATCGAGCGCCTGCGGGAGCACCTGCCGGTGCCGGTGGTCGAGCTGCCGCGGCTTTGCTCGGCGCGCATGAGCGGCGACGATCTGCAGCACCTGGGCCGGGTCGCGCTCGCCGAGGGTGGAGCGGGGGCCGCATGAGCCTCGAGGCGCTCGTCGGTCGGGGCTCGCTGCTGGTGTGCGTGGGCCCGGGGGGGGTGGGCAAGACCACCGTCTCCGCCGCGCTGGGCCTGGCCGCGGCGCGGGCCGGTCGCAAGACGCTCGTGCTCACGATCGATCCGGCGCGGCGCTTGGCCGATGCGCTGGGCCTCGACGGCCTCGACGACACGATCCGTCGCGTCCCGCTGGAGCAGCTGGGCGATCCGGCGAGCACCGGGAGCCTGTGGGCGGCGATGGTCGACACCGGGGCCAGCTACGACGCTCTCATCGAGCGGATCGCCCCCGATGAGGTCACCCGGCAGCAAGTGCTCACCAACCGGGTCTACCGGGCGATCTCTCGCTCGCTGTCTCGCTCGCACGCCTACGTGGCGATGGAGCGCCTCTACGACGCGATGGAGAACGGGGACTACGATCTGGTGGTGCTCGACACCCCGCCGGCCCGCAACGCGCTGGACATCCTCGACGCGCCCGCTCACCTGGCGCGCTTTCTCGACGGGCGGATCGTCAGCTGGTTCATCCCCTCGGAGCAAAAGCCCGCCGGCCTGGGGGCGCGGCTGCTCGCCAAGGGGGGCGAGGTGGCCACGGGGTTGCTCGGGCGGATCACGGGGCAGACCTTGCTCGACGAGATCG
>JBCCWC010000253.1:0-19505 GCA_039194325.1 Myxococcota bacterium
CCGTCTGGCGCCGTGTCTTCTGCTTAGATCAGATAACGTCGGCGAGGCGCAGATAACTTCCACGCTTATCAATAACCAATCGCCGCGATTTCTGGGTGGCGATAATCACGCGACGGCGACCAAAATGGCGAAACCCGAGTCTGAGTAAGAACTGGGGCGAACGACGGAACTAAGCAGACATTTATGACCCTTTTGTGCCATATTGATGATCGTATCGTTGTGAAACGGCGTTCTGACGGCTCAGGGTCTAACTGATCCCTAGGAGCGACATGGTAGCGCTGCGAGCTTCACCTGCGCTGTTCACGGCTATCCCGCGAGCGTAAGTAGCGAGGTCGACGAAGGGTTTCCCTGTCTTGATCCGAGTGTAGATCGTCTTCAGAGCGTCTGGCTATGTTTTGTTGCTTTTCAGGATGAACGTGTAGTTACTCCCATTTTGCAACTGATAGACCGGTCAGTTAATGTGGTTTGGAGGCCGATATTTATACGAGGAGCTAGCTGACCATGAAGCTGCCGAACACGTACAGTATTCCGTTGTAGTCGAGCACGATGCGATAGCCGACAACGATGGCCTGTGGGGGCTTCGGTATAGGACTTGTCTAGCTTGTTAGGATTGTCGCAGCCGATCGCCCCGTTGTTGCGTTGGACATTGGATCCGCTAGACGCTGAGCCCCACTAGCCTCTACTTTGGTACGTCGAGCGACGCACTCAGCTAGGCCGGCGATTCTTGGACTCGGGTCTGATCTAAAAGAAAATGGCCCCTGAACGGTGTTTGAGATTTTCATCCGGTGCGGGTGTCCGTTCGGGCGATGCCGAACTGATCTGAGGGCCACCGCTCGGGGGGCGCGGCGCTGGGCTTGGGTCGTTGATGTTGCGTTCGGGCGGTACGTCGGACGGAGGCTGAGCGCTCGGCGGGAGGTCGTGGGCGTGTCGTCGCCGACAGTGCAGGTTCGAGGGGGGTCTCGGAGGCGAGCGGTCTAGAAAGTCTTGCGGCCGTCTCCGTCCGTATTCACCACCTTAACATTGGCGGCGTCAGTATGACATCCGTGGTAAGCGAGATCCGGGAGGCTTGGCGGGAAGAGCGAGGGCTGATGTCATCGGCTCGCTCGGTCTCACTCCAGCAACGCGCGCAGCGCCTTGCGGTCGATCTTCCCGTTGACGTTGAGCGGGAACGAATCCACCACCTTGACCTCGCGGGGCACCATGTAGCGAGGCAGCCGTTGGGCTACGCGGTCGAGCAGGGCGTCGATCTCGACGTCGGCGTCGTCGATGAAGGCCACGACCCCCTCGGCGCCCCCGCTGGCCGCGGGGGGCCAGCCCAGGGCCACGGCCACATCGAGGCCGGACTCCTCGCGGAGCACCTCTTCGATCTCGCCGAGCTCCACTCGGTAGCCCCGCAGCTTGATCTGCGAGTCGAGCCGGCCGAGGAACAAGAGCGGCTGGTCTTCGGCGGCCGGCCGCCGCACGAGATCGCCGGTGCGATAGAACGTTTCGGTTTGGCCGGGCGGCACCACGAACGCGGCCTGGGTCTTGGGCTCGTCGTTCCAGTAGCCCAGGGCCAGCTGGGGCCCGGTCATCAGCAGCTCGCCGCTTTGGCCCGGCTCGACGGGCGCGAGCTTGTCGTCGACCACCAGGGCGGTCATGCCCGAAAAGGGCGTCCCGATCGGTACCACTCCGCCCTCGGCCTGCGCGGCCGATCCTGGTGCCCAGCGGTAGGCGCTGCAGGCCAGGGTCAGCTCGGTGGGGCCGTAGAGGTTCTCCACCACCGCGCGGGGGGCTGCCGCGGCGAAGGCCTCGACCACCGGCACGGTCAGCGCCTCGCCGCAAAAGAGCGACAGTCGCAGGCCGGGGAAGGAGTCGGGGACCAGCGCCTGGGTCTCCTTCATCAGCAGCGCGGTCGAGGGCACCGAAAACCACACCGTGAGCTTCGAGTCTTGCACGTACTGGGCGGGGAACATGCGCTGGGGGCCGGTGGGGCAGCACAGGCACCCGCCCACCGACCACGGCCCGAATAGATCGAACAGCGACAAGTCGAAGGTCACGTCGAATAGGTGCGAGAAGCGATCGGTGTGCATCAACCAATAGCGGGTGGTCACCACGTGCACGAATCGCGCGATGTTGCGGTGCGCGACCATCACCCCTTTGGGTCGCCCGGTGCTCCCCGAGGTGAACAGCAGGTAGGCGATCTCGTCCTCGCCTACGGTCGGCTCGGCCCACTGCTCGGCGGGGCGCAGATCACTGGGGCCCAGCAGAGTGTGCGCCGACGCCTGGGCGCGCAGGGCCTCGGTGGGCTCGTCGTGCAGGCACAGCACCGCTAGCGGCTGGGGCACGTGCGGCAGCACGTCGGGCAGCACGGCTATGCCCTGGGCGTCGACCACCAGGGTGCGCGCCTGGCTGCGCGCGAGCATGTCCGCGGTGCGGGCGGATGGAAAGCTGGGCAGCATGGGCACGTAGCCGTGCCCGGACAGCAGGGCCCCCAAGATCCCGGCGAACCCGGGCTCGCTGCGCTGGCCGAGCACCGCGGTCAGTGGAGGGCCCTCGGGGTCGCGATGAGCCACCAGGGTGGCGGCCACGGCTTGGGCGCGTTCGCGCAGCTGGGTATAGGACCAGACCTGGCCGTCGACCTCCAGGGCGGGGCGATCGGGGTGGGTGGCGGCGGCGTCGAGGAACAGCTGGTGGAGGCAGCGGGCGGTCATGGGGGCACCGGGGCGAAGTGGGCGATGGCGGCGATGGCAGGCGATGACGGGCACTAGGGGCGATGGCGGGCGACCAGGGCGATGGTAGCGCCCAGGCGGTGATCTGTGGTGGGATGCCCCCGTGGCCCCCCACTCCAAGTTCCGGTTTCGTCCGTCCCTGCTGCTCTCGGTGTTCGTGGCTCTTTCGTGCGCCAAGGCGGACACGCTGACCGTCAAGCCGACCACGCCCGGCGACGCCGAGCTGGTGCCCTCGCCGCGGCTGGAGGAGTTCGCCTACAAGAAGATCCTCCTGCTGCCCTTCGAGGGGAAGGTCGAGGTCAAGGATCTGAGCGCCGCGGCCCTCAAGGAAAAAGACGGGGCCTACTACACCGGCAAGCTCGAGAAGGCGCTGCTCGCCCGCGGGTTCGAGGTGATCTCTCCGGAGATCGTCGCCCGGGTGGCCAAGAGCACCAAGGGGGCGGGCAAGTTGTCCGCCGCCGAGAAGGCCATGGTCATGGGCAAGGAGACCAAGGCCGACGCCGTGTTCGTGACTCAGTCGATCGCGCTGGAGAGCCAGGCCGACTTCTACGCGGTCGACGAGCTCGAGACGGCCAAGGTCGAGGCGGCCAAGGTCAAGCAGGACGAAAAGAGCCAGGAGTACTACCAGCCCGAGACCAAGGATTGCGTGTACCGGCTGCCCTATTACGTGGTGCGGATGGAGGGCAAGCTGGTCGACGCCAAGACGGGCAACGTGCTGTGGGTGGGCAGCGGCCAGCAGACGGCGATCGACTCGCTGAGCGAGAGCTACGTGGCCAAGCTGGGCAAGAAGTGCGAGCTGCTCGAGGAGAACTTCGTGTTCACCGACACGCTGGCCGGTGAGCCCCAGCTGGCCGCCACCTTCGGGGGGCTGGTCGATCGCCTGTTCGACCCCCTCAAGACGGTCGCGCAAAAGGGGAAGCCGATCCCCGTCGACAAGCCCAAGGTCAAGGCGCCCCCGCCCCCCAAGAAGGAGGAGCCCAAGGTCGAGGAGCCCAAGGCCAAGACGGCGGTGGTCTCCAAGAAGAAGGCCAGCATTCGCTCGGGGCCCGGCAAGCGCAACGAGCGGCTGCGCTTCGTATCGCGCAAGACCAAGGTCGAGATCCTCGAGACCATGGGCGAGTGGAGCAAGGTCAAGCTCCAAGACGGCACCGTGGGCTGGATGCACGAGAGCTCGATCATCGTCAACGAGTGAGCGGGGGGTCGGGCGCGCACCTTCGGTGTGGTGCTATGCTGAGTTTCGCGTGCCCGACGGCGATCCCATCGATCTCACCTTCGAGACCCTCGCCCAGCTGCAACGCGAGCGAGGCGGTCCGGCGTGGCGGGCCGCGGTGGATCATGGGCTCGACGTCACGCTGCTCGAGCGCAATATGGCGCTGACACCGTCAGAGCGGCTGGCGCAGCACGACGAGGCGCTCGCGCTCTACTTCTCGAGCCGACGATGAAGCACGGGCGTTGGTCGCAGAAGAACGCCGAGCTGGTTCGTGTCCTGATTGAGGCGGAGTTCTCGTTCGTCATCGTCGGTGGGGTCGCGGCCGTTTTGCACGGTTCTTCACGCATGACCGTGGACCTGGACGTTGCGGCGCCATTCGATCGGGACAATATCTCGAGACTGTGTCGAGCGATTGCCCCGTACGAGCCGGTGCATGCGACCCGCCCCGATCTCCGTTTTCTCGACGAGCCCATCGAGCGTTTGCTGAAGTTTCGGCTGTTTTTGATTCAGACGACTCTGGGGCGTCTCGATGTACTGAGGCAGGTTCAGCCTCTGGGCGAGTTCGAGGCGCTTCGATCCGTGGAGCTCGAGGTCTATGGTCAGCGGGCGCTCGTCTTGAATCGAGATGATCTGATCCAAGTCAAGCGTGCGGTGGCTCGACCCAAGGACATCGAGGTTGCGTTGGAACTCGAGGCGATCCGGGAACGCGAAGAGGGGTAAGGGTGAGCGGGGGGGTCGGGCCGGTAGTGGCGCGCTAGCCCTCGCGCTCGCGATAGGCCACGTAGGCCTCCATCAGGGCGCGGTAGACCATCTCGCCGACCACCGCGTGGCCCTTGATCGTCAGGTGGGAGAGGTCGCCGCTGACCAGCCGCGGGGTCTTTCGGAACCACCGCCCGGCCGCTCCCTCGCCGCCCATGGCCATGTAGGTGTCGAAGAAGGCGCAGCCCTCGGCCTGGGCCGCCCGTCGCTGCGCGTCGACCATCCTTGGCACCACCGGCAGCGATACGATCCGCACGCCCTTGCGCTCGCCGTGGTCGAGCGGGGACATCACCAGGCAGTCCATGTCGGGCCGGGCGGTGCGGATCCGCTGGAGCACCTGGCGATACTCCTGCTCGTAGCGCTCGGAGGTGATGTTGCGGATCATGTCGTTGCCGCCGAAGGTGAGCACGGCCAGTTCGGGCTGGCGCTCGGCCAGCTGCGCGCGCAGGTGCTCGGGGTCGTACTCGATCATGCGGCGGGTGAACGCGCCCACCAGGGCCAGGCCGTCCCAGACCACGCCGGGCCCGTCGCGCTCCATCACCACCCCGTAGATCCGCACCCGGCCCCCGCCCGAGGCTCGCACGGTCAGCGCGTGATCCCCGTCTTCGACCTCGATCGTATGGAAGCGATCCTCGAGCTGCTCGGCGGCGGTCTCGAGGTAGACGGGCTCCTGCTTGTCCACTTGCAGCTTGATCCGGCCGCCCCGTGGCCGCATCGCGTAGTGCACGACGAAGCGCGAGACCCGGCCGGCGCTATGCTTGGGATCGGGGGCAAACGAGCTCTGGCCCCCGCCCGACGAGTAGGCCGTGGCGCCCCCCAGCCCGTAGTGCCCGTCGCTGCGGCACTTGTTGATGATGAAGCACAGCCCCCAGTTGTCGTTGTGGGAAAAATCGATCCCCCGGTGCCGGTACGAGGTGTTGGGCGGGGCCATCAGGTGGAACCCGTGCCCGCCGTCGCCAAAGCGAGCCTGCAGGCGCTTGCGGATCGCCGAGGGGATCCCGTCGATCCCGATCGCCGAGTCGCCCCAGTGCACCACCCGGGTGATCGCCCCGGCCACCGAGGCGTCGCTGAGCGCGAGGGCGGCGAAGAAGCGGTCGAGCTCGGTGCCCGCAAAGAGCTCCACCGATTGCTCGACCGCCTTGTCGTCGTCGGGGTGGGGCTCGTAGGGGGGCAGCACGAACCCGGCGTCGGGGTCGATGATCACCACCGGCTCGGGCTCGGCCTGGACCACCGGCTCGGCGTCGTCGGCCAGGACCTCTTGGGCGATCGCGTCGACCTTGGCCACCTGCTGCTGTTGCTGCGCCATGGCCTCGGCCTCGAAGGGGCGCCCCAGGAGGTTCCAGAAGGGGCGGGGATCACCGGACTTCCAGGGCCGGGCGTTCTCGAGGCCCGGCACGAAGTAGGTGGCCACCACGCACAGGGCCAGCACCAGCATGCCCGGGCCCACCGTGCGCAGCATCGACAGGTGCATGCGCGAGGCTTCCTCGTCGGGGGACAGCACCACCCGGTCTGCGCGACCGTCTTGGTCCATCAGGCCCGGGGCGGGGCCTTTGGATGAAGGGGAGGGCGTCACGGTCGGTCGCGGTCCGTCAGGGGTCGGGTGAACATGCTGTGCCCTGCGATGATCGATGGCGCCGCTCGCTGGGCCGCACAGTCGAGCATGGGCGCCCCGTGTGTAGCAGCCTCTGGATTCTGTGCGAGCCGCGGGTTCATTGATTTGAAATCATTGATTTTTCAATCATCCCGACGGACGGTCCCACCCCGGCCGCGCCAGATCTGGTGAGCGTTGAGTTTCGTGGTTCGTCGGTCATGGGAGCTGTGGGGCGGGCCGCGCTATTTTATGCGGTGCGTGGCCAACCATGCGTCGATTTCGGCGAGGTCGACGTTGGAGCCATCGGGGCCCTCGGCGGCGGCCAGTGCCTCCCGGGCATGCTCGGCCAGCGTGCGGGCTTGGGCCCGCTGGCCGTGTGTGCTCCACTGGGCCCGGGCGAGCACGAAGCGGGCCTCGGCGAGCACTTGGGGCGCAACCGCGGCGGCCTCACGAATCGAGATGGCGCGCGCGGCATGAGCCCGGGCGGATCCGGGGTCGCCCGTCTCGAGCGCCACCGTGGCCAGCCCCACCAGCGAATAGGCGACATCGGGATGATCGGGGCCCAGCGCTTTTTCGTTGATCGCCAGCGCTCGCTCCAAATGGCCTCTGGCGCGCTCGTGCTCTCCTCGAGAGACGAACAAATTGCCCAGATTGACCAGACTCATGGCCACATGCGTATGGTCGGGTCCCAGCGCCTTCTCCCGGATCGCCAGTGCTCGTTGATGGTGAGCCCTGGCGCTTTGGTAGTCCCCTTGCTTTACGCATAAGATGCCCAGGCTGTCCAGGCCCATGGCCATATCCGGGTGATCAGGACCATGGGTCTTCTCCCATATCGCCAATGCTCGCTCGAAATGATGGCGCGCATTTTCATAGTCTCCTCGGGACTCGAGTACGTTGCCCAGATTGCCGAGGCCACGGGCCACATCAGGATGGTCGGGACCATGAGTCTTCTCCCATATCGCCAGCGCTCGCTGGTAATGTTGCTGGGCGTGTTCATAGTCTCCTCGGAATTCGAATATGATGCCCAGATTGTTGAGGGTTGTGGCTATGAGGGGATGGTCGGAGATCAGTGCCTTTTCCTGTATCATCAATGCTTGTTCATGGTGATGCCAGGTGTTTTCATGGTCTCCTTGCATCGAAAATACAGTGCCCAGGTTGTTGAGGGTCGTGGCCACACGGGGATGGTCAGGGCCCAGCACTTTTTCCCGTATCGCCAGCGCTCGCTGGTAATGATGCTTGGCGCTTTGGTAGTCTCCTTGACGAGAGAGCACGTTGCCCAGGTTGCCCAGGATGTTGGCGGTATGGAGATGGTCGGACCCATGGGTCTTTTCCCAGATCTCCAGCGCTCGCTGGTAGTGATGCCGGGCGCTTTGGTAGTCTCCTTTGCTATGGAACACATTGCCCAGTGCGTTGAAGCTATAGGCGTGTTGTGTCGGCTCGCCGCTACGCTCGGCCAAGGGCAACGCCACCGTCTCGCCCCATTGCTGGCCCTCGGCATGCCGGGCGAGTCCAGAACCCACTACACTGGTCAAGGCCCGGGCCGTGTCGAGCGCGACCGAATCGTGCTGGTGGCTGACCGCCAGCGCATAGGCCTGCCGCAGGTCCTCCTCAGCTTCGGCATACTGGCCATTGCTCCTTCGTAGCGAGCCCCGCCGGTGCAGGGCCTCGGCGCGAAACGGCGGGTACTCCAGCACCTCGGCCTGTTCGACGACCACCTCGATCGCCGCGAGCGCCTCCGCATACCGGCCCGCCTTCTGCATCGCCCTTGTCTCCATCAAGCGCGCGCGCTGGGCCACGACCGCCTCGGCCACCGCGGGGTCCTCGGGTGGAGGTACCTGGCGGTCTTGCTGTTCGAGCCAAGAAAAGTCGTCGCAGTGGGTGAGGGGGGGTAAGCCCGCCACGAGCTTCACGGCGTTGCTGACCACCTCGGCGTCGGCATCCGCTAGCACGTTCACCGTAGCCCGCAGTGCGGCGCGGCGCTCGTCCAGGCAGCGCATACGCAGGTCCAGCGTTTCCTCCGACTGCTCGCCGCGCACGCTGGTGGCCTCGCAGGCCGCGGTGTGGGTCTGCATCCAGGCGTCTGCGTATGCGCTCAGCGGTGGCTCGATGCGCGCCCACGTACTCGCGGCAAACGAGCGCTCCGTCCCCAAGAGCGCCGCCTGCACCTGCTGGCGACGGGCATCGTCCCAGATCCCGTCCATCTGGGCCTGGGCCCCCGTGCAGCGCTCCTTGACCTGCGCGTAGTGCCCGAGCGCCAGCCCTCCTCCCAGCGCCACCAGTCCGATCGTCACCCCCATCGCCATCCACCGCCGGGTGCGTCGGGCCACCAACCCATGGAGCGCAGCGAGCAGCGCCTCCATCGATGGCCACCGCTGCTCGGGCTCGAGCGCCAAGCCCCGCAGCACGATCGCGCGTAGCTGGGCCGGCACCGGGCTTGCTGAAGGAGCGCCCCGCAGGGTTCCATGGGTGATCGAGGCCCTCAGCTCGGCCAGCGTTTGTCCCGCAAACGGGCGCTCGCCATACACGGCCTCGTAAAGCGACACGCAGAAGCTGAACTGATCGCTGCGCGCATCGACCTGGCGCCTGTTCATCTGCTCGGGCGGCATGTAGGCAGGTGTTCCCACGACCGCCCCGGTCTTGGTCAGCGCCCGGTCGAGCACGGTCTGGTCGTTCGGCCGGGCCGGGATCTTCCCGCTGGACATGGGGGCAGGCGCGAGGCTGCCCGGGGACGGGTCGTTGTTGGTCTCGCCCCCCTTGTGGCTGAGCTCGTTGGCACCGGTCGTGCCCACCTCGGTCCAACGCGCAAGACCGAAGTCGAGGACTCGTGCACGGCCCTCGTGCTCGATGATCACGTTGCTGGGCTTGAAATCGCGATGGACCAGCCCCGCGGCGTGGGCTGCCGCCAAGCCTTGACCGGCCTGGATGAACACCTGGACGCATTGCCGCCAGTCGGGGCGCGGATCTTGGCGGATCCAGTGCTGGAGCGTTTGGCCTTGCACCAACTCCATGACCACGAAGGTCTGGCCATCCACCGTGTTGGCCTCGAACACCGGCACCACGTTCGGATGCGATAGCTTGGCCATCGCTTGAGCCTCCCGCAGCAGCCGGACGGTGTGCTCGCGGCTGATCTCTTCGTGCAACACCTTGACCGCGACCTTGCGATCGAGCGTACGGTCGAAGGCCTCGAACACCGTGCCCATGCCGCCTTGGCCCAACGTGCCTAGCACCACGTAGCGCCCCAGCATGGGTCTGGACCCGAGCGCATCCGCAGCATCGCCAGCATCGCCAGCATCGCTGGCTGCCTCCGCGTGCGTGCCCTTGGGTGTGCCCATGTCGTTTTGCTTTCCTCGCGCGATGATGCCCTGATCGCGTGACCCGTGGCCAACCGCGCCAGCGGCAAGTCGCCCGACGTTTGCAGAGCCGGCCCTGCACAGCGGCCGAATGCGGTTCCGTGGTCGAGCCCGCGCGCCGCAGGTGCTGCCGTTGGCATCAGGCCCCGCACGACCGAGGTTGTGCGGCGTCGTAGTTGTGCGGCGCGTCGGCGTTGCCCTCGGCGTCGGTGTCATACGTCAAACAGGGTCAATCGGCCTTCGCACCACTGCAATGTCCATCGAGCCGCGCGGCCTGGTCATCTCACACGATGACCAGACAGCGCGGCGGCCATCGAGTTCACTGTGCCGTCAGCCGTGGGGCAGCCAGTTCTACTTGACGCGATGCGTGGCCAGCCAGGCGGTGACCTCGGCGAGGTCGACGTCGGATTTACCGGGGCTCTCGGCCGCGGCCAAGGCATCCTGGGCTTGCTCGGCCAGCGCGCGGGCGTGGGCGCGTTCGCTTCGGGTGCTCCACAGGGCACGGGCGAGCACGAAGCGGGCCCCGGCGAGCAATGCGAGGTCAACGGTGGTTCCCTCGCGAATCGAGACGGCACGTTCGGCATGCGCCCGGGCGGACGCGAGGTCGCCCGTGTCGAGCGCGTTCGTGGCGATCCCCATGAGTAAATCGGCGACAAGGGGATGGTCGGGGCCCAGTGCCTTCTCCTTGATCCTCAGCGCTCGCAGGTGGTGATCCCGCGCTTTGTCCAGCTCCCCTTGGCGAAAGAGCACATTGCCCAGGTTGTTCAGGCTTGCGGCGACACGGGGATGGTCGGGGCCCAACGCTTTTTCCCGTATAGCCAGCGCTCGCTCGTACAGCGCCCGTGCTTTCTCCAATTCCCCTCGGTTAGAATACATACACCCCAGATTGTGCAGGCTCATGGCGACACCGGGGTGGTCGGGGCCCAGGACCTTCTCCCGTATCGCCAGGGCCCGTTCATGGTGAACTCGTGCTTTCTCATAGTGCCTTTGGCGACTATACACATTGCCCAGGCCGATCAGGCTCGTGGCGACGCGGGGATGGTGGGGTCCCAGCGCCTTCTCCCGTATCGCCAGGGCTCGTTGGTGATGAGCCCGTGCTTTGTCTAATTCCCCCCGGCTCAAGAACACATTGCCCAGATTGTTCAGGCTAATGGCGATGTCAGGATGGTTGGAGTCCAGCACCTTCTCCTTGATCGCCAGGGCTCGCTGGTGGTGATCCCACGCTTTGTCGTAATCTCCTTGGCTCTCAAATACAATGCCCAAGTTGCTCAGGCTCGTGGCCACATGGGGATGGTCGGGGCCCAGCGCCTTCTCCTTGATCGCCAGGGCTCGCTGGTGGTGGGCCCGCGCGTTCTCATAATCCCCTTGGCTCTTGAGTACATTGCCCAGGTTGCTCAGGCTCAGGGCCACATCGAGGTGGTCGGGGCCCAGCGCTTTTTGTCGTATCGCCAAGGCCCGTTGGCGGTACACTCGCGCGTTCTCGTAATCCCCTTGCCTCAAGAACACCGCGCTCAGACTATTCAGGCTCGCGGCCTCTTCGAGCGGTTCGCCGCTGCGCTGGGCCAGGGGCAGGGCTTCTATCTCGCCCCAATGCTGGCCCTCCGCGTGCTGGGCAAGGTGATAACCCATCAAAAAGGTCAAGCTCTGGGCCGTGTCGAGCGCGACCGAATCGTGGTGATACTTTACGGCCAGTGTATAAGCCTTCCGCAGGTCGCGTTCCGCCTCGGCATACTGGCCATTGTCTTGTCGTAGCACTCCCCGCCAGTACAGGCCCTCGGCTTGCAGGGGAGGGTAGCCCAGCGCATTGGCATGCTGCACGACCCGCTCGACCTCGCCCAGAGCATCGGCGTAGCGGCCCGCCTTGCGCATGGCCTTGATCTCGGCGAGGTGGTTGCGCTGGGCTTGCACCGCGGCGACCACATCGGTGTCTTCGGGCGGGGGCACGCGTTGGTTTTGTTGCTCGAGCCACAAGAGGTCATCGCATCGGGTGAGCGGGGGCAGACCGGCGACCAGCTCCACGGCGTTGGTTACCCTCTTGAGATCGGCGTCGACGAGCTGGTCCACGCTGGCGCGCAGCGCGGTGCGGCGCCGATCGAGGCAGCGCATGCGTAGGCTCATCTCCTCGGGGGTCTGCTCGCTGCGCATGCTGCTGGCCTTGCAGGCCTCGGTGTGAGTGTCGATCCAGGTCTGGGCATACTCGTCGAGCTGAGGCTCGATGCGCTCCCAGGTTCCGGGAGCAAACGAAAGCTCGGTACCGAGGATCGCGGCCTGCACCTGCCCACGGCGTTCGTCGTCCCAGATCCCGTCCATCTGGGCCGGAGCGCCCGTGCAGCGGTCCTGCATCTTGAGGACCTGGGGCATCGCCAGCCCTCCCCCGAGCGCGGCCAGTCCCACGGTCACCCCCAGGGCCATCCATCGCCGGGTGTTGGGCGCCACCAGCGTGCGGAGCTGGGTCAACAGGGCCTCCATCGAAGGCCACCGCTTTGTCGGGTCGACGGCCAGGCCGCGTAGCAGCACGGTGCGCAGCCGGGCGGGCACGCGGCTGCCCTTGGGCGCAGGCCTCACCTCTCCGCGCACCATCGAGATCATCAGTCCCACCATATTGCCGCCCTCGAACGGGCGCAGGCCGTAGATCGCCTCCCACAGCGCAATGCAAAAGCTGAACTGATCGCTGCGGGTGTCGGCTTCTTGTCCCTTCATCTGCTCGGGCGGCATATAGGCGGGTGTGCCCAGCACGGTCCCGGTCTTGGTCAGGGCCTGGTTCGACGCCTGGTCGAGGGTCGGCTCGTCGGTGCCGCGGGCCTGTCTCGTCCCTATCGTCCGACTCTTCATCACTCGGCCCGCCATCGTGTGGGTCGTTGCGCTCTGGGGCACGGAGGTGTCCGCCAGCGTATCGCCTTGGGTCTGAGCCCTCGCACGGGCGAGCCCTTCTTCTTCGGTCGGTCTGACCTCGGTCCACCGCGCCAGCCCGAAGTCGAGGACCCGTGCGCGCCCTTTGTCGTCGACGATCGCGTTGCCAGGCTTGAAATCGCGATGGATCAGCCCCTCGGCATGGGCGGCAGCGAGACCTTGGCCTACCTGGATGAACACCTTGACGCACTGCCGCCAGTCGGGCGACGGGTCTTGCTTCATCCACGCCTTGAGCGTCTGCCCTTGGACGAGCTCCATGGCCACGAAGGTCTGGCCGCCCAGCGTGTCCGCGTCGTAGACCTGGACCACGTTGGGGTGCGAGAGCTTGGCCATGGCCTGGGCCTCGCGCAGCAGCCGAGCGGCGTGTTTCTTGTCGAGTTCTTGGTGCAGCACCTTCACCGCGACCTTGCGGTCGAGGGTGCGGTCGAAGGCCTCGAGCACGGTACCCATGCCACCCTTGCCCAGGGTGCCCAGCACCACGTAGCGGCCGAGTTGCTGGGGTTCGGCGGGCACCTCGAACATCGCCTCGAACACCCGCGCTCGCTCCACCGCAAAGAGTTGGTCACTTCTTGGTGCGGGCGCGAGCAGCGCAGCCATCTGCTTGCCCACGCCGGTCCCCACGCTCATCGAGTCCTGGTGGGGGGAGTCTTCGGCCGGACTCACTCGGTCCTCGTTGGCGAGCAGGGTCGCCGCCTCCTCGATGTCATCCTTGACGTCGTTGCGGTCGCCAGTGGCTCGTTCGTATCCGCCTACCAGTGGATTCATGTAGGTCGCTCTCTTCCTGAGCGTGCGAGCGTGATCGTCATCCGAACGTACGGAATGCCCCAAAATTGATTGCGCCCGGCCCAAGAACGGTGAGTAAAAATGCTCGTCTATCCGACATGTCGGCAAGCGACCATATCAACGCAGCGGCCGGCTCGGCGGTCATCGAGTGTCGCGCTCGCGGTGCGTGGCCAGCCAGGCGTCGACCATAGCGAGGTCGATGACGGACTCACCGGGGCTTTCGTTGGCGGCCAACGCATCCCGGGCCTGCTCGGCCAGCGCGCGGGCTGGTGCCCGCTCGCTTCCCATGTTCCACAGGGCCCGGGCGAGCACGAAGCGGGCCTCGGCGATCAATTGGGGAGCCACCGTGGCCGCCTCGCGGATCGAGACGGCGCGCTCGGCATGCGCACGGGCGGTTGTGGGGTTACCCTCGTCGAGCATCACTTGAGCCAGGCCCAACAACGAGTGGGTCACATCGGGATGGTCGGGGCCCAGCGACTTCTCTCGTATCGTCAGGGCCCGCTGGTAGTAGACCCGAGCGTTGTGCTGGTGCCCTTGGCGAGCAAACACAGTGCCCAATTCGTGCAGGCTCCTGGCCACGTTCGGATGGTCAGGGTCGAGCACATTCTCCCATATCGTCAGGGATTGCTGGTAGTGAACCCGTGCCTTGTCTAGTTCCCCTTGTTGCTTGAACACATTGCCCAGGTTGTACAGGCTCTTGGCCACGAAGGGATGGTTGGTGCCCAGCGCCTTCTTCGCGACCGCCAGGGCCCGTTGGTCGTGCATCCGGGCGTTGTCGTAGTCCCCTTGTTGCTCCAATACAGCGCCCAAGTTGAGCAGGGTAGCGGCAACCCGGGGGTGGTCGGGGCCCAGCACTGTCTCCCGTATCGCCAGGGCTCGCTGGTAGTGAACCTGCGCGCTGTGCAAGTCCCCTTGGCGAGCGAACACCGTGCCCAGGTTGTTCAGGCTCACGGCCACATGGGGATGGTTGGGGCCCAGCGCCTTTTGTTGTATCGCCAGAGCCTGCTCGTCGTACACTCGGGCATTGTTGTAGTCCCCTTGGCTGTCAAACACGATGCCCAGGATGCCCAGGCTCTTGGCCTCTTCGACCGGGTCGTCGCTGCCCTGAGCCAAGGGGAGGGCCACCATCTGGCCCCACTGCAGGGCCTCGGCATGCCGCGCGAGGCGATGGGCCACCAAAAAGGTCAACGCCTGGGCCGTGTGGAGGGCGACCCGGTCGTGGTGGTGCTCGACGGCCAGCCTATGGGCCTGTCGTAGGTCCGGTTCTGCCTTGGCGTATTGGCCGGTGCGCTCTTCTAGGTGCCCCCGCCAGTAGAGGGCCTCGGCCCGCAGGGGAGGGTAGCCCAGCGCTTCGGCTTGCTCCACCATCGGCTCGACCGCGTCGAGAGCCTCCTTGTAGCGGCCGGTCTTGTCCATCGCAGCGATGTCGGCTAGGCGCGCACGCTCGGCCTGCACCGCGGCGGCCACGTCGGGGTCCTCGGGCGGGGGCACTCGTTGATTCTGCTGTTCGAGCCACACAAGGTCGTCGCAGCGGTTCAGCGGAGGCAGGCCGGCGACAAGACCGACGGCACGGGTCACCACCTGGGCATCGGCGTCGGTGAGCACGTCGACCGTCGCGCGTAGCGCCGTGCGGCGCCGGTAGAGGCAGCGCATGCGCAGGCTCATCTCCTCGGGGGTTTGGTCGCCGCGTATGCGGGTGGCCTCGCAGGTCTCGGCGTGGGTGTCCATCCATGCCTGGACGTAGGCATCGAGCTGGGGTTCGATGCGGTCCCAGGTGCTGAGGGCGAAGGAGACCTCGGTGCCCAGGAGCGCGGCCTGCACCTGCTGGCGGCGGGCATCGTCCCAGATCCCGTTCATCTGGGCCGGGGCGCCCGTACAGCGCTCCTGCATCTCGAGCACCCGGGGCATGGCTAGCCCGACTCCCATCGCAGCGAGCCCGGTCGTCACCCCCAGGGCCATCCACCGCCGGTTGCGCGGTGCGACCAGTGTGCGTAGCTGGGTCAGCAGCGCCTCCATCGAGGGCCACCGCTTTGCGGGCTCGACGGCCAGCCCCCGCAGCAACACGGTGCGCAGCCGGGCGGGCACGGGGCTGCCCTTGGGGGCGGGTCGCACCTCACCACGGGTCACCGCGGCGACCAGCGCCGGTACCGACCGCCCCTCGAAGGGGCGCTCCCCATACACGGCCTCATAGAGCGCAACGCAGAAGCTAAACTGGTCGCTGCGAGCGTCAGCTATCTGGCCGCGCATCTGCTCAGGCGGCATGTAGGCCGGCGTGCCTACGACGGCACCCGTGCGGGTCAACGCCAGGTCGAGGGCGGGCTTGTCGATGCCTCGAGCCCGTATCTTCCGGCTGGTGGTGTGCTCGGGCGCGGGGGTGCCTACGGGCGGGTCGCTGTTGGTCTGGTCCCCTGTGGGGTCGAGCCCTTCGTCTTCGGTCGGGTCGACCTCGGTCCGCCGTGCCAGCCCGAAGTCGAGCACTCGCGTGCGGCCCTTGTCGTCGACGATGGCATTGCCGGGCTTGAAGTCGCGATGGATCAGCCCCTGGGCATGGGCGGCGGACAGGCCCTGGCCGGCCTCAATGAACACCTTCACGCACTGCCGCCAGTCGGGCGGGGGGTCCTGGCGCATCCAGTGTCGGAGTGTTTGCCCTTGGACCAGCTCCATGGCTACGAAGGTCTGGCCGCCGACCGTATCGGCGTCGAACACCGGGACCACGTTGGGGTGCGAGAGCTTGGCCATGGCTTGGGCCTCGCGCAGCAGTCGGGCGGTGTGTTTGTCGTCGAGTTCCTGGTGCAGCACCTTGACCGCCACCTTGCGATCGAGGGTGCGGTCGAAGGCCTCGAGCACCGTGCCCATACCGCCCTTGCCCAGCGTGCCCAGCACTACATAGCGGCCCAGTCGCTGGGGTTCGGCAGGCACCTGGAACAGCGCCTCGAACACTCGTGCCTGCTCTGCAGCAAAGACCGGGCTATCGAGCAACGGCGCAGCTGGCGCAACTTTCTGCCTGTGTGTGCCGGTCCCCACGCTCGCCGAGTCCTCACTCGCCGGGTCCGCCTGGTCCGGGCGCATTCGGTCGACCGGGTGCTCGCCCCGGCCCACGTCGTCCTCGGGGCCTAGCGCCCGCCCAACCGAGTCCGCGACCCCCTCCTCGGCCCGCAGGGTGGCCGCCTCCTCGATGTCATCCATGGCGTTGCCGCGGCTATTGGCTATCCTTTCATGCTGGCCCATATCTGCGCTCATGTCGTTCGATCCCTGCCAGAGCGTGCTCGCCCCTCCTGGTCCAACGTACGGGATCCCCAGATTTTGATTGCGCCCGACCCGAGAACGGTCGACGGCCTACCTCTCGGACATTCCGGCGACCGCTCTACTTGACGCGGTGCGTGGCCAGCCAGGCCTCGGCCTTGTCGATCAGTTCCTTCGGTTGGCCTCGGGTCCCGACCGCGGCGGCCATTGTCTTGGCCTGCTTGGCCAGGGCCCGGGCCCGGGCGCGCTCGCTCGGCGCGGGCCATAGGGCTTTGGCGAGTATGAAGCGGGCCTCGGCCAGCAGCACGGGCTCGACGTTGGCCGCCTCGCGGACCGAGACCGCCCGCTCGGCATACGCCCGGGCCGACGCGGGGTCGCCCATCTCGAGCGCCACCGTGGCCAGATCCCCCAACGAGTAGGCCACGTGGGGGTGGTCGGGGCCCATGACCTTCTCGAAGATCGTCAGGGCTCGCTCGTACTGAGCCCGAGCCTTCGGCAGATCCCCTTGTCCCTGCGACACACTGCCCAGGTTGTTGAGGCTGATGGCCACCAAGCGGTGGTCGGGGCCCAGCGCCTTTTGCCGGATCTCGAAGGCTCGCTGGTGGTGAACCCCGGCCTGCTCATAGTTCTCTTGGCGCCCGTACAGGTTGCCCAGGTTGTTGAGGCTGAGCGCTACCTTGGGATGATCGGGGCCCAACGCGCGCTCGAAGATCGCGATCGCTCGTTCGTAGTGAACCCGGGCGTTGTCCATATCCCCCTGGTCATAGTAGCGATTGCCCAGGTTGTTGAGGCTCGTGCCGACCTCGGGATGGCCAGGACCCAGGGCCCGCTGCCGGATCTCCAGGGCTCGCTGGTAGTGACGCTGGGCGGTCTGATAGTCTCCTTGGCGATAGATCACCGTGCCCAGCTTGTTGACGCTGGTGGCCACCTGGGGATGGTCGGGGCCCAGCGCGCGCTCCAGGATCTCCAGGGCTCGCTCATGGTGAGCCCGGGCGTTGTCCATATCCCCCTTGCCATAGAACACACCGCCCAGGCTCTCCAGGCTACGGGCCACTTGGGGATGGTCGGGGCCCAGCGCCTGCTCGAAGATCACCAGGGCTCGCTCGTGGTGATCCCGGGCGGTGTCATAGTCGCCTTGGCTCTCGTACACCAGGCCCAGGCTCACGAGGCTATGGGCCGTTTCGGTCGGCTCGCCGCTGCGCTGGGCCAGGGGCAGGGCCGCCATCCGGCCCCACTGCCGGCCCTCGGCATGCCGGGTCAGTTGGCTGCCCACCAAGGAGGTCAAGGCCTGGGCCGCGTCGAGGGCGACCGGGTCGTGGTGGTGCCCCATGGCCAGCGCATGGGCCTTTTGCAGGTCGACTTCTGCTTCGGCGTACTGGCCGTTGCGACTTCGTAGCGTACCCCGCCAGTAAAGGGCCTCGGCCTGCAAGGGGGGGTAACCCAGCGCCTGGGCCTGCTCTACCACCGCCCCGGCCGCGTCGAGGGCCTCGGCGTAGAGGCCCGCTTTGTCCATGGCCTCGATTTGGGCCAAGCGCGCGCGCTGGGTCTGCACCGCGACGGCCACGTCGGGGTCCTCGGGCGGGGGGACGCGCTGATTGCGTTGTTCGAGCCCGTGCAGGTCATCGCAGCGGGTCAGCGGGGGTAGGTCGGCCACCATCTCGATGGCGTGGGTGATGACCTCGTCATCCGCGTCCGCGAGCACGTCGACGGTGGCGCGTAGTGCCGCGCGGCGCTCGCCCAGGCAGCGCATGCGCAGGTCGAGGGCCTCCTCGGACTGCTCGCCGCGCACGCTGGTGGCCTCGCAGACCTCGGTGTGCTTGTCCTGCCAGTCCCGCGCATAGGCACTGAGTCGGGGCTCGATTCGCTCCCAGGTCCCCGTGGCAAACGAGCGCTCGGTGCTCAGGATCGCCGCTTGGACCTGCTGGCGGCGGTCGTCGTCCCAAAGGCCGTCCATGTGCGCCTGGGCACCGGTGCAGCGCTCTTTGAGCTCCACGTATTGCCCCAGCGCCAGCCCTCCGCCCAGCGCAGCCAGTCCCGCGGTCACCCCCACCGCCATCCACCGGGCAGAGCGCGGAGCCACCAGTGTGCGCAGCTGGTGCAGCAGTGCGTCCATCGAAGGCCATCGCTGCTCGGGCTGGGCCGCCAGGCCTTGGAGCAGGATCGTGCGCAGCCGGGTGGGCACCGGGCAGCCCTTGGGAGCGGGTCGTACGGTGCCGTCGTTCATTGCGTCCATCAGCTCGGTCAAGGTGCCGCCTTGAAATGGGCGCTCGCCGTAGATGGCCTCGTAAAGCGAGACGCAAAAGCTGAACTGATCGCTGCGGGCGTCGGCCTCGCATCCCTTCATCTGCTCGGGCGGCATGTAGGCGGGCGTGCCCATCACCACCCCGGTCTCGGTCAGCGTCTGGGCCTCTATCTGGTAGAGGGTGGGCTCTTCGTCGTCCCGGGTGGCCATCGTGCCGCGAGCGGGCCCTCGTGCGTGAGGGCCCTGGGGCGGGCGGTCGTCGGTCTGGTCCTCCTCGTGCTCGGTCATGTCGAGCACGGTGCGTCGCGCGAGCCCGAAGTCGAGCACCCGCGTGCGGCCCTCGTCGTCGACGATCGCGTTGCTGGGCTTGAAGTCGCGGTGGACCAGTCCCCGGGCGTGCGCGGCGGCGAGGCCTTGACCGGCCTGGATGAACACCTTGACGCACTGCCGCCAGTCGGGGGAGGGGACTCGGCGCATCCAGTGTCGGAGCGTCTGGCCGGCAACCAGCTCCATGACCACGAAGGTCTGGCCGCCCGTCGTGTCGGCCTCGAACACCGGGCCCACGTTGGGGTGCGAGAGCTTGGCCATGGCCCGGGCCTCGCGCAAGAGGCGGGCCAAAACTGAAAAGGACAAAACGCTTCTGACAGCATGATACTTATTCCACTTCTCGATCGTATTCCGAACAGCTTCTTCTGAATCTCTCGCG
>JBCCWC010000254.1:0-19463 GCA_039194325.1 Myxococcota bacterium
TCGCCCCCGGCCTCCAGAAGCAGGACGCGCATACCTTCCTCGGCCAGCCGCGCGGCAAGGGTGCCGCCGCCGGCCCCGGAGCCGACGACGACGTAATCATAGGTGGGCGTCACCATCCGGCCCCTCAGAAATGCTTGAGAAAGGCGATCAGTGCGCGTTTATCCGCATCCTCGAGTTTGGTGCCGAAATAATGCCCGCGATTGACCACGTAGTCGGGGCATTTGCTGAGCTCGAGCAGTGGCTCCACCACGTCTCGGTGAGCGGCAGGATAGAGCGTGGTCTGCTCGGTGCCATAGCGATCGGAGAGGTAGACCAAGATCTCCGCCGAGTCGTGCACCCGCGTGCCCTCGCCGGTGATGAGCACCGGGGTCGACCAACGGGTGGACGCACGATCGCGCCGCCCCCCGCGGAACGCCGTGGCCCCCATCACCCCGAAGAAGTGGAACATCGGCAGGGTGCGAAGGTCTCGGTACTCTACGCCAAAGTGCTCGAGGCCCCAGCGAGCCTTCTCGCAATAGTGGGAGAATGCGATGGTGACCAGCCGCATGGCGCGGCCAAGCATGCGCTCGGCGACCTCGATTGACCAGGCGTGCAACCCCCCGACCACCCGACGTCCACCTGCCAACCGCAGCAGCACCGCCACCAGCACCGGCGCCACCAGCAGGCCGGCCGCGTCGCTAGGCTTGCCGGTCAGGGCACCCGGGAGGGTCTGCGGGTCCGCGCGGGGCGACTTGTGGGGCCGCACTCCCCCCGGACCGCTCCTGTCGCTACCCTTCGGCCGATGACCGTGCGGGACCGGATCCGCGCCACGCTGGAGCAAGGGCCGCAGACCTCGCTCCAGATCTCCCAGGCGGTGGGGATCCCCCAGGGCCAGGTCGCCGAGCACCTGCGACACCTGTCTCGCTCGCTGGCCCATGGGGACCAGCAGCTGGTGACCCTCCCGGCCCGGTGCGTGCTGTGCGGGTTTGTGTTCGAGGACCGCAAGCGAATGCGCCGCCCCAGCCGCTGCCCCCAGTGCCGCAGCGAGCGGATCGAGCCGCCGCGCTTCTCGGTCGTGCCGCGTTGATCCGCTCTGCTGGCGCGATGTCGCGTTTTTACAAGCGCGACCCGGGAACGCAAGGATACCGTGTCCGCATGATCGCCAAGGGATCGTTCGAGGTTACGATGGACGCCGAGCCCCCCTACGACCAAGCGGATGGAGTATCACTGTCCCGGGCCCGATTCGACAAGCGCTTCACCGGCCCGCTCGATGCGACCTCGGAGGTCCAGATGCTCGCCGCCCGCACTCCTCACGAAGGATCGGCCGGCTACGTCGCGGTCGAGCGGATCACGGGCTTGCTCGACGGCCGGCGCGGCAGCTTCGTGGCGCTCCACATGGGGCTGATGCGCCGGGGCGAGGACGAGCTGCGCGTGGTGATCGTGCCCGACTCGGGGACCGGCGATCTGACCGGGATCACCGGGACGATGCAGGTAGAGGTCGACGGCGGCCGGCACGAGTACACGCTCGATTACTCGCTCCAGACCTGAGCGCGGGGGGTCACCATGCGTGGTTGTTGTGGTGTTATCGTAGCGAGCAGTGCCCGATCACTTCAGATCCGGGGTCCCGCACGCGAGCGACCAGCAGATCACGCAGCCCTTTGAGAACCCTGGGCGATTCGCACGCGTCGGCAAGCCCACTCGCCCCCGCGCGAGCCAGCCGCCTCCCGACCCCCTGGTGTCACGGCACTACCCCGATCGGGTCGAGGTCAAGCTCGACTACGCGATCGGCACCAAGCGCCGCCACACCCACTATCGGATCGAGACCTACTTCTTCGTGCCCCGGACCCTGGGTCTCGACGTACATACCTACTCGCGCGACGAGTTCTTCACCGACAACCACGCGTCGATCCGCTTCAAGGAGCCGCGCATTCCGTCGTCGGTGCTCGCCAACCCTCGCGATCCCGAGTCACCGCTGTGCAAGGCCTGCGAGATGATCCGCCAGGCCAACGGCCGGCTCGAGACCCTCAGTCCCCACAAGCTCAGCTACGAGATGCGGCTGTTCGGCTGCATCGTGCGGACCCACCTCCGCGATGTCGCCATCGACATGCACGACAAGATCGAGCGCCTCAAGAGCGGGGGCGCCCGGTCGGTGCTCGCCCAGGACGTACGCCAGGGACTCGTCCATCTGCTCCAAGAAGTCGACGCGCAGCTGCAGGCGCTCCGGGGCACGCGCGCGGCGTTCTTCCAGCCCAAGCGACCCCCGTGGCTGAGCGAGCTGTTCGAGTACGTCGACGAGTACATCGGGCTCTCGGCCGAGAGCTGCCTGACCTCCGTGCTGATCCACCTCGATGGTCATCCCGCGCTGCGGACCACGCAGGGGGATCTGCGCGAGCAGATCGTCGCGCGGATCGTCACCGAGCAGCGCCACCGCCAGAGTGCGGGCTACGCCCAGAGCCTCGTCGACCCCGAGGGCGAGAATCGTTCGCGCGTGTACCGCGCCAGCGCCCTCAAGAAATTCATGAGCTCCGTGCTGTACCTCGACATCCGCAAGGAGAAGGACGGCCGCGGGATCACCAACGTGATGGCTGGCTTGGCCGCGGCCGTGGCCATGGCCTTCTCGACCGTGGCCGCGATCTGGTCGCAGGGAACCTACGGCCTCAACAGCTTCCCCTTCGTGATCGCGGTGGTCATCGGCTACGTGTTCAAGGATCGCATCAAGGAGTGGCTGCGCACCTACTTCTCGGGTCTCGTGTCCCGGCGGCTCTATGACTACAGCATGCACATCCAAGATCCCAACACCAAGACGGTGCTGGGTCGCTGCCGCGAGTCGTTCGTGTTCGTGCCGCTGACGCAGGTTCCCGTCGACATCATCCGATACCGACACTGCGACTCCAAGTCGGCGCTCGAGCCGGAGACCAAGCCCGAGGTGGTGATGAAGTACGTCAAGGACGTCACCTTGTGGGGCCGACGGATCGCCAAGCTCCGGCCCAACCTCACCGACATCCGCGACATCAACCGCCTCAATGTTTCGCGGCTGCTCATCCGAATGAACGAGCCGCGGCAGGTCGTCGCGACCTATAGCCCCGATCGCGACGAGGTCGTCGGCGTGTCGTGCCCCAAGACCTACCACGTCAACCTCGTGGTGGTCCGCACCGCCGACGAGCAGCCCATGACGGTGGCGCGCTACCGGGTCTTGATCGACAAGCGCGGGGTGCGGTCGATGCAGCCCGTCGAGCCGTCGCTGTCCGTCGAACCATCCCTGTCGGTCAACTCGTCGCTGTCACGATCCCGGCACTGACCGGCTGCCCCGCTCCCGCGACTGCGCCGCCCCTACGCCCGGGACCGGCGAGATCTGACGATCTCCAGGTTGCTGCGCAGCGTCCACCCAAGCGGCTCGCGGGTGCGAGCGTCGAGCACCCGACCGTAGCGCCCGGTCCAGGACTCGAGCACCACCGTTTGCCCTTGCGGGATCCGCTGGCCGCCAATAGGACCAAAGCGCGGCGGACCCTGGCGCACGAGCGCCTGCGGGTCGACCACCATGGCCCGCAGCGGCTTGCACCGCGCCGCCTTCGAGACCTTTAGTGCTCCGCGCTTGGCCACCAGCGCGACCAGATCGGCCGCGGTGTCGCGAGGGACATGGGAGGGCTTGCTGTCCCGAGCCCGCACGAACGAGGCCCAGGGTCCCCGCTGGGCGATCTCGCCCTTGGCCCAGCGATCGCGGGCCAGCGAGGCCACCAGCGCCTGCTCGGCCGCAAAGTCCTCGTCGCGCCCGGTCCCCAGCGGCTTGACCCCGGGTGCGGGCCCGGTGGCGTGCAGGGCCACGACGTCGAGGTAGATCCGCATCTGCGCGGCCCGGACCCGGTCTTCGAGCACCTCGAAGCCCAGCACCTGCAGCCGCGCCTTGAGCATGCCGTTACGCCGGTAGCGACCCGCCCGAGTAGCCCGATTGGCGACCTGGCCCCCGCGAGTGGCCGTGGACGGCGGGGTCCCACGCCACACGATCCGCGCGAACGGAGCCAAGCGCGTGACGAGCTCCACCAGAGCATCGGCCGAAGCATCATCGCGGGTACCGGGCTTCATATTGCCGCCCAAGCCGATGATCACCAGCCGGGTCATGGGCGAGAGCGCATCGTAGACCGCGGGCTGGCCCCGCTCCTTGCGCCCGACGAGAACGCCGAACTTGGGCTGGTAGAGCCGGTGGGACCGAGGCAGCCAGTGCCGAGGGGTGGTGCCCGAGCGGTGGATCAGCACGACCTGCGAGGCGGGCCACCCCCCGCGCACGAGAGCATCGACCCACGCCGGGCCAAAGGCCCAGGTGTTGCTGTCGCCGAATACCACCGCGTTGGGCTCCTGGTCCTCGAACATCGCGGTGATCACTATGGCACAGCGCCAAGGGCGAACTCGCACGACTCGCCAGCGGGATCGAACCGGTCAAGGCCCCGCCGAAGCCGCTGACGCGGGAGGATCGGGATCGACCGGTGGATTGAGGGCCAACGCCGTCGCGTAGGCCGTGGCCGCCACCACCCCGGTGGCGAAGTCCACGTCGATCTGATCGATCGTGTCGGGTCGCTGTCGGCAGTGGTAGGCGCCCGAGCGATATTCGGCGGTGTCGGTGATCATGATCGCCGGATAGCCCTCGTCCCACAGCGCGGCATGATCGGATCGCTGCAGATCGACCGCAATGTGCGTGCGCTGGACCAGGGTGGGAATCGACAACAGGGTGTGGGGCAGCCCGTCGCGCTGCGCGGCGTCGGCCATGGCCTGCGCATGGGGCCGGGCCGCCGCGTCGGTGATGATCGCGATGAAGTCGGCGCGGCTTTGCTGCGCCTGGAGGGCGGCGACCTGCTGGGGAAAGAGCAGCGAGAACCCAGCGGGGATCCGTTGGGTGCCGGGCCGACGATCCACGAAGCCTATCGCGTCGAAGTTGAAGTAGACCACGATCTGCTCCTGGCGCTCGCGGGCCCGCGCCGCCCAGGCGCGCGAGCCCAACAGGCCCCGCTCTTCTTCGTCCCAGCAGGCGACCACCAGCGTGCGCAAAAGCGGGACATCGGCGAGCACCCGCGCGATCTCCAACACGCCGGCCACGCCCGAGGCGTTGTCGTCGGCCCCGGCGCAGCCGGGGATGTGATCGTAGTGCGCGCCCACGACCACGCGCTGCTGCGGCCACCGCTGTCCGCGACGCACGCCCAGCACGTTGATCCCCGTGGCGTAGGCGTGACGCTCGACGGCAAAGCCCAGCGCGTCGAAGGTCTCGTCGCATAGCTGCTGCACCGCTCGCCAGTGCGCCGAGCCCGGCGGGCGCATGCCCACCACCTGTCGTAGCCGTGCCTCGTAGCGATCGGCCCGCACGCAATCGTGCAGCGCCTGGGCGTCCGGACCCGTACAGCCGGCGTCCGACCGCTCGGCAACCACCGGCAGCGGCTCGGGCACCGGCGTCGGCGGTGCGTCCGTCCGGCAGCTCACCAGCGCAAGCGCTGCCCCTCCGAGCCGGCAAAGGACCCTCGTCACGCAGCGATCGTGCCACAGTCGCTTCCGTGCCTCCGACTCCCGAGACGGAGCGCTGGCGCCGCTGGGCGCAGCAGCGACTCCACCAGCCGGTGGCGCTCGTCCCCGTGGACCACCCGGGGCAAGAGGCGCGGGTCCTCGAGGTCCGAGGCGAACGCGGCACGCTGGCCTATCTCAAGCAGCACCGCGTCGCGGACAAGTGGCGGCGAGAGCAGACGATCCTCGCGCTGTTGGCCGATCCCCCCACCCCGGTCCCTCCCCTGCTGGCGACAGATTCCTCGGGGCTACTGTTGCTGCTCGGGGTCCTGCCTGGCACGCCCGCGACCCGCATCACGCTGTCGGCCCCCGAGCGCCGGTCGCTGCACGAGCAAGCGGGCCGCTTTCGACGCCGGCTCGACACCATCCCGATAGGCGCCCCCGATCCCACCCCGGTCATCGCCGCCATGGCTCGCCGCCACCGGGCCTGGTGCGAACGCGCGCGGGGCCACCTCTCGCCGACGGTGCTCACGCGGGTCGAGCGTGTGTTCGACCCCGGATGCTTCGAGGGGACCACCCGCCGCTGGTGCCACCGCGATCTGGCCCCCCACAACTGGATCGTCGAGGCCACACCTGGGGGCCCTCGCCTGGGGATCCTCGATTTTGGCCGGGCCCGGCCCGACGTGTGGCTCGTCGATGTCCTCGAGCTGTGGGATCGTTGCTGGGTGGACGACCCCTCCCTGCCCGAAGCTTTCTGGGCCGGCTACGGGCGCCGCCCGGATCCGGGCGAGTCCCGTCAGCTCCAGCAGCTCGCGTTGCTGCACGGCCTGGCCACCGCCACCTGGGGCGATCGTCACCGCGACGCGGCCCGCTCCCGGCACGGGCGGATCACCCTTCACCGCGCCCTGGAGGCGCTCGGGCGATGAAGCCACAGGTCTGGCTGGTGCGCCTTTGGGCCCCACCGGCACGGCTCGATCGCCTGCGCCGGCTGCTGTCGCCCGAGGAACGCGAGCGGGCGGACCGGTTCGTGTTCGACCGCCTGCGTCCCCCGTTCATCGTCGCCCACGCCGCCCTGCGGATCGTCGTCGCCCGAGCCCTGGGGGCCGATCCTACCGCGCTGCGCTTCACCAAGGGCCAGTACGGCAAGCCCCGTCTGCGCGACACCGCATTGGAGCTCAACCTGAGCCACTCGGGTGACTGGGCCATGATCGCGCTGGGCCACGAGCACCCGGTGGGCGTGGACATCGAGGGGATCCATCCTCCGCGGGTCAGCCCGGGGATGATCGAGGCGGTCACCTCGACCACCGAGCGCGCCGCCTTCGAAGCGATGCCGCCCGAGCGCAGGGCCGAGCCCTTCTTTCGGCTGTGGGTCCGCAAGGAGGCGGTGATCAAGGCCCTGGGCACCGGCCTGTCGCGACCGCTCGACTCGATCGACGTGCCGCTGGGCCCCGAGGCCCCGGCCGACGGCGTGGTGCTGCGGCCCGAGCCCGACCCGAGGCTCCGCAGCTGGCTGTGGGATCTCGCGGCGCCGCTGGGGTACTTCGGCGCGCTGGTCGTCCGTCAGCCCCGGGACCAGACGCCACTACCGCCCGAGCCGGTTCAGGTGCTCACGCTCGACGAGCTCGACGCCTGAGTCGACACGCGGTCCTACGGCGCACAGCGGCAGAACACGCTAGCATCGCCCCGTGCCAGGATTGCGCGCAATCTACGCCGAGCGCTACCGGTGTTTCTACGAGCGCACCGCACTCGAGCTTCGACCCTTGACCTTGCTCTACGGGCGCAACAACGTGGGCAAGAGCGCGTTGTTGCGGCTGTTGCCGCTGCTGAGTGCATCGGTCGAGGATCGCTCTACGGTACCGCTGGACCTCGGACACCCGGCGGCACGAGGCGTGAGCATGCCGGGCCTGCTGTGGCGAGGACCCACGGCCGCCGATGCAAAAACCGGAATGGACCTGGCGATCGAGTGGGACTCGTCCGCCAAAGTTCGTCGGGTCGAGTATCAGATCGATTTCAACCGTGAGCATGGCTGGGCCTATGTGCGGCGGTTTCGTGCGTGGAGAGATCCGGCCAGCGAGGCGGTCGAGCCGGAATTCGACGCGTCCCGAGTACCGACGCACGAGGACGTCAAGCCCACACGCTTGCAGTATCAGCTCCGAGGACGAACCGAGCCAGTCGAGCTCCCTGTCGCGGGCCTTCGACCGGTGCCCGGGGCGCACCGGTTCCCCTTGCTCGAAGAGATTGCTGCGCAGCTTTCCGAGCTCCGAGGAGCCGTGCAGTGGATCCAAGCCCTACGCAGCGCGCCCCCGCGACTGCTACCCATTCGCGGAGGTGCTCCCCATGTGCTCGAGCCGGACGGCTCCGATGCACTGCATCTACTCCAATCGGACAAGGAGCTCCAGACCGAGGTTTCGCAATGGTACGAACGCGAGTTGGGTTGTCGCCTCGAGCTCCGCTCCGCAGGGAGCACGGAGTTCCGGTCCGTCCTCGTCCCCGTCGCTCGCAGCCAGCTCGACGTCGATCTCGCCGATGCCGGAGAGGGCATGGCCCAGGTCCTGCCCTTGATCGTGGCGCTCGCCCGTGCTCGGCGCGGAGGATCCGTGCCGCGGGTCGTGACCATCGAGGAGCCCGAGTCGCACCTGCACCCCGATGCGCAGCGAGCCCTCGCCGGGCTCATGTTGCATGCGGCCGCCGAAGACGACCCGCCCTATACCGTGCTCGAGACTCACTCTCACGCCATGCTGCTCGCGGTCCAGCTCGGTATTGCTCGCGATCCGAGGCTCGCCGAGCACGTCATCGCCTACTGGGTGCATCAGCTCGACGACGGGCGCTCTCGGGCCGAGAAGATCACCTTCTCGGAGCACGGGCAGCCGCAGGGGAACTGGCCCCCCAACGCATTCTCGGATCAACGAGAGCTTGCTCGGGAGCTCGTCCGACTCCAGCTCGAGCGCCTGGAGTGAGCCCATGCTGGCCATACTCGATGCTCGCCTGTTCGATGAAGGAGCCGTGAGAGAGGCGGACCTGCTCCGTCTGCTGTTGCTCTGCATTGACTGTCAACACCACGCGGCGCTCACCGAGCCGCTCTTCGACGGCACCTCACCAGCGGAAATCCGGCAGTGGCTACAGAAGCACTCGAGCTCGGTGGCCGATGAGCTCGGCCGCTACCTCGCGGAGATCGGCCCCGATCGCGCCGCGCTGTCCGGGGCAGGCGCGCGGCGGATCCGGGTCGTGCCCGGACCCCGCTCCTCGTGGCAAGGCCCCGTGCCTCGGCTGACCGTTGCCGATGCTCGATCGATCTTGCAACGCCCACTGAAGCTGCTGGTCGAAGATCGGGACAGTGATTTCGCCTTCCTGAAGATGGCGACCCCGCCCCAGTGGCGCACCGAGATGAACTCGGCCCTCGAATCCGGTGCAATCGAGGTCGAACACGGCGGTGGGATCGGTCGGATGAAGACCCGGGTCCACGACGCGGTGACGGGGCCCAGCCCCGCCGATCGTGCTCGTCTATGGGTGATGTGCGACAGCGACCGGCGTGCCCCCAACGAGCCCGACGACGCCTCCGAAGCGCTGGTCGACGCCTGCCGGTCCGGATCCGAGCCATGGCCGATCCCCTGCTGTCAGCTCCGTCGGCGCTCCATCGAGAACTACCTGCCGCTCGCGTGGCTTCGGCGGTGGCCATACATCTCCAATCCCACGAACAGGCAGACCCGAGAGCGTGAAGCACGTGTGCTGGCCGTCAAGATCCTGGAGCGGCATCTGAGCTCGGTGCAGCGAGCACACTACAACTTCAAGTCAGGTTTGCTTGGAGACATCTGTCGACCCTCTATGGAGCGCTCGCAGGCGAGGACATACACACGCACGAGTTCGAAGATGATGTGCGCTGGCCCATCTTCTTCGACCTCGAGGAGGAAGAGCCCGGCGCCTTCCGGTTGCCGTCGAGGCGCAATGGCTGGTCCGTCCCCGAACCATGGCTTCCCCTCAGCACGCTGCTCGATCCCGTCGCGCTCTACGAGTTCCAGAAACGGTTGCTCGCGAATGAGCAGGTGCTCCTCGCACGCAAGGCCGAGCATATCGCCAACCGCTTCAAGGACTACCCGGTCCCCGTCGTCCCGCTGGTGACCGAGGATCTAGAGCTGGTCACCACGACGTTCCGTCGAATTAACAGCCAAGGGACGACCATGAGCGAGGCGCACATGTTGAATGCGATCATGTGGGCCCGGGAATTCGATCTTAATCGTGAGCTCGAGAGCGTCGTTGAGCACGCAGAATCGGTGGGTTGGGCGTCACTGGACATCCAGAGCGTCGTGGACATGCTCAAGGCATTGACGGGTCAAGAGTTCTATAAGGCTCGTTTGGAGACGATGGCAGAGCTATTGCGGGAAGACGCGGATCTGTTGGACCGCTTGAAGGACGCGATTACCCATGCCGTTCACTTCCTGGCCGAGCGATGCCTGATTTGCGGAATGCGCGCACTTCCTTACAAGTACCAATTAGTCGCGCTGGTGGCGGCCGCCTACGAGGTCGGGGAGATCGCTGGCGAGGCAGCAGCTCGACTGGAAGGATGGATGTGGCAGACGACCTATTGCGAACTGTTCACGGGCATGAGCTCGGGACGGCTACGATCCGAGATCGCCGAGGCGGTCGGTCTGGTCGCACCTGACACGGTCGTTTGCGTGTGGGGGCACGAGGTGGCGCCTTTGGAATTCTATCGCCGGGGGACGGTCAGGGGCAAGGCGTTCGACCTCCAGCTCGCGAGATTACGCCCCCGGGACATGTCAGGCCAAGAGTTGCCCGCAGCTGAGCTTCTGGCAAACAGTGCCAAGTCTCCGACCTCGGCGATCATCCCAAAGGATCGCCGACAAACGGACGACCCCAATTGGCCCGAGCAACTCATCAAGCCTGCCAACTTCGTGCTACTGCCGACCGAGCAGGTGGGCGAGCTCCGGGAGAAACTCGCCCACTTTGATTCCAACGATGCTCCAGCCAGGGCGATCCTCGAGTCCCATGCGATCACCGAGGAAGCCGCACAGGTGTACGCCAAAGGAGAGCTGGAGCACTTCCTCCGGCTTCGCGAGGCGTCGATCATCAACGATGAGAGACGCTTCATCGAGCATGAGGTCGGGATGGGGTATTTGTACTAAACCGCACCAAGACGTCCCGCGTGGCAACGACCAGTCCGCCTGGTGCCGCACGGCCGACGAGTTTGACCTAGGTCGACACACGAATATGGATTGGCTCCAGATTCCCGTGGTTCGATTATCAACCATTCGTTGATAGTGTTCCAGGCAAAAGTTCGAGGACACGGGTCTGTTCTCGCCGTAGAACACCAACATCCGACGTCCGCGAGCGAAACGGGCGCCGGATTTTACAAAAAATCCTTCTAATTCTCCCTTCCGATACCTGCCTCGGTGGGGAACGGCTGGGCCCAGCGCTCAACCCGCAGTCCTAGCGAGCGGGCGCTCTCGACCCTGCGCCAACCGCGAGCGGCCCGGTGTCGACGCGCGGCGGATCACGCCCGACGACTCCCGTCAGCGGCGTCGCGAGTCCATCGCTCGCGACCACCACAACGCTCCACCAACAACACCAAACGCATCCACTTGCATCCAGGAGACGCACGATGAGCTACGACAACTTCACCACGTTCAACGTCAAGACCGACAACGCGATCGCGTGGGTCACGTTCGACTATCCGCCGGTCAACATTCAGGGCCTGCCCATGCTGGCGGACCTCAACAAGCTTGCGGAGGGCCTCGAGCAAGATCGCAGCATCAAGGTCGTCGTCTTCCAGTCGGCCAACCCCGAGATCTTCGTGGCGCACGCCGACACGAACTTCCTCAAGGACATGTCCACGACGGCGGTCTCGCGCGACGAGGTTGAGCTGCTCGATCTGCAGAGCACGCTGGAGCGCATCAGCACGCTGCCCCAGGCGACCATCGCCAAGATCGAGGGCTTTGCCCGCGGCGGCGGCCACGAGTTCGCGCTCGCCTGCGACATGCGCTTTGCGGCCCGCGGCAAGGCGAAGTTCATGCAGATGGAGGTCGGCATGGGGATCCTGCCCTGCGGCGGGGGCGCGTCGCGCATGGCCCGGCAGGTGGGACTGGGGCGCGCGCTCGAGATCATCCTGGGCGCCGAAGACTTCGACGCGGACAAGGCCGAGGCCTACGGCACCATCAACAAGGCGCTCGACCCCGACCAGATCGGCCCCCATGTCGAAGCGCTGGCCAAGCGGATCGCTCTATGGCCCGCCGCGTCGATCAACGCCTGCAAGCGTTCGGTCTACGCGTCGGTCGACCTTTCGATCGCGGACTCGCTGAAGGAAGAGGCATACTGGCTCTACCAGGCGATGAGCCAGACCCCGGCCCAAAAGCGCTTCCAGTACGCCGACGACAACGGGGCGCAGTTCGACATGAACAACCAGCGTAGCTGGAGCGAGATGCTCGTCGGGATCCAGGAGATCCAGTGACGAGCCCCGCGCACAACAAGCAGACCGTTCGTGGGTTCTTCGAGCGCTTCGCCGCCGCCGATGCCCCGGGAGCCCTCGGCCTGCTCGATGACGCCGTCGTCTGGCGCGCCATGGGCACCGAAGGTGGCCTGCCGATGTCCGGTGAGATGGACAAACAAGGCATCGGCGACTTGATCGGTACGGTCAAGGAGGCCTTTGTCGAGGGCATGCGGCTGACCCCCACGGGGTGGACCGCCGAAGGCGACCGGGTCGCGGTAGAGATCGAGTCCAACGGCACGAAGGCCAACGGGACCGTCTACAACAATCGCTACCACTTCCTGGTCACGCTCCGCGATGGCAAGATTACGGCGCTGCGAGAGTACATGGACACGTACCACGCCAAGCGGGTCTTCATCGATGATGCCTGATGCGCTTGCGCACCGGTCATCGCCGTCATCATAGTCATCACCATCATCATCATCATGGCCCAGCCCGGGGCGCACACCGCCCCCCGGGCTCACCCGTGAACGGAGAGGAAAAAGTGCTCCAACCTGCCGATGCTCCGGGTTTTTCGCCCATCAACCGGGGATACGATGCGGTGTTTCAAGAGAACCGCCTGAGCCTCGGGCTGGTGGTGCCCATCGAGACCTATGCACAGGGCCCGGTACCCACGATGACCCGCCACGTACAGCGCGTTCAATTGGCCGAGCGGCTCGGATACCGCGCGGTATGGGTGCGGGACGTGCCGTTCAATGTGCCCTCGTTCGGGGATGCCGGTCAGATCTACGACCCGTTCGTCTACCTGGGCCTGTTGGCCGGCCAGACCGAGCGGATCGCCCTGGGGGTCGCCAGCATCATCCTGCCGCTGCGCCACCCGGCGCACGTGGCCAAGGCCGCGGCGAGCATCGACGCCCTGTCGGGCGGACGGCTGATCCTGGGCGTCGCCTCGGGGGATCGGCCCCAGGAATATCCCGCGCTCAACGTCTCGTTCCCCGAGCGCGGCGCACGGTTCCGCGAGAGCTTCGACTATATCGATCGCATGCGCGAGGACGCCCCGGTGTTCGAGAGCACCTACTACGGCCGCCCCGCTGGCGGCATCGACATGCTGCCCAAGCCCGTGTCCGGCAAGCTGCCGCTGCTGGTCACCGGAGGCAGCCAACAAGACCCCGACTGGATCGCGCACAACGGGGACGGCTGGATGATCTATCCGCGCCATACCGCCGTACAAGCACGGGTGATCTCCGACTGGCGGGAGCGAGTGCGGGCCGCGAGAAGACCCGCCAAGCCGGTGATGCAGCCGCTCTACATCGATCTGGCCGAAGACCCTCAGGCCCCCCCTCAGCCGATCCACCTGGGGTTTCGGCTGGGCACGCGCCACCTTCGATCATACCTCGAGTCGCTGGAGGCCATTGGCGTCAACCATGTCGCACTGAACCTGCGCTTTAATCGGACCGACATCGAGACCACGCTGCGACGCCTGGCCGACGACGTGCTGCCGGACTTCACCCCCCCAGTGAGACGAGCAGAACGAAACGACGAGAGCAACGAGAGAAACGAGGAAACCCGACCATGCCCAAGACCATTCTCGTAACCGGCTCGACCGACGGCATCGGGCAAAAAGCCGCCAAGATGCTGGCCGAGCAAGGCCACCACGTTGTGCTCCACGGGCGCAACGGCACCAAGCTGGCAAAGGTGCAACAAGAGCTCGCGGAATTGCCACGAGGAGGGCGAGTCGAGCACTACGTGGCGGATCTGTCGCGCATGGCCGACGTCGAGGCCCTCGCGACCGCGGTGGCCGAGCGACACGCGAGCCTCGATGTGCTGATCAACAACGCCGGCGTCTATCATACGTCCCAGCGCGTCACGGACGACGGACTCGACGTCCGGTTTGCCGTCAATACGATCGCCCCCTATGTACTGACCCAACGGCTCTTGCCTCGACTCGGAGCGTCCGGGCGGGTGATCAACGTGTCCTCCGCAGCGCAGGCTCCGGTCGATCCCGAGGCGCTGGCCGGACGGCGCGCGCTGACCGACTTCGACGCGTATGCGCAGAGCAAGCTGGCGCTGACGATGTGGTCTCGCCACATGGCGCGGTCGCTCGGGGACGACGGGCCGGCGATCATCGCGGTCAACCCCGGGTCGATGCTCGGCACCAAGATGGTCAAGCAGGCCTTTGGAGTAGCCGGCAGTGACATCAACATCGGGGCAGAGATCCTCACCCGCGCGGCGCTGACCGATCCCTTCGCGGCAGCGTCCGGCCAGTACTTCGACAACGACTCGGGTCAGTTCGCCGCCCCCCACCCCGACGCGCTCGATCCACAAAAGTCCGAGCCGATCGTGCGCGCGATCGAGGCAGTCCTGGCGGACGTGCTCTAGCCGCCCGCCACAGCGTTCGGCGTGTCGGACGAGCGCCTGCCCAACGAGCGCCCTTCCAACGAGCGCCCTCCCAACGAGCCACGCGACGGCCCACGCGACTGCCGCCCGACGACCCGCCCAACTGCCCACCCAACGAACTCCGATAGCACCCGAGCGCCCGGCCCCGCCGGTGTGGACGCTCGTCTCCTCCGCGATAGACTTCGAGCTCAGGGTCGCCATGCGGGAGCGAACACGGGGACACGCGACACAACACGGAGTCGACCAGGGGGGCGATTCCTCGCCGTCCCCCGACTCGCCCGCGCCCCTCGGATCCGACATCCGCCCCTCGGGAGTGGCGGGTGCGCGGCCCGAAGGGCAAAGCTTGGTCTATGCGCTCACCCGCAATCGCGTGTTCGAGGCCATGTTCCCCGAACCCGTTGAGTCACCTCGACTGGGCCGCTACGTGCTGCTGAGCACGATCGGCCGCGTGGGCATGGGCATCGTGTTCGAGGCTTTCGACCCCATCCTCGACCGTCGGGTGGCGCTCAAGGTCCTCCACCAGACCGAACGAACCCAGACGCAGTGACTGTTCCGAGATGCCAAGGCGGTAGCCCGACTGTGCCACCCACGTGGTGCAGATCTGCAAGGTCGGCGAGATCGACGGCCAGGCCTTCATCGCCATGGAGTTCGTGCGCGGTCAGACCCCGTCGGCGTGACTGAGGTCGACCCCCACCCCACCTGGCCGCAGCGCGTCCGCCTGTTCATCCAGCTAGGACGAGGCATGGCCACCGCTCACGCCGCGGGCCTGGTGCACCGCGACTTCAAGCCCGCCAACGCGATCGACGACGACGACGGGCACGTTCGCGTCCTAGACTTCGGCCTCGTTCGGCAGACTAATACCCAGGATACCGCGCTCGCCGAGCCCTTATCGGGCGCCCCGCCCAAGGTCCAAGGCCAATCCCGACCCGCCCCGCTGACTCGATCCGGTGCCAGCGTGAGGACACCCACCTACATGGCACCCGAGCAGCTTAAAGGCTAGGAAGCCGACAAGCGTGGCGATCCGTTCAGCTTCCGCGTCGCGCAGTGGGGACTCCTACCCCGCGGATCCCAACCCCGCGTCATCACGCCGTTTTTGTAGAGAACACTAGAGATCCAGCGGGGTTGTCGCTTGGTTGGGAGTCGGCATGGGCCGACATCGGCGAACACCGTTTGAGCAAGATTTTGCCCGGTAAGGATGGGCGCAGGCGAGCGACCGCGGGCAGTGGAGAACGTCGCAATCGCCACAGACGCTACCCGAAACCGCAGCACGGGTGGTTCTGCGGGCAAGCATACCGACCGTGAGGATGACCTCGCGACTATTCGTTGCGGGCGCGGATTCGACCTTGAGCCGGAACCTTAGAATGGTGCAGAATACGCAGTCCTGCATCTTTCGGGCGCTAATGAGGAACAGGCTGAAGTGAGGATTTCAGTTGATCAAGATCCCTCTAGACCTGAATCTTGTTCTGCATCTCAGGATCGAATCTACGCCCTCGGTGGATTTGGTCGATAGCGTGGCCCTATGCCCTACCTATGAGGCCCGAACAGGCAAGCATGGCTCGTTCAAGCCAAACTCAAGATTTGCGAGTCAAAAGCCTATCACCAGGAAAGACTCTGTGTTGTACTGAGGTTGACGGACGATCATAGCCCTCGATGCAACCCTGTTGCCAGGACCACCATCATGCTCAGATCCATCGCTCGGAATCTATATGAGGACATGGCGTGGATTCGAACCTGAGCCAAAGCCCCAGAATAGTGCAAAACGCGCAGACATTCGTCTGTAAAGCGCTCATAGGAAACGGACTAAAGTGAGGATCTCGGTTGCTCAGGGTCCGTCTAGACCTGAATCCGGCTCCGCATCGCAGGATCGAATCTATGCCCTAACGACAGGCTACTGATAGCAATGTCAGAATTCAAAGAAGGAACGGTCACATCGTCTGTTCACACGCAGAAATGCCCTCCTCATGATTGGGTGGAAAAGAAACGCGAGAGCCCCGAGGAGACGAAGGCGGCAAACCAGAAGCAAATCAAAAAGCTTGAAGCAAGAAAAGCGAAGAAAAAATCGAAGGAGAAGAGGGAGAATATAGAGCGTGAAATTCAAAGTGCCAAGTTCGAAATATTCGCACTTGATTCCAACATGGAGAGGTTGCAGATAGAGGCATCAGAAGTCAAATATGTATGCAGGATATGCAAAGCGGAAGTCCGGCCAGACATACTAGGAAAGGAGCAAATTGCCGAATCGCAAAGCATACATCCCGAAACATACGATGGAGACAGCAGAAAGAGTAAGCAAGCCCAAAAGCTCGTCGATGTCCAGAGAATGCTCAACGAGAAGAATGGCACGAATCATAAGCCGATGGCAAAGGTAGATAAGTCGAAGATTGTCGAAGAGGCGGATGATGAGCTCATTCGTCAGGCTTGTGAGCGTCGAAATCTTGAATTGGAAATACTATAGTCATGTCTCGAACTTTGACGTTCAAGTTCGTTTCTCCTTCAAGGTCCTTGCCTGAGGCCCTCGCTATTGCAGATAAATGCATGATGGACCAGGGATTTCAGCGACATTCTGAGCTTCTCCTGCCTGTCACGAAGGAATCGAAGGAAAGATCCATAGTCCTTCACCCTCTGGACGACGGGCATAGGATTCTTAGTGGCTGGCGGTCGATATATGCGGAATACACAGTTCGAGCAGGAGCCCTTCCCGTCGGCGTTTCCATCGGTGTTCAATGGCTGACTCATGACGATGCGTGCAACACCTTCGTGAGCATTGACTACTCTTACTTGCAGGATCTCTACAATGACGGCAAGCACATATTCTTCTTTCGGAGTATTTGTGTTTTTGCGGAGTCCCTTGGTGTGCTATATGGTCTAGCAAGGAAAGATATTGATTTCGACAAGTGGTTGCCTGAGAGTCCTCCTCCAGAAGAGGTTGCGAAGGCCAGCGCTGTGTTTCGCACAGATTTCCCGGTAGAATGGAGTGGTTTTATGATTGACTCAGAGCACTCTGTTTATAGGGGAAATTTCGGCGAAATCTGCATAGACACAGATTTCGAAGTCATTTTCAGGGCAAAACACTCGAAGGAGCAGACGGATGAGAGATAATCATTTGGCGAACAGTAAGTATATTAGATCAGATCGGTAAGCGCCAGCCAATATGTAATATTCACGCGCGGAGGCTAACGCTTCGAGATGTGTCGCCGGTCGATAAAACGACGCCGTAAGAAAGCCAACCGGCGCCGCCAGACGGCCAACGCACGCGACTAAAAAGACCTTCAGCTTACCCGCTAGCTCGTCGGCGAGGTCGAAGAGTCCGGCGGTGATCGCCTGACACTCCGGCGCCAGATGTTCGATGTTCACGAAGGCCGATCTGGTCAGCGTGAGCCGTGGCAGACCTTCCAGTATCGGTACGTGATCACCAACTCCCCGACAGATGATCGCCCGAGGATGTCCTCGACCAGACCTATCAACGCTGCGGCCGAGAAAACCGGATCTTCAGATCAGAAGAATCTGTGGGTCGATTTCGGCAAAACCGGAGCTCTGTGGGTGCCAGTCGTCGTAGAAGCCGTCAAGGGCAAGTTCGCTACGCTCAGCGCTACGCACCCCAGGACGGCCTCTACGGCGATCGGCGGGAAGCAATGAGGGGCCAGACACCGGTCTGGCCCCTCATGGGTCCGTCCTTGCAAACCGGCATTCAGGTCCTCGACGGTCTCAAAGTCTTAAATTCGGGCTTCTGAAAGCACTTAGGAGGGCGTGGCCGCCTTCTTGAGCCATAATCGACCCACAGATTCTTCTGATCTGACGAGCCGAACAAACCGACCTCAGGACCGACAGCCCCAGCCTACCACCCCGTTTCATACGTCGCAGGTCGCCCTCCGGGCGGTGCCAAGCTGATCTGAACTGGCGTCGCGGCTGCTAGAACTGGTGGGCTGAGGATGCTTGGCCTGATCCCCACCACCAGGAACCTCGGATCGGCCGAAGGGACCCGCGCCCTGTGCATGCAGGACTTTCCCGAATGTCTTACCCAAGACGCGGAGGTTCGACGGTGGACGATTCGCACGAGGGGCGGTGGCCGCAACTGGGTCCGTCTTGCTCCTCGGCAGGTTGACCCTCGTGGGGGTTTGGTGTGTGGAAGCAGCGTACCTCTCACAATGCGCAGGATGAGCTGGACAAACGGACCGCCCCAGAGTGGTCTCGCAGGCCGAGCTTCGGACATGCCCATGCGGGCGGAGTCCTCACGCCATGGGGGACTGATCGGCTGGGGCACGCATATTGCGCATATTGGCCTAAATGTGGATGGGCGCCCGCTCGCCTAGTGTGTCGGCTTCTTTCGCTCCCCATATATCGTGGTTTACAGGTGCTCCAACCCAACGGGTTTGGGTGGCGTAACTCTCGGGAAACCCCGAGTAACCGTTGCTCGCCCCGACCGATCTTTCACCCCAATCTCAGTCGGCGCAATCTAGGACGACAAGGCCGATCACGGCGAATAGACCCCTCCGAGCGCCCCCGTGCCCATGCGCTGGACGAGCAAGCACCCGACGGCTACGTCGAGTCGGGCGCAGGACGACAGCAATTCCGAGACCAAGCGGTTCGCTGGCTCCAGACCCACCGGTCCTGAGATCCGGTTGGACGCGCGCGTGCGACTACCCTCGCGCCCCCGCCAGCAGCAGATCGGCCAGCCGGGCCAGCCCCGGCAGATCGCGAACTTCCTGTGACAGCCGGGGAACCCGAACCCGATGGCATCCGTCGGGCAGCTCGGCGACCAGCCCGTCGACGATCCGCTGACACCGCCCGTTCTCGGCCGCCGCCTCCTGCCGCAACGCTCGCATGCGTCGGGCGACGGCCTGGTGCTCCCCGGCGGGAGACAGGGCGGGCGTCAGCGCGGCCACCCGAGCCTCCACGTCGGCGTCGGGCAGCTCCATGCGCAGCACGTGGGGCGCCTGCGGCTGCACCGGAACGAAGCTCTGGTTGAACACCACCGCGTGCACCGGCACCTTGCGGCGGAGCAGATCGTCGCGCAGCCAGGCCGCATCGTCGGTGCTCGACGGGCTGGCCGAGCTGACCAACACGAAGGCCGAGTCTTTGGCCCGCAGGATCTCCCCCACCCGCCCCGCCCGCGCGATGAAGCCGTCGCGCAATGAGGCAAACACGGTCAAAAAGGCGACGATCTCGTCGAGCA
>JBCCWC010000255.1:0-19377 GCA_039194325.1 Myxococcota bacterium
CCAGCGGGCCCTGGCGATACAAGAGAAGGCGCTGGGTATCGAACATCCCAATGTCGCCGCCATACTGGATAATCTGGGCATTGTGTTCGATAGCCTGGGAGATTACGAGAACGCCAAGCGTCACCACCAACAAGCCCTGGCGATGTTCCAGAGAGCGCATGGACCCGACCATGCATCTGTCGCCAGTAGCCTTGGCAACCTGGGCATTGTGTTTGCTAATCTCGGGGACTACGACAACGCCAAGCTTCACCTCCAGCGGTCCCTGGCGATGTTCCAGAAGGCGTTGGGCGTCGACCACCCCGATGTGGCCAGCAACCTGAACAGCCTGGGCAGTGTGTTTGCTGACCAAGGGGATATGGAGAGCGCCCAGATTTATCACCAGCGGGCATTGGCGATATATGAAAAGGCGCTGGATGCTGACCATCCCGATATGGCCTACCCCTTGGTAGGGTTGGCTACGGTAGCACTGAAGACGGGCGATCCCGAGACCGCCCGGGCGTATGCCGAGCGCGCCGTGTTGATTCGAAAAGTGGGCACGGTGGCCCCTCAACTTCTCGCCGAAGCCCGCTTCGCGCTCGCCCAGGCCCTGTGGAGCGAGCGGAGCGAACGTGCTCGCGCCTGCGCGCTGGTCGAGCAAGCCCGGGATGCATTGACAGCTACCGAAGGCCCCGGGGAATCCAAGGTCGACCTCGCCGAGATCGAGGCGTGGCTAGCGACGCATCATGCCATGTAGAGGGGGACTACGTCCGTGACCTCAGAGACGCCGAAGGTCGTGTGGTCCGAACTCAACGCTCAAGTACACGGTCGCCGCTCACCGGCACTCGAGATGCGGATCGACGGGCGCGTGGCACTTGAGGCACGCCCGACGATTACGGCTGGACAGCGCCAGACAGCGCGCCGACTGCCCAAAGCCGGGGCCGTGCGGGCTGACCCCCAGGCCGGGCGTGGCCACGTTGGTGGTGGCGTGGCAGGCCAGGCAGCTGTCCTCGGAGTGGCAGCTGGCACACGCCCCGATGTTGCGCTGCGCGGCGTGGGCATGCGTCTGCGGCATGCCGGGGGGTCCCGACCAGCCGTCGGGGTGAAAGCGCAGACCCCCGCCCACCCCGAAGTCGCCGTCGGCTCGCTGACTCCCAAAGCCCACGCGCTCGTGACAGCCCTGGCAGAAGGTCTGCGTGCGGTGGCAGGCCTGGCAATCCTGGGTGCGCGCGCGAGCATCGAGCGCGTGGATCGTCAGGTAGTCACCGGCGTGGATCCGCAGCGGCCGGATCGGACCGGCGTGGCAATCGGTACAAAAAGTCTCGTCGTGGCAGGCCTCGCACAGCCGCGGGTTGGCCTTGGAGATCCCGGCATGATCCTCCACAAAGGCCAGATCGTGCGCAGCCCCCCACCCGCTGCGCCCGGTGGGGATGAGCGCCGGCAAGACCCGATCGTCCTGCGCCCGCGTCGCCAGCCGCCCCGAGCGCTCGGTTGGATGACACGCGCCGCAGCGCTCGGTGGCCTGAAATCCATCGTGACACGTGAGGCAGTCGGCCTCGCGGGGCAACTGCAGCGTGGTGGCCAGCCGCACCTTGCTCATGTCGCCGTGGCAATCTTCGCAGGTGCTGCCGAGCTTGGCGTGCAGCTGGTGATTGAAGTTGAGCTGCGGCCGCGGAGCCCGAAGACCCGCGGTGACCCGCCCCCCCTCGTCCACCTCGGTATGGCACACCCCGCAGCGGGCCGGCTCCCCCCGCGGGCGCGGGTGCTGGGCCCCGTGGCACTCGTCGCAGCCGGCCCCGGTCGGGAAGTTGAAGTCGCGGGAGCGGCGACTACCCGCGATCTTGGTGTGGCACTTTTGGCAATCGAGCCCCAGCGCAAGATGCTGCCCGTGATTGAAGCGGATCGGGATCTCCTGCTCGGGATAGACCGCCGAGCCGCGACGTACCGGGCCATGCATCACCCCCACAGTGGTGGGCACGTTGGCGCGGGCCCGCGCCTTGGCGCCGTCGCCGGTCACCGCGGTGCGGCTGGGCGACAGCCGACGGGGCGCCCCGCGAGCCACCGACTCCACGCACAGCCCTCCCACGAACAAAAGCCCGAACAGCAGGCCCAAGGCCAGCTCCCATGGCAGCCTCGGCAGCCACCCGCGGCGTGCTTTGGCGATCATCGTGGCCCTCCGCGCAGCGCCCAGTCCATGCTGAGGATCCCGAACGTACGAAACGCGCCGCGCAAGAACGGGGTGAACATCTCCTCGGCGACCACGTTGAAGTAGATCCCGTGCCCCAGGTGGAAGTTCGTGCCCACCTGAAGCGCCACGCTGTACCCGCTGCGCTCCGGCACGATCTCGTCGCCGTAGTAGAGCACGTAGCCACGACCGTCCAGCGCGATCCGGTCGTAGAACACGTGGGTGCGTGTATCGATGCTGCCCCCCACCCGCAGGCCGCCTTCGCCGCCCAGGCCGAACGCGTCCGCCCGCATCGCGAAGCGCCGGCGCCGGTAGGCCGCACTCGCCCCGCCGCCGCCGCCGAAGCGCCGCGCCTGCACGGGCTCGGTGCCCAGCGCGGCGGTCGTCTCGTCGCGAAAGAACCGCCCCTGGAAGCGCGCGTTGAGCCGCCACCGCGGCCCCGGCTTCACCTCGTAGACCAGCCGCACGTCTTCGAAGGGGGTGATCGAAAATACGTTGAAGATCGAGTCCAGATCGAACGCGGGGATCGTGCGCAGGTACTGCGCCCGCACCGAGTGCAGCTCGGTCAGCACCCAGAAGATCCCCGCGTTGACGTCGTCGAGCCTGTCGGTGCCCAAGTTGTAGCGAACGGCCCCATAGGGCGACACGGTGCCATCGCGCAGGCGGAGGGCCACGGTGCCGCTCCACAGCTCCTGGTCGATCCCCGGGCTCAGGCCCAGGGTGCCGTCGCTGTCGACCCTGTCCTCGCCGAACGACTCGGGGGTCCACGTGCGCCGGTAGGCCATGCGCGCGTCCATGAATTTGACGTCGGCCATCGACACCGCGGCCCCGACCATCGGCGAGCTGACCCGGTCGGCCCCGGTGTCGTTGGTGCCGTCGAGCTCGAAGGTGGGAAAGCCGAACACGGCCGATCCGTCGACCGAAAAGCCCCCGAAGGCTTCCACCGCGAGGTGGGCCGGGGTGCGGACCTTCAGCCAGCCTCCGTCGAAGGCGTAGAAGTCCAGGCCCGACATCTCGAATTGTCGCCCCGCGCGAAGGTCGACCCATCCCCCCAGGTTGCGCCCCTCGAGGTAGCCATAGAGCAGATCGATCTGCCGACCGTCGATCGATTCCAACAACGGCGCCGCGGCCCCGCTGGCCCGGGTCTGGTAGGTGCCAAAGTCGTGGCGCAGGCGCAGCGAGGTGGCCACCCGCAGCTGGCCATCCTTGGGGTCGCGTCGGATCTGGCCGGCCTCCTTGGGCGGCAGCAGCTCGAACACGCCGAGGTTGACGTACTGCACCACGCGGCGGCGGCTGACCAGCGCCCCCTCGGGCCCGGGCAACCGCACCATGTAGCCCTCGCCGATCGTGCGGGCCACGGTGCGGATCTCGGCGGCGCGGGCCGAGGATCCGCCGAGCGCAAGCGTCAGCACGACCGCGGCCGCCGATCCCCAGGCTCCTGTCCATGCCCCGTGTGCTCGGCGAGCGCGCGAGCGTCGGTGACGAGCGCACGGGATGGCGCCGCACGCTCGCGGTTGCGCAGCTATCGTGGGCGCGCGCTCCATGGGGCAGGCGTATGCTATGCGATCGCGCAACGATGCCGGATCCAATGCCGAGCCGTCGGGCCCTGCCCGGGTTCCTGCGGCCTCCACCGCCGCGCCCTGCCCTCCCGGGGAACCCGGGGCCCCACGGGTTGTCGGTGCTCAGGATGCGGCGATTGCTCCGGATTCTGCGTCCCGATCCCCGGCCCGAGCCCCAGCCCCACCATCGGCCCGAGCCCCAGCCCCACCATCGGCCCGAGCCCCAGCCCCACCATCGGCCCGAGCCCCGCCTCGAGCACGGACGGAACCTCTCCTTGCGGCAGGGGATGGGCCTGGGACTGGCCCTGGGCCTGACCCTGGCGGGCTGCGCTCGGCCCGCCACCTCCTCGACCCCCCCCCCAACCGGGCCGCCGGCGGCCTGGGTCGACGCTCCGCTGCTGGGCTCGCCACCGCAGGAGGCCGAACGATTGGCCGCGCTGGCCCGGGGCGATCGTCGAGCCCGCCAGGTCCGCCTGGATCGGCTGCTCGATCTCTACGACGCGGCGCGCTTTTCCCAAGACGAGGACGCCCGCGAGACCCTATGGAGCGCGCTGGGCGGGCACCCCAGCGGAGTGGGCGAGCAGGCCAGCCGCGACGCCACCCAGCGCCTGCTCCAGGAGGCCATGGCTCTCGAAGAGCAGGCCCGGCGCGAGGGCGACGAGGCGATCGCCTCGTTCGCGGCCGATCTCATCATGCTGCTCTCCACCGATCTACAGACCCCGGGCTCGGCCGAGGATCTGTCGATCCGCACCCTGGTCTATCGCACCCTGGCCGCGCAAGGGCACGAGCGGCTGCAAGACAACGCGCGCTGGCGGATCTACGACCACGTGCGGGGCACCCTGGCCGGGGCCGCCCAGGTGCCCCCCGACCACCGGCTGGAGGTCGCGGTGCAGGCCCTCTATGCCGAGCGCGACTCGGTGGAGGATCTGCTGGCCGACGTCGCTCCCCACGCGCGCCCTGCCTGGCCGAGCGTCGAGCAGTTGTGGTCGATCCTCGAGGTGCAGCGCGGCTCCTTGGCCCAGATCCCCCGCTGGGCCCCCATCATCGAGCAGCGTGCGGGCGACGACGAGGGCCTGCACGACACCGTGCGCACCGCCTTGCCCGCAGTACGCCGCGAGGACTGGCCGCTGCAGTCGCTGCCCGCGGGGACCGGGCGTCCCGAGAGCCTCGCGCCGGTGGTGCGGGTGCAGCGGGGGCAGCTCACGGTCGACGCGGGCCGCGGCCACGCCCGCACGGTGGCGCTGGACGCCGAGATCCTCGAGCTGTCGCGAGCGGTCGACAACGCCCTGGCCCAGGACGGTCGCGGCACCGTGCTGCTGGTCGCCGAGCCCACCCTGCCCGCGCCCGAGCTGCGTACGGTGCTGCGGGCGATCGGTCGCGCTCGGGTCGAGCGCCTGGAGCTGGCAGTGCGCGAGCCTCGGATCGCCCCCGCGACCGGCGAGGTGGTGGTGGCCCTGCCGCTTTACGTCACCTCCTCCACGGGAACCCGGCCGGGCGACCGCGCCTGGCAGCAGGCCCGGGTGCACGTGCATCTGGACGGGCGCGGCCCCCGGGTGGCCGTGGACGGTCGCTGGCTCTCCGCCCGCCCCGCCGGGCCCCGAGCGTTGACCGGCCTGGTGCGGCAGGTCGCCCGCGCCTATCCACGCGAGCGCGGGGTGGTGGTGAGCCTGGGATCCGACGTCCAGCTCCAGCAATTGCTCGAGCTGCTCGCCGCCCTGCACGGCGGTCCCGATCGCCCCTTTGCCGCGGTGGGCTGGATGACCGATGGTGCCCGCCCCGGCGAGGGCCGCAGCGGCGACGACTGGCTCGAGCGGCGCACGGGACTCTCGTGGGCCAACCCCGCCGTGGAGCTCTCGCAGCCCTACCCGCTCAAAGACCACGACCAAAAGCGCCTCGATGCCTTTGCCGAGGATCTGGCGGTGTGCCTGCCCGAGATGGGCGCCAAGGCGGCGCCCTCCCAGGTGTCTTTACAGCTGCGGTTCGAGCAGGGTCGCCTACGCAAGGCCACGATCCAAAAGCCCCAACGCCTGCCGGCCTCCGGGGCGCAGGCCACCCTCGAGTGCATCGAGCAAGAGGGCTACGCGCTGCGACTGCGAGAGCACCGTGACGCGGTCACCGTGGGCGTGACGCTGCGGCCACCACCCAAGCGCTGACGCTTCGGGCTCGCGCTACGGGTGCGACAGCAGCATGGCCATGGCAGAGAGCGGCGGCGCGGGGAGCGCGGTAACCACGTCCGGCATCGTGTCGCCGTTGATGTCCCCGGCGGCCACCGACCAGGCCGGGCCCGGTAGCGGGAAGTGGTTGAGCACGAACCCGTTCCCGTCCCCATCCCCGTCTTGGACGAGGACGACCAGCTGGGGTTGGCCGTCCCCTTGCACCGCAACGACCACATCGGGCACCTCGTCGAGATTGAAGTCGGCGATCGCTAGATCCGTGGGCCCCTCGCCTACCGGGACCGGCGGGAACGGCGTGTCGAAATCGTCGGAGTCATCCTCGTTGATGAGCGCCAGGATCTCACCGGAGTCCTGGAGGGTCACGACGACATCGAGGTCACCATCATCGTCGAGATCGGCGATCGCGAGGGACTCCGGAGCCCCTCCTTCCGTCGAAAAGTGATCGATCGCGGAATGGGAGAGTCCTCCTCCGGGAGTGCTGTAAACCACGACCAGCTCGTCGGACCCTCGACACACCACCAAGGCGTCGTCCCGTCCGTTGTCGTCGACATCCGCAAACTCGACGCCCAGAGGCTCATTACAGATCTCTTCATCGAACGTCGGCAGTGAACCGGTCGGACCCTGAGGACCCAACGGATACGCCAGCAGTCGATCCTCATCGCCGATGGTCACCGCCAGGAGATCCGCGAGCCCGTCATCTCCCATCACATCGCCCAGGGCCACGCGAGTGGGGAAGTTGCCCTCTGGGCCCGGCGGATCGAGCAGCAAGGGGTTTTCGGTGTCGACGTCGAGGAGGATCCCGTCGAAGTTGGAGCCCACCGCCAGCGCATAGTCTGGATCCCCCCTTCCGTTGATGTCGCCGAGCGCCATGTCCCGGGGTTCCACCCCGCTCGTCCCCAGAGCAAAGATGGTATTCGTGATGAGCCCGTCAGGCCCCCCGGGGTACCACACGGTGTCGCTGCCCACATGGGCCACCACAACGTCGTAGTAATCGTTTGGGTCAATCCGGGCGGTGGCGACCAAGAAGGGAGTCGCGAGTATGGCCTCGAAGTCTTCGTACTCCAGGCACAGCTCGCCAGGCTCGACCACCCCGTTGCCGCACATGATCTCGGGCCCGGTGGTCTCCGTGGTCTGCGTGGTCTCCGACTCTGTCGTCGACTCGAGGGTGCCGTTCGAGTCCGGTCCCGCCCCCGGTCCGCCCCCCGGTCCGGCCCCGGGCCCGGCCCCGTTCATGCCCGTGCCCGTGCCCGTGCCCGTCGGCCCAGACTCGCCCTGCCCCGCCTCGTACGCCGGGTTGTCGTAGGAGCAGGCCAGTGGCAACAGCACGAGCCCAAGCATGCGTAGGATGTCCTCAGGCCGGCTCACGTGGGGCGATCGTACGTCATTTTCCCTCCGGCTGAGGGCGGCAATCGTGCCGAGGGCGCCAATTGTGCGGAGCAGGTGTACCGATTCGGGTTCAACGGACCCGCAGTACGTCCTGGGTGGCTCCATCCACTTGGCGCACGAACGACGCGAGTGCCCCGTAGCGGTCGGGGGGTACGACACCGGTGCGCAGGGACGAGCGGATCCGGACGGTCAGTGCCGTATCGCCCGGCGCGCCGGTGATCTCGCTGGTCCAACGCCCGGCGTCGTGTTCGATCGTGCGGGGTGAGGGCGCCGAGGCCACCCGGGCCCCAGAGAAGCGATAGCGCACGGTGGCGTCCAGCTGCGGCGCATAGGGCACCACCAGGCCGGTGGTGCGCCGCGGTAGTGCGGCGAAGGGGGCCCCCGGATTGAGAGGCAACGGAGCGGCGCGCAGGGTGAGTGTGCCGTCCTGGGTTACCCCCATCCCCGACGAGCGGGCGGCAAAGCGCAGCACCAAAGGCCGGTCGATCGCGTCCTCGTCTTCGAGGGTCAGCTCGGTCAGCGACGCCCCCGGCAGCCAGCCGAGCTCGGCCTGCTGGAACACCTCCTCGATCCGGTCGCGGTCGATCTGACGCAGGGCTTGGCGCCACATCACTGCCTCCATGCCCTGGAGGGTAATCGTGCCCCGCACGGTGCCCACCCCCGCGGCGTCGAGCGTGCACTCGAGATCCCAGCGGCGCAGATCCGAGAGCCCCGGCGCGATGTCGGGGAGCGTCACCGGGCCCGAGGGGCGGTCGTGCGGCTCGAGCTGCACCCGCAGCCCGTCGGTCTTGCGGTATCCCGGGGCCAGGTAGCCCAGCGGCATGACCTTGGAGGCGGTCATCACCATCAGGGGCTCGTCGGCGTCGGGCAGATCGACCGCGAGCATGGCCGTCTCGTAGGTCTCGACCAGCGGGTGGCCGTCGGGCAGCGGGCGCGGCCCGTAGCCGTCGCGGGCCAGCCACAGCTCGGCCGAAAGCCCCGCCTCACGCAGCATCGCCCGCAACAGCATCAAGCGGCTGCCGGTGCGCCCGGCCAGGGTGGCGGAGGCGGGCACGCTCAGATCGCCGGCGTCCTCGACGTTCTCGACCACCCAGGTCCACAGTGCCCGTAACCGGTCACGCTCGGTGGCCTGGCCTCGGGTCAGGCGTGCGGTCAGGCGCCGCAGCTGGGGGTTGCGGCGCTGGCTGTCGCGGATCTGCGCGGCCAGCCCGTCGAGGTAGAGCGGCAGGTCGAGCGCCGAGTACACGTGCACGCTGGGCAGCTCGTCGAGCCAGCTGCGCATGCCGGGCTCGACCCCCAGCCGCGGGACCTCCTGCGCCACGAAGTGGTGCACGGTCAGCGTGCGCCCGTCCACCTCCACCGTGCTCGTTCGATCCTCCGGCGGGTTGTTGCGGATGTCGAAGCGCAGCGCCACCGCCTCGGGGTGCACCACCAGCAGCTCCGAGCGGTGGTAGGGCACGTCGGCCGACTGGAAGCGAAAGGTGGACACGTCGACATAGCCGGGCACCGCCCCCGCGGGACCGCGCTCGATCACGTACTCGTACTCCACCACGTCGCCCAGCTCGAGGTGGCGCAGGCTCACCCCGTCCTTGCCCGGCACGATCTCGGGCTCGAGCATGCGCCCGTCGGGCTTGATCGTCCGCAGGGTGAGCAGCTCGGCCTCCTCGGGGATCCCCAGCTCACCGTACTGATCGAGGGCTTCCTTGCTCAGCAGCTCGGCCATGATGTGCACGATCTGCCGCTGGCCGCCGTTCTCGTAGACGCGGGCCACCGAGCGATCGAGCACCAGCACCTCCCCCACCCCCTCGTAGGTGGCTCCCGAGGCCCGGTAGCGGCTTAGGGCCTGCGCGCCGTCGATCCGCCAGCGCATCAGATCGTCGGGCACGCCCATCGACGCTGCCGATCGCCATAGCGCGTTGCTCTGGGGCATCTGGGTCAGCGCCGCCCGCAGCTCCCGCTGCGCCGCCGAGCGGTCGCCCTCGGTCGCGGCAAGATCGGCCAGCGCCAGGTGGCTGCCCACCCGAAAGGGGTTGAAGCGCAGCGAGGTCCGCAGGTGCTCGCGGGCCCGGGGCAGCTGCCCGCGCAGCGCCTGCACCCGGGCGAGGTTTTCGTGGGCCCGCAGATCGTCGGGCGTGCGCGCGAGCACCTCGGACCACAGCGCCTGGGCGTCGTCCCAGCGCCCGCGCGCCTCGGCCAGCCGCGCGCGCACGGACAGGCTGCCCGCACACACGCGCAGATCGTGGGCGATCTCGTCTTCGCGGCGCACGTCGGCCCGCTCGCGCGCCAGGGTGCGCTGGGCCATCAGCACCTTGCAGCTTTGGGGGCTGGTCGTGGCCGCTCGCTCGAGGGCCTGCTCGGCCCGGTATTCGTTGCCCTGGGCCAGGAACACGGAGAACCGCAGCAACTGGCCGTCGATCCCCGCAAGCCGCCCCTCGGGCAGCGACTGCAGCGCCTGCTCCACCTGCGCCTGCTCGCCGCGGTCGCGCTGGATCTCGAGCAAGCGCAGGCGGGCGCGGTCGAGCGCGGGGTCGAGCTCGAGCGCTTGCTCGAGCGCCTCCACCTCGCGCGACATCGACACCGTGCGACCCCGTGAAGGATCGGCCCGTTCGAAGCGGGCCCGGATGAAGTGACCGGGCCCGAAGCGCTCGGCCCGGTGCAGGGCCGCGACCCGATGCTCGGCGCGATCGCTGTCCCCGTCGGCCAGCGCGTCCTCGACCGCCAGGTAGTCCCGCAGCGGCGCGTAGATAGGCCCCTCGATCCCCGGCACCGCGTCGGGCCACGGTCCGCGGATCCGCCGGGGTCGACCGGTGAAGGGCTCGGCCATCGCCTCCGCTCCTTTGTTGGGTGCCTCCCCCTGTACCGAGAGCGGCGTGCCATCGTCGGTCAGGGCGCGGGTGAGGATCCACGAGCGCTCGGCCGGGATCGTGGTGTGCACCTCCAGGCGATGCCATCCCGGGGCCAGCGAGAGCCGCAGCAACACCCGGCTGGCCGCATAGCGATCGATCCGATCGGTCCGGTGGATCAAGGTGTCGTCGAGATAGAAGCGCGAGGGCTCGCCCGCCCCCAGATCGAGCAGCACCGACTCGTCGCCGCCCGCCCGCTCGCCAGGGACCGACAGGTGCGTGACCGCCCGTCGGATCCCGGGCGAGGGCGAGGGGTTCCACAGCCGGACCACGCACGCCAGCGGGATCGCCTCGGCCTTTGGATCGGCTGAGAATGCACCGGGCGTGACGTGCTCGAGCTCCAACGCGCCGCGGCTGCCCTCCATCGGCCCCACGGACCACTGCTGCACGCAGCCCTGGCTCGTATAGAACGGGCGGTAGGGCTCCCCGTGTCTGCGGGCGATCGCCGCCCGCAGGCTCAGCAGCGGCTGGGCCACCGCAAAGGGCAGCGACTCGATCCCGAGCGTGGGGTAGCGCTCGACGAAGCGGCGGTCGTCGCCCTCCAGATCGCCGTGGCGGTCGCCGAGCAGGCGGGCCGCGTGTTCGGCCAGCGCCCGGTGCAGCCGCCGCTTCGGGTCGTCCGGCGCGGCGTGGGCCGCATCGACGATCGCCGCCAGGGCCAGCGCCTGGAGCCGCTGGGGCTCGTCGCGGGTGTCGGCGATGATCATCCGCGAGGCACGGGCCACCGGATCGCCGGCGTCGGCCAGATCGTCGAGCGCGGGCAGGGCCGCTTGGGTGTCGCCCAGGTGCAGCCACTGCACGTGGGCCAGATCGCGGCGGGCCGCGACGTCGTCGGGATGCTCGCGTAGGTAGGCCGCCAGGCGTTGCGCGGTGGCGGCGGGATCTTGGGGATCGAGCGGGGGGCGCGGGGTTGCACCGCGGCACGCCGACACGAGCAGTACCACCAACAGCCCGAGCTGCAGCCCGCGCCGCAACCCGATCGGCAGACCGATCGGTAGCCCGATCGGCGGTCGAATGCTGAGACTCCAACGACCCATCATCATCGCTCCGGGGTGACCTCGAAGCTCTGCTCGAGGCTGGCATCGACTTGGCGGAGGAACTGGCGGAAGGCGCCATACTCGGCCGGGGTGATCCGGGGCTTGGTCAGCTCCAAGCGGCTGCGGACCTCGGCCCCGTCGTCTCGGGCGTCGACTTCCAGCGAGAAGCGCCCCACCGGGGTCTCGATCGTCTTGCCCGTGGGCATCCGCGAGAAGCGATGCCCCGGGGGCAGCACGTACTGCACCTGGTAGGCCTCGGTCGACGGCAGATCGAGCACCAGATCGTGCTCGCGCTCGTCGGTGCTCGTCATCGCCCGGGCCAGGCGGGAGTCTCGGCCCAGCACCATGAAGCGCAGGCCCTCCCCCTCGCGGGTGGCCCACGTAGGCACGCGCAGGGTGGCGCGTAGCTTGGCCGGCGTTAGGATGTCCGAAAGCCCAGGAGCCTCGATGTCTCGCACCTCGACCCCCGGGAATAGATCGCCGAACGCCGAGGTCAGCCGCTCCTTGCGTTGTTCGGGGGACTGGAAGCGATAGCGCACCGACGACGCGCCCCCGCCCCACACCGACACCTGATGCGCGATCGAGGCCGTCCCGTCCGGTCGCAGGGTGATCCGCTGCTCGGTGCGGCGCCCGTTGTCGGCCGCGGTGCTCATGGGAATCGTGCGGAAGCTGGCGCCCTTGCCGTCTTCGATCACCAGGACCGTGGCCCCTTGGTCGTTGCCGGGCAGCTCACCGGGCCCCGACCACTCCGCGGTGCCGTCCAAGAACAGATCCAGCGAAGGCACGTAGGTGATCGCGTGGTTGAACGCCGCGAGGCTGGCCGGCTTGCCCGGCAGGGTGCCCTGATCGCGGGTGCGGACCAGCACCAGGTGGCTGTCGATCCCCACCTCGGCCAGCATGACCTTGAGCAGGCTGGCCTTGTCCTTGCAGTCGCCGAAGCGCCGGCTGTAGATGTCGGTGGTGCGATAGGGCTTGTAGCCGTGGATCCCGAACTCCAGCCCCACATAGCGGGTGTTGCGGACCACGTGCTCGTAGATCGCATCGACCTTGGCCCGCGCCTCGGCCCCCGGGGGCAGGCTGGCCACCGCCTGGGCGACCCCCTCGCGGATCCGGTCGTCGACCACCAGCTGCTCGCGCACGAGGTTCCAGTACCAGCGCCCCACCTCGTCCCAGCTGCGGTAGGTGGACACGTGGAGGTACTTGGCCACCTCGGTCCAGCCGGGCATGGCCCCCTCGGGCTTGATCCCCGGCACGTTCTTTTCGACCCGGCGGTAGGTGGTGGTCTCGCCGTCCTTGCTGGGCGTGCGCTCGACCTTGCGATTGAAGTAGAGCGGCTTGTCGCTGGGAGCCTCGAGCACGTACTCCACGTGGCGCCGGGGCTCGCTGCCCTGCAGCGGCATCAGATCGCCAAAATACTCGTCGAACATGTTGCGGGCGGCCACGTCGCGTCGCAAGAACGCCACCTCCAGGGTGTCGCCCACCCGCAGGCCAGGGAACTGCACCTGGACCTGCCGCTGGTCGTAGTACATGCGGTAGCCGGCCGAGGCCAGGGCGTAGATCCGGGTATCCCCCAGATCTTCGATCGTACCGTCGGCCCGGTGCACCCGGGCCCGCCGCACCTCCACCGTGCTCTCGGCGGGGTCGAAGCCCATGCCCTGGGCGGCCTGGCTGCGGATCCCTCGGTCGTCGAGCACCCGGATCACGCGGTGATCGAGCCGCTCGGTCAGCCCGTTGGGCAGCACCCGCACGACCACCCGGTGGTGCAGGATCCCCGCGTCCTTGCCCTTCCACGACTCGGGCGTGGGCAGGGCCCCCAGCTTGGCCAGCTCGACCCCGTAGCGGGCCAGCAGATCGTCGGCCCGAGCGTCGTCGAGGCTGGCCAGCAGGTCGCGGACCTCGGGTTGCTGGGGCCGAAGCGAGAGCGAGCGCTCGAAGCTGGCCACCGCCGCCGCCTTGCTGCCCGAGCGCAGCAGCAGCGAGCCCATGGCCACGTGCAGCTCCGCTTCTTGGGGGGCCAGCGCAATCGCTTGCCCCAGCGCGGTGCGGGCCGCGGCCACGTCCCCGCGGGCCAGCTCTACGTCGGCCAGTCGTGCGTGGACCTCGGGCACCCCCGGGGTCGCGGCCGCCGACGCGCGGGCCACCTGGGCCGCGTCGTCGGGCCGCCCTAGCTCCAGCAGGGCCTCGATCCGGGCCGAGGCCAGCCCCTCCGCCGTGCCCCGGTCACGCGCCAACGCGGCCAGGGTCTCGAGCGCCTCCTCGGTGCGCCCCTGCCCGCGCAGCCGGGCCGCCAGATCGCGACGCAGGGTCGTGGAAGTGTCAAAGCGCTCGATCAGCGCCCGCAGCTGCTGTACCGCCAGCCACTGGTAGCCGTCGTCAGAGATCCGGTCGATCACCGCCAGCGCGATCAGAGGATCGTCGGGGGCGATCGCCTGGGCTTGATCGACCTCGGCCCGATACTGTCGCTCGAGGCCCAGCGAGCGATCACGCCACGCCAGCTCCAGCAGCATCTGGGCCCGAAGGGGCGCCGAGACCGGGCCCTCGGTGCGGGCCCGTGCTATCGCGTCTTCGAGCGCGCGGCGGCTGGTGTTTGCGTCGCGATCGATCACCGACAGCAGCCACCCCGAGCGCGAGGACTTGACCTGGGCATCGACCCGTCGGGCCAGCTCCACCCCCGATCGATCGTCGCGATCAAAAGGGTGGATCCAGCGGTGGAGCTCCACCACGGCGAGGCCGGTAGCCCCCGAGCCAGGACGACGGGCCTGCGAGTCGCGAGCGCCCCGGGAGCGGCGCACGAGCAGGCCCCCTAGCGAGAGTGTATAGGCGTGGGTCGTGGGCGAGGTGGCCGTGCTCGCGACGGGCGGAGCCATCGGCCCGCCCGACGGCGGCTCGGGCGTGGTCTTCAGCCCCTCGATAGGCGCCCCCGTGCGTGTCGACAGCCGGGCGTAGAAGCCCCACATCCCCGACTGGGCGCTCGTCTTGACGAGCACCCGGTTCCAGCCGCGGCTCAGCTCCACCGGATGGGCGTCTTGCAGCGGATGCGGGGCACGATAGGCATCCCCGTGCCCGACCTCGCTGCGCCCTACCCACGCCTGGTACGGCCCGCCCGTCCCCAGGTGCAGCGTGGCCCGAGTGTCCGCATCCACGTGCACCCAGCACGTCGCGTAGCCGGTGACCTCTTCGTTGGGGCGCAGCAGATCGTCGAACGAGACATAGCCCCCTCGCGGGATCCCCTCGTAGTCGTAATGGCGCCACGAAAGCGGCTCGCCGGGCAGCTTGCCCTCCATCACCTGGCCCGCCGAGAAGGGCTCGGTCTGTGGCGCGTAGGCCTGGGTCTCGCCCTTGCGCCCCGCATTGTCGAAGGGCCCGGCGATCTGCCACGCCACCAGGTAGCCCTCGGCCAACAGGCGATCTTGTGCCGCCGCCAGCCGGCCCTGATCTTCATAGAGGCGGGCCCGCAGGTAGCCCGCGTAGCTGCGGACCAGGGGGTGCCGCGTGCGGTCACCCGCGACCTGGTCCACGAACGCCTCGAGATCGCCCGGGGGCAGCTCCCCTTGTAGTTGGGGTAATAGCCCCAGCAGGGCCAGCACGGCCTCGGGCGAGCGCCCGCGGTGCTTGGCGAGCACGTCCTTGCGCCGGGTCAGCTCTCGGACCCAGCGCCCCGGCCCACGCGCCTTGTTCGACGCCGTCGCTCCTGGATCGGGATCGGGATCGGACTGCGACCCGAGGGATCGGTGGGGGGCCGGGCTCGCCCCGGCGGCTTCGGCGGCCGCACCGAGCGGCAGCGCCAACGCCAACGCCAGCAACCATGGGGTCAAACGTTGCACCGACGCGCTCATGGGCGCGAATCATGGAACATGCCGCCGCCCCGTGCCATAGTTTCGGGACATACCGTGATCCTTGCCCTTATCCGAACGCTGCGGCCCAAGCAGTGGGTGAAGAACTCCTTCGTCGCGGTGCCGCTGTTCTTCTCGCTTCGCTTGCTGCACCCCGATAGCGTGCTGCGCACCGGCGCCGCCGTGGCCCTATTTTCGCTGATCTCGGGCTGCGTCTATGTCCTCAACGACCTGGTCGACGTCGAGGCCGACCGGGCGCACCCCAAGAAGCGAAACCGCCCCATCGCGTCCGGCGCTCTGCCCGTGGGCGTTGCCCGCACGTTCCTGATGCTGGCCGTCCCCATCGTGGTGGGCCTTTCGCTTGGGCTCGCTCCTTGGTTTGCGGCCGTGCTGAGCACCTACTTCGTGCTCAACATCGCCTATAGCGTGCGGCTCAAGAAGGTCGCCTACCTCGATGTCTTGCTGATCGCGCTGTTCTTCATCCTGCGCGTCTTGGCCGGGGCCTTTGCGATCGACGTGGTCGCCTCGCCGTGGCTGCTCGGCTGCACCTTCTTGCTGGCCCTATTCTTGGGGTTTGGTAAGCGCACCCACGAGCTGGTCACCGCCGCCGACGCTCGCAAGCAGCGCGCCGCCCTGGCCCACTACGATCTGCGTAGCCTCAAGTGGATCCTCCACCTGTTGGCCTTGTCGGTGGTCGTCGCCTACGCCGCCTACACTCAGAGCGCCCAGACGATCGAGGCCTTCGGCACCGCCGCCCTGCTCTACACCGTGCCCTTGCCCGCCGTGGCGATCCTGCGCTTCATCTACTTGGCCACCAGCCGCAAGGACGCCGAGAGCCCCACCGACGGCATGCTCCGCGACCCGCTCTTCATGAGCGCGATCGTGCTCTACGTGGTGAGCACCGGGGTGATCCTCTACGTGCAGCCATAACAGAAGAGCGGTCGCCGTGATGCCGCCCAGGACGGTGACTACAGCATCGTGCGCATGAAGTTGTCGTAGACGAGGTTGGACACCTGATCGGCGTCGGCCCCCGAGCCCCCCGTGGCGCCGGGCTGGGCAAGGCGGAGCTCGTCGTCGTCTTGCCCCACCACCTGGGTGTGGATCTGCCATCCGCCCTCGCCAAGGACCATCAGATCGCCCTCGAGCTGGACTGGCGCGACCCCTTGGACCCGCATGCATAGCTGGTACCACGTGTTGGCGTTCAGCGGGCTGGCTAGCTCCGCGGTCCACTGCCGGGAGGACGATCCTCCGATGTCTCGGCGCAGCCGCAGGGTGGTGCTCTCGGTGTACAGGATATACGACGTGACCTGGCTGGGTTGGTCGATGTCCTTGGCCTGGATCCGGGCGTGGACCTGCGGGTGATTGTCGGAGTCGACCTGCAGCAGCTCAAAGTCGACGCAGACCTCCACGTCGAGCACCGCCTCGTCCCGGTACCACAGGTTGTCCTCGTACCCGTCGGCCAACGATTCGAACACAACCTGGCCGTCGACCAGCTGGAAGGCGGTGGGCGTCTTCTCGACCCAGCCGTTGCCCAGAAAAAGCTCGTCGGGGCGGTCGAAGTCGTCGAAGAACACCGCGGGATCGGCCGAGCCGCCCGTGTCCGTCGCGCCCATACCCGTGGTTGGCTCGACGGGGCCGGTGGTCAGCGAGGGATCGGACGATTCCTCGGACGATTCCGAAGCACCGGTGGTGGAATCGTCGACCATGCCGGTGCTCTGCCCGGAGGACCCCTCGCCGGAGATCGCGGGCAGATCGGGATCCGTTGGATCTCCTGAGGATGGCGACGAGCCCTCCTCGATCGGCTCCTCTACACAGGTGCGGGCCAGGTCCTCGCCGGCATGGGGGGCGTAGCGGCGACCCGAGGGGCAATCGCGCGAGGCGAAGCTGCAAAAGCCGGTGCTCTCGCACCAACCTTCGTGCAGTCCGTCGGTGCACTGCGCGTCGGACTCGCAGTCGAAGGCCGCGACCTGGACACACGCGCTACCGCCGTTGACGGCCAGCAACGCCACCATCGTCCACCCGCTCGACCGCCCGATCGTCCGCCCGATCGCCCCCACCCCTCGAGTGTGTCACGTTCCCCCGCCCTCGTCGCGCGGGATCGAGTCTGCTGCGGCTACGACCTCGGTTCGTGGGTCGTGCAATTGGTAGCCCGGGCTGCCCGGTGAACCTACGGTACCCTTCCGCTCGCCGTGCGCCTGCTCCCCGTTCGTGACTGGCCGCTGTCGCTCAAGCTGGCGACCACCGTGCTGCTCGTGGCGGTGATCCCCTTGCTGCTCGTGGCGTTGGTCAATGAGCAGCAGGTCGCGTCGCACTCGCACTCGCGCGAGACCCAGAGCCTGGAGCGGCGAGCCGCCGCCGCCGCTCGCCGGCTGGAGGAGCGCGTGGGCCGGTTGCGCGCCTATGCCGAGCTGGTCGCCGAAAACCCCACGATCGTGGCCGCCGTGCGCGACGGCTCGGGCACCGCGAGCTCCGACCAAGCGCAAAGGCGGGAGGCCGCGCGGGCGTGGGATCGGCGTCATCCCGAGATCTACGCCCTGCTGACCAGCCTGCGGCGGGCCAACGCGTGGTTTGCCAACGTGTACCTGCTCGATCCGGGGGGGATCTGCTTGGCCACCAGCGAGCGGGAGTACAAGCCCACGATGATCGGGCGGCCCTACGACTATCGGCCGTACTTCCAGGCGGCGATGGGGGATCGGGCCCCCTTTGTCACCGACGTGCTCAAGAATGCGACCAGCGCCGGGACGGGGATCTTCGTGTCCGCGCCCGTGCGGGTGGACGAGGCGGTGGCCGGGGTGGTGGTGCTCAAGGTCGACGCGGCGGCCCTCCACGAAGTGGTGGCCGATCTGGCACGGACCGGGGGCAGCGCGCTGCTCGTCGATCGCTTTGGGGTCGTCGTGTCCGACGCCTGGACCGGAGCGCTGCGCGGGGTCGACGATCCGAGCAGCTTGCAGTTTCACCCGCTGGCTTCGCTGGCGCGGTTTTTCACCTTGTTCGAGCAGACCCAGCGCTACGGCAACCCCCAAGGCGAGCACTACCTCGACCGGGTGCGGCAGCCCCTGGCCCTCGATTCGCTGTGGAATTCGCTCCAGCAACGCCGCAGCGGGGCCGCCGAGCATGGTTTTCCCGCAGCGTTCGGGGCCGCGGCCGTGCCCACGATGGTCGGCTATGCGCCGGTCACCACCGGGCATCAGGAGCCCTATGGGTACATCTTGCTGGGCGAGGTCGCGGCCGAGTTCCGGGGTCCGCTGGCCGAGATCGCCCAGGCGGCGCTTTGGCGAGCGGGGCTCGTAGCGCTGGGGGTGGCGCTGGTGATCGCGCTACTCATCCGCCGGTTCGCGCGACAAGTCGTCGACCTGACCCAGGGGGCGCGGCGACTGGCCGCCGGGCAGCGGGCGGGATCGCTGCTGCTGCCGCGGGGCGACGAGCTGGGCATGCTCGCCCAGAGCATTCAACGGCTCGCCGACCACGTGCACGAGACCGTCACGGCCCAGAAGGAGGCGCGCACCCACAGCGAGCGGGCTCGTGATGCGGCCGAGGCGGTGGCGCAGGCGCGGACCGACGCGGTCGGGCGAGCACACGCGGTGCTCGAAGCGGCGCAGCGATCGCTGCGGGAGCTGCCGCCGGGGGGTGAGCGTGGCGGCGGGCGGAAGATCGCGGCGACGATCGACGGGTGCCGGCTGGATCTGGCCGCGCTCGGCTCGGAGAACGCGGCGCTCGTGCCTTCCGTGCGGCGTGTGGATGTGGAGGCGTTGGTGCGGGAGGTGATCGAGCCGTACGTGGGCGAGGTGCCCGAGCGGGCGGTGCGGGTGGAGGTTGGGTCGAACAGCGAGATCCCGCCCGTGCAGACCGATCGCGGCATGCTACGGCGGCTCCTGCATCACCTGGTCGACAACGCGTGCAAGTTCACCCGGCAAGGAGAGGTCGTCGTGCGGCTGAGCGCGGTGGACGACGGCGTGAAGATCGAGGTGCGGGACACCGGCATCGGGCTGACCGCACGGCAGGCGGGGCGGATCACCAGCGAGGGAGACGAGCCGATCGGAGAAGGCGGGATCGGGCTTTGGGTGGTGCGACGACTGGCCCGGGTGCTCGGGGTAAGGCTTTCGGCGCAAGGAGAGGTTGGGCGCGGGAGTGTGGTGGTGGTGGTGGTCGAGCACCCGCGGCTGTCAGCAACTGAAAAGCTGGGATGAATCGAACGCCGACGGATCGCGGATAGCAGAACTCTTGCACGTGAGTGTGTCAGATTTTTTGTGTACGAAGATATCGCACCTTTAGACAGGCAGTCGTCCTTCAAAATGAATTGCTAGCTGGTTGAGAGCTTGATTCC